>NZ_JBFWIB010000012.1:0-118078 GCF_041300785.1 Luteimonas salinilitoris
ACATCAGGAAGCGGTCGAGCTGCGCCTCGGGCAGCGGGAACGTGCCCTCCTGTTCCCTCTTTCCCTCCCCCCCCCCCCCCCCCCCCCCCTCCCACAATTGCGATTGCACTTCACCCTTGCCCTGCGTTGCGCCCGGATCACCGGGTATGCCGCACGTCCTCATCCCGGGAACCCGGGTCGCGCGCGATGCCCAGCGCACGGCGCAGCGGCTCGCGATAGCTGCGTCCGGAGGTCATGCAGGTGCCGTTGCGCAGCCGCAGCCAGTACTGCGCGGCGCCGTAAGATTCGATCTGGTCGATCAGGTCGATGCGTACGATGCGCGAACGGTGGATGCGCACGAACCGCTGCGGGTCCAGGCGCCGGACGAAGCCTGCCATGGTCTCGCGCAGCAGCAGCGTGCGCTCGCCGAGATGCAGCTCCAGGTAATTGCCCTGCGCCAGCACGTACTCGATGTCGGCGACGCTGATCATGCGCAGCCGCTGGCCGTCCGGCACCGCCAGGCGTTCCGGATAGTCCGCGGATGCCGCCGGCGCGACGGCCGCCTCCGCCGCCAGCCGCCGCCGCACCCGCGCCACCGACTCGCGCAGCCGCGCCGGCGCCACCGGCTTGACCAGGTAGTCGACGGCGGAGGCGTCGAACGCTCTCAGCGCATGCGCCGAGTACGCAGTGACGAAAACCACCAGTGGCCGCCGCGCCGGCGGCAACCGCTCGAGCATCGCGAAACCATCGGCATGCGGCATGCGCACGTCGAGGAAGACGACGTCGACCGCGGCCTCCGCCAGCCCGGCGGCGGCCTGCACGCCGTCGCCGTACTCGGCGATGACATCGACGTCGCCCTCTGCCAGCAGCAGCCGCGACAGCCGCGCCCGCGCCAGCGGCTCGTCGTCGACGATGGCCGCGCGCAGGCGCCGGTTCATGCCGCCATCTCCTCGGGCGGGCACGGCAGCCACAGCCGCACGATGGTGCCGCCGGCATCACCTGGACCGATCTCGAAGCCGTGCCGGTCGCCGAACAGGTAGTTCAGCCGCGAACGGATGTTGCGCAGCCCGGTACCGTGCCGGGCAGTCGCCGCACCATCACCGACGCCGCCGTCGTCGCCGACTTCCAGCCACAGCCGTCCGCCCTCGCGCCGGACGACGATCCGCAACAGACCCGGTGCGCTCTTCTCGGCGATCGCATGCAGGATCGCGTTCTCCGCCAACGGCTGCAACAGCAGCGGCGGCACCGGCAGGTGATCCAGCCCCGGTTCGACCTGCCATTCCAGCCGCAGCCGCTCACCCAGCCGGACCTTCTCGATCTCGAGGTAATGCCGCAGCAACCGCAGTTCCTCATGCAGCGGCACCAGCTGCGAGCGCTGGTGGTCGAGGCTGCTGCGCAGCAGTTCGCCCAGGCCGACCAGCATGCGGTCGGCGGCGTCGGCGTCACGGTGCACCATCTCGGCGATCGAGTTGAGCGCGTTGAACATGAAGTGCGGATTGAGTTGCGCGCGCAGCGCATCGAGGCGGGTCTCGGTGAGCCGCGCCTGCAACTGCACCGCCTCGCGCTCGCGCGCCTGCGCCCGGTGCGCGTACAGCCAGACGTGGGCGACACCGACCATCAGCCACAGCAGCAGGAAGTTGTTGCCGAAGCTGGTCCACAGCAGCGCCGGTACCGCAGGCAATTGCTGATACCAGCCGATCCATGGATTCAACACCGCCACCGCGGCCGCACGCAGCACCACCATCAGCAGCACCATCGCGGTCGTGGCCGCGATCGAGCGCGACAACCTGCCGCGCTCGATCGGCCAGCGCCGCACCCACCACAGCAGCAGCCAGGTCAGCGGAATCCACATCAGCCCCGATGCCAGGCCCAGCCGCAGGGCGTGCGCGGCCGGCATGACGCCGCCGTCGGGGCCTTCCATGCCCAGCAACTGTCCGGCCAGCAGCAGGCCGTACAGCGTCCACCAGCCGACCACCGCCATCAGGAGCTTGAGCGTGTTCCCGCGCATCCACCGCATGCTGCGACCGGCCGCGGGCGCTTGCAACCGCCCGGTGACCGTTCGTCACCGCCTGCATGCGGTTGGTCCCGGCGCGATGGCCGCGGCCCGCGTACGGGGGGATGTTCGATCCCGGTTTAGCCCCGAGGAATTCCGCATGCACGCCTGCCTGCTCGTTCCCGCCCTGGCGATCGCCCTGCTCGCCTGCACCGTCCGTCCTTCCGCCGCGGCGCCTCCGGCCGCCGCCGATCCACGGCAATGCCCGGCAGTGGAAGTGTTCGCCCCCGGCATCATCAGCGACGCGGACTGGCAGTGGCGCATCAGCTTCACCCCGAACCGCTTGCGCGCCTACTGGTCGACCAGCAAGGGCTGGTGGCCCGGCACGCGCGAACGCGCGGTGATCATGACCGCCTACCGCCTGCCCCGGGACCGCTGGAGCCAGCCGGTGGTCGCGCCGTTCTCCGGCCTGCACGCCGACATGGATCCGTTCGTCTCGCCCGACGGGCGCACGCTTTACTTCTCGTCGATGCGCCCGCACGACGGCGTCGAGCGCGGCGACATGGACCTGTGGATGGTCCGGCGCACCGCCCACGGCTGGGGCGACCCGGTCCACCTCGGACACGAGGTCAACGCCGAGGGCCAGGACGAGCTGTATCCGAGCATCGACCGGCACGGCAACCTGTACTTCGCCCGCGTCGACGCACCGGTACCGCTCGGGGACGTCGACATCTGGCGCAGCGAGCGCCGTGCGGACGGCAGCTTCGCGCCGCCGGCCAGGCTCGACCCCGGTGTCAACACGCCCGAACGCTGGGAGTACAACCCGGAAATCTCGCCCGATGGCCGCACCCTGCTGTTCGCGCGCCTGGACCGGCCCGACGACGGCCTTCCCGACCTCGGCCATGGTTGGGGCGACCTGTACGTCAGCCACCTCGGGCCGGACGGCTACGCCACCGCGCGCAACCTCGGCCCGTGCATCAACAGCGCGGCGGACGAATATCACCCGACCATGCTGTGGGACCGCCGCGAGCTCTATTTCGTCCGCAACGCCGGCGCCCCCGGCGATTTCCATCGCATCCGGTTGCGCCTGCCGCGCTGACGACGACCGGTCCTCTCCGCGGCCGCAACGGCCGACGGAGCCTGCGCTCATGGGCCGCCCGAACCGTGCCGGCGGCGCTCATGGCCGCATCCGGCCGGGCGCATTCATCCACTACAATGGCCGCCGTGCAAGTACCGGCGTCGGCATTTGAAGCTTAGCCTCCGCAATCCCCCGCCAACAGACGGCCACGGAGCCCGCCGGGCAGCGCCGACGCCGGTTATCCGGCTCGTCTGGCTGTTGCCGATGCTGCTGGCCTTGCTCGGCAGCACCGCCGCATCGGCGCAGGAATGGCGTTATCGGGTCCGCCCCGGAGACACGATCTGGGACCTGAGCCGGACCTACCTGCGACACGACGTGCGCTGGCAACGTCTGCAGGCGCACAACGATGTCGAGGATCCATGGCAAATGGCGCCGGGCACGCAGCTGCGGATCCCGGTGGCCTGGCTGCGCGTGCAGCCGGCGAAGGCAACCGTCGTCGCGCTCCACGGCGAAGCGACGGCCGCGCCCGCGGACGCTCCCGACGAGGCCTCGCCGATCGCGCCGGACATGCGGTTCGGGGCCGACACCGTGCTGCGCACGGCGGCGGACGCCAACCTCACCCTGCACTTCGCCGACGGCTCGCGCCTGCTGTTGCATGGCGATAGCGAACTGCACCTCGACAAGCTCAGCGCCTATGGCGCCACCGGCATGGTCGACAGCCGGATGCGGCTGATCCGCGGCCGCACCACCAACTCGGTCGAACGCGCGCGCGGGCCGGCCTCGCAGTTCGTCGTCGACACCCCCGGCACCATGGCCACCGTGCGCGGCACCGAATTCCGCATCGGCCGCGATGCCTCGCATACCCGCTCCGAGGTGCTGGACGGGCGCGTGCGGGTCAGCGGCGGCGGGCGCGGCGTGGAACTCGATGCCGGCCAGGGCACCCTGAGCGGCCAGGGCAACCGTCCGCTGCCGGCCAGTCCGCTGCTGCCGGCACCCGACCTGTCGGGCTGGCCCGACGAGTTGCAGCGAATGCCGGCCGCCGTCGACTGGCCGGTGGTCGACGGCGCCGTCGGTTACCGCCTCCAGGTCGGTGCCGATCCGGAGTTCCTGACGCTGCTGCAGGACACGCTGGTCGATGCGCCCCGCGCCGAGGTGGCGGTGCCCGGCGACGGCGATTTCCACGCCCGGGTGCGGGCGGTCGATGCGCGGGGCCTGGAAGGCCGCGACGCCGTCCGTGGCTTCCGCATCGCCGCGCAACCGGCGCCGCCGTTCGCGATCGCGCCGATCCAGGACGGCAGCACCGCCGGTCCGCGCCCGCGCTTCCGCTGGACCCTGAGCGCGGACGACGGCGTGCGCTACCGGCTGCAGGTCGACCGCGACCCGGCGTTCGCCGCCCCCCTGGTCGATCTGGACCGGCTGCGCCGCAACGAGCATCGCGCGCCGGACGCGCTGCCGCCGGGCGAGTACTACTGGCGCGTCGGCGCGACCGACGCCTCCGGCAAGCACGGCCCGTTCGGCGATCCGGTGCGCTTCGTCCTGCGCGGAGCGGAGCCGGGGCCGGCGATCGGCGCCGACGACGTCGAACGCGGCAGGCGCGACCTGCACGTCCGCTGGCCCGCCGGTGGCGACGACCAGCGCTATCACTTCCAGTTGTCCCGCGATGCCGACTTCGCGCGGATCGAACTCGAACGCACCCTGGACGAGAACCAGATCGCGCTGCCGGAACTGCGGTCCGGCACCTGGTACATGCGCACCCGGCTCATCGACAGCGATGGCTACGCGCATCCGTTCGGCCCCACCCAGAGCGTCAAGGTCGGATGCCTGCCGTGCCGGATCGCGCTGGGCGCCGCCGGCCTGTTGCTGCTGGTGCTCTGAGCATGCGCGTCGGGCGCCAACGCGATCTGGCGGCGCGTCTGCTGATCGGCCTGCTCGCCGTGCTGTGCGTCGGCGCGCTGCTGTCGCAGCAACTGACCTGGCGCGTCGACACCTGGGTCTACGACACCCTGCTGTCGCGTTTCGAGCAGCCGGCGGACGAGCGCATCGTGATCGTGGCGATCGACGAGCGCAGCCTGTCCGAACTCGGGCGCTGGCCGTGGTCGCGCGGCGTCCATGCCGAGCTCGTCGACCGCCTGCAGCGAGCCGGAGCGCGCGGAATCGCCCTGAACGTCGTATTCGCCGAACCGGCCCGCGACGATCCCGCCGGCGATGCCCTGCTCGCCCTGGCACTCGCCGAAAGCGGCAACACCGTCCTGCCGGTCATGGCCGAACCCGCCGAACCGGGCGGCATGCTGATCGAGGTGATGCCGATGCCCCCGTTGATCGAGGCCGCCGCCGGGCTCGGCCACGTGGACGCGAAGATCGATCATGACGGCATCGCGCGCCACACCTATCTCCGCGCCGGGCTGGGCTCGGCGCACTGGCCCTCGCTGGCAGTGGCACTGCTGGATACGCGTGCCGGAACCGACGCCGACCGCGCGCTGCCGGGATTGCGCAATCCGCGACGGCAGCATGCCGCGCCCTATCAGTGGGTGCGCGACCATCACATCATGGTCCCGTTCGTCCCGCACGGTGCATTCGCGCAGGCGTCCTACCTAGACGTGCTCGACGGCGCGGTCGACGACGCGCTGTTGCGCGATCGCTGGATCCTGGTGGGCGTGACCGCCGCCGGCATCGACCAGGGCCTGCTGACGCCGCTGACCGGCGGCGGCCCGCGGCTCTCGGCCACCGAGTACCACGCCAACGTGCTCAACGCGCTGACCACCGGGCAGGCGATCATTCCGCTCTCCGGGCTACGGCAGTGGTTGCTGTCGATCGCGCTCGCGCTGCTGCCGCTGGCGCTGTACAGCGAACGCAGCCCGTGGAGGCGGCCGTGGATCGTCTCCGTTCTGGCCGCCGCCGCGACGCTGCTCTGCTGCGCGCTGCTGCTGCGCTACGGCCGCTACTGGTTCCAGCCGACGCCGACGCTGGCGGTGTTGGCGGCCGGCTACTTGGTGTGGACGCTGTCGCGCCTGCGGCAGTCGCAGCGCCTGGCGCATTCGGACGCTTTGACCCGCCTGGCCAACCGCCGCATGTTCGACCTCACGCTGACGCGCGAACTGAAGGCGGCACAGCGCTCCGGCCGGCAGCTGTCGCTGCTGCTGGTCGATGTCGATCACTTCAAGCACTACAACGACCGCTACGGCCACCAGGCCGGCGACGATGTCCTGCGCCGGATCGCCAATGTGATCGGCGTGCACGCACGCCGTCCGCGCGACCTCGCCGCGCGCTACGGCGGCGACGAGCTGACGGCGATCCTGCCCGAGACCTCGGCCGCCGCCGCCGCCGCCCTCGCCGAGGCGATCATCCGCGATGTCCGCGCACTGGGGATCCCGCACCTCGGTTCCGAGATCGCGCCCTGGATCACCCTCACCATCGGCATGGCCACGTTCGATCCGAAGCGCGAGTCCGGCCCGGTCGACCTGGTGCAGCGTGCCGACGCCGCCCTGTATCGCGGCAAGCACGAGGGCCGCGACCGCAGCCAACGCGCAGCGGATGCCGCGACCGCCTAGGTCCGCCCGGTGAGATCGGCACGCGTCTGTGACACGATGTTGCCGGAGTCCACAACACCGGAGATCGCCCGCATGCGCCAGGATAATCCCGCAATCGTACTGCCGCGGCTGCTGCTGGCCGGCGTGTTCGTCGTGATGGGCGGCTGGCGCCTGTGGGGCGCCTGGCAGGGCGCGTCGACCAGCGGCGCCACCCTGACCTTCAGCACCGCGGAACTGCTGCTGGGGCTGCTGATCGCATTCGGCTGGAAGCTGCGCTGGACGGCGCTGGCCGCGGCGCTGCTGATGGCCGTCGACGCGGTGCTGGCGCATCCCTTCTGGTCGGTGTCCGGCGTCGACCGCGATGCCCAGCTGCTGCACTTCATGAAAAACGTCGGCATCGTCGGCGGTTTCCTGCTGCTGTCGCTGACGGCGACCACGCACAGGCGCTGAGCCGTGGCGGTCGAAGGCGACGTCCGGCAACGGGTCGAACCTGTTACCATGTTGCGATGCAGCAACCGTCGATCTTCGCACCCGGCAGGACCGCCCCGCGCGACAACCGCTCCGTGTCGGGCGTGATGTCCGCAGCTGCCCGGACGACGCCACCTTAGCGTCCTGGTATCCGCCGCGCGCACCGCCGGCGTTCCGCTCCGCCTCCCCGACCGTCTCCCATCGACCGCCCGTACCCACGGCCGCGGCCCAGGATCCTGCCCCCCATGACATTTTCCAACCTGCGCGCGGAATGGTTTCCGAACGTCCGCGCCGATCTGCTTGCCGGCCTGGTGGTCGCGCTGGCGCTGATCCCCGAGGCCATCGCCTTCTCGATCATCGCCGGCGTCGATCCCAAGGTCGGGCTGTACGCCTCGTTCTGCATCGCCGTGGTGATCGCCTTCACCGGCGGCCGCCCGGGCATGATCTCCGCCGCCACCGGCGCGATGGCGCTGCTGATGGTCGGCCTGGTGCGCGACCACGGCCTGCAGTACCTGCTGGTGGCGACCGTCCTCACCGGCGTGCTGCAGATCGCCGCCGGCTACCTGCGCCTGGCCGACCTGATGCGCTTCGTCTCGCGCTCGGTAATCACCGGCTTCGTCAACGCGCTGGCGATCCTGATCTTCCTGGCGCAGGTCCCGGAGCTGATCGCGGTGCCGTGGATGGTGTATCCGATGGTCGCGATCGGCCTGGGGATCATCTATGGGCTGCCGCAGCTCACCCGCGCGATCCCGTCGCCGCTGGTGGCGATCGTGCTGCTGACCGCGGCGGCGCTGCTGTTCGGCATCGAGGTGCCCACCGTCGGCGACAAGGGCGAGCTGCCCGACAGCCTGCCGGTATTCCTGCTGCCCGATGTGCCGTGGAACCTGGACACGCTGCGGATCGTCCTGCCGGTCTCGCTGACGCTGATGGTCGTCGGCCTGCTGGAGTCCTTCCTCACCGCGAGCATCGTCGACGACCTGACCGACTCGCCCAGCGACAAGCACCGCGAGGCCAAGGGCCAGGGCGTGGCCAACATCGCCGCGGGTTTCCTCGGCGGCATGGCCGGCTGCGCGATGATCGGGCAGTCGGTGATCAACGTGAAATCCGGCGGCCGCGGCCGCCTGTCGACCCTGACCGCGGGCGTGTTCCTGCTGCTGATGGTGGTGTTCGCCAGCGACTGGGTGGGCATGATCCCGATGGCGGCACTGGTGGCGGTGATGATCATGGTGTCGATCGGTACCTTCAACTGGCGCTCGGTCGCCAACCTGCGTACCCATCCGAAGACCTCCAGCCTGGTGATGATCGCCACCGTGGTGGTCACGGTGCTGACCCACGACCTGGCCAAGGGCGTGCTGACCGGCGTGCTGCTGTCGGCGCTGTTCTTCGCCCGCAAGGTCGGCCAGGTGTTGCACGTCGGCTCGGTCTCGGCCGAGGACGGCGCGGCGCGGCACTACACCGTGACCGGGCAGGTATTCTTCGCCTCGGCGGAGAGCTTCATCGCTTCGTTCGACTTCGGCGAGGTGCTGGATCGCGTCCGCATCGACGTGTCCGATGCACACTTCTGGGACCTGAGCGCGGTCGGGGCGCTGGACAAGGTGGTGCTCAAGTTCCGCCGCGAGGGCACCGAGGTCGAGCTGGTGGGCATGGACGAGGCCAGCCGTACACTGGTCGACCGGCTGGGCGTGCACGACAAGCCCGGCGCCGAGCACCTGATGGGCGGACACTGAGGAACACTGAGGAGAGGAATCGGAGATGAGCGCGAACAGCTATGAAATCCCCGTCGACGGCAAGGTGCTGGCCTGCGTCGATGCCTCGGTCTACGCCGACAGCGTCGCCGACCACGCCGCCTGGGCCGCCCAGCGGCTCGGCGCGCCGCTGCAGTTCCTGCACGTGCTCGACCGCGAGGCGCATCCGACCGCCGCGGCCGACTACAGCGGCAACATCGGCCTGGAGGCGCAGGCCGAACTGCTGCAGGAGCTGGCCGAACTCGACGAGAAGCGCAGCCGCCTGTCGACCGAACGTGGCCGCCTGCTGCTGGCGCGGGCCCGCACGCGCGCGGCCGAGGCCGGCGCCGGCGATGCCGACAGTCTGCAGCGCCACGGCAGCCTGGCCGAGACCCTGGCCGGGCTCGAAGCCGGCGTGCGGCTGCTGGTGCTCGGCAAGCGCGGCGAGTCGGCCGATTTCGACAAGGGCCACCTGGGCGCCAATCTGGAGCGGGTGGCGCGGGCGGTGCATCGTCCGCTGCTGGTCGCCTCGCGCGCGTTCCGCCCGGTCGCGCGCTTCGCGATCGCCTTCGACGGCAGCCCGACCACGCGCAAGTGCGTGCAGATGGTCGCGCGCAGTCCGCTGTTCCGCGACCTGCCCTGCCACCTGGTCAGCGCCGGCGAAGGCAACGACGCGCTGCGCGAGGCGCAGGCCTGGGCCAGCGGCGTGCTGGCGGAGGCCGGTTTCCAGGTGCATGCCTCGATCGCCGCCGGCGACGCCGAGTCGGTCATCGGCAACCACGTGCGCAAGCACGGCATCGACCTGCTGGTGATGGGCGCCTACGGGCACTCGAAGATCCGCCGGCTGATCGTCGGCAGCACCACCACCGCCATGATCCGCAGCTGTCTGGTCCCGGTGCTGCTGCTGCGCTGAGGCCGGCGAATCCGCGGCTGCCGGCGATCGGAGGCGCAGGGACGCCGGCAATGCCGGTCAGCCGCGGCACTTCCGCAGACCGGCAGACCGCTGGAGACACCCGTCATCCCGGCGCAGGCCGGGATGACGGTGCGAGGCGGATCTCCGGGCAGGCCGCTACGAAGCGACTCCAGACACGGCGTGGAGCACCACGTCACCCCGGCGCGCCGGCGATCCATGACCTTCGACACCCCCGGGCGCGGGAGCCTGACGCGTAGAGTGGTCCGATGCCCCGACCGGGGCGGTCCCTCCGAACCACCAGATGC
The DNA here is from genome assembly GCF_041300785.1 of Luteimonas salinilitoris. Classification (NCBI taxonomy): domain Bacteria; kingdom Pseudomonadati; phylum Pseudomonadota; class Gammaproteobacteria; order Lysobacterales; family Lysobacteraceae; genus Luteimonas; species Luteimonas salinilitoris. The sequence continues at coordinate 9,988 of NZ_JBFWIB010000012.1, forward strand.
CCCGCCGGGGCGGAGCGTGCATGTGATCAGATCCAAGCCCAAAGTCCTTCTCCTGTCGCTGGCGGTCACGCTGGCGCTGTCCGCCTGCAACCGCGAGGCCCCCGACGACGCCACGGCCGCCGCCGACACACAGGCGCCCGTGCTGACGCTCGACGAAAGCGCGCTGCCGCCGGTCAACCGCTTCCAGGGCAACGACCTGGACCAGGCGATCGGCGCCTGCCAGGACTTCAACGCGCATGCCAACGGCAAGTGGCTGGCCGCCAACGACATCCCCGGCGACCGCACCTCGTGGGGTTCGTTCGAGATGCTGGGCGAGCGCACCCTTGCGATACAGCGCCAGCTCGCCGAACAGGCCGCCGCGGACGAAGGCGCCGCCGGCGTGGAAAAGATCGCCGGCGATTTCTGGGCCACCGGCATGGACCGTGCACGCATCGAGGAACAGGGCATCGCGCCGCTCCGCGAGCGCCTGGACCGCATCGATGCGCTCGACAGCCCCGAGGCCGTCGCCGGTTATCTGCGCGACAGCGCCGCCGCCGGCGAGAACGTCCTGTTCGGCTTCGGTGCCAGCCCGGACTTCAAGGATTCGAAGGTCAACATCGCCTACGCGATGCAGGGCGGCCTGGGCCTGCCGGACAAGACCTACTACTTCGAGGACGGCCACAAGGACAAGCTGGCCGCCTACCAGGAGCACGCGGCGCGGGTGCTTACGCTGTCCGGCGTGACCGCCGACGATGCCGCGGCGCAGGCGGAGGCGATCGTCGCCTTCGAGACGCGCCTGGCCGACAAGTCCAGGGCGCGGGTCGAGCTCGCCCGCGACGCCGAGCTGCGCTACAACCCGGTGACCCCGGCCGAGGCCGACGCGCTCACCCCGAACTTCCCGTGGACGCGGTTCTTCGAGTCCCAGGGAATCGACACCCCGGAGATGTTCTCGCTGGCGATTCCGGAGTTCCACCGGGAAGTCGATGCCATGCTCGCCGACGTGCCGGTCGACACCTGGAAGGCCTACCTGCGCTTCCGCACCGTCGACCGCGCCTCGCCGTTCCTGTCGGACGACTTCGTGCAGGCCAACTACGACTTCTACGGCAAGACCCTGCGCGGCCAGCAGGAAATCGAGCCGGAGTGGAAACGCACCCTGGGCACCATCAATTCGCAGGTCGGCGAGACGCTCGGCCAGCTGTACGTGCAGGTCGCGTTCCCGCCGGAATCGAAGACGCGCATGGACGAGCTGGTGAAGAACCTGAGCGATGCACTGAAGGTCCGCATCGAGAACCTCGAGTGGATGGGCGAGGAGACCAAGCAGAAGGCAATGGAGAAGTGGGCCACCTTCAAGCCCAAGATCGGCTACCCGGACAAGTGGCGCGACTGGAGCGGGCTGGAGACCGGCCGCGACAGCTACATCGGTAACGTGCTGGCCGCCAACGCGTTCAACTACCGCTGGAACATCGACAAGATCGGCCAGCCGGTCGATCCGGACGAGTGGTTCATGCCGCCGCAGACGGTGAACGCGTACTACAGCTCGCAGCGCAACGAGATCGTGTTCCCGGCCGCGATCCTGCAGCCGCCGTTCTTCGATCCGGAGGCCGACGACGCCGTCAACTACGGCGGCATCGGCGCGGTGATCGGCCACGAGATGATCCACGGCTACGACGACCAGGGCAGCCGCTTCGGCCCCAGCGGCAACTTCGAGAACTGGTGGACCGAGCAGGACTCGGCCGGCTTCAAGGCGCTGACCGACCGGCTGATCGAGCAGTTCAACGGCTACGAGGCGGCGCCGGGACAGTTCGTCAACGGCAAGCTGACGCTGGGCGAGAACATCGCCGACCTCGGCGGCCTGGCGGTGTCCTACGACGCCCTGCAGCGCGCGCGCGAGGGCGAGGAGGATCCGATGATCGACGGCCTCACCCAGGACCAGCGCTTCTTCCTCAACTGGGCCACCGTCTGGCGCCGCAACTTCACGCCCGAGGAGCTGAAGGTGCGCCTGGCGACCGACTCGCACGCCCCGGCCGGTTTCCGCGCCGCGGGCGCGCCCTCGAACCTGCCGGCCTTCGCCGCGGCCTTCGGCTGCAAGCCGGCCGATGCCATGGTGCGCGACGGCGAGGCGCGCATCGTCATCTGGTGACCATCCGCGGCTGAGGTCGCGCAGGCACGCCACGAAAGAAAGGTCCGACATCCGTCGGGCCCTTCTTTTTATGTGCATGGCGGTCGCGTTCAGCACCGCGGGGCTTGCTAGACTCCCGCGATCGTTTCGATGGATTCCGCGATGCCCAACGCCAAACCGCTCACCCACGCCCTGGTCGCCTGCCTGGCGATCGGGATGTTCGCCACCGACGCCGGCGCCCAGCGCCGCGGCGCGGCCAAGGCGCCCGACGGGCCCACGGCCTGCACCGACTTCTACAGCTTCGTCAACAAGGACTGGCTGACCGCGAACATGATCGTGGGCTCGGGCAGCGTGTCGGCGCTGGGCGAGCTGCAGGCGTTGGCCCTGCAGCAGCAGCGCGAGCTGCTCGACGCGGCGATGCAGTCGCCGCAGAACAACGTGCAGCAGCTGCTCGGCGATTTCTGGGCCAGCGGCCTGGACGAGGCCGCGGTAGAGGCGGACGGGGCGCAGCCGATCGCGCCGCTGCTCTCGCGCATCGACGCCATCCGCCGCGCCCGCGACATCCCGCCGGCGATCGCGGCGCTGCACCAGGTCGGCATCCCGGTGGTGTTCAATTTCAATGCCGACGTCGACCTGGCCGACCTGACGCGCCACATCGGCTACTTCACCCAGGGCGGCCTCGCCCTGCCCGACCCCGCGTACTACACCCGCGACGACGCCGACACCAAGGCGATCCTCGACCGTTATCGCGACTACGTGCGCAGCATCCTGGCGTTGGCCGGGGTCGAGGAGAAGTCGCTCGACGCCGAGACGGCGGCGGTGATCGACCTGGAGACCGAGATCGCGCGGCACTGGCGCGCGATCACCCTCGCCCGCGACCCCCGCAACAACTACGCACCGGTGCCGACCGCGGGTTTCGACAAGCAGTACAAGCGCCTGCAGCTGGACGAGTTCCTGGAGACCAACGGCATCCAGGCCGAGACGGTGTCGATGGCCAATCCGGCGCTGTTCGCCCGGCTCGACGAACTGGTCGGCAGCGTGAAGCCGGCGCAGTGGAAATCCTATCTGCGCTTCCATGTCGGCAATGCCATGGCGCCGTACCTGTCCAGGACCTTCCGCGAGGCCGAGTTCGAGTTCCACGGCCGCGTGCTGCGCGGCCAGTCCGAGCCGCTGCCGCGGCAGACGCAGGTGCTGAACGCGATCAACAAGGCCGCGGGGCCGATGCTCGGCCGCGAGTACGTGGCCAGGCATCTGCCCGAGGGCGCCCGCCTGCGCGCAACCACCATCGCCACCGAGGTCCGAGACGCGCTGCTGCGCGGCATCGATCGCAGCGCCTGGATGAGCAAGCCGACCAAGGCCGAGGCGCGCAGCAAGATCGAGACGCTGCGGATCGAGATCGGCGCGCCCCAGCACGACCTCGACTACAGCGTGCAGCCGATGGGGCGCGGCAGCTTCGGCGGCAACATGCTGATCGCGTCCACCTGGCGCCACCGCGAGGAGATGCGGCGCATCGGCCGGAGCAACGCCGACCAGCGCTGGGACGTGCTGCCGCAGCAGCCGGCGCTGGCGTACGACATCGCCCAGAACCGGCTGATCGTGTCCGCGGCGGTGCTGCAGCCGCCGGTGCTCGACATGACGAAGGACGCCGCCGCGCACTACGGCAGCTACGGCGCGCTGGTCGGGCACGAGCTCGGCCGCAGCATCGACATCCGCGGGCGCGTGGTCGATGCCGCCGGCAACGTCCGCACCTGGTGGAACGAGGGCGACGAGGCCGCATGGACCGATCTCGCCAACCGCCTGTCCGGCCAGTACAGCGGCTACGCCTATCCCGCCGCGACCGCGCTGATGGTCAACGGCACCCAGACCCGCGACGAGAACGCCGCCGACCTGGCCGGCGTGGAACTGGCGTGGGACGCGCTCACCACCACCAATGCCGAACTGCCCAAGGAGTCCGCGCAGGCGTTCTTCGAGGCATGGGCCCAGCTGTGGCGGCAGCAGATGTCACCGGACGTGGCCAACCGCATGGCGGCCAGCAGCGTGCAGGCGCCCGGCCAGTGGCGCGCCAACGGCCCGCTGGTCAACCTGCCCGCGTTCGGCACCGCCTTCGACTGCAAGGCCGGTACCGCGATGCAGGCCGCCGAGGAGCAGCAGGTGCGGATCTGGCGCTGACTGCTCAAGCCAAAGTAATGAATGCCCCCGCGGCAAGCCGCGGAGTATCTGCGCGCACGTAGAGCCGAGCTTGCTCGGCTGCTCTTGGTTCCAGAGCCGAGAGCAGCGGAGCAAGCTCCGCTCTACGCCGCAAGCAGCGAGGTATCGAGCAAGCGAAAATGAGGTGTTGACCCAAACGGCTGCCTGGCGTGGCGCCAAGCCTTTTCTCACCGCGACGGAAGAGATTGCCGGGCGCGGCTATTCATTGGCGGCGCCCGTGGCGACGGGCCGGTTATCACCGCAGCGGAAAGGGCTGCTTGGCGCGGCGACGGGCCGGTTCTCGCCGCGACGGAGGAGGCTGCCTGGCGCGCCTAGAACCGCCGGACGTTGTTGCCCGAGCGCCGGCTGAAGGGCGGCCGCCCGCGCCACTGCTGGATCAGCAGCCAACCGAACAGCATGCCGCCCAGGTGGGCGAAGTGGGCGACGCCCGAACGCGTGCCGCTGATGCCGAACGCCAGTTCGATCACGCCCAGCACGATCACCAGCGTGCGCGCCTTCATCGGGATCGGCGGGATCAGCAGCATCACCCGCTGGTTCGGGAACAGCATGCCGTAAGCCAGCAGCAGCCCGAACACGCCGCCGGAAGCGCCCAGCGTCGGGAATGCGCCGCCGCCCTGCGCAAGCGCCCACGACACCACCACCAGCTGGCACAGCCCGGCGCCGACCACGCAGACCAGGAAGTAGGTCAGGAACCGCTTCTGCCCCCAGGTGTACTCCAGCGGCGCGCCGAACATCAGCAGCACCAGCATGTTGAACATCAGGTGGAAGCCGCCGCCGTGCAGAAAACCGTAGGTGACCAGCTGCCAGGGCAGGAAGCTCATGCCGCCCGCCTCGGCGCCACCGAGCGGCCACAGCATGAACGGCCAGAACGGCGCATTGCCGAGGACCAGTTGCAGGAGGAAGACCACGCCGTTGAGGATCAGCAGCGTCTTGGTCACGGGGGGGAGATTGGAAAACATCCGGGTTCCTTTAGCGACGCGCCATGATACCGGGATCACGACGGACGCCGTGAGGCCACGCTTCACGCGCACGGGACGAAGCGTCCGGCGAATCGCGCATCAGCGCCGCGGACCCCACAGCGCCGCATCCAGGTCCGCAGCGGGCTTCGCCACGCGCACCCTGCCCCGCTCCACCCGGACGCCTTCCGCACGCAGGCGCTGGACCTGTTCATGCCAGCCGCGGCTGTTCTCCGGCAGCGCGATGCGGCCGTCGCTGCGCAGCACGCGATGCCAGGGCAACGCGGTGTCGGCATTCCCGGACAGGATCCGCGCGACCAGCCGCGCCCGCCCGGGCAGCCCCGCGCGCCGTGCGACCTCGCCATAGCCGGCTACCTGCCCGCGCGGGATGGCGCGGATCGCGGCGAGGATCCGCGCTTCGGCAGACAGTTCGTCCATGGGGGATTAGGATAGCGGCACGACCCACCCAAGGCACCATCAGGCCCAGCGCATGCAGAATTTCGAGCAGATCCGCAGCCATCTCCGCAGCGCGGACTTCCGCATCACCATGCAGGAACCGTACGTGATCTGCGTGGAACTCTCGCTCGACAACGGCCGGCGCCACCAGGCGATCTTCCTGTCCGAACTGCAGGACGACGACGGCCGCGCATACCTGCGCGCGAGCACCGTGATCGCGCCGATCACCGGCATCGACGCGCGGCGCGCGCTGATCTTCAACTGGGAGAGCCGGGTCGGCTATCTCGCCGTCGGCGACCTCGACAGCGTGCCCTACCTGCAGCTGTGCGAGAACCGGCCCTACGCCGCCCTCGACGCCGCCGAGCTGGGCCGCCTGGTACTCGAGATCGGCGGCATGGGCGACCGCCTGGAGCGCGCCCTCTCCGCCGACGGCGATTTGCTTTGAAGCTAGAAACGAGAAACGAGGAGTGAGAAACGAGTAAGAGCAGTGCCTCCTCCCTTTTCTCATTACTCTCCACTCTACATTGCGTTCGACAGCAAATCGTAGTCGAGTGATCGTTTGCGGGATCGTGTTGCTCTTGCAGCTGGGCTGGCCGCAGATCGAAACGTGACAGAAGAGAGTGAGCAATGCTTTCTCTCGTTTCTCACTCCTCGTTTCTCGTTTCTAGCTCTCAAGCCCATCCGACCGTTCGGAACAGCCGAAACATCCCATAGGCGATCCCGCCCGACATCGGGATGGTCAGGATCCACGCCCAGATCATCTTGTGCACCACGCTCCACTTGATCGCGTTCAGGCGCTTGGCGGTGCCCACGCCCATGATCGCCGAGGAGATGTTGTGCGTGGTCGAGACCGGGATGCCGAGCGAGGACGCCGCCAGGATCACCGACGCAGCGCTGGTCTCGGCGGCGAAACCGTGGATCGGATGCAGCTTGACCAGCTTGTGGCCCAGGGTCTTGATGATCCGCCAGCCGCCGGCGGCGGTGCCCGCCGCCATCACCAGCGCGCAGGCGACCTTGATCCATAGGTCGATGTCGCCCTCGGTCAGCGCCGCCTCGGACGGATGCAGGAAGCCCAGCAGCGCCGGCAGGCTGTCCATCGTGCCCGCCGCCTCGGCGCTGATCAGGGTCAGGGCGATGATGCCCATGGTCTTCTGCGCGTCGTTCATGCCATGGGCGAAACCCATGCTCGCGGCGCTGACGATCTGGCTCTTGCCGAAGAACGCGTTGACCCAGCGCGGCCGCGCGATCCGTGCCAGCGCCCCGCCCGAGCGCGCCATCATGGCGATGACGAAGAACAACACGCCCATCATCAGGAAGCCGGCGGCGAAGCCCAGCACCGGCGAACTGACCATCGGCACGATCACCTTCCACAGCACGCCGGCGCTCTGCCACACCGGTTCTGCCGGCTGCGACCAGATCACCACGTCGAAATCCATCGAGGCCGCGGCGAGCGCGGCGCCGAGCAGGCCGCCGATCAGCGCATGCGAGGACGACGACGGCAGGCCCCACCACCAGGTGATCAGGTTCCAGACGATGGCGCCGAGCAGCGCGCACAGGATCAGCTGCGAACCGACGTCGATCACGCCGGCATCGATCAACCCGGAGGCGATGGTCTTGGCGACCGCGGTGCCGGCCAGCGCGCCGATCAGGTTCATGACCGCCGCCATGCCCACCGCCTGCATCGGCGAGAGCACCTTGGTGGCGACCACGGTCGCGATGGAGTTGGCGGTGTCGTGGAAGCCGTTGATGTACTCGAACACCAGCGCGGTGAACACCACGATCAGGACCAAAGTCAGCATCCATAACCCCCTTAAGTTAAGGGGGCGGTCTCGCCGCATAGCGGCGAGACCGGAGTTGTGGAGGAATGACGCAAAGGCATCGGCGCAGCCGATGCCCGTCCCTCCGGAGCCGGCAAACAGCCATCCATCAGCGCGACGATCAGCATCCCCATAGCCCCCCTTAAGTTAAGGGGGGCGGCCTCGCCGCGCAGCGGCGAGGCGGGGGTTGTGGAGACATGGCGCAAGGGCATCCGCGCAGCGGATGCCCGCCACTCCGGAGCCCGGAGACGGCCCTCCATCAGCGCGACGATGAACATCTCATAGCCCCCTTGAGTCAAGGGGGCGACCTCGCCGCGCAGCGGCGAGGTCGGGGTTGTGGAGGCATGGCTCAAGGCCATCGGCGCAGCGGATGGCCGTCGTCCCGAAGCCGGGCAACATGAGGGTACGGGAGGTGCTCATCAAGAATTCTTCAGCACGATTTCGTACGCGACCACGCCGGCGCCGCGGCAACGGTCGATCGCCTTCTCCAGGATCTCGAAGAACTCCTTGAGCAGGAACATCTGCAGCGGGTCGAGCTTGCCGGAATAGATGTCGCCGTAGAGCTCCAGCATCAGCCGGTCGGCCTCGGTCTCGATCGTGCGCAGCTCGTCGCCGAGCGCCTTCATCGGCTCCAGCTTCATCTTGCGCAGTTGGCGGACCATCTGCACCACCACCCCGGCGGCCTGCTCGAGCATCGCCGCGCGCGGGGCGAAATCGATGTGCTCCAGGTGCTGGATCGCCAGCGAATAGCGGTCGGCGAACTTCTCGATCTGCTTGGGGATCTTGTACAGCGCCGATGCCAGCGCCTCGATGTCCTCGCGCTCGATCGGGGTGATGAAGCTGTCCACCAGCTCCTGGCTGATCCGGTTGGACGCCTCGCGCTCGCGCAGCCGCGCCAGGCGGAAGGCGTCCAAGGCCGGCTGGCGGTCGGATTCGCGCAGCATCGCGTGCAGGGCCCGGGCGGCGTCGTGCGCGGCCACGGCGGCTTCTTCCAGCAGGTTGTAGAACTGGTTGCCGCGACCGAAGATGGTTTGCAGGGAGAGCATGCGTGGACCTTGTCGATGCCCCCGGCGGGCCGCCGGAGCTTCCGGTTGCTGATTATGACGGTTTGATGACACCAATACCCACCCGCCCGGGCGCCGCCGGCACCGCGTCCGTCCGCCCTGCACAGCCGTTCACGCCGGCTGCTATGATTCCCCTCCGCGCTGCCGCGCCCCGATGCCGATGGCCGACGACCCTAGACCGCCCCGCCCAACGCCCCGCCCCGACAGCGCCCCGGCCCGCCCCCGCCCCGACCCGACCCAGGAATTCCGACGATGCTGGAATTCCTGATCGTCTTGGTGCTGATCGTCTGCAACGCCTTCTTCGCGTTGTCGGAGATGTCGGTGGTGACCTCGCGCAAGGCGCGGCTCAAGCAGGCGGCCGCCAGCCGCGGCGCGCGCAAGGCGCTGGAGCTGGCCGAGCACCCGGAGCGCTTCCTGTCCACGGTGCAGGTCGGCATCACCCTGATCGGCATCCTCACCGGCATGTTCGGCGGCCAGGCGATCGGCGCCTCGATCGGCGCGCGCCTGGCGGAAGGCATCCCGGCGCTGTCGGACTACGCGGACACCGTCGGCGTGGTGCTTGCGGTCGGGCTGATCACCTACCTGACCATCGTGCTGGGCGAACTGCTGCCCAAGCGCCTGGCGCTGCTGGCGCCGGAGCGGGTGGCGGCTACGGTGGCGCTGCCGATGCATGCGATCTCGCGGGTCGCCACGCCGGCGGTCTGGCTGCTCAGCGCCAGTGTGCGCGGGGCGCTGCGGCTGCTGCGGCTCGACAACACCCAGGCCGCGCACGTCTCCGAAGAGGAGATCCGCCTGCTGGTGAGCGAGAGCCACGAGCAGGGCGTGATCGACGTCGAGGAACGCAACATGATGAACCGCGTGCTGCGCCTGGGCGACCGCAGCGCCGAGAGCCTGATGACGCCGCGCACGCGCATCGCCTGGCTCGACGCCAACGAGAGCTTCGCCGAGAACCTGGCGGCGATGCGGCAGACCCCGTTCTCGCGCTATCCGGTGCTGCGCGGCAGCGACGCCGACGTGGTCGGCGTGCTGGAGGTCAAATCGCTGCTCGACCGGATCGACGAGACCGAGTTCGACCTGTTCAAGTACCTGCGCGAGACCCTGTTCGTCTCCGAGTCCACCCCGGCGCTCAAGCTGCTGGAGATCTTCCGCGAGGAGCAGCAGTCGCTGGCGCTGGTGGTCGACGAATACGGCGATGTCACCGGCCTGGTCACGGTGCACGACCTGCTGGAGGCGGTGATCGGCCGCACCCAGAGCGGCGAAGGCGCCGAGGCCACGTCGCTGGTGACCGTGCGCGAGGACGGCTCGCTGCTGGTCGACGGCGCCCTGACCGCCGACGGCGTGCGCGAACTGCTCGGCGGCGGCGCCCTGCCGGACGAGGAGGCGCACGACTACCACACCGCCGCCGGCATGGTCATCGCCCACTTCGGCCGCATCCCCGACACCGGCGAGTCCTTCCGCTGGAAGGGCTGGCGGATCGAGGTGGTCGACCTGGACGGGCCGCGCATCGACAAGCTGCTGCTGCAGCGCCTGCCCGAACCGGTCGACGATGCCGAGTGACACCCCTCCGCCGCGGCAGCGGGCGGGCGGTGCCGACACAGACGGCCGCCGGCACCGCCGCCGCGGTCCCCAGGAAGCCGGCATCCGCGCCCTGCTCGCCGCCTATGCCGTCGGCGACCCGAACGACCTCCTGACCCTGCGCATCCTGCTCTCCGGCCTCGGCAAGCGCATGTTCGGCATGCTGCTGTTCATCGCCGCGCTGCCTGCCTTCATCCCGATCCCGATCGGCGGCGCGATCAGCGGCCCGCTGACGATCCTGATCGGACTGCAGCTGCTGTTCGGCCTGCGCAAGCCCTGGCTGCCGAAATGGATCGCCCGTCGCGGCCCGCGCCGCCACACCCTGCTGCGCTTCGAGCGCAGGATCGACCCCTGGCTCGGCCGGCTGGAGCACCTGATCAAGCCGCGCCTGACCCTGCTGCTCGACCAGCGCATGACGACCCTGCTCACCGGCCTGTTGCTGGTGGTGCTTGGCGTGCTGCTGGCGCTGCCGATCCCGTTCACCAACTACCTGTTCGGCGGCCTGATGCTGCTCTACGCCCTGGCCCTGCTGGAGCGCGACGGCGTGCTGATGCTGATCGCCTGGACGGCGGGAATCGCCGCGATCGCGGTGTTCGGCGTGCTCAGCGGCACCCTCGCCGCCGCGGCCGTCGAATGGTTCGACCGGATTTTCTGAGGCTCGCTCCCCCACATTATTGATAGCTGTCTTCCCCCCTTTGAAAAAGGAAATCGAGGGGGACGAAAGCCGCCGCTTGCAAGCCGCAGGCTTGCGGCGGCTTGAGCGCCACCGAGCGCTGCGCGGAGGCCGGGAATCGCAAAGCGATTCGCTTCGGCTGTGAGACCGGGGGGCGCCGAGAGCCACGGCCGCGGCAGCTGCTGGCGCCGTTTCAGGCGATCAGCCGCGCCAGTTCCTGCGGGCTCATCGGATGGCCCAGCCAATAGCCCTGGGCGAGATCGCAGCCGCGCTCGCGCAGCAGGTCGAACTGGCCTTCCTGCTCCACGCCCTCCGCCACCACCGTGATGCCCAGCGAGTGCGCCATGGCGATGATCGCAGTGGTGAGCGCCAGGTCGTCCGGATCGCGCAGCACGTCGGCGATGAAGCTGCGGTCGATCTTGACGCCGTCGATCGGCATCCGGCGCAGGTGGCTCAAGCCCGAGAATCCGGTGCCGAAGTCGTCCAGCCAGACCTTCACCCCGGACTCGCGCAGCCGCGCCAGCAGGCTGCTGATGCGCAGCTCGTCGCCGATCACCGCCGTCTCGGTCAGCTCGATGTGCAGCCGTTCGGGCGCCATCGTGGTCTCGCGCAGCACCTCCTCGACCTGGCGCGCCAGGTCGCCGGTCCGCAGCTGCCGCGGCGACACGTTCACCGCCACGAACAGGTCGGCGCCGCCGAAATCGCGCTGCCAGCGCATGGCGTCCCGGCAGGCCGCGCGCAGCACCGACGGGCCGAGGGTCTCGATCAGGCCGCTCTGCTCGGCCACGTCGATGAACACCGACGGCGCGACCATGCCCTGGGTCGGGTGATGCCAGCGCAGCAGCGCTTCGGCGCCGACCAGCCGGTTGTCGGCGACGCGGAATACCGGCTGGTAGACCAGGCTCAGCTCGCCGCGCTCCCAGGCGCCGCGCAGGTCCTGCTCCATGCGCACCCGGCGCTCCACCGCCTGGTCCATCGCCCGGCTGTAGAACCGATAGCAGCCCTTGCCCGCCACCTTGGCCTGGTACATGGCGATGTCGCCGTTCTTCATCAGCATGGTGGCGCCCGAGGCGTCTTCCGGGAACAGCGTCACCCCGACCGAGACACCCAGGAACACCTGCCGCCCCTCCACCAGGATCGGGCGCCGCAACTCGTCCACCAGCAGCCCCGCCAGGCGGCTGGACACCTCGCGGATGTCGTCCGTGCTCTCGAGCAGGATCACGAATTCGTCGCCGCCGAAGCGCGCCAGCAGTGCACCATCGCCGCCGTAGCGCTCCACGATGCCGCGGATCCGGCTGCCGAACTGCACCAGCACCTCGTCCCCGACGTCGTGGCCGAGGGTGTCGTTGATGCGCTTGAAGTCGTCGACGTCCGCGAACAGCAGCGCCAGCCGCCGCGCCGCGCCCTGCGACTGCAGCATGCGCGCATCGAGGATCTCGCGGAACGCGAGCCGGTTGGCCAGCCCGGTCAGGGGATCGTTGTAGGCCATGCGGCGGATGTCGCGGTCGTGGCGGGCGATGCTCTCCCCCATGCGCCGGAAGCCGCGCATCAGCTCGCCGACCTCGTCGTTGCGCCGGCTCGCCGGCACCTCGGCGCCGTAGTTCCCGGCCTCGATCTCGCGCGCGGCGTCGGCCAGCTGCCGGATCGGCCGCACCAGCGCCCGCTGCACGATCAGGCTCATCGCGATTCCGAGCGCGACCAGCGCCGCCAGCAGCCAGACCACCCACTGCAGATGGCGCTGGCCGATCTCCTGCAGGGATTTGCGCAACTCGACGCTCACGTTGTTCTCGTCCCTGCGCAGCGCCTCGAGCGAATAGCCGATGCGCACCCCGCCCAGCCGCTCCTCGCCGATGCGGATCGGCGCCGCCACGTCGAGCACGCGCCCGTCGCTCTGGACCCGCACGCCCTCGGTCGAGATCGCGTCGTGGGCGAACGCGTCGTCCATGGCCCGGCCATAGGTGGCGATGTCGCGCGAGCCGTCGTGGATGACGTCGCCGCCGGCCGAGTAGACGAGCACGTAGTCGACGTTCGGCTGGCTCTGGACATCGGCGATGCTGCTGCCGATGGCATCGAGATCGAAGTAGTACAGCGGATTGACCAGGCTCTCGGCGAGGCGCCTCGCCTGTCCCTCGCCGTACTCGCGCAGCCGGTCCTGCACCAGCTGGTGCAGGGAATCGCGGCTGTGCGCCAGCATCTCCTCGCGCATCTCGCCCTGCCGCTGCAGGATCAGCACCACGACCGCGAGGGTGATCAGCATCGCCGCCAGCAGGACCGTGACCGAACGGGCGTACAGGCCGTAGCGCATCATTCGATCTCTGCGCTCACTCGTGTCACCGCCCGGCGCAGGTACTCGAGCTCCCGCATCGCCGCGTCGTCCAGCGGCAGGAAGCGGCTGGTCCGGAAGAAGCCGAGCAGCGCCTCGGAGGCGTCGGGATCGCCGGCGGCCTGCAGCAGCACTTCGCGCAGGCGCTCCCGGACTGCCGGGTCTAGATCGCCCCGCACCATTTCCAGCGCGCGCGGGTACTCCGGCGTCTCGTGCACGATCCGCAGGTCGCGGCGATACGCAGGCGGCATCGCTCCCGGGTCGTTCCAGTCGAGGTCGCTCATCGCGCCGACATCGACCAGGCGCTTGTGCACCCAGGTGGAAATGTTGGCCTCGGAGCGGGCGAACAGGTAGCCGACCGAATCGGGCGGCGGCCGGTCCATCGGCGAGAGCAGGATCTCCATCGACAAACCGCGCTCGAGCAGTTCCATCGCCGGCACGAAGTAGGCGCTGGTGGACGCGCGATTCTGGAAGGCGACACTGCGTCCGCCCAGCGCGTCCAGCGAATCGATGCCGCTGTCGTGGCGGGCGAAGAACACGGTGCGGTAGTGGCTGACGCCGGTGCGTTCGGTCAGCAACAGCGGCGCCGCGCCGGCGCGCTGCTGCAACAGCATCGCGCTGGCGGAGGTTTCGGTCACCCAATCGACGCGGCCGCGCCGCAGGTAGCTCATCATCTGTTGCGGATCGCGCGCCATCAGGATGCGTCCCTCGCGGATTCCGACACTGGCCATCCGCGGCACCACGTAGTCGAGCAGCGGCTTGAGCTGCTCGTAGTGCGCGGCGGGATCGTCGGTGATCCGGCCCAGCACCAGCACCTGGCGGTCGTTGCCCGAGGCCGGCAACGCAACGGCCATCGCCATCGACAGCCCGCACAACACACGGCACAGCAGGCGAGCGGGTGCGGTCAAGCGGGAATCACCTGGATGGCGGGCCACGCGAGACTAGCCGAAATGCCCGTCGCGCGACAGACGGCGGACGAAGACGAGAGTCACTCCCGTCTGCCCGCAGCCAGGCGCGCCATCCGCTGCGCATCGGCGAGTACGCCGCGCAGCAGCCGCACCTCGCGCGCGTCCAGGTCGCTGCGCAGGAACAGCCGCCGCAGCTTGCGCATCGCCGTCTCCGGGGTGCGGCCCTTGTGGAAGTCGATCGCATCGAGCGTTTCGGCGAGCTGGGCGAAGAAGCCCTCGAGCTCGGCATGGCTCGCCGGCGGCTGGCCGCGGGCCGGCGCCGGATCGGGCGCCGTCTCCAGCAGCGCCAGGCGGATCTCGTAGGCGAGCACCTGCACCGCCGCCGCGAGATTGAGCGAGCTGTAGTCGGGATTGGCGGGGATGTGGACGGCGGCGTGGCACAACTGCAGTTCTTCGTTTTCCAGGCCCGTGCGCTCGCGGCCGAACACCAGCGCCACTTCGCCCTCGGGGGTTGCGGCGGCCGCCCGCTCCGCCGCCTGGCGCGGACGCAGCTGCTCCAGCGCGATGCGCCGGTCGCGCGCGGTACACCCCAGCACCAGCCGGCAGTCGGCGACCGCGGCCGCCAGGTCGTCGAAGCGTTGCGCCTGCACGAGCAGGTCGCCGGCGCCGGCCGCCATCGCCTCGGCGTCGGCGTGCGGGAACCGCAGCGGCGCCACCAGCGCCAGCCGCGACAGTCCCATCGTCTTCATCGCGCGCGCCGCCGCGCCGATGTTGCCCGGGTGCTGGGTCCCGACCAGGACGATGCGGATGCGTTCGGCGGTGCGTGCGGCGGAATCCATGGTGCGGATGGTAAACTGCGCGCCCGGTCTTCGCGCCGGACCGTTCTTTGTCCCCGTCGATCCTTCCTGCGCCCGGAGCCCGTCCGCGATGCAACAACCAGCCGTCAATGTCATGGTCAAGGCGGCCCGCGCCGGCGGCAACGTGCTGCTCCGGCACATGCACCGGCTCGACGCGCTCAACGTGGTCGAGAAGGACCGGATGGACTACGCCAGCGAGGTCGACGGCCTGGCCGAGGCGGAGGTGATCAAGGAGCTGCGCCGCGCCAATCCCGACTACGCCGTCCTCGGCGAGGAAGGCGGCGCGCAGAAGGGCAACCGCGGCGTCAGCCGCTACACCTGGGTCATCGATCCGCTCGACGGCACCAGCAACTACCTGCGCGGCTTTCCGCACTGGTGCGTCTCGATCGCGCTGGTGGAGAACGGCGAGCCGCTGCACGGGGTGATCTTCGATCCGCTGCGCAACGAGCTGTTCACCGCCACCCGCGGCGGCGGCGCGCAGCTCAACGAGCGCCGCATCCGCGTCGGCGAGCGCAGGGAGCTGCACGGCGCCATGCTCGCCACCGGCTTCGCGCCGCGCGAGCGCGAACGCGCGGGCGCGCAGCTCGAATGCATCCGCGAGCTGCTGCGCGACGCCGAGGACGTGCGCCGCGCCGGTTCGGCCGCGCTCGACCTGGCCTATACCGCCTGCGGACGCGTCGACGCCTACTTCGAGGCCGGGGTCAAACCCTGGGACATCGCCGCCGGCGTGCTGCTGGTGCGCGAGGCCGGCGGCCGCGTCAGCGACTTCCGCGGCGCCGCGCTCGGCCCGATGGACGCCCGCGGCACCGCCGACCGGCAGGTGATCGCCGGCAACGTGCGCATCACCGAGCCGTTGCAGAAGACCATCGCGTCGTCGGGCTACGCGGCGACATTCGCCAAAAGCTAGGAACGAGAAACGAGGAGCGAGAAACGAGAGAAGTGCGGTGCCTTCTCTCGTTTCTCGCTCTCATCTCGCTCTCGAGGCCGCCTCGTCCCTCTCCCTCCGCGGGAACAGAGAAGCCCGGCACCGGTTCCCCCGTAGGAGCGCGCCATGCGCGCGATGCCGCGTGACCCCAACTTGCCGCCGATACTTGCAACCGGCTGCGTTCGCACCGCCGCGGCATCGCGCGCATGGCGCGCTCCTACGGACATGGCGTCATGGCGGGCGTCCGGTTGCGGTCACGTCCGGCGGCCCAAATGCGCGGAACGAAACAGGAAACGAGCAAGCCCCCCGCTCTCACTCGTTTCTCACTCCTCGTTTCTCGTTCCTCGCTCTACGGCCTTCTAGCCAGCGCCGCCTCGTCCCTGGCCTTCGGCAGCAGGTCCTGCTTGGTGACCTTGAGGAATCCCACGGTCAGCAGCGGACAGGCGATCAGGATCGACGACAGCGTGCCGACGATCACGCCGATCATCTGCGTCAGCGCCAGGCCTTCCAGCGAGCCGCCGCCGTACAGGTACAGCGCCAGCACCGACAGGAAAAACACCGCCGAGGTGATGATGGTGCGCGACAGGGTCTGGTTGATCGAGCGGTTGAAGACCTCATGGGGATCGGCCCGCATGCTGCGGAAATTCTCGCGCACGCGGTCGAACACCACGATCGTATCGTTGATCGAGAAGCCCATCACCGCCAGCAGGCCGGCGAGCACGGTCAGGTCGAACTCGCGCCCGCTGAGCGCGAAGTAGCCCGCTACCACGCCGACGTCGAACAGCGTCGTCACAGAGGCCACCACCGCGAACTTCCACTCGAAGCGGAAGCCGATGTAGATCAGGAACCCGACCAGCACGAACAGCACCGCCTCGGTCGCCTTCTCCGCCAGCTCGGCGCTGACCTGCGAACCGATCGACTGGCGGTCGAGGATCTGGGCGGGATTCTCCGGCGTACTGACCGCCTCCTGCACGTCGCGGGCGAGACGCTCGGCCTCGTCGACTGTGTTCTGCTCTTCCTCCGCGCGCATCCGCACCAGCAGGTCGGTGCCGCTGCCGAAGGTCTGCACCTGGGCGTTCTCGTGCCCGATCTCGGCCATCCGCGCACGCACCGCGTCGACGTCCGCCGGCTGCTGGAAACGCAGCGTGATCGCGGTGCCGCCGGTGAAGTCCAGGGCGAAATTGAAACCCTTGACGGCGACCGCGCCGGCGGCGGTGGCGAACACCAGCAGCCCGAGCACCAGCGTCACCCAGCGGATGCGCATGAAGTCGAAATTGGTATCGCTGGGGATCAGCATCAGCGGGAAAATCTTCATATGGTGTGTCCTCCCGTCAGACGGCCAGCGACTTGAGCTTCTTGCGGCGCGCGTAGATCAGCGTGACGATGCCGCGGGTCACGGTGAGCGCGGTGAACATCGACGCCAGGATGCCGACCACCAGGGTGATGGCGAAGCCGCGCAGCGGCCCGGTGCCGAACGCGTACAGCGCCACGCCCGCGAGCGTGCCGGTGATGTTGGCGTCGAGGATCGAGCTCGAGGCCTTGTCGTAGCCGGTCGCGATCGCCGTCTTCGGCGGCATGCCGTTGCGCAGCTCCTCGCGTATTCGCTCGTTGATCAGCACGTTGGCGTCCACGGACAGGCCGATCGACAGCGCCAGGCCGGCGAAGCCCGGCAGGGTCATGGTGGCGCCGAAGATCGACATCACCGCGGCGACGATCAGCAGGTTCAGCAGCAGCGCCGCGCAGGTGACCAGGCCGAACATGCGGTAGTAGGCCATGAAGAACACCAGGGTGAACAGGAACGCGTACAGCACCGCGGTCACGCCGCGCTCCACGTTCTCGGCGCCCAGGCTGGGGCCGACGATGCCCTCGCCGATGAAGTCCATCGGCGCGGCCAGCGAGCCGGAACGCAGCAGCCGGGCGAGATCGTCGGCCTCCTGCTTCTCCAGGCCGGTGGTCTGGAACTGGCGGCCGAACACGCTATTGATGTTGGCGACGGAGATGATCTCCTCGCTCACGCGGAAGCTGCGCACCTCCTCGCCGTCGACCGTGCGCACCTGCGGGATCCGCTCGATGTAGACCACCGCCATCGGCTCGCCGACGTTGGCGCTGGTGAAGTCGAACATGCGCTTGCCGCCGGCGGCGTTGAGGGTGACGCTGACCGCCGGCAGGCCGTCCTGGTCGTAGGTCGACTGCGCGGTCACCATCTCCTCGCCGGAGGCGATCACGCGGCGGCTGAGGATGTACGGGATCGGCTTGCCGTCGGGGCCGGTACGGCGGTGGAAATAGATCTTGCCGCCCGCGGGCACTATCCCGCTCTCCGCCGCGGCATAGGCGTCGCCCTCGATCGTGGCGCGGTATTCCAGCGTCGCGGTGGCGCCGATCATGCGCTTGGCCTCGGCGGTGTCCTGCACGCCCGGCAGCTGCACGACCACGCGGTCGTCGCCCTGGCGCTGGATCACCGGCTCGGAGACGCCGATCTCGTCGATGCGGTTGCGCAGGGTGGTGATGTTCTGCTCGATGGCGTCGGCCGAGATCTGGTCGATCTCGGCCTGCGGCAGGCGGACGACGATGCGGTTGTCGGCGAGGTCGCGGTTGAGCATCGGCTGCGCCGCCGCCAGCAGCGACAGCGCGCGCTCGGCGTCGGCGTCCGGCGCCAGCACCGCGAGGATGCTGCCGTCGCCGCGACGCTCGACCGACTGGTAGCGGACGCGGTTCTCGCGCAGCGTGGCGCGCGCCTCCTCGGCGTAGGCCTCGACGCGCTTGTCCAGCGCCGCCTGCTGGTCCACCTGCAGCAGGAAGTGCACGCCACCCTGCAAATCCAGGCCGAGCAGCATCGGCTCGGCGCCGAACGAACCCAGCCAGTCCGGCACCGTCGAGGCGAGGTTGAGCGCGACGACGTAGTTCTCCCCAAGTCCCGATCGCAGGGCATCGGAAGCGCGGGTCTGCGCCTCCAGGTCCGGCAACCGCACCAGCATGGTGTCGCCGTCGACGTCGACCGCCTTGGGCGAAACACCTGCCTGCTGCAGGACGTCGTCGACGGTTTGCCGCAGCGCGGCGTCGACGGCGGCGCCGCGCTGTGCCGTGATCTGCACCGAGGGATCCTGCGGATAGATGTTGGGCAGCGCGAACAGCGCGCTGACCAGCACCACGACCAGGATGAGAACGTACTTCCAGCGGGGAAACTCGAGCATTGCGAAGCCCTGCGCGCGGGGTCGACCGACCGGCGCCTAGAGAGAAGGAACGGAAGGGGCGATCAGGCCGACTTGAGCGTGCCCTTGGGCAGCACGGTGCCGATGGCACCCTTCTGCACGCGGACCTCGACGCGGTCGGCGATTTCCACGGTGACGAAGCTGTCGCCGATCGCGCGCACGGTGCCGGCGATGCCGCCGCCGGCGATGACCTCGTCGCCGACCGACAGCTTTTCCAGCATCGTCTTGTGCTCCTTGGCGCGCTTCATCTGCGGACGGATCAGCAGGAAGTACATGATCGCGATCAGGATCAGCGGGAACATCAGGGTGGAGAGCAGGCTCGGGCCGCCCGCGGCGCCTGCAGCGGCGTGGGCGGGAGCGATCAGGAAGTCCAGCAGATTCATCGGTGGGTCCGTCAATGGAAAAAACAGCGGGCAATTATGGCACGCGGCCGCCGCGCCATGCAGACATCTCCGTATGCGGTGAGATCGGGCCCGTCGCCACGGGCGGTGCCAATGACGAGCCGCGCCAGGCAGACCTCTCCGCCGCGGTGAGACAGGGCCCGTCGCCACGGGCAGGCCAATCACGCTTCGGGCCGATATCGCCCCGAAGCGCCAATGGATCCCGGCTTGCGCCGGGATGACGGTGCGGGCGGCTTCCCGATTGCCGGCTACCAGTGGCCGCCACCGGCGAAATGCTACCGGCCGCCGCCTCGCGCCGCGTAGAAGGACTCGCGGAAGGCCGCGAAGGTTCCCGCCGCGATCGCCGCGCGCATGTCGGCCATCAGCCGCTGGTAGTGCCGGAGGTTGTGCAGCGTGCCCAGGATCGGGCCGAGCATCTCGTTGCAGCGGTCCAGGTGGCGCAGGTAGGCGCGGCTGAAGCCGCCGCTGCAGGCCGGGCAATCGCAGGCCTCGTCGATCGGGCGCAGGTCGTTCTCGTATTTCGCGTTGCGGATGCGTACGGTGCCGGTCGAGGTGAAGAAGTGGCCGTTGCGCGCGTTGCGGGTCGGCATCACGCAGTCGAACATGTCGACCCCGCGCGCCACCGCCTCCACCAGGTCCTCGGGCCGGCCGACGCCCATCAGGTAGCGCGGCCGGTCCTCGGGCAGCTGCGGGCAGGTGTGCTCGAGCATGGCGTTGCGCTCGGCCTCCGGCTCGCCCACGGCGAGGCCGCCGATGGCGTAGCCATCGAAGCCGATCGCCCGCAGGTCCGCGGCCGAGCGCGTGCGCAGGTCGTGGTGCACGCCGCCCTGGACGATGCCGAACAGCGCCGCGTCGTTGCCCTCGTGCGCGCGCCTGGAGCGCTCCGCCCAGCGCAGGCTGAGCTCCATCGACGCGCGCGCGACCTCCGCGGTCGCCGGCGCACCATCGATCAAATATGGCGTGCACTCGTCGAAGATCATCACGATGTCCGAATCGAGCGCCTTCTGGATGCGCATGCTCTCTTCGGGACCCAGGAACACCGTGCTGCCATCGGTCGGCGCCTGGAAGGTGACCCCGGCCTCGGTGATCTTGCGCCGATGCGCCAGCGAGAACACCTGGAAACCGCCGGAATCGGTGAGGATCGGACCGTCCCAGCGCCCGAACCCGTGCAGCCCGCCGTGCGCCTCGATCACCTCCAGCCCCGGCCGAAGGTACAGGTGGAAGGTGTTGCCGAGGATGATCTCCGCACCGGTCGCGCGCACCTGCGCGGGCAGCATGCCCTTGACGGTGCCGTAGGTGCCGACCGGCATGAACGCCGGCGTCTCCACCGTGCCGCGGGGAAACGTCAGGCGGCCGCGGCGGGCGGCGCCGTCGCTGGCGAGCAGCTGGAACTGAAGTCGGGACATGAAGTCGATCGATGGAGACGGGTTGCGCCGGGCGCGGCCCGCCATTGTCGCGGATCGCGCGCGCGATGGCAGTGCCCGCCAGCCGATCATCGAGATCGGCATGTCCGTAGGAGCGCGCCATGCGCGCGATACCGCGGGTGTCGGCAGGATCCGGTGGATGCCGCGATTCCAGACCGGCAGGCACGCCGGTCACCGGAATCCGCGGGCGGCGAAGCGCCCGCGGCATCGCGCGCATGGCGCGCTCCTACGGCAGGTCAGCGCGGGAACGTCACCAGCCCTTGCTCGACCAGCCGCAACGGCAACACCTCTCCGGGCTGCCGCGGCGCTCCCTCCGGCAGGTCGATCTCGACCAGCTCGCCCGTGGCCAGCCGCACGCTGCCGACGTAGCCCGGCCCGCGGAAACCGGCCTCGACCAGCGTCGCCCGGATCGGGCCGCCGGGATCGTGGCGCAGGCATTCCGGCCGCAGCAGCACCTCCACGTCGTCCGCCAGGCCCAGCGCGGCGCCCGGCACCAGCGTGCCACGGCCGATGAAATCGGCGACGAAACGATCCGCCGGGCGCCGGTAGAGCGCCTCGGCATCGTCCCACTGCACGATGCGGCCGCACTCCATCACGCCGATGCGATCGGCAATGGCGAACGCCTCGGCCTGGTCGTGGGTCACCAGCAGCACGGTGGTGCCGGTGGCCTTGAGCAGCGCGCGCAACTCGCCGGCCAGGCGCTGGCGGGTATCGATGTCGAGATTGGAGAACGGCTCGTCGAGCAGCAGCAGGGCCGGCTCCGGCGCCAGCGCACGCGCCAGCGCGACCCGCTGCTGCTGACCGCCGGAGAGTTCGTGCGGATAGACGTCGGCGCAGTCCCGCAGCCCGACCAGGTCCAGCATCGCCTCCACCCGGGCCCGGCGCCCGGCGCGCGGCATGCGGTGCAGGCCGAAGCCGATGTTCGCGGCGACGTCCAGGTGCGGGAACAACGCGTAGTCCTGGAACATCATCCCGACCCGGCGCCGCTCGGGCGGCAGCGCCGTCGCCACCGTAGCGACCGCATCGCCCAGCAGCGCGATGCGGCCCGCGCGCAGCGGCTCGAAGCCGGCGATGGCGCGCAGCACGGTGGTCTTGCCGCAGCCGGACGCGCCCAGCAGGCAGCCGATTTCACCGGCACGCAATGCCAGCGAGAGATCGTCAACGACCACGTGCAGCCCACCGCTGGCCGGATAGCCGACGCGGATCCGCTCGAGCTGCAGCAGCGATTCGATATTCGTGGGCGCGTTCATGGCAATCGTTCCTGCAGGTCGGGTTCCTGGCCGTAGCGCAGGCCGGCGCGCGCCAGCAGGATCACCGGCAGCAGGCCCACCAGCACGATCAGCAGCGCCGCCACCGCGCCCTCCTCATAGGTGCCGCGCGCGGCTTCGCCGTAGAGCCAGGTGGCCAGGGTCTCGAAATTCAGCGGCCGCAGCAGCAGCGTCGCCGGCAGCTCCTTCATGGTATCGACGAACACCAGCAGCGCGGCCGCGGCGACTGCAGGACGCAGCAGCGGCAGGTGCACCCGCCACAGCGTGCCGGCGGCACCGTGGCCGAGTCCCGCCGCCGCCTGCTCGAGCGAGACCGGGATCCGCGTCAGCCCGGCCTCGATCCCGCCGGCGGAGATCGCCAGGAAGCGCAGCATGTAGGCGAGCACCAGCGCCGTTGTGGATCCCATCAGCAGCATCCGCGGCGCGCCGCCAAACGCCTGCAGCAAGCCGTTGCCGGCGTCGTCGAACCAGGCCAGCGGCGTCAGCAGGCCGATCGCCAGGACCGTGCCGGGAATCGCGTAGCCGAGACTGGCGATGCGCAGGCTCGCCGCGGCCATGCGCGGACGCCGCCGCGCCTGCGCCAGCCGCAGGGCCCAGGCCACGATCAGGCCCGCGATCAGGGTGACCGCGGTCGCGGCCAGCGCCACGAACACCGTGTTCCAGGCGCTTTCGACGAGTTGGCGCGACACGTCGCCGTAGCGCAGGCGTTCCAGCGTCTTCCACAGCAAATAGGCCGCCGGCACCAGGAAACCGACCAGCACCGGCAGCAACGCCAGCAGCAGCGCGACCACGGCATCGATGCCGCGCAACCGCAGCGGCTGCAGCGGCCGCGGCCGCTGCGTGGCGGCATAGCGCTGGCGGCGGCGGCCGTAGCGCTCCAGCGCGATCACCGCCACCACGATCGCCAGCATGGCCAGCGCGATCTGCGCCGCGCCGGGCAGGTCGCTGCGGGCGACCCAGGTGGTGTAGATCGACACCGTCAGCGTGCGGACGCCGAGGAACTCGGAGGCGCCGATGTCGTTGAGCGTCTCCAGCAGCGCCAGCGCCGCACCGATCGCGATCGCCGGCCGCGCCAGCGGCAGCGCCACCCGCAGGAACAGCGCCGCGCGGCCGGCGCCGAGCGAGCGCGCCGCCTCCAGCAGGCTGCCCGCCTGGGTCATGAACATCGCCCGCGTGGTGAGATACACGTAGGGATAGAGCACGAAGCCCAGCAGCAGCACGGCGCCCGCCAGCGAACGGATGTCCGGCAGCCGGAAATCGCGCGGACCGTCGTAGCCCAGCAGCGCGCGCACCGCGCCCTGCACCGGCCCCAGCGGATGCAGCAGGTCGAGATAGGCGAAGGCGACGATGTAGGTCGGCACCGCGAGCGGCAGCAGCAGCGCCCAGGACAGGACGCGCGACCCCGGAAACGCATACGCGGTCACCAGCCAGGCGCTGCCGGTGCCGATCGCCGTCACCAGCACGCCGACGCCCGTCAGCAGCAGCAGCGTGTTCACCGAGGCCCGCGGCAGCACGTGCACGGCGATGTGCGACCACAGGCCGTCGCTGCCCTGCGCCGCGGTCCAGGCCAGCGCCAGCAGCGGCAGCAGCGCCATGGCGGCGATCGCGACCGCCGCGAACTGCCACGGGTCGGCCCGGTTTCGCGTCATCGGCGCTGCCGCCGGGCCACGCCCAGGTCCGGAGTGCCGGCCTCAGTCGTCAAAGCCGACCTTGTCGGCCAGCTCGCTGGCCTGCCTGCGGTATCGGGCGACTTCGGTCAGCGGCAACGGATCGATCTTCATCTCGCCGAAGCTGGCGACCACCGGGTCGAGCTCCACCCCTGCCTTCACCGGATACTCGTAGTTGGCCTTCGCGTACAGGCTCTGCGCCTCGTCCGAGACCAGGTATTCCATCAGCTTCACCGCGTTGTCGCGGTTGGGCGCATGGCGGGCGACGGCCGCACCGCTGATGTTGACGTGGGTACCGCCGTCCTCGGCGCCGGCGAACACCGGCCGGATCACCTGGATCGCATCGCCCCACTGGCGCTGCTCCGAGCCTTCCTCGGCGTTCTTCATCCGGCCGACGTAGTAGGCGTTGGCGATGCCGATGTCGCAGATGCCGGCGAGGATGTCGCGGGCGACGTCGCGGTCGCCGCCGGCGGCCTTGCGTGCCAGGTTGGCCTTGACCCCGCGCAGCCAGCGCTCGGTGGCCTCGACCCCGTTGTGCGCGATCATCGCCGCGAACAGGCTGGTGTTGTACGGGTGCTGGCCGGAACGGATGCACACCCTGCCCTTCCACTGCGGATCGGCCAGGTCCTCATAGGCGAAGCCGTCGAGCTCGAGGTCCTTGTCGGCGTACAGCACGCGATCGCGCAGCGACAGCGTGAACCACTGCCCGTCGCTGCCGCGCAGGTGCGCCGGGATCGCCGCTTCCAGCGTCGGCGACTGCACCGGCTGCGTGTGGCCGGCCTCGACCACGTCGAGCAGGTTGCCGGTATCGACCGTCATCAGCACGTCGGCGGGCGACCGCTCGCCCTCGGCGCCGAGGCGCTCGAGCAGCCCGTCCTTCAGGAACACGGTGTTGACCTCGACGCCGGTGTCGTCGCTGAAGGCGTCCAGCAGCGGCTGGATCAGGCCCGGTTCGCGCGTGGTGTAGAGATTGACCTCGCCGCCGGCGACAGGGGCGGCGGGCGTCTCCGCGGCCGGGTCGGCGGCCGGCGGCGCCTGCTGGCTGCACGCGGCCAGCAACAGGCCGGCGCAGGCGGCGGCGAACAGGGTCGTGGCATGTCGCGGGCGAATGACGGAACGATCGGAACGCATGGGGAGCATCTCCTGGGAGTGGATTCGATTCGACCGGCCCTGGCGGCGCGCTGCGCGGATGGCTGGAGCGGAGATGAGAATTCTAATCATTTACGGCTCGGCCGCCCAAGAAGTCCCGCGCAACCGGGTGGCGGTCCAGGCATTCCACGCGTCCGTAGGAGCGCGCCATGCGCGCGATGCCGCGGGTGTGGCGCCGCCCGCAAATTCCGGTGACCGGCGTGCTTGCCGGTCCGGAATCGCCGCATCCACCGGATCCTGCCGACACCCGCGGCATCGCGCGCATGGCGCGCTCCTACGAAGAACCAGCACCGTCCGACGTGGCGGGAAACAGCAGCATCGCGTCGCCGTAGGAAAAGAAGCGGTAGCGCTCGCGCACCGCGTGCCGGTACGCCGCGAAGATCCGTTCCCTGCCGGCGAATGCCGACACCAGCATCAGCAGGGTCGATTCGGGCAGGTGGAAGTTGGTCAGCAGCGCATCGACGCTGCGGATGCGGTAGCCGGGAAAGATGAAGATCCGGGTCTCGCCGGCGAACGGCTGCAGTTCCCCGTGGTGCATGGCGCTCTCGAGCGCGCGCACGACGGTGGTCCCGACCGCGACCACCCGGCCGCCGGCCTCGCGCACGCGGCGGATCTGCGCGATGAGCTCGGCGCCGACATTGAGCCATTCGCTGTGCATGCGGTGCTGGTGCACGTCTTCCACGCGCACCGGCTGGAAGGTTCCGGCGCCGACGTGCAGGGTGATGTGCCCGAACTGCACGCCGCGCGCGCGCAACGCATCGAGCAACGCGTCGTCGAAGTGCAGGCCGGCGGTGGGCGCCGCCACCGCCCCGACACGGCGCGCGAACACGGTCTGGTAGCGCTCGGCGTCGTCGTGTCCGGGCGCGCGCCGGATGTAGGGCGGCAACGGCATGCGCCCGGCCTGCAGCAACCACGACTCCAGCGCGTCCGGGACCTCGAAGCGCAGGTGGTAGAAGCCGGCCTCGTCGCGCGACAGCACTTCGGCGCTGCCGCCGCCGTCGAGCGCGATGCGCCCGCCCGGCTTCGGCGCCTTGCTGGCGCCGATCTGCGCCCGCGCCTCGTTGTCCGGCAACAGCCGCTCGATCAGGATCTCCACCCGGCCGCCGCTGTCCTTCTGCCCGAACAGCCGGGCCGGGATCACCCGGGTGTCGTTGAACACCAACAGGTCGCCGGGCTGCAGCAGCGCCGGCAGGTCGCGGACGCGACGGTCGTCGAAAGCGCCCTCCCGCGGCGGCGCCACCAGCAGCCGACTGGCCGAACGCTCAGGCAGCGGCGCCTGGGCGATCAGCTCCGGCGGCAGGTCGTAGTGGAAATCCGATTTCTTCAAGGCGGCGAGTCGTGCGGGGCGCGGGCATTGTAAGACGCGGGTGCTTGCTGCCCGTCAGCCTTTCCTTCACGGCTCGAACAAGCGGGCAGGCTCGCCGGCTTCGGAGCCAGCGACGCCCAGGCCGGGTGATGTGTACCCCCGGCGCAACTCGCGCCCCGCGTGGTCGGTCGAAGCAGATCTTCCTCGAACCAATTCCTGACGCGGCTAGTCACTGGCGCCGCCCCGTGGCGACGGTGATGACTCGTTGCGACGGATGGCGCTGCCTGGCGCTGCTTCGGAGGCAGCGGCGCCCGGGCCGGGCAATGCTCCCCGGCTCGGTCGGGCCATCCATGGCCCGACTCGCCGCCGCAGACCATCCCTGGTCTGCTGTCCGCATCACCCGGCCCGGACGCCGCACTGGCGATTCGCTGTCGGCTGCTCGGCAGCCCATTCCTCCGGAGCCAACCAACACTGCAGCGGGAGCTGTGCCGGGGGTATTGCGGAGAGCTGCACAGGGATGTGCAGCGGCCCTGAGTCCGGCCATGGACGGCCGGACCGAAGGGCGGAGCAATACCCCCGGCACAGCTCCCGCCCCGCGCGGCCAACCGAAGCCGCTCTTCGAAAAAACCAACTGCCAGACTCGGCTATTCACTGGCGCCGCCCCGTGGCGACGGTGATGCCTCGTCGCCACGGATGGGGCTGCCTGGCGCGGCTATTCACTGGCGCCGCCCCGGGAGCAAATCAGCGCTGGAACTTCGTCGACAGCACCAGCGAGGACGTCGTGCGCTCCACACCCTCGAGTGCGCCGATGCGGTCGGTCAGTTCATCCATCTCGCCGATGGTCGGCACCGCGGCGGCCGCCACCAGGTCCCACGGTCCGCTCACCGATTGCACGCTGCGCACCCCGGCCATGCCGCGCAGCGCCTCCACCACCCCCGGCATCTGCTTGGGAAACACCGTCACCATGATCAGCGCACGGATGCGCTCGCGCTCGTAGTCCTCGTTGAGCCGCACCGTGTAGCCGGCGATCACGCCCTGCCGCTCCAGCCGCTCCAGCCGGCTCTGCACCGTGGTCCGCGACAGCTGCAGGCGGCGGGCGAGTTCGGCGGTGGACGCGCGGGCGTTCTCGCGCAGCAGCGACAGCAGGGCTTCGTCGGCGTCGGTGAGCTTCATTGCGGTCCCGGGTTCGTCGATCTGACGATTTCTACATGAATTCCGAGCAGATCGCACCTGTTAATCGACGAAATCATCGCGATAATAGGGAGATGCCTGCCGCAAGCGCGGCGCCGGCCCCACTCCAGCACCCGGAGGACCGCATGTCCGTGATCGATACCCTCGCCCCGCTCCGCGCCCGCAAGGGCCAGCGCCGCACCAGCGGCCTCGACGACGCCACCCTTGCCAGCTTCGCCGCCGGCCATCCGGAGCTCGTCGCCGCGATCGATGCTGCCGCCGCGGAGTTCGCGCGCATCGAGGGCGATTTCGCCGAGTTGCTCGACCTCGACGAGGACGCCCAGGTCCTGGCCGTGCAGGCCGATTTCGTCAATTTCTACCCGCAGGACGGGGTGAACCCGTATGTCGCCCTGGCCGCACGCGGTCCGTGGATCGTGACGCTCAAGGGCGCGGTGATCTACGACACCGGCGGCTACGGCATGCTCGGCTTCGGCCATGCGCCGGAGGCGGTGCTGGAAGCGATGGCCAGGCCGCAGGCGATGGCCAACATCATGACCCCCAGCCTGTCGCAGCTGCGCCTGGCCCGCGCGTTGCGCGCGGAGATCGGCCACACGCGTCAGGCAACGGCAGGTGGCGACTGCCCGTTCGCCGCCTTCATGTGCCTCAACTCCGGCTCGGAATCGGTGGGCCTGGCAGCACGCATCGCCGACACCAACGCCCGGGCGATGACCGACGAGGGCGCGCCCAGCGCCGGCCGCGCGATCAAACGGCTGGTGGTCAAGGGCAGCTTCCACGGCCGCACCGACCGCCCCGCCCTGTACTCCGATTCCACCCGCAAGACCTACATGCAGTATCTCGCCAGCTATCGCGGCGAGGACAGCGTGATCGCGATCGAGCCCTACGACATCGAGGCGCTGAAACAGGTGTTCGCCGATGCCGACGCCAATGGCTGGTTCGTCGAGGCGATGTTCCTCGAGCCGGTGATGGGCGAAGGCGACCCTGGCCGCCGCGTGCCGGTGGCGTTCTACGCCGCCGCGCGCGCGCTCACCCGCGCGCACGGTTCGCTGCTGCTGGTCGACTCCATCCAGGCCGGCCTGCGCGCCACCGGCGCGCTGTCGATCGTCGACTACCCCGGCTTCGAGGGGCAGGACGCGCCCGACATGGAAACCTACTCCAAGGCGCTCAACGCCGGCCAGTACCCACTGTCGGTGCTGGCGTTGGGCGAACGCGCGGCCGGCATCTACCGGCGCGGCACCTACGGCAACACCATGACCGCCAATCCGCGCGCGGCCGACGTCGCCTGCGCGGTGCTGGGCGCGATCACCCCGGAGCTGCGCGCCAACATCGGCGAGCGCGGCCGTCAGGCGGTGCAGAAGCTGGAAGCGCTGAAGGACGAGCTGGGCGGGCTGATCACCAAGGTCCAGGGCACCGGCCTGCTGTTCTCCTGCGAGCTGGCCAAGGGTTTCAAGGGCTATGGCGCCGGCTCCAGCGAGGAATGGCTGCGCGAGCACGGCCTGGGTGTGATCCACGGCGGCGAGAATTCGCTGCGCTTCACCCCGCGCTTCGACATGGGCGAGGACGAGCTCGACCTGGTGGTGGCGATGGTGCGCCGGGTGCTGCTCGAGGGCCCGCGCCAGCGGCAGGCCGAAGCCGCCTGAGGGCACGCATTCTCCCGTGCACCCCGCTTTTCTTGGAAGCAGCGCAACAAGCGCAGCGAATCACGGCGAAGCCTGCCCGAAGAGCCTGCCCACCGGGCGGTATCGACATTCGCTTTCGCCGAGCTCCGAAGCCTCGCACGCATCGACGTCTCGCACGCCCGGATACGGCGCCGATGTCCTGCCTCGGTAGACTCTGCAGGCCGGGCCGCGTCCCGACCTTGCCATCTCCGAGCGAAATTCCCATGCGATCGAGCGCCAGCTCCCCCATTCGCCGCTACGCTGCCGCGTTCTCGCTTGCCGTTGCGCTTCTTCCCGCCTGCTCGCTTGCCGCGGCTCCCGCCTCCGGGACGGCTCCCGGATACGGCACCCTCGACGTGGTCCTGCTCGTCACGTATCTCGGCGTCGCGATCGGGCTGTCGTTCCTGTGCTCGATCGCGGAAGCGGCCTTGCTCAGCATCACGCCGTCCTACATCGCAGGCTTGCAGGAAAAGCGCCCCCGACTCGCAGCCTCGCTGCATCGGCTGCGCCAGGACAACATCGACCAGTCGCTGGCCGCCATCCTCACGCTCAACACCATCGCCCATACCGCCGGCGCCGTCGGTTCCGGCGCGAAGGCGGCCGTCGTCTTCGGAAGCGCATGGGTGGGCGTGTTCTCGGCCGTCGCGACCCTGCTGATCCTGTTCCTGTCCGAGATCGTGCCGAAAACGCTCGGCGCCGTGCACTGGCGCCGGCTGGCGGCGCCGACCGCCGTCTTCGTCCGCGGACTGATCCTGCTCCTCTATCCGCTGATCAAGGTGTCCGAACTACTGACCCGTCTCGTCTCGGGCGGCCGGCAGACGCATGTCTTCAGCCGGGAAGAGTTCATCGCCATGGCGGGCATCGGCGAGCAGTCAGGCCACATCGATCCGCGCGAATCGCGCATCCTGCGCAATCTCTTCCGCATGTCCACGCTCAGGA
Source organism: Luteimonas salinilitoris (assembly GCF_041300785.1). NCBI lineage: Bacteria > Pseudomonadati > Pseudomonadota > Gammaproteobacteria > Lysobacterales > Lysobacteraceae > Luteimonas > Luteimonas salinilitoris. The sequence continues at coordinate 40,057 of NZ_JBFWIB010000012.1, forward strand.
CGCGCGACGTGATGACGCCGCGCCCCGTGGTCGCTGCGCTGCAGCACGACACGACCGTCTCCGAAGCGCTTCGGGCCGCCCCCGCGGCGCCGTTCTCGCGAATTCCCCTGTACACGAAGGACCTGGACGACATCGCCGGCTTCGTCCTCAAGGACGAGCTGCTGCAGGCCGAGGCCCGCGACGAAGGCGGGACGCCGCTGCGCCGCCTGCAGCGCGACCTGTCGTCGGCGAGTACGGCGATACCGAGGGACTGGTGACGATGGAGGACGTGATCGAGACACTGCTCGGCGGCGAGATCGTCGACGAGATGGACCACGTCACCGACATGCAGCGTCTGGCGCGCCAGCGCTGGGAGCGGCGCGCGGCCGCCCACGGATTACAACTGCCGCCAGGCGGGTGGCCGGGCTGACCTGCACGACGCGTGAGCGCAGCGCTGCACAGGTCGTGCGGTTGCCCTCACTCCCCCGTTCGCTGCCGGAATCTTTCCAGTGAACTCCGGATCAGAAGCCGTGCCTCATCGGCGTTTCCAAAACCGTCGAGCACGACCGGATTCGCTTCCTCCGGCAACTCCTTGTAAACGCGGAAGAACGCCTCGATGCGTCGGCGCTCCATCTCCGGCAGGTCGGCGATGTCGCGGATGCCGGAGTACGTGGGATCGACGTCGTCGGCCGGCACGCCGACGATCTTCTCATCGCGTTCGCCGCCGTCGATCATCCGCAGCACGCCCACCGGGCGAAAGCGGATCAGTACTCCCGGGTGCAACGGTGCACGGGTGAGCACCAGCGCGTCGAGCGAATCGCCGTCGCCGGCCAGGGTGCGCGGCATCGATCCGTAGTTCGCCGGATAGGCCATGGGCATCGACAGGAAACGGTCAACGCGGACCAGGCCGTCGTCGCCGATCTCGTACTTGGTGAAACTCCCGGCCGGAACCTCGACTACCAGCACCCCCTCCTCCGGGATGCTGCCCGGCTGTCCGGCATGGAACGGATGCACGATCGACCCGGCGGCCTGGACCGTACACACGGCTGCCAATCCCAACACCAGCGCCGGCAACCGCTGCGACAACATCGAAAGCATCACGACAACCCTCCGCATGCGCTTCCCCCCGTAGAGCGGAGCTTGCTCCGCTGCTCCCTCTCCCGGAACCGAAGCAGCCGAGCAAGCTCGGCTCCACCGCGGAGCGCGATCAGCATGGGATCACAGGGCAAACCCGGCTCCACTCCCCTACTCCCAGCAGCGATCAGTACGCCCCTTCAAAGTCGCCTCGCGCGGGCAGTCGCGCTGTCCGATGCGCCCGGCCTCGATCTCGACCAGGCGCCGATCATTGCCTTCTGCACGCAGCTCAAACGTGTCGTACAGCCGTCCGGTCGCGGTGCGCGCCTCGTAGCGCAGGGTGTCGCCGTCGATGCGCAGCACCTGGAACAACTGCGTGTCCTCGGCCACCGGGGCCATCGTGTTTCGCGCCTCGTCGGACAGCCGGTACTGCTTGGCGCCGGCCACCGAGACCACGTACTGCGGTGTCGCCCGGCCTTCGACCAGACCGCCGCGGCGGCCGTAGACGTGATCATGCCCCTGCAGCACCACGTCGACGCGGCGGCGCTCCAGCACCGGCAGCAGGTACTCGCGCAGCAGCACGTTGTCGCGGTCCTGGCGCGGCGAGAACATCGGCTGGTGGATCAGCGCCAGGGTCCAGGGCCGCGGATTGTCGGCCAGCACGCCGTCGAGCCAGCGCGCCTGCGCCTGGGCGGTGCCCAGATCGAGCGCCGAGGTGCCGTCCAGTACCACCACGCGGGCGCCCTGAAAATCGAACCAATAGGTGGTCGCCTCGGCGCCGGGCGCACCGTTGCCGGGCAGTGCGAACGCCAGCGACCACGGCGCGCCAAGCACGCGGCGCTCCTGCGGGGTGTCCTCGAATTCCTCGAAATGCTCGTGGTTGCCGGCGGCCGGCGCCACCATCAGCAGCGAAGGCAGCGGGCCGGCGGCGTCGAACCACTCGCCCCACTCGTTGTCGTCCTCGCCGTCGCCGCCGCTGACCAGGTCGCCGGCGTACAGCGCCAGGCGCGCGTCGGGAGCATGGCGCAGCGCCTCCAGCGCCACCCGGGTGACGAGACTGGCGTTCTTGTTCTGGGTGTCGCCGAAGTACAGCAGCGTCAGCGGCGCATCGGCCGCGGCGGCGGTGCGCAGCTGCCGCCACGGGCTCCAGGTGCCCTCGCCCTGCACGCGCCAGGCGTACAAGGTGTCCGGCTGCAGGCCGTCGACATCGGCGCGGTGGTGGTGCGCCGCGCCGTTCTCGGTTGTCAGCGCCCGCGTCGTCGACCGGACGTGCCGTGGCAGGCCCATGTCCGGCGAATCGCCGGCCTCGACGATCTCCAGCCACGGCGCGTCGACAGCGCCACCGGTGCGCCAGGCGACCGCGAACCCGGTCGCCGCGTCCTCGGACGGCGAAGCCACGATGCGATCGGGGAAAACGCCCGGCGCATATCGCATCACCCCCGCGGGCACGAGCGTGTTCGGTTCGGCTTTGCGCTGGGCCGGACCGGCATCGGCGAACGCGGCGCCCGCCAGCAGCGCACCGAGCGCCAGCATCATGCCGGCACCGAGCACGCCGCCCCTCCGCCGACACGCCATCAACGCGCGCACCCCGGCAACTTTGCGGCCCTGGCGATCTCCGCCCAGTCGAACGCGACGACACCCTGATCGTCGTGCACGGCATACAGCACGCCGTCGGGGAAGCGTTCGGACGGCACGTCGTGCAGCCAGATGCCGTCGGTGTTGGCGACGGTACGTCCGGTCACCGCGCCGGCATGTTCGAGCGTGTCGCGGTCGAACAGGTGGAACACGGTCCGCGACGGCCCCTGCTCGGTCGTCAGCCACCAGCCGCTGCCGTTCGCGCAGGTCTTGAGCATGATGCCCTCGGCCTGGGCCTTGAACACGTCGCGGCCGACCGTGCGGCCGGCGAACCTGCCGGCGAGGTCGTAGACCTTCAGCTCGTTGGCGTAGGTCTCGTCCTCCTCGGCGATCAGCAGGCGGTCGGTCGCCGGATCGCCCCAGATCGACTCGACCACGCGCAACGCGCCCTCCGGGCCGGTATCGCCGAATGCGCCCAGGCGGGTCACCTCGAACCCTTCGCCCGCAGGCTTCAGGGCGTAGCGATGCACGCGACGATCCAACTTCTCCAGTGGCGGGAGGATGTCCTCGCCCTGCGCATCCTCGCCCTCGTCGTACGAGTCGGTGACATAGACCTCGTAACCGCCGTCGGCGCGGTTGACCCACAATCCATAGGGCTTGACGAGGTCCTCGGCCGCGAACGTGACCACATGCGCGAACTCCGGCAGGCGCAGTACCTGGACACGATGATTGTCGCGCTCGACGACGAACAGCAGCGCCTGCCCCGGGCCTGATCCGGGGTCGTCGACGACGGCGACGCCGTTGGGCCGCTCGAACTGGCCCTCGCCGATGCCGAGGCTGCCGACGCTGCGCAGCGTCTCGCCGGTGGCGCCGTCGTAGACGACGAGGCGGTCGGTCGCCTTGGCCGTCGCGATGACCCAGGTCGTGCCGTCGGGCGCGGTCCACGCAGCGGGCGAGTCGATGTTGTCGTCGGGCGTCAGTGCGGAGACGAAGGCCTCCTCGATGGCCGGCACCGCGGCGCCACCGTCGGGTCGCGCGGCGGTGACATCGGCGGGCGCCTGTACCGCTTCGTGCTCGGCGGCGGCGTCGCCGGTCGCCATGTCGGCGCTGCAGGCAGTGGTCGCGAGCGCCAGCGCCGCCGCAAGCACGCCGGCAGGCAAGGAATACTTGGAGTTGGACATGAAGACTTTTCCTTCGAACGTGACTGCCGGACCGCCGGACCGCCGGCCCGGCGACCGGGGAGATCAGAATCGCAGTTTCGCGCCCACGACGTAAGTCCGGCCGTACAGTTCGTTCTGCAGCGTGTTCGCCGGCGAACCCTGATACAACTCCAGCGGCTCGTCCAGGAGGTTGGAAGCCTCGAAGAAGAAGCCCCACTCGTCGCTGACCTTGTAGTCCAGGGTGAAGTCGAGCTGGGTGTTCTCCGCGACCCAGATGTCGAAATCCGGATCGTCGCTGTCGATCTCGTCCAGGTATTCGCTGCGGTAGACCGCCGCCAGGCGCACGCTCAGGCCGCGTTGCTCGTAGCCGATGTGGGCGCTGTACAGGCGGTCGGACGCGCGCGGCAGCGCAAACTTCTCCCCGGCGCGGTCGACGCCGGGCAGCAGGCTGAACTCGGTGTCCAGCCAGGTGGCGCTCGCGCCGAACAGGAGACCGTTGTCGAAATGCTGCTGCCAGTTCAGTTCCACTCCGAGCACGCTGGCGTCGTCGCCGTTGACCGGCATGGTCACGTCGAAATCGGCATAGTCCGGATGGCTGCGCTCGGAAGTTTCGGCGATGTATCCCTCGATGTCCTTGTGGAAGACGCCGACCGAGAAGATGCCCGACTCGCCGATGTAGCGCTCGGCCGAGAAGTCCAGGTTCCTGGACTTGTACGGGTCCAGGTCCGGATTGCCCAGTTCGACCTCTTCGTCGTCGCGGTTGATCCGGGTCCGCGGCGAGATGTCGCCGAACGACGGACGGGCGATGGTATGGGTGTATGCGCCGCGGAACACCCAGTCGTTCTGCGTATCGTAGCGAAGATGCAGGCCTGGCAGGACGTTGGTGTAGCTGCTGGACACGTTGCGCTTGCCGATCGAGCCGATGGTCTCCTCGTCCTCCAGGTCGACCACGTTGCCGGTCGCCTCGAAATCCGTCGTTTCGACACGGGCGCCGGCGATCACGCGCAGGCCGCCGAAGTCCACGGTACCCATCAGGTAGCCCGCCAGGATGTCCTCGTTGGCGACGTAGTCCTCGATCAGCGAGATCTCGGTGTTCGCCGCCGCGTCCTGCGGCCGCTCCGAATACTGGTCCAGGAACCGGCGGAGATAGTCGTTCATGGCGCCGGAGCCGATGCCGTCCCCCATGTTCCCATGCGCGTAGGAAGGCGGGTTCGAGGTCCAGCTGCCCAGGTTGATGTCGGGACCGACGCGCAGTTCCCGCTCGTCGATGTTCACGTCGCGCTCCCGCCACCGCCCCAGCACGCCGGCCTTCCAGGTCACCCTGTCGGTATCGAAGCGGACATTCAGCGCCGCGCTGTACTCGTCGTCATCGACCCAGATCGGCGCCACCACGAAACGGTCGAACGCGTAGTTGTCGTTCCGCAGCCAGCCTCCGGCCGGCGAATCGGCGATCGTGTACGTCGGGACGGCACTGCGCTGATCCAGGATCAGGGAAACGTCGTCGTCGCCGTCGTAATCGAAGCGGGATTCGACCTCGTCTTCGACCCGCTCCCGCATCTGGGTGTAACCCAGTTTGTAGTCGACCGCGAATGCGTCGAAGCGGTTCTCGCCCCCCGCACTCACCGTGAAGGTCTCTTCTTCCTTGGTGCGCCAGCGCACGCGCCGGCTGAAATCGCCGGGATCGATGCCCGTCACTTCATAGACACCGTCCCCGATCTGTGCGAAGTCGCCCTCGCCCACCGGAACGATGCTGTTCTGGCGCGTTTCCGCATCGGTGAAATCGGTGTACAACGTGCGCAGGTAGTAGCTGCTGCTGTCGTCCGGCCGCCAGTCGAGGTTGAGGTTCACGCCGGTGCGTTCGCGGTTGATGCTGTACTTGCGCTGCTGCACCTCGATCGGGATGAGGCCGTCGGAGACATCTTCGTCCTTGTCGTACTCGACCTCGATATTGTCCGACTCGTAGTTGCGGTCCTGGTAGCTGACACCGAAGGCGACGCCGAAGGTGCCGCCGCCGAAGATGTCGCTGTAGTTGAACGAAGCCTTGGGGCTGGTGATGCCGCTCAGGCTCTGATGGCCGAGTTCGGCTTTCGCACGGATGTTGCGTCCCTCGCGGTCGAAGGCCGATGCCGATTCGATCAGGATGGTGCCGCCAATGGAGTCGCCGGGCATGTCCGGGGTCGGCGACTTGATCACGGTCAGGCGTTCGGTGGAATCGGAGGGGATCACGTCCAGCGGCGCCGCGCGGATCGAATCCTCCGGCGTGCCGACGGCCACGCCATCCACGCTGACGCTGTTCAGCCCGGCATCCAGGCCGCGGACGACGACGAAGCGTCCCTCGCCCTGGTCGCGGGTCACGCTGATGCCGGGCAGGCGCTGCAGCGATTCGCCGACGTTCTTGTCGGGGTACTGGCCCATCGAGTCCGAGGACACGGTGTCCTGGATGGCATCGGAACTGCGTTTGAAATCGATCGCGCGCATCTGCGATTCGAACTGCGGACGCACCTCGAGGGTGTCGAGGGTGACCGCATCGTCGTGGCCGACGGTCGGCGCGGCAGTCGACTGCGCGGAGACAGGATTGGAGGCGGCGGCCACGAGGGCCATCGCGATGGCGACGGGGAGCGGATGGCGAGGGGTCACAGGATCACCGGAAAGTGTGAACAACGGGCGCAAACCCTATTGCCGTTCGATTGCAGGTCCATGACAACCGGACCGCGCCCGCTCGCCATGCGGCTTTGTGCCGCATCATCTTTCAGTCACACTGACCTGGTTCCCTCGATACCGGTCCGCCCATGAAAGTCGTCGAAGTCCGCCATCCGCTGGTGCAGCACAAGCTCGGCCTGATGCGCCGCACCGACAACAGCACCAAGACCTTTCGCGAGCTGTCCGCGGAGGTCGCCACCCTGCTCACCTACGAGGCGACGGCGGACCTGGAGACCGAGGACACCGAGGTCGAAGGCTGGGCCGGCACCGTGCGCGTGCGCCGGATCAAGGGCCGCAAGGTCACCCTGGTGCCGATCCTGCGCGCCGGCCTGGGCATGCTGCCGGGCGTGCTGGAACTGATCCCGGCGGCCAAGGTGAGCGTGGTCGGGATCAAGCGCGACGAGGCCTCGCTGCAGGCGATGCCGTACTACGAGAACCTGGTCGGCGGCATGCGGGACCGCACCGCGCTGATCCTCGACCCGATGCTGGCCACCGGCGGCACCCTGATCGCCACGGTGGAGATGCTCAAGGCCGCGGGCGCGTCGCGGATCAAGGGCCTGTTCCTGGTCGCGGCACCGGAAGGCCTGCGCGCGATCGAGGCGACGCATCCGGACATCGAGGTCTATACCGCCTCGATCGACGAGCGCCTCAACGAGAAGGGTTACATCCTGCCCGGCCTAGGCGACGCCGGCGACAAGATCTTCGGCACCCGCGCCGACTGACCCCCGCCGCGAGCCCCGCCCGTTTTGCCTTCGCCCCCACCAATCCTCCACGCCCCTCGTAGAGCCGAGCTTGCTCGACTGCTCCTGGCTCCGGAGCCGGAAGCAGCGGAGCAAGCTCCGCTCTACGGATGGCCGCGATCTCCGCCAATCCCCCGCACCCCTCGTAGAGCCGAGCTTGCTCCGCTCTACGGAGCAGATATCGTATTTACAGGTCGGCGGCGCGGGAGATCCATCGGCACCCCCAGTACGGATAGGCATCGATGTCGCTGACGAGTCCGCTTCGGATGGGATTCGCGATGAGGTATCTGGCCTGGCGGTCGAGATCGCGCTCGTCGCGTAGACGGTGGTCGTAGAAGCCTGGTTGCCAGACAGAGCCCTGCGACGCTCCGACGGCGTTGATCGCACGCGCGGACCGCGATTTGAACGCCTGCATGCACCGGCTCAGCGAACTCTGCTGCAACTGCAACAGCCAATGCAGATGATCGGGCATGACGACCCATGCGAGGGAAATCAGCGCGCCCTCCTCTGCGCAGAGTTGCAGCTCCCCGACAACGACATCTGCCAGCTTTCCACTGCGAAATAGTTCCCGACGTCGCTCAGTGACCGTCGTCACCACGTAGAAATCGCCGACTCGCGAAATGCGGCCTTTCAGCAGTCGTGGGCTCGCCATGGCCGCAGCATCGCCGGAAGCGGCCGGCGCCGATATCGGCGCAAGGCTGGTTATCCAGTAGGAATTTCCCACGCCGCCGGCCTTCGGCACCCCCGCGTAGAGCCGAGCTTGCCCGGCTGCGCAGGCCCCGGAGCCGAGAGCAGCGGAGCAAGCTCCGCTCTACGGGGCGTCATGTTTCCCGCCGGCCTCCGGGCGTCATGTTTCCCGTCGGCCTTCGGCACCCCCGCGTAGAGCCGAGCTTGCTCGGCTGCGCAGGCCCCGGAGCCGAGAGCAGCGGAGCAAGCTCCGCTCTACGGGGTGCGGCGGCGGCGTTGGCGGTGGCGGATGGCGACCAGGATGGCGACGATCAACAGCAGCAGGCCGCCCACCCACGGCGTGTAGTTGCGCACTTCACCCTCGCCGTCGGCCGGCGGCACCTCGCCGGGGTCGGTCGCCGGCATCTCGGCAGGATCGACCGACGCGTCGGCGACGATCCACGCGCCGTCGCGCAACACCACCTGGCCGTGCAATGGCGGCAGCACGCGCTCGAGCCAGCGGATGCGCAGATCCCCCGCACGCGGTGCGGCCACGTCCTCGGCGGTGGTGAGCGTACTGCCATCGAACTGGAAGGTTGCGGCCATATTCTCCGGCAACGCCTCCGGGACCGGCGTCAGCGGCCGCCAGATGCCCAGCGTTTCCACCGCCTCTTCCGCCAGCGGACGTCCGTCGGGCATCGTCGCGGCGGTCGTCCATTCGCGGCTCGGCAGACGGAATTCGCCGGGATTGCGGTACTGGGGCGGGAACCCGGTGGAATCGATCGGCTGCGCGCTCCAGATCACCACGTATTCCCCGTCGCTGCGCTGCCACTGCGCCATTTCGACGTGGCGGCGCAGACCGAATCGTCGGCTGGCGACGCCGAACTCGTCGTCCACCAGCGCCAGCTCAGCGCGCGGCGTACCGGGCCCCGCCGATTCCTGCGCGAATGCAGGCGAGCACAACAGCAGCATCAGCAGCCAGACGTATTTCATGGATGCAGGACCCTCGCCTTCAACTCGGCCACCTCGTGCGTGGCGCCGAACCGCCCGCGCTCGTCACGGTTCACCCGCACCAGCGCGATCTCCGGATCGTGTGTCAGGAACAGATGCACGTCGCGCGCGAGCTTGTCTTCCAGGAAGGCTCGCTTCTCGTCGATCAGCAGTTCCGGGTTGCGGTCGTAACCCATGGTGATCGGCACGTGCATCCACGGCCGGCCGGGCACCAGGTCGGCGCAGAAGGCGACGCCGCCGTGCGGGCGGCCGTCGACTGCGATCCCGGGGCCGTGGATCTCGGCCAGCATCATGCCCGGCGTGTGGCCGTCGCTGTAGGTGAAATGCACCGCATCGCCGAGCAGCGGCGAGCGGTCGCCGTCGACGAACTGCAGCCGGCCGCTGGCTTCCAGCAGTGCCGGCAGTTCGGGAATGAAGCTGGCGCGGTCGCGTGGATGCGGGTTGCGTGCGCGCTGCCAATGCTCGCCACCGGTGAGATAGGTTGCATTGGGGAACAGCAGCTCGGGAGCGCGGCCTTCGCGCCAGGCGGTCAGCAGGCCGCCGGCGTGGTCGAAGTGCAGGTGCGAAAGCACCACCACGTCGATGTCCTCGTGCGAGAAGCCGGCCGCCGCGAGCGAGTCGAGCAGCACGTGGCGCTCTTCCACGACACCGAAGCGCTCGCGCAGCTTCGGCTCGAAGAACGCGCCCACCCCGGTCTCGAACAGCACCGCCTTGCCGTTGAGCGGCTTGACCAGCAGCGCGCGGCAGGCCAGCGGAATGCGGTTGTGCTCGTCGGGCTGCGCCCATTTCGTCCACATTGCGCGCGGCGCGTTGCCGAACATCGCCCCGCCGTCGAGCTTCTGGGTGTTGCCTTCGATCGACCAGAGTTTCATGGCCGGAGTGTAACGCCGCGGGTGTGGAGAAGGCCGCAACGGCCCGCGCTGCATGCCCGTGCGCCGGCTCGCAGCGGGCGCTTCCGCCTGGCGCTGGCGCATCCGCGCCGCGCATCGCCCCGGATCGGGAAATGCGGGAAGGTCCATCGCGGCGGGCGTCCGACGGTGCGGGCGTCGCGACTGCCGTCGCTCCCACAAAAAAGCACCGGAACCTCGTGGCGGACACCGCGGCTGCCGCGGTCTCCACGGGAAACTGGCTCGTCTGCGGGAATGGCGGCATGCCGCCGCCGGGTGGCCGCACCCGCGGCTAGTCGGCCGCGGCGCGCAACTCCACTTCCGCCTTGCCGACCGGGTTGCGCGGGTCGCTGCCGCCCTCGAGGGTGTTGTCGCGAAGGTCCCAGGCGACGGTCTGCAGATTGCCCCAGACATGGCTGGAGGTGCGGCCGCCGGCCTGGCGCATCTCCGCCTCCTCGTCGGGAGCGTCGACTTCGTGGCCCATCGCCCGCAGCGCCCGCACGGTTTCGGCCGAAAGTGCGCCGCCTTCCGCCGAGATCCGGTCCGGAATCCACTGGTGATGGAAGCGCGGCAGCGCCGCCACCGCCTGCGCATCCAGCCCGGCGTCGTAGCCGAGCATGCCCAGCAGCACCATGGTGATGATGCGGGTGCCGCCGGGCGTGCCGAGCACGGCGATGCGGTCGTCGGACACCATGAAGCTCGGCGTCATCGAACTGAGCATGCGCTTGCCGGGCTCGGGCGCGTTGGCCTGGAAGCCCATCACCCCGAAGGCGTTGGGGGTGCCGGGCTTGAGCGCGAAGTCGTCCATCTCGTTGTTGAGCAGCACGCCGGTCCCCGGCGCGACCAGGCCGGACCCGAACAGCAGGTTGACGGTCTGGGTGGCGGCGACGCGGTTGCCGTCGGCGTCGATGATCGAGAAATGCGTGGTCTCCTCGTCCTCGAGCGGGGTCGGCTCGCCGGAGAGCAGGTCACTCGGCGTGGCCTTGCGCGGGTGGATGGTGGCGCGCAGGCCTGCGGCGTAGTCGCGGCTGGTCAGGGTGCGCATCGGGATCTCGACGAAATCGGGATCGCCCAGGTAGAAGGTGCGGTCGCGGAACGCCCGGCGCATCGCCTCGACGGTGAGATGCGTACGCTGCGCCGGGTCCAGTTCGTCGAGGTCCCAGCCGGCGAGGATCTGCAGCATCTGCGCCAGCGCCACGCCGCCCGACGACGGCGGCGGCGCGGTGACGATCTCCCAGTCGCGGTAGCGGAAGCGGATCGGATCGCGCTCGGCCACGCGGTAGCCGGCCAGCTCGTCCGCGGTCCACTGCCCGCCCTCCGCGTTGACGCCTTCGACCAGCAGGCGCGCGGTCTCGCCGCGGTAGAAGCCGTCGAAGCCCTGCGCCGCCAGCCGCTCGAGGGTGCGCGCCAGGTCCGGCTGGCGAAAGAGATCGCCCTCCTGCAATCCCCGGCCCTCCGGCGCATACACCGCCCGGGTGCCGGGATAGCGGTTCATCACTTCGCGCCTGCGTTCGTAGCCACGCGCCATGCGCCCGTAGACCGGAAAACCCTCGCGGGCGACGCGGATCGCCGGTGCCAGCGTGGTCCGCAGCGGCAGCTTGCCGTAGCGCTCCGCCAGGTGCACCAGCGCAGCCGGCAGGCCGGGGATGCCGGCGGCCCAGGGGCCGTTGGTGGCGCGGTCGCTGTCGAGTTCTCCCGCCTCGTCCAGGTAGCGCTCCATCGTCGCCGATGCCGGCGCGATTTCGCGCGCGTCGACGAAGACGTCACGGTCTTCATCGGCCTGGTGCAGCAGGAACAGGCCTCCGCCGCCCAGGCCCGAACTGATCGGTTCGACCACCGACAGCGTCGACGACACCGCCACTGCCGCGTCGAAGGCATTGCCGCCCTCGCGCATGACCTGCAGCCCGGCCTCGGTCGCCAGCGCGTGCGCAGAGGCGACGGCGACGCCCGGCGGTTTCTGCGTTTCTGGACGGCTTCCGTCGGCCGCCTGCGGCGGCGTCGCGGCTTCCTGCGGCACCGCCAGCACGGGCGCGAAAGCCACGACCAGCAGAAGGGCGAATTTGAACAGGTGTTTCATGCGGTCTCCTGCGGCGTGTTCGCGCCGTGGCTTCGATCGAGTCGTCAATGCCGTCCCCGTCCCTGGCCGGCTTCCGGATCGTCCGGCCCGGCCGTCCCGGACCGGGCGCCCAGGGTCGCAGCCGACACCGACGGGACATCGGCCGGGCGCGGCCCCTCGCCCTCCTGCAGCCGGCGCAATTTCGCCAGCAGCTGTGGTTCGGATTCGGGGAACTCCGGATCCGGATCGATGCACTCGACCGGACACACCGCGACGCACTGCGGCTCGTCGTAGTGACCGACGCATTCGGTGCACCGCGCCGGATCGATGACGTAGATCGTCTCCCCCTGCGCGATCGCCTGGTTCGGGCAGGCCGGCTCGCAGACGTCACAGTTGACGCAAAGGTCGTTGATCTTCAGCGACATGAATTCTGGACGACGCCATGGAGGGGTTTCGAGGCCGCCGGACAGGGGGCCGGGGCTTGGGCTCGCCCGGCACCGGACGGCCTCGCACGGTACCCGGAACCTGCCGGTGCAGGGAAACGCGCCCGATCCCGGCGTGAGCCGGGACCGGGCCGGACTGCGGATACGTGCAGCCTACTTCTCGACGAGAACGTATTCGACACCGGCCGGCGTGACGGCCTGTTCCACGCGTGCGCTGTCGGCGGCGTCGCCGATGAACAACACGCGCACGCCGTTCATGCTCTTGGCCGGCACGCCTTCGAACGCGCTGACCACCATGTCGGCGACGCGGTTGGAGTCGGGACCGGCGTAGGCCAGCATGTTGCCGCGGACGATGCCGCGGGCCACGTCGATCCTCGCCTTCTCCTCGAGCCGCTCGTACTGGCCCTCGAAATCGGCGATGCCGTCGTCCGGCACCAGATAGATGTAGGGCTGGTTCTGGATGCCCTCCATGTGCCGCGGCACCAGGTCGGACAGGTAGGCGCGCCACTGCGCGCTGTCGCCGTCGGTCGGCGCGGTCATCGGCGCCTTTTCGGCCTGTTGCGTCTGCCCTTCGTTCTGGCAGGCCGCGAGCGGCAGCACCAGGCAAGCCGTCAGCAGCAGGCGGTGAATGATGTTCATGGTGTTCCTCCCCGTTTTTCGTATGGTCGTCATGTTGTCTCACGCATCGGTGCGCTGCCATTCGGCCTGCAGCGCTTTGGCCACCGCCGCCGGCACGAACGCGGAAACGTCGCCGCCGAGGCGGGAGATTTCGCGGACCAGCGAAGAGGATATGAAGCCGTATTGTTCCGCCGGCGTGAGGAACAGCGTCTCGACCTCGGGGATCAGATGCCGGTTCATGCTGGCCAGCTGGAACTCGTATTCGAAGTCCGACACCGCGCGCAGCCCGCGCAGCAGCACCCCGGCGCCGACGTCACGCACGAAATGCGCCAGCAGCGAGTCGAACCCGCGCACCTCGACGTTGCCGTGTTCGGCGAGCGCCGCGCGCGCCAGTTCGACGCGCAACTGCAGGTCCAGGGTCGGGCTCTTGGCCGGGCTCTCCGCGATCCCGACGATGATCCGCTCGAACAGCGGCGCGGCGCGATCGACCAGGTCCACGTGCCCGTTGGTGATCGGGTCGAAGGTGCCGGGATAGACCGCGATGCGGGTGCGGGCCACGCTCATGGGTTGTGTCCGTCGTCGGGAAGCCGGATCGTTCGCGCAAGTGTATCAGCGTCGCACCACGGCCCGATCCGCGGCCCGGCGATACAGGGCATGACGCGCTTCACGGCTGCGGCCCTCCCGATGCGGCAGCCAGCCCGCGTCCGGCTCGATGCCGGTCTCGACCGGCGACTCGAGGTACAGCCATGCCGTGTCGGCGAGCCATGGCGGCAAGGCCGCGAGCACCGGCTGCCACAGGGCCGCGTCGAACGGCGGATCGAGGAACACGAGGTCGAAGCGGCCATGCAACGGCGCCCGCAGGAAGGCCGACGCGTCGCCCCGCACCACGCGCGCCTGCGCGCCCAGGCGCTGCACGCTGGCCTCCAGCGCCTGCGCCAGGCGCGGATCGCGTTCGACCAACAGGGCCTCGGCCGCGCCGCGTGACAGCGCCTCAAGCCCCAGCGCGCCGCTGCCGGCGAACAGGTCCAGCACGCGCGCACCGGGCAAGGCCGGCTGCAACCAGTTGAACAGGGTTTCGCGCGCACGGTCCGACGTCGGGCGCAAGCCGTCGGCATCGGCGACCGGCAAGCGGGTGTTGCGCCACTTGCCGCCGATGATCCTGACCTGTCCCGGAGCGCGTTTCATGCGTGCATTGTGCAACGTGCGGCGGCCAATGCCATCAATCCGGCACAAATCCCGCGGGAGCCGCCACCCGCGATCCCGGATGCGTATAGTCCCGTGCTGGCTTCGATGCGGTGCACTCTCGAATGGATACGACGCAGACGGTTTCGCTGTCCCTGGAGGAATCGGCAGGACTGGTCTCCGGCATCCTCCGCCACGCTGGTTTCAGCGAACGCCACGTGCGCACGCTCACGGACACCATGGTCGCCGGCGAACGCGACGGCTGCGCCGCGCATGGACTGTACCGCACCCTGGTCTGCGTGCATTCCCTGCGCAGCGGCAAGGTGGTCGGCGATGCCGAGCCGGTCGTGCACGACCAGGCGCCCGCCATCGTGCGCGTCGACGCGCGCGGCGGATTTTCCCTGCTGGCGTTCGACGCCGGCCTGCCGCACCTGCTCGACAAGGCCCGGACCAGCGGCCTGGCCGCGATGGCGATCAACCGTTGCGTGCACTTCTCCGCGCTATGGCCGGAAATCGAGCGCCTGACCGATGCCGGGCTGGTGGCGCTGGCGTGCAACCCCAGCCACGCCTGGGTCGCACCCGCAGGCGGTCGCGTGCCGCTACTGGGCACCAATCCGTTCGCGTTCGGCTGGCCGCGGCCCGATGGCCACCCCTATGTCTTCGACTTCGCCACCAGTGCGGTGGCGCGCGGCGAGATCGAGCTGCGCCGGCGCGCCGGCCAGCCGCTTCCCGAAGGCGTCGGCATCGATGCCGACGGCCAGCCGACAACCGATCCGCAGGCAGTGTTCGATGGCGGCGCGATGCTGACCTTCGGCGGGCACAAGGGTTCGGCGCTATCGACCATGATCGAACTGATCGCAGGCCCGCTGATCGGCGACCTGACCAGCCTGGAATCGCTGCAGCACGATGCCGGCGCGGGCGCGTCCCCTTATCACGGCGAACTCGTGCTCGCGCTCGATCCGCAGCGTTTCCTCGGTGCCGACGCCTCCGCCCACCAGGCGCGTGCGGAGGCCTTCCTCGCGGACTTCGCCGGCAGCGGCGCACGGCTGCCCTCGCAGCGGCGCTACCAGGCACGCCAGCGAAGCCTCGCAGAAGGCGTGCGCATCCCGGCGAACCTGCATTCCGAGCTGCTCGCACTGCTGGACTGACGTTTCGGCGCATCCGTGCGGGCACAGCTCTCGTAGAGCCGAGCTTGCCCGGCTTGCGGGCCGACGACGGCGGAGCAAGCTCCGCTCTGCGGGAAGACGCGGCGGCATTCTGATGTGGGCTTGGCCCGGATCAGGCCTCCAGCAGCCAGCTCCCGAACACCGGACCGGCCGAATAACCGGCGTCGGGCTCGATGCGGACCCGCCAGCCATCGGCTGGCGGCGCCCTCAACGCATCAGGCAGCGGATACTCGACCTCGACGAAATCATCGCCGCGTCCGCCGTCGAGCACCTCATGCGCGATCGGCGTGCCGTTGACCGAAATCGTGAACCGGCGTCGGTGTTCCTCGCCCCAGTAACGCATCCGCAGGAAGCTGGCGGCACGCTCGCCGCGCAGCGTGAATTCGAACGCCCCCCCTGTGCGGGCATCGCGTCCGGACTGGCGCCGATAACTGACCGCGTAGGAATCCCCCGTGGACGCGAACGCATGCGCCCGTTCGCTGGCTTCGTCCCCCGGCACGATGCGGTCCAGGCTGCGCCGGTCGAGCGCCTCGGCCTGCTTGCGCCGCGCCGCCTGCGCGGCCTCCCAGGCACGCCGGGCCTCGGCATCGAAATGCCGGAAATAGACCGCATACCTGCGCTCGTGCAGCGCATGGAACGGCGCGAACGCCAGTCCCCGGGGATGCGAAGGCAAGTTGACCGACAACCGGCCGTCCTCGCCCGGCGGGCCGAAGCTGCGCTCCACCCCGGCCGGTAGCCAGGGTTCGATACCATCCCAAGGCTGATCGGCCGGGCCGAGATCGGCCGCGAGCACGCAGGGCCCGCGTCGCAGCGAGACCAGCGCCGGATCATCGCCGCAGGGTTCGACCAGCACCGGCAGGGTGAATTCGATTTCGATCCGGTCGCCGTCCCGCCACTCGCGCTCGAGCAATGCATAGCCGTTTCGCCTGGGGGCGCCCACCTCATGGCCATTGACGAGGATCCGCGCCTGGCCTGCCCATGACGGGATGCGCAGCTGCACGCTGCGCAATGCACCAGGCATGGCCGAGACGACCTCCAGCGCGACCTGTCCGGCATCGGGCAGGGTCGAGCTCATCCGTAGCGACAGCCCCCGTTCCGCGTCCTCGAGCGTGGACGGAATGTACAGGTCGACCGTCAGGTCGCGGCCATCGAAACCGTAGATCGCATCGGAGAACTGTGCATGGCTCTCCATGCCGGTGCCGACGCAGCACCAGAACTCGCCCTCGGGCTCGGAATACTTGCGCGCCTCGCCGCTCAGCATCGGCGTCATGTAGGTATAGCGCCCGCCGTCGGGATGCTGCTGCGACAGGATGTGGTTGTAGAGCGCGCGCTCGTGGAACTCGACATGGCGCACATCGCCGGACCAGCGGTGCAGGTAGCGACCGAGCCGCAGCATGTTCAACGTGTTGCAGTGCTCGCAGGTCTGCTCGGTGACGTACTTCGAAATGGTGTCGGGCGTCTGGAAATACTCGCGGTCGGAATTGCCGCCGATCGCGTAGCTGTGATGGCCGGTCACCCGCTGCCAGAAGAACAGCGCCGCAGCCGCGTCGCCGCGGTCGCCGTCGAGTTCGAATCCGCGCGCCGCGCCCAGCAGTTTGGGAATCTGGGTATTGGCGTGCAGGCGGTTGAGCCGATCGTGCCCGGCCGCCAGCGGATCGAGCACCACGTCGTGGCGGAAACGCCGCGCCAGTGCCAGCCAGCGCGCGTCGCCGGTCCCGGCCGACAGTTCGGCCAGGCTCTCGGGCATGCCGCCGAACTCGCAGTCGAGCACCTGCTGCATCTGCGCATGGTCCAGCGGCGCCAGCTTGCGCTCGACGTAGCCGGCCAGCCCGACCGCGACTTCCAGCGCGTCCTGATTGCCGCAGCAGCGGTGCGCGTCGAGCAGGCCGGCGAACAGTTTGTGCCAGGTGTAGAAGGGCGCCCAGCTGCCGTTGAGCCGGAACGGCAGCGCGCGGATGTCGCCTCGCGAGACCTCGTCGAACACGACCCGGCCACCTTCGATGGTGCCGTCCTCGCGTTTGCGGGTGAAGCCGGCCACGTAGCCGTCGCCGCCGGCCTGCTGGCAGCGCTTGAGTTCGGCGACGATCGCATCGGCGCGCGCCTTGCACGTCGCATCGCCGTCGCCTTCGTGCATCAGCGCCAGCGCACTCAGGTAATGCCCGAGGGTGTGCCCGGCGATGGTGTCGCTTTCCCAGCCGCCGTAGACCTTGCCCTGCGGCGGCAACCCGGCCTGGACGTGGAAGTTGTGCAGCAGGCGGCCGGGATCGAGCCGCATCAGGTAGCCGCGGGTCGCGGCGACCGCGTCGGCGAACATCGACGGCAGCAGGCGCACGCTGCCCGGGGCGGGCCTTGCGATCCGTCCGGGCGCGAACGCCAGCACCTGTTGCGGGAAGCCCATCCATCCCGCCGCGATGGCCGCCACGCTCCAGGCCAGCAGGCGCCTGCGCCCGGCATCGATGTCCATCGCCTTCATCTGCGTGCCCCTCCGCTTGCCTCGTCGCGCCATCGCCGCCTCACCGCTCCGCATCGACCACCGGCATCGGGCCGTCGGGCAGGCCGCGCGCGGCCTTGGCCTCGCGCACCATCCGGCGCACATCGGCCCGCAGCGCCGCCGCGTCGTAGACGATGCCGTCCTTGATCGTGTAGTCGATCCCGCCGACCTGCTCGACCCGGCCGGTCGCGTCATCCAGCCGGATCGTACCAGTGCCCAGCAGCAGCTTCAGGTTCGCCAGCGGATTGCCGCGTACCAGCACCAGGTCGGCCTTGTGCCCGACCCGCACCGTGCCCACCTCGTCCGCGCGCCCGATGATCTTCGCGCCCATGCCGGTCGCGGCATGGATCACTTCCAGCGGGCTGAACCCGGCCTCGCGCAGCAGTTCCATCTCCTGCACGTAGCCGAAACCGTACAGGTTGTAGATGTAGCCGCAATCGCTGCCGATCCCGACCAGCCCACCGCGGTTCTTGTACTCGTCGACGAAACGCATCCACAGGCGGTAGTTCTGCCGCCAGTCCATCTCGCGCTCGGTGGTCCAGTCGAACCAGTACGAGCCGTGGTGGTGGCGGCTGGGACGGTAGAAATCCCACAGTGCCGGCAGGGTGTACTCGGCATGCCAGGTCGCATTGGTCATCCGCATCAGATCGCGGCTGGCCAGATACGCGGTGAAGGTCGGGCTCAGGCCGAAGCCGCGCTCGAGCAGGGTGTCCATCACCTCGTTCCAACGTTCCGATCCGGGCTCCGCGGCCTGCTGCCACAAGCGGCCGGCCTCGGCGAAGCGCATCTGCTCGTCGGTGTTGTTGAAACCGGCCGGCCAGCGCTGCAGGCGGCGATCGGTGAACATCGCCTCGGGCAGGCCGTACCAGTGCTCGATCGAGTCCAGGCCGCGCGCCGAGGTCTGCAGCACGTTGGCATAGGCCACCAGCTGCTGCGCATGGTGCATCGTGGTGCGCATGTCCAGCGCCTCGGCCTCGTCGAGCGCCGCATAGAGCACGTCCTCGGGGATCGAGCCGATGAACTTGATGCCGTCGGCGCCGCGCCGGCGGGCCTGCCGGACCGCGTCGCGCGCGGCCGCCGGGTCGTGGATGCCTGGCCGGATCGCATTGAAGAACGGATAGACATCGATCCGCGGCGCGACGATCTCGTTGCGCTCGCTGCGGCGCTTGACATCGACCAGCCATTCGATCGGCCGCCCGCTGCCGAGTTCGCGGACGCTGGTCACCCCGTGCGCCAGCCACAGCTTGAGCACGTACTCGGGCGGCACGCCCTGGGCGTCGTCCAGGGTGTGCAGGTGGACATGGGTATCGACGAAGCCCGGCATCAGGGTGAAGCCGGTGCCGTCGATCTCGCGCTCGCCGGCGTCCGCCCGCTTGTCCGGCTCGATCGCCCCGGGCGCACCGATCGAGAGGATCTCGGTGATCCGGTCGCGCTCGACGACCACGTCGAACGGCCCCTGCATCGGCGCACCGGTGCCGTCGACGACATCGACGTTGCGGATCACCAGCCGCGCGTACGGCCCCTGCCCGGCATCGCGCGCGGGAATCGCCTCGCGCGTATCGGCGGCCAGCACCGGAACAGTCATCGCGCCGATGGCCGCGACCAGGCCCGCCAGCATGCTCCCAACCCGCCTGCGTACCGCCCGCATCGCGTTCTCCTGAAAGGACATGGAACCCGTCGCGGGCCATCCGCCATGGACGGCCCGCACCTGGATCAGAACTTCACCCGCAGGCCGAAGAAGTAGCGGCGCCCGAGCACGTCGTAGACGCCGACGTCGGTGTTCGCATCGCCGGCCAAGGCGGTGCCGAGGACCGGCGGCTGGCGGTCGAACACATTGTCGATGCCCGCGAACAGCTGCAGGTGCTCGTTGAAGTCGTAGGCGGCGTTGGTGTCGAAGTACCACTGCCGCGGCGACTCGGTGACCGCAGCGGTGATGCCCGGCCGCAGCTCGAACTTGTCGATCATCCGTCCCTGCAGGCGCAGCGACAGCGGACCGCTGCGGTAACCGGCCGACAGGTTCAGCTTCAGGTCCGGGATCATGATGTTGCCGGTCCCGCCGCCGCAGCCGCCGCCCATGTAGCCGGCGCAATCGAGTTCGCCCTGGTCGGCGATGACCTCTATCGAACGCTCGAACAGCCAGCTGGTCAGCAACGCCAGCGAGACCCGTCCGTCGTCGCCGCCGATCCCCCACGGCACCGCGAAGCCGTAGTCGACCTGGAAGTCCAGTCCGCTGGCCTTGAGCAGTCCGATGTTCTGCAGCGTCGAGCGCACATCGTCGATCTGGCCGTTGGGCAGGCGCACGATCGACTGGCAGCTCGGCGCAGTCGGATCGACCCGGCTGAAGCAGTCGGCAAGCATCTGGTTGGCGGTGATGCTGGTGATCGCGTCCTCGACCTCGACCTCGAAGTAGTCGACCGCGAAGTTCAGGCCCTCGGCGGCCGGGATCGAGAACACCGCGCCGATGGTGAAGGTCTCGGATTTCTCCTCGGTCAGGTCTGGATTGCCGCCGGTGGTGCGTTCGAACCCGACCGAGCCCTGGGTGAAGTTGGGCAGATCGGCGGCAGGCACACCTTGCTGGATGCACAGCTGCTGCTGGGCCGCGGTCGGGTTGGCCGCGGCCGTGCAGGGATCGACGCCGGCGGTGAAGCCGCGCGTCCGCGGCGCGTACAGTTCGTTCAGGCTCGGCGCACGGATCGCGACGTTGAACGCGCTGCGCAGGCGGAACCAGTCGCTCGGCGCCCACTCCGCACCGAGCTTCCAGGTGTTGACGCCGCCGATGGTGGAATAGTCCGAATAGCGCGCCGCACCCTCGATGGCGAGATCGTGCGCGAAACGCGCGCCGGCGAGCAGCGGCACGCGGAACTCGGCGAACAGCTCCTTGACGCTGTACTCGCCGGCCATCGGCGACTGCGAGGTCGCGCCATAGTCGCCGGACACGTCCATCGCGCTGGGCTGGAACCGGTACTCGTCCTTACGGTACTCGGCGCCGAAAGCCAGTGCGACCGAACCGGCCGGCAGATCGAACAGCGTACCGCTCATCGAGGCGCCGGCCACCGTGCGATCGAAGATCTCGTAGCTGGTGCGCTGCGGGGTCAGGAACGCCGCCGCATTGGCGTTGATCGAGCCCAGTCCGAAAATGCTCGCCGGCACGCAGCCGCTGGCCTGATTGACGCAAACCAGGTTGCCGTCTGCATCCACCGTGGCATCCAGCGCCTGCGACAGCCGCGCTTGGTTGATCTGGTTGTTGTTGGCGGTGTCGGTGCGGGTGCGCTGCTCCTGCATGAAGGCGTCCCAGCGCCACCAGTGGCCGCCGCCGGCCTCGAAGTCGCCGCGCAGGCCGCCGACCAGGTTGTAGCTGACCCGCTCATAGGTATAGAAGCGCGGCCCCAGTTCGTCGGCGCGCCGGCCCGAACCGACGATCGCCGCGACGCCGTCGCCATCCGGATCGAAGATGTGGACGTTGTCGGACAGGAACTGGCGCACGTTCGGCAGCAGCACCGGGTTGCTGGCGTAGTTGGGCACCAGCAGTGTCGATGACGGCGCGCCCGGCGTGACCGGCGTGAACGAATCGGGGGCCTGCTGGTACTCGTTGCGGCTGTTGGAGTAATAGGCCTCGCCATAGGCCTCGACCGCATCGTTGATCTTGTAGTTGGCCAGCGCGGTGACCTGGGTCCGCTCCAACGGGCGCTGCAGGTAGTTCAGGTCCGCATAGTTGTAGGCGTCCTGCGGGCTGCAGTACGGCAATGGCGTTCCGCCCTCGCCGAAACGGATGCCGGTGATCGCGCTGCATGCCCCGGAGGGGGCCAGGTCGACGCCGACCAGCGAATCAAGCTGCGCGCCGCTGAGCCCGATCCGGGTGCCCGGGACCGAACCGGAGCCACCGGGCACGAGTTCGCCGCCGACGGTATCGAGCGGCACGCGCGAGAAATCACGCCGGCCTTGCAGTACGGCGTCGCGTTCGGTGCGGCTGATCGACAGCACGGCGTTGCCACGATCGTCGGCGAAGTTTCCGCCGATAGTCAGGTCGAACTTGTCGTAGGCGCCGTCACCTTCGGCGGTCTGCCCGTGGGTGTATGCCGCTTCGAGTCCTTCGAAGTCCTCGCGCAGGATGAAGTTGACCGCACCGGCGATGGCGTCGGAGCCATAGACCGCCGAGGCGCCGCCGGTGATGATTTCGACATTCTCGATCAGCGCATCGGGAATGCTCGCCAGGTCGACCACGCCATCGGAATTGGCCGGCATGAAACGGCGGCCGTTGACCAGGGTCAGCGTGCGCGTGGCGCCGAGGCCACGCAGGTTGGCGGTCAGCACGCCGGAACCGCCGCCGTTGTTGACGCTGGAAGTATTTCCGGCTGCGAGCTGCGGAAATTCGTTGAGTACAGTCTCGATCGTCGCGCTGCCCGACATCGCGATGTCTTCACGGGTCACCACCGTGGTTGGGCTGGGTGCGCTCAGATCGCTGCGCGCCAGGCGCGATCCGGTCACGGTGACCGTGTCGAGATTGGAAACTGTCGCGCTCCTGGATTCCGTTTCCGGCGTGGCAGCCTGCTCCTGCGCATGCGCTGCGCCCGCAACCAGCGAACCGGCGACCAGGATGCACGCAACACTGTCCGCCAGGGGGCGCCTCTTCGGCGGTTGCGGCAGACACTGCGAATCACGTGAGGAATGGCGCGTGGCGCGTCGAACGGCTGTCATGGAAATACCCCCGGCTATGAAAGGAATGCTTGGGTGCGTTATGAACTCTTGCCTGTCTCCGCCTTTCCTGGAGAGGCCATCGCTTCCCGATCGACGGCAAGCTGGCAGATGACACTTCCATGACCCCAAGTCTCGTTGCCCGTGGTGCGCCCGGTCTTGTGTGGTTTGATGGATTTGCATGCGGAAACCTGCATGATTGTCTTGTGCAATACAGCAATTCCGCGGCCCCGTGCACGTGAAACCCGCCACCCGAATTCACACGCAGCTACGCTCTAGAATGCTTGTCGTTAAGTGCGTACGTCCCGTATCTTCGAGGGATAAGCCGGCTCAACGTTTGGTTTCTGCCGACCGCGACAATTCATCTGCAGAAATCAGCACAAGCATTCCAATACAGAAAATTCCCGTATGATCCTGCACCTGCTGTTTACAGGACTGCTCTGGTTCGCCGACGCGATCGGTATCGGCCCGCTGAACCTGCATGCCAGCCACCCGGGCCGCGACACGGCGGATGCCCGGTGGGAAAACGCTTCGCTGCCGATATCGGCAACCCTGCCGGGGGATTGTCAAAGGTTTGATCTTTCCGGCAGTCGGCTTTGAAGCCCCTCTCCCTCCGGGGCGACAGCACACGCGGAGCGGGGGTTGGGGTGAGGGTACGGCGAAGTCGCGATGGTTCAGACGCGTGCCGCTTCGCCGTACCCTTGTGGTGGGCCAAGGACCACCCTATAACCCGCATAGGGTGGGCCTTGGCCCACCATTGTCGCCCGCGATAACGCGCCACCTATCCTCCGCGCCACCACGCCCCGGCCCTTGCGCATGGCGCAAGGGCGTTCAGGCGTGCGCGAGCCAATGGCTCGCAAGCGGCACGCCTTCACCCCGAAGGGAGAAGGAAAATGCGTCTGTCGCCTTCAGGCGGCGCATGCTTTTATTCGCCCCTTTGAGGGGCTCACCTCTAAAGCCCCCGGCTTTGCCGGGGGATACTTACCCGCGCCTGCTCAAGGGCGGCAGTCGCTCGCCAGCAGGCGATCGCCCGGATCGGGCGTTGACACCGACGACACGTGGTTCAACGCGATCACCCAACGACCCTCCACCTTCCGCATCAGCCGGGTATTGATTCCATACTGCGGTTCGTCCGCGCGCGCCAGGTGGTAGCGGCTGACGAGCTGAGCGGCATCGTCGGCAAGACGCTCGATCCGGATGTCATAGAAGCACAGCACGCCGCGCTTATCCGGCGCACCGCCGTAATCGGCGATGTAGTGATCGAGCGTCCCCTGCCAGTCGCGCTGAAACCGGCCTCGGGACACGAACACCACGTCCGGCCGCAAGAAGCCGGCCATGTAGGCGACGAAATCCCCACGGTTCCAGGCGACCTGCATGTCCGCGATGACTCCGCGGATGGCCCGTTCCTCCTCCCAGTCGCCTACCTGCGCGGTGCCGACCACGGACATCGCCGCGGCCAGCACCGTTATCGCCCGCAAGCGATGGAGCCTGGACATCAACCGCCCCCGGCCTGCGCCTTCTTCCGCTCGGCGATGAACGCACGCATTTCCTCTTCCAGGACTGGCAGCGGTACCGAACCGAGGTTGAGGATGGCGTCGTGGAACGGACGCTGGTCGAATGCCGTCCCGAGCTCGCGTTCTGCCTCGCTGCGCAAGTCGCGGATGGTCTTGTAACCGATGTAATACGAGAGCGCTTGTCCCGGCCAGGCGATGTAGCGGTCGACCTCGTTGACGATGTCCTGATGCGCCAGCGCTGTATGGCTGGCGAGATAATCGATCGCCTGCTGCCTGGTCCAACCGAATTCGTGCAGACCGGTGTCGATCACCAGACGTGCCGCGCGCCACATTTCGAACGTCAATCGACCGAAATCCTCATAAGGCGTTTCATAGATACCCATCGACGTACCGAGCCATTCGGTATACAGCGCCCAGCCCTCCCCGTACGCGGAGAAGTAGGTCTGCTGGCGGAAATCGGGACGCGCAGGCGCCTCCAGGGCAAGCGCCGCCTGCAGGCTGTGCCCCGGATTGCATTCGTGCAGCACCAACGCAGGCAGGTTGTACAACGGGCGCGAAGGCAAGTCATAAGTGTTGAACAGGCACGAATCCAATCCTCCGCGACCGGAGGTGTAGATCGGCGCGATATCCTCCGGCACCGGCAGGATCGTGAAACGATAGCGCGGCAGGACGCCAAGCACGTGCTTGAGTTCGCCATCCGCCTTCTTGGCGATCCAGGCGGTGTAATGGAGCAGCTCCTTGGGCGTCTTGGCGTAGAATTGCGGATCGGTACGCAGGAAGGTCAGGAACTCCTCGAAGCTGCCGTCGAACTTCGCCAGCTTCATCACCTCGCGCATCTCCTTCGAGATGCGGTCCACTTCGGCCAAGCCGATCTCGTGGATCTCCCTGGCGGTCATGTCGCGGGTGACGAATTCGTCGATCTGGGTCTTGTAGAACGCGCGTCCTTCCGGCAGGTCGCTGGCCGCCGTGCTGGTGCGCGCACGCGCAAGGTACTGCTCGCGCATGAAGCTCAACAGCTTGCTGTACGCCGGGACCACCTGTTCGAGCACCGCCTTGCGCCCCTCTTCGATCAACCGGCTGCGCGCCGGTTCCGGAATCGACGCAGGCATCCTCGCCAAGGTATCGAGGAACGGATTGCCCTCGCCGGCGATGGTGTACGGCTCGATCGTGCTGTCGCGCCCTTCGACCGACGAGCGCGGCACGCTCCAGCCGCGCGACAGCCCCGCCTCCATGTTGGCGATGTTCTCGTCGAAGTAGCGCGGGATGTCGCGGAGCCGGCCGATGAAGCGCTGCCAGTCGGCCTCGCTCTGGAACGGCTGGCGCGGATTCAGGCCGCCCCAGAAGAACGTGTCGCTGTTGAACGGCGCCTCGTAGGTACGCCAGACCGCGTTGTTGTGGTGGGCCTCGACCGCGGTGCGGAACACCGCCGCGTTGATCTGTTCCTCGCGGGTGAAGTCCTTCGCCGGAATCGCGTCCAGCGTCGCCAGCACCTGCTTCCAGTACGCCGCACGGCGCTGCCAGCTCTCCGGCGTGACCGAGGGCAGGCGGGCCGACGGTTGCCAGCGCCCGTCGATCTTCTCGCGCGCGAACTCGTCCTGCCGCCATTCCCATTCGGCGGTATAGAGATCGCGCAGCTTCGCTTCGGAAGCATTGGCCGGCTTGGCGATCTCCTGCGGTGCCTCGTCCTGCCCCGCCATCGCAGGCACGGCGGCCATGCCCATGGCCACTACCATGGACAGCGAAAGCGTCTTTATGATCGGTCGGATACGGCTAGCAGCGTGCATCTTCTCCCTCCTGCGGTGGATGTGGCGGTGCATCGGAGGGAGGGCGGATGGCCGATCCGCTCCAGCGCGCCATCGTCCATCCTGCGCAGGCAAGGCGGCCGCGTCTTGTGGGACAGCACCGGAACAGGTGCGGCATTCCGCATAAACCGTATCCGCGGCGGAAAACCGCTCGGAACCCTCCCCCGCCAACGGCCGCCCGTGGCGCCAAACCCCCGGCGCAACGATGCGGCCCTGCATCCGACCTCACGCGCCGTCGTCCTCTTCCAGCGCGAGTTCCTCCGCACGCAATCCAGAACGCGCCGCCCATTCGTAGACGACGAATGCGATCGCCGCCACGGCCAGCGTATCCCAGGGATGCGCGATCGCGCCGGTGCCGCCGAAGGTGCCCAGGTACGACACCGCCATCACCAGCACGTAGAACACGATCAGCCACAGCGAACACTGCACCTGGCGCAGCAGGCGTGCGCGTCCCTCCTTCGAAGGCAGCTTGTAGAGCACGTACGCGGCGAACATCACCACCTGCAGGCCCAGCAGCCACGACAGCGTCTGCCAGCGCGACCAGTACACGATCAACGCGGCGACGATGAACGACAGCGGCCCGAGCAGCGCCAGGACGCGTACCCGGAACGGGCGCGCCAGGTGGGGCGCGCTGCGACGCAACGATGCCACCGTCACCGGCGCCGCAGCGTAGCTCAGCATGAGCGCAGCAGAGACCACGCCGATCAGTTTCTCCCACGACGGGAACGGCAGGGTCCAGAACACCGACAGCGCAAAACTCAGCCACAGCGCCGGGCGCGGAATACCGGATTTGGCGTCCACCTTGGTCAACGACTTGACGCCGATGTTGCGTGCCCAACCGTAGATCACCCGCGGCGTCGCGCTCATGTAGATGTTGCCGGTGCCGCTGGGCGAGACCACCGCATCGGCCACCACCAGCGTCGCCAGCCAGCCCAGGCCCAGCACCAGCGCGATGTCGCGGTACGGCAGCGGGTACAGCTTGTCGATGCCGTTCCAGCCACCGGCTAAATGTTCGGCGGGAATGCCGCCCAGGAACGATAGCTGCAGGAGCACGTAGATCGCCGTGGACAGCAGGATCGACAGGATCAGCGCGATCGGGATCGTGCGCTGCGGATCGCGCACCTCGCTGGCGACCGACACGATCGGGGTCAGGCCGAGGTAGGCGAAGATGATGCCGCCGGTCGAGATCGCGGCCTGGATGCCGGCCGCACCGTTCGGTGCGAAGCCGTGCAATTGCATGTTGTCGCTGTTGAAATGCGACAGCAGCAGCACGATCACCAGGATCGGCACCATGAACTTGAACACGCTGACGATGTTGTTGGAGATGGCGAAGCTCTTCACGCTGAAGTAGTTGAGCAGGAAGAACAGCACCAGCAGGCCGAACTGCACCAGCCAGCCCAGGAGCGAGGGATCGCCGCTATCGGCTTGGGTCAGCCCCGGGAACCATGCCGCCGCATACTGGCGGGCGGCCACCGCCTCGATCGCGATCAGGCTGGAGAACGCGATCAGGGTGATGAGGCCCATCAGCGATCCCAGCAGCGGACCGTGCGAGTACTCGGGATAACGCACCACCCCGCCTGCGCGCGGCAGCGCCGCGCCCAGCTCGCAATACACCAGCCCCAGCAGGAACACGGCGAAACCGCCGAACACCCATGACAGGATGCCGGCCGGGCCGGCCATGCCGGCGACATGGCTGGCGGCGAACAGCCAGCCGGAACCGAAGATCGAACCGAGCCCGATGAAAGTCAGGTCGGTGAGGCTGAGGGTCTTGCGAAACTTACCTTGTGAAGCCATGGGTCACCTGTTTGGAAGGGACATGCCAGGCGAAGGCGGGGGACTTCGCATCGGGCCGGTGTCATGCGAACGGCCTGTCGATCGCCGGCGCCGGCGGCGTGAACCACTGCGCACCGTCGCCGGTGACGTGGAAATGGTCTTCGAGGCGCACGCCGAACCGGCCGGGCACCAC
Source organism: Luteimonas salinilitoris (assembly GCF_041300785.1). Taxonomy (NCBI): domain Bacteria; kingdom Pseudomonadati; phylum Pseudomonadota; class Gammaproteobacteria; order Lysobacterales; family Lysobacteraceae; genus Luteimonas; species Luteimonas salinilitoris. The sequence goes on from NZ_JBFWIB010000012.1 coordinate 67,779, forward strand.
GATCATCGGCTCGTTGCTGGCGCACATTCCCGGCTGCAGAACGGTCCGGTTGCCGCGCAACAGGTACGGCGCTTCGTGGATCTCCAGTCCGCAGCCGTGACCGGTGCGGTGCGGCAGCCCCGGCAGGCGATAGCCCGGCCCGAGGCCGGCCGCTTCCAGTACGCGCCTTGCCGCGGCGTCCACCGCCTCGCAGACCTCGCCCGGGCGCGCCGCGGCGAATGCGGCCTCCTGCGCGGCCCGCTCGAATTCCCAGATGCGGCGCTGTTCGTCGGTGGGCGTGCCGAAGACGAAGGTCCGGGTGATGTCGGAGTGGTAGCCCTGCACGGTGCAGCCGGTGTCGATCAGCACCAGGTCGCCTTCGCGCAGGTGCTGCACGCCGGGAATGCCGTGCGGATAAGCGGTGCCATGCCCGAACTGGGCAATGCAGAAGGTCGAGCCGTCGTCGGCGCCCAGCGCGCGATGCGCTTGGTCGATGAAGCGCACCAGTTCGTCGCTGCCGATGCCTTCGCGGACGATGCCTGCCGCGAGTCGATGCACCTGCAGCGTCATGTCGCAGGCCTGCTGCATCAGCGCCAGCTCGGCTCGCGACTTGCACATCCGGCAGCCATCGACGATCGCGACGGCATCGATGATGGCGTTCGCGGCCAGGTGCGCGCGCAAGCCGGTATGCACCGCGAACGCCATTGCCGGATCCAGTGCCAGCGTGCGCGCGCCACGCTCGGCCATCGCCTGTGCGATCAGCGCGTACGGATCCTCGTGCTCCTCCCACAGGCGCTTGCCGGCCGGGATCTCCAGCACCGCGTCGAGCGAGCCTTCCTCGAACGCCGGGCAAACCAGCAGCGGATCGCCATCGGCGGTCACCAGCATCGCCACCAGCCGCTCGCTCGCGCTCCAGGGCACGCCGGCGAAATAACGCAACGAGGCACTGGCACCGACCAGCAGCGCATCAACGCCCTGCGTGCGCATCAACGCCCGCGCGCGCTCGATGCGCTGCCGGTACTCGTCGGCGGAAATCGGCGGAGCGCACCGCGCCCATGGCGACAGCCCCGCCAACGCCGTATCGCGCTGCAGATGACCGATCTGTCCGCTCATCCGGCCGCCCCCGCGTCGCCCGTACTCCACTCGCCGTCGATCCGGCGCCAAACTCCCCCGGGGTTGCGGTCGCGCAGCACCGGCGGCAGCAACGCATCGGGGACGTTGTCGTAGCTGTGCAGACCGGCGAAACGGCGGATCGATCCCGGCATGCCCACCGAGGTGAAGCCTGGGTGGCCGGTGGCCGGATACGGCCCGCCATGATTCATCGCGGGGCTGACCGCCACGCCGGTCGGCATCTTGTCCACGATCAGCCTGCCCACGCGTGGACGCAGCAGCGTGATCAACGCGGAAGCGGCGGCATCGTCGCGACCGTCGGCGGCACGATACAGGGTCGCGGTCAGGTTGCCCTCGAACGCGCGTGCGATCGCCTGCGCCTGCTCGTGGCCGTCGCTGCGCACCACCAGGCCGACCGGCCCGAATGCTTCGGTCTGCAGGCTCGCCGGATCGGCCAGGAAGCGCGCACCGTCGACGGCCAGCAGTTCCGGCCGCACCCAGTAGCCCGGACGGTCCGGGTCGCCGCCACCGGCGATCCGTTCGGCACCTGCGGCCCGCAGCGCATCGACGGCGGCATTGAGGTGACGCTTGCCGTCGCCGGAGAACAGCACCTGTTCCGGCGCGGCGTCGAACCTCGATGCCGCTGCGGCGACGAAAGCGTCGCCCGCCGCCGTCCGCGGCACCACCAGCAGCCCCGGATTGGTGCAGAACTGCCCGCTGCCCATGGTGCAGGACGCGAAGAATTCCTGCGCCAGCGCCTCGCCGCGTTGTTCCAGCACACCTTCGAGCAGGAACACCGGATTGATGCTGGACATCTCGGCATAGAACGGCACGCCGGCGGCATCGGCCTGCGCCTTCAACGCCAGCCCGCCGGAACGTCCGCCGGTGAAGCCGACCCCGCCGATCGCGCCCTGCCCGACCAGCAGGTCGCTGCACGACGGGTCCACCCCGTACAGCAGCTGGATGGCCGCAGCCGGAAGCCCGGCGGCCACCAGCGCCGCATGCGCGATCCGTCCCAGCTTCTCACTGGTGCCCGGATGCAGCGGATGGACCTTGGCGATCACCGGATTGCGCGCGGCGATGGCCGAGGCGAAATCGCTGCCCGCGATGGCGTTGAATGCGAACGGAAAGTTGTTCGGCCCGAACACCGTGACCGGCTTGCCCAGCGGACCGAACACCGAACGCAGGCCGCCGGCGGTGTCGATCACCGGATCCGCCCAGCTCCACTCGCGCACCGCACGCACGGCCTGGCGCAGTTGGCCGGTGGTGCGCGGCAGCTCCACGTCACGCAGGCGCGGCGATACCGGCAGGCCGGTTTCGGCATTGGCCACCTCGGCCAGCGCATCGGCCTCGGCCTCGATGCCGTCTGCATAGCCTTCGAGGAAGGCGGCGATCCGCTCCGGGTCGGTGGCGGAGAATGTCTCCGCCACCGCCACCGCGGCCGCCACCGCGTCTTCCACCTCACGGCGGCCGCTGACCGGATACGCAGGGCCGATTGGCTCGCCGGTCGCCGGATTGTGTGCGCGCAGTTCGCCGATCGGTTCAACCTCATCGCGCCATGCGCCCGCCACCAGAACCTGTTGACGTCCGCTCATCGTCACAGCGTCGGACGGTTCTTGTTCGCGTGCTCGATCACGCCGAGCGCGGCCTCGCGCTCGGCGCCTTCGACCGGCAGGCGCGGCGCACGCACGCGCTCGTTGCCCCAGTCCACGCACTGCTGGGTCAGCTTGATCAGCTGCACGAACTTCGGCACGGTATCCAGCCGCAGCAGCGGCAAGAACCAGCTGTACAGGTCCTTGACCGCGTCATACCCACCATCGCGTGCGCGCTCGAACAGCGCCACCGATTCGTGCGGATAGGCATTGACCTGGCCGGCGATCCACCCGGTCACGCCCATCGCCAGGCCTTCGACGATGGCGTCGTCGATGCCGGTCATCAGCACCAGACGGTCGCCGGACAGTTCCTGGATCTCGGCCAGGCGACGGATGTCGCCCGAGGATTCCTTGACCGCCTCGATCTGCGGGAACTCGTTGGCCAGTTCCACGATCTGCGCCGCGCTGAAGTCGGTCTTGTAGGCGACCGGGTTGTTGTAGAGCAGGATCGGCAACCTGGCGGCGTTGGCAACCGCGCGGAAGTGCGCGCTCATTTCCTTCCAGTCGGTCGAATATGCGTAGACCGGCAGGATCATCAGCCCGCGCGCGCCTTCGGCCTCGACCGCCCTGGCCAGTTCGACCGCCTCATCGGTGGACAACGCGGCAATCCCCGGGATCACCGGCGTGTCACCCAACGCCTTGACCAGGGTGCGCACGATCGCGACCTTCTCGTCGAAGGTCAGCGTGGCGCTTTCGCCCAGCGAACCCAGCGGGACCACGCCGATGCAGCCGGCTTCGACCTGCCACTGTGCATGCTTGGCGAGGAACGCGTGGTCGACCTGTCCGTCCTCGGCAAAGGGGGTGGTGAGTGCGGGGATCACGCCCTGCCACATGCGCTTGCTCATTTCACAACTCCTGGGATGAGTCCGCTGGAAGTCCGCCGCCGAAACCGGCCAGCACCTCCAGCGGAACGGGAAAAATCGGGGGCCGGAAGCCGTCTCGCGTGGCGCCGCCCAACTCGGCCAATGCGCTGCCGCAGACACGCCCCTGGCAGGCGCCCATGCCGCAGCGGGTCAGCAGCTTGGCTTCGCGGCCCGGCGCGCAGGCGGACAGCGCCGACAACCGCACATCCTCGCAGCGGCAGACGATGGTGTCGGGCTCGGCCAGCGCACGCAGGCCGTCGTGCAGCGCGAAACGACGGTTCAATGCCGTGGCGAAACGGCGCGCGTGCGCGCGCCGCGGTAACAGCGCGCGTGCGGCCTCGCGCCGCCCAGCCGCCGCATGGCCGGCGATGGCACCTTCGGCCAAGGCGCAGTCCAGGCCGCCGATGCCGCAGGCCTCGCCCGCGGCGAACACGCACTTGACGCTGCTGCCCTGCCACCGGTCCACCAGCACGTGCGCATGCGGGCCGCCGCCGTCCAGCGCGCACCCCATGGCCTGCGCCAGCTCGATGTTGGGCACCAGCCCGAAACCGCAGGCAAGCTGGTCGCATTCCACGGTCGCGGTGCGCCCGCCGATACGCAGGTCCACCGCACGCAGGCGCTCGTCGCCCAGGGCACGCAGCACATGGCTGCCGGCGTGATAGGACACGCTCCACAACGACAGGCGCAGGCGCGCCGCCTGCACGGCCTTGCCCGGCCAGCGCCACAATCCGGCGGTGAACATGGACAGCGCGCGCATGGACGCCTGCTCGTGGATGCCGAGGACCCGGGCGCCGTGGCGGTGCAGCGTATCGGCGACCGCCAGCAACAGCGGGCCGCTGCCGGCCACCAGCACGCGTTTCCCGCGCATCGGCCAGCCCTGCTTGGCCAGCGCCTGCGCGCCGCCGGCACCGGTCACGCCGGGCAGCGTCCATCCGGGAAAGGGCAGCAGCAGTTCGCGCGCCCCGGTCGCCAGCACCAGCGACCCGTAGTCGACGGTCACCGCCACCTGCCCGCTGCGCACGAACAGGCGCTTGCCGGCATGGCCGGCAACCTCGGACTGCATCAGCATCGGAACACCCGCCGCCGCCAGTTCCCGCCGCAGCGAGCGCGCAGGTCCGGGCGCGCCGTGCCGCACGTCGTTGCGCCAGACCTGCCCGCCCGGCACCGGCTGCGGATCGATCAGCATCACCCGCACACCATGCGACGCCGCGGCGCGGGCCGCCGACAACCCCGCGGGCCCGGCACCGACGATGGCGACATCGCAATGGTGGCGCCGATCAGCCATGCGTGCGCACCTCCATGCCTTCGGCCACCGGCAGCAGGCAGGTCCGCTGCTGCGCCCGGCCGTCGACCGTCGCCCGGCATTCGAAACACACCCCCATGCCGCACACCGGCGCGCGCCGCTGCCCCCCGCAGGAATCGCGGGCGGTGCCGCCGGCATGCGCGATCGCCGCGGCCACGCTGCTGCCGGCCACGACCGAGATCTCGCGGTCATCGATGCGCAGGCGGATCGGGGGCGACGGCGCGTTCATGCCGCCACCCGCGCGGGATCGTAGGGAGCGGGGTCGATCGCGGGGTGCCGTCCGTCGATCAGGTCCAGCAGCAGGCGCGCCGTGCCCGGTGCGGCAGTCACGCCGAGTCCTTCGTGCCCGGTCGCCACCCAGCAGTCCGCGCGCCCGGGCACCGCCCCGATGTAGGGGCGGCCATCGGCGGTGCACGGGCGCAACCCCGTCCAGGCCCGGATCGCCTGCAGCCCACGCAGCACCGGCAGGTAGCGGAACGCGCGCTCCAGCATGCGCCGGAGCACGGACGGATGGACTTCCGGTCCGGCTTCGCGCCGCTCGCGCGAAGAACCGATCAGCAACTGCCCGGTCGGACGCGGCTGCACGTTGAACGCCACGCTGACCTCGGCATCGCCATGCGCACTGTCGGCATAGCCCAGTTCCAGCACCTGGTGGCGGAGCAACCCCGGATGACGGTCGGTGATGACCAGGTGCCCGCGGCGGACGTGCATCGGCAATTCCGGCAGCAGTGCGTTGCTGGCGGCCCCCGCCGCCACCAGCACCGGCCCTCGCAGCACGGCGCCGTCGTCCAGCGCCACGCCGTCGCGCAGCACACGCAGCACGTGGCGGCCGCGCACCAGGATCGCGCCCGCATCGATGCAGCGCCCGATCAGCCACGCGACCGCGCGCGGCGGATAGACCGTACCCTCGCCCGGGACCAGCAGGCCGCCGGCCAGGTCCGGCGCAAGATGCGGCTCCAGTTCCCGCAGGCGCCCGGCATCGATCCGTTCGGCATGGATGCCGGCCTTGCCCAAGCGCGCGATCTTGCCCGGCACCGCCGCCATCTCGGTCTCGTTGGCCGCCACCCACAGGGTGCCGCAACGGCTGAAATCGGCGGCGGCGAGCCCTTCGAATCCTGCCCACAACCCGAGCGAATAGCGGGCCAGCGCCAGCTCCGCCGGATCGCCGTCCATCGCCACCAGGTGCCCCATCGACGCCGCCGTGACCCCGCCGCCGGCAACATCCGCCTCGACAATGGCCACCCTGCGCCCGCCGGCCACCGCCCGCTCGGCACAACTGGCGCCAATGATGCCGGCGCCGACGACGATGAGGTCGAACTCCCTCATGCCTGCGCGGCGCCCCCGCGGATCCCCCAAGCGAAAGGGTCGTCGCCCTCGATCAGGATCTCGGCGCTGCCGGTGATCCAGGCTTGCCCGGTGATCCGCGGCAAGACACCGCGTTCGCCCTTGCGGTAGGCGCACTCGAACGCGCTGCCCAGGATGCCCTGCTGCACCCAGATTCCGCCTTCGGCCAGCTTGCCTTCGGCGGCCAGGCAGGCCAGCTTGGCGCTGGTGCCGGTACCGCAGGGCGAACGGTCGTAGGCGCCGCCCGGGCACATCACGAAATTGCGCGCCTGTCCGGAGCCGTCCGGCGCGGGGCCGTTGACCTCGATATGGTCGATGACGCCACCGTTGCCCCCGCCGATGCCCGCCGCATCGATCGCACGCTGGATCGCCAGGGTATAAGCGCTCAGTTCCGACCGGTGCGCGAAATCCAGCGGCACCGGGGACTGCGCGGTGATGAAGAACCAGTTGCCGCCCCAGGCCACGTCGCCGACCACGGTCCCGTAACCGGGAACCTCGACAGTCACCCCGGTCGCGGCGCGATAGCTTTCGACGTTATCGATCGACACCCGGCCGTCGGCATGCAGTTCCACTCCGACCACGCCGACCGGCGTCTCGATCAGGTGCCGGCCCGGGCCGATCCGGCCCAGGTGCGCCAGCGTACGCGTCAGTCCGATGGTGCCGTGACCGCACATGCCCAGATAACCGACATTGTTGAAGAAGATCACGCCAGTGCAGCAACGCGGATCCACCGGCGCCTGCAACAGCGCGGCGACCATGGTGTCGGAGCCGCGCGGTTCACAGGCGATGGCGCTGCGCCAATGGTCGAATGCGTCGCGGAAGCGTGCACGGCGCTCGGCCAGGCTGCCGCCGCCGAGTCCGGGAAAGCCGGACAGCACCACGCGCGTGGGTTCGCCGACGGTATGGGAGTCGATGACGGTCAGGCTCTGCATGCCGTCATCTTCCAGCCGCGGCGCCTTTCCGCGCTAGGACACCCTCCCCACGACGGATGCGGAAATATGCATAATCGAGAAGAACGTCGCGACGCCTTCCGGCTTGTTTCCAAGATCGGGAAAGCAATTGGAGCACGCTGGTCCTGACGCAATGCAGCATAATTTCTGGAGCCGCCGCCATCGGCTTTCAAATCGAACCGGACGAACTGCAGCATCTCTTCGATGCGCTGCCCGATGTGGTGTTCTTCATCAAGGACCGCCAGGGCCGCTACACCCACGTCAACCTGACCCTGGTGAACCGGCTGGGCGCGCGCAACCGCGCCGATCTCGTCGGCAGGACGCCGCTACAGTTGTTCCCCAAGCGGCTGGGCACCCGCTACATGGTGCAGGACGAGCGAGCGCTCGCAGGCGAAACGATCGAGAACCAACTGGAACTCCATCTGTACGCCAACCGTGCGCCCGGATGGTGCCTGACCTTCAAGCACCCGCTGTACAAGGACAGCCGGGTGATCGGACTGGTCGGGATCTCCCGCGACCTCGGCGCGCCGGACCGGCGCCACTCCTCCTACGGCCGCCTGCAGCGCGCGGTCGAGCACATGCAGGCCCACTACAGCGCACCGCTGCGGGTGCAAAAGCTCGCGGACATCGCGGAAGTGTCCGTGGCCCAACTGGAACGGTTGTTCAAGCGCGTGTTCCAGCTCACCCCGCAGCAACTGCTGACCAAGCTGCGGATCGAAGAGGCGATGCGGCTGCTGCACTTCGACGCCAGCATCGCCGAGATCGGCCAGGCCTGCGGTTTCTCCGACCAGAGCGCGTTCGCGCGCCAGTTCAAGTTCACCGTCGGCATGCCGCCGCGCGCCTACCGCGCGCTGGTACACGACTGAAGCAACCGGCGACTGCGATCTGATGGAGCCGGCATCCCGGTGCGGGTGATAGGCAGACGGGTGCCGCGCCAGCGGCCGCCGATGATGCGCACGTTGCCGCTCATGCGCGGCGTCCTGGCGCGCATGTCGTCTGCCGGATTGTCACGGGGGCGGGTGCTACCATGCGCGCCATTGTCCCCCATCCACGATGTCACGGCCGCATGGTCAGCTGGTTTCGACGCGACAAACCCGAGCCGGTCAAGCCGGAAGACAGCAAGCGCCGCCTGAGCATCGAGGAACTCGCCGCTGCGTTCCCCGACAACCGGCCGGCGCCGCGCGACGATGCGCAGACGACGGAGGCGCCGCCTCCTGCCCCGGTCGAACCCGCTCCTGCTCAGACTCCTGCTCCGGCCCCTGCTCCGTCCGCCCCGCCGGTCGAGGACCGCGCCGCCGCGGTGGCGGCGGCTGCCGCGGCAAGCGCCGCCTTGCGCGAATCCGAGGCCGCGCCCGCTGCGGCATCGGGCAAGTCCGGCTGGCGCGAACGCCTGCGCGGCGGCGGCTTCGCCCGCAACCTCGGCGGGCTGTTCGCGCGCAATCCGAAGCTCGACGACGATCTGCTCGACGAAATCGAAACCGCGCTGCTGACCGCCGATGTCGGCGTCGCCGCCACCACCGAGCTCGTGGAAGCGATGCGCAAACGGATGAAGGCGCGCGAGTTCGCCGATGCCGCGGCGCTGCTGACCGCGCTGCGCGGCGAACTGATCGCCCTGCTGCAGCCGGTGGCGCGGCCGCTGGTCATCGATGCCGGCGCCAGACCCTTCGTGATCCTGACCGTCGGCGTCAACGGCGTCGGCAAGACCACCACCATCGGCAAGCTGGCCAAACGCTTCAAGGACGAGGGCCACATGCTGATGCTCGCCGCCGGCGACACCTTCCGCGCCGCCGCGGTCGCGCAGCTGCAGGCCTGGGGCGAGCGCAACGACGTGGCCGTCGTCGCCCAGGGCCAGGACGCCGACGCCGCCTCGGTTGCCTTCGATGCGTTGCAGTCGGCGAAGTCGCGCGGCGCCGACGTGCTGATCGCCGACACCGCCGGGCGCCTGCACACGCAGCAGGGACTGATGGCGGAGCTGGGGAAGATCAAGCGCGTGCTCGGCAAGGTCGACCCGGCCGCGCCGCACGAGGTGCTGATGGTGGTCGACGGCACCACCGGGCAGAACGCGATCTCGCAGCTGCGGCAGTTCCACGCCGCCGCCGGCGTCACCGGGCTGGTGGTGACCAAGCTGGACGGCACCGCCAAGGGCGGCGTGGTGTTCGCGCTGGCGCGCGAGTTCGGCATCCCGATCCGCTATGCCGGCATCGGCGAGCAGCCCGAGGACCTGCGGGTGTTCGACGCCGAGGCCTTCGTCGACGCGCTGCTGCCCGAAGCGCTAGGGCCTGCCAACGCCATGGGCGTGGGGTGAAGCGGCGCGGCGCGATCGCGCTGCTCGTGATCGCGGCGCTGCTGCTGGTGGCGCTGTTGCTGCTGCGCTGGCTGATGCGTGCGGACGTCCTGGGACCGATGGTGCTCGACAGGGCCGGCGCCGCGCTGGGACTGGAGATCACCGCGGAGGCGTTCGACTACCGCCTGCGCGGCACGCCGCAGCTGGTGGCGCGCGGCGTGGTCGCCCGCGAACCCGGCGCCCCGGAGCCGTTGCTGAGCGCCGACCGCGTGCTGGTGTCGGTGCCATGGTCGACGCTGCGCGCACGCGGCGCCGACCTCGCGATCGAGCGGATCGAACTGGATGCACCGGTCGTCGGACTGGCGGCATTCCGGCGCTGGTGGTCGGCGCGTCCACCGGGCGAAGGCCCGCCACCCACGCTGCGGGGCGGACTGCATGTCGTCGACGGACGCGTGTCGGGAGACGCCTGGCGAGTGGACGGCATCGCCCTCGACCTGCCGGAATTCGCCGCCGATCGTGCGCTGCGGGCGCACGCCCGCGGCCGCTATGTCGCCGGCACGCTGCAGGCACCGTTCGACCTGCACGCAAGCATGACCCGGCCGTCGGCGGACGCCGGCGTCGGCATCGCCGGCGAGATCTCGCCGCAGGGCGACGGCTGGCAACTGCCGTCGACCATCGTCCTGTCGACGCATTTGCAGGGCCCGTCCCCGGGATCGTCCGCAGCCACTGACGACGCCGGGCTGCGACTGCGGCAGCTGCGGCTGTCGTCGCGCGCGCGCTACCTGTCCGGCGCCGGCGCGCAGCCGTTCGTGTTCGGCTTCGCCGCAGAAGGGGCGCTCGCCGACGGCGGGCTGCAGTTGCGGCCGGCTGCGTTGACCCTGCGTGGCCGGGAACTGATCCCGCGTTTGCGCGCGCGCGGCGCGATCGGCTTCGCCGACGGGCTGCAACTCGCGCTGCAGGGAGAACTGGCGGACTGGCCCGAGGCCTGGCCGGCACTGCCGCCGCCGCTCGGCGCATCACAGGCACCGTTGCCGTTCGAACTGCGGTACCGCGGCACGCTCGCGCTGACCGATCCGGTCGCGCTGCGGCTCGAGCGCGACGGCGCCCGCTTCGACGGACGCCTGCGCGTGCCCGAACTCGCCGCCTGGATCGATGCCGGCAGCGGCGACTCGCCGCTGCCGCCGTTGCGTGGCCGCATCGAAGCACCGCGGATCGATATCTCCGGCGCCATCCTGCACGGCGTCGAGATCGAACTGGAAGACGACGGCGTGACCGAAGGCGCCAACCCATGACCGCACAGCAGGACCAGGACTTCGCCGCCCGGCTGCTGGCCTGGTTCGACGTCAACGGGCGCCACGACCTGCCCTGGCAGCACCCGCGCACGCCGTACCGCGTGTGGCTGTCGGAGATCATGCTGCAGCAGACCCAGGTGCGGGTGGTGACGCCCTACTTCGAACGCTTCGTCGCCGCGCTTCCGGACGTACCTTCGCTGGCCGCGGCGGCACTGGACGACGTGCTGGCGCTCTGGTCCGGCCTGGGCTACTACGCCCGCGCGCGCAACCTGCACGCGGCCGCGCGCATCTGCGTCGACCGGCACGGCGGCGACCTGCCGCGCGACTTCGACGCCCTGCTCGCCCTGCCCGGCATCGGCCGCAGCACCGCCGGCGCCATACTGTCGCAGGCATGGGGCGATCGTTTCCCGATCCTCGACGGCAACGTCAAGCGCGTGCTGTGCCGCTGGCACGGCGTCGAGGGCTGGCCCGGCGCACCGAAGGTCGAGAAGCGCCTCTGGCAACTGGCCGAGGCGCAACTGCCGGACGCGCGGCTCGCCGACTACACCCAGGCGCAGATGGATTTCGGCGCCACGCTGTGTACCCGTCACGATCCGTCCTGCCTGCCGTGCCCGCTACGGGAGGGCTGCGCAGCGCTGCAGTCCGGCCGCGTGCCCGAATTGCCGACCCCGAAGCCCGGCAAGCCGCTGCCCGAACGCGAGGCCATCGTGCTGCTGCTGCAGGACGACGATGGCCGCGTGCTGCTGCAGCGGCGCCCGCCGGCCGGCATCTGGGCCGCGCTATGGTCACTGCCCGAGGCCGCCGACCACGACGCGGCGCGCAACTGGTTCCGCTCGCATGTCGACGACGACTACGACAACGGCCGGGCGCTGGCATCCATCGCCCACGGCTTCACCCACTACCGGCTGCAGTTGCATCCGCTGCACTGGCGCCCGGTCGCGCCGCGGACGGCGGTGCGCGACGACGGCGACCTGCGCTGGGTCGCCCCGGCCGAACTCGGCACGCTCGGCATCCCGTCGCCGATCCGCAAGCTGCTGGAGCGCGAGAGCGGCCCGGCGGACGACGCGCCGCACCCGCCGTAGAAGCAGCAGCATTCCCTTGGTCAGTCCTGCTCCGGCTGCCGCTGCCGCTCCTCCACGTTCGCTTCGCGCAGTTCCTGCTCCGCCACCTTGACCGCCTTGACGTCGACCGGACGGATCTCCTGGATGCGGCACGGGATGCGCCCGATGTCGGAGCCCCCGCCCCGCACGATCACGTCGTCGAAGCGCGCCGAGACCTGTCCCGAGAAGTTGGTCAGGCTGATCGCGGGAGCAAAGCCCAGATCCTGGCACGGTCCCGCCAGGTCCAGGAGATAGGCTTCGTTCGGACGCGTCCACACCACCAGAGCGCGTTCGCCCAACGGGGTCCAGCCATTGAGGCTGCCGAAGAACCGGAAGTCGCGCACCGGTTCGCCGGCACTGGAGCGGTACATCTCCATGCGCTGGCTGTCGGTCAGCCGGTCTGTGCTGGCACAGGCGCCCAGAACGAGGATCGATCCAAGAAGCAACGAGATGTGTTTCATGCTCACCCTCCTGACGGGGGTCGAATGGACGTGTACGTCATGCACCCGCTGCCGCCCCGCCGGTACGGGTGGCGAACGCAGCCCATCCATCGACTCCATCCCGCCGGCCACGCCCGCGGCCACATTATGCCGCCCTTTGCGCAGAAGCGTTTTGCCTGCCGCTGCCGGCCGCGATGCCGCGCATCGCCCGCGGAGCGGGATTTGCGCGGACGACCCGGAAGAAAAGCAGCGGAGCGAGCTCCGCTCTACAATGGCGGCCAGCAATTTTCCGGGACCGATCCGATGCGCACCGTGTTCTGCCAATACGAGCAACGCGAGACCGAAGGCCTGGATTTCGTGCCCTGGCCCGGCGAACTCGGCAAGCGTATCTATGCCGGCATCGGCAAGGCCGCCTGGAGCGCGTGGCTGGCGCACCAGACCATGCTGATCAACGAGAACCGACTCTCGCCGCTCGATCCCAAGCACCGCGCCTTCCTCGAGAAGGAGATGGAAAAATTCCTGTTCGAGGGCGGCACCGACAAGCCGGCCGGCTACGTGCCGGAACCGGGCGAATCTTCCGGCACGCCGCCGTCCGGCTGATCCGCCGGCATCGCGTCGGCGTCGCGGAGCTGGCGCTCGGCCTCGCGTATGGCGTTCACGTCCAGCGGACGGATTTCGCGGATGTGGCACGGGATCTGGATCGAGCTGCGGTTGAGCGCCATCACCTTGTCGAAGCGCGCGTACACCTGGTTCATGTTGCTGGTCAGCGAGATCGCCGGGGTGTAGGGCAGGTCCGGGCACGGCCCGGACAACTCCAGGAGATACGCCTCGCGCGGCTTGGTCCAGACCGCCACCGCGCTGTCGCCCAGCGGCGTCCAACCGTTGATCCGGCCGAAGAACCGGAAATGCGGCACCGGCTCGCCGGCGTTGTCGCGGTACAACTCGAGCTTCTCGGCGTCGCTCATCCCGGTGCTGGCGCAGCCGCCGAGCGCGAACGTTGCGAACACGATGGAAAGAATCCGTTTCATCGTCGACTCCCTGCCCGTCGGGCATCATGAGTCATGTGATGATGCCGCCCGGACGCATCACGGGCGAGTCGATGCCGCCCGGCATTCAGCCTCCAGCCGGCTTGCCGGCCGCGCCCCGGCCTCGTATCATGCCGCCCTCGCACACGGCCCGTCCGCGTCGCGTCACCCGGCCGGGTAGCTCAGTTGGTAGAGCAGGGGATTGAAAATCCCCGTGTCGGCGGTTCGATTCCGTCCCCGGCCACCACGGATTACCGAAAGGCCTGCAGCAATGCAGGCCTTTTTTGGTGCCTCGTTCGAAAACGGAACGAATTTCGCTTGCTTCCGCTGCGCTTGTCTTCCCCCTTCGAAGAAAGGGATTGAGGGGGGCGAAAGTCGCCGCTTGCGAGCCGCAGGCTTGCGGCGGCTTGAGCGTTCCCGCACGCTGCGCGACACCGGCGACGGCGTGTTCATGACGTCCGGCAAGATCGTCAGCCGGAGGTCGCGGTTCCGACCGGAAACGCTGTAGCCAGGCACGCAGGATGCATTTCAGTCGACCGCAACGTACGGATCAGAACCGCCACTGCGCACCCAGCGTCAGCGTGCGCGCCTCGCCTACCGACACCCACGGCGTGGCCGCGACCGAGCTGGTGTAGTAGGTCCGGTCGAACACGTTGTCCACGTCCAGCGACAGGCGCAGGGCCGATGTCGGCCGCCAGTACGCGGTCAGCTTGGCCACGGTGTAGGCCGGCAGCTCGGACGGCGCGACGCCGGCCTCGGCCTGGGCGCGGGTGTAGGCCTCGGCGGGACGCGCGCCGGTATGGGTGAGGCCGCCGCCGATGCCGTACAGGCCGCCGCCCAGCGCACGTTCGTAGACCGCCAGCAGGCTGGCGTTGACGCGCGGCACGTTGATCAATGAACGGCCCGGCTGCAGGGTGTTGTCCTCCACGACCTCGACGTCGTTGAAGGAGACGCTGGCGTTGGCGCGCCAGTGCTCGGTGACCTGGCCGGCGAAGTCCAGCTCCGCGCCGCGGCTGCGCACCCGGCCCGCGGCGATCAGCTGGCCCTCGTTGTCCGGATCGCCGGTCAGCACGTTGCGCTTGACGATGTCGAACAGGGCCAGCGTGCCGCCGAGCCGGCCATCGGCCGCCTGCCACTTGGCGCCCAGCTCCAGCGCACGGCCGGTTTCCGGCGCCGGCGGCGAACGGGTGTCGCTGCCGCCCCAGACGTCGGCGCCATTGTTCGGGCGGAACGATTTGCCGGCATTGGCGTAGATCGTCCAGTGCGCGTCCGGCAGCCAGCTCAGGCCCAGGCGCGGCGAGGTGGCGGACGGACTCTGGCTGTGGCGGGTGCCGAGGCGATGGTCGTACAGGGTCTGCCGATGGTCGTCGCGGCGCAGGCCCAGCAGCAGCCGCCAGCGTTCGCCCAGGCCGATCGCGTCCTGCAGGTACAGCGCGCGGTTGCGCTGCGTCTCGCGCGTATCGATGAACGGCAGCGGCGCCGGCTGCGGCTGGCCGTAGACCGGCTGCAGGAGGTCGAGCGCATACGGCTCGGCAGCCGAGGGACGCACGCGCAGCACGTGCTGGTCGAAGGCGTAGTCGTAGGTTTCCACGCCGACCAGCAGGTCGTGGCGCAGTGCGCCGGTGGCCAGTTCGGCGCGCAGTTCGGCCTGCAGCACGGTGTCCTCGGAGGCGTAGTCGCGGTGGCGGCGCTGTCGCCACAGGGTGCGGCCGTCGGCCTGCAGCGCCGACGGCTCGGTGGAGAGGCCGCGCAGCGCGGTGGTGCGGCGCGAGGCGGCGATCCGGCCGGACCAGCCTTCCGCCCATTCGTGATCGAGCACCAGCTGGTGCGTGCGGTTGTCGACCCGGATGTCGCCGTCGGCCGGCTCGCCCAGGAACCGCTCGCGCGGCACCGCGCCGAGCCTGCCGTCGACCTGGAGTACGCCGCGGTCGAGCGGCACCTCGTGGCGCAGCCATTCGCCGTCGTACTCGAGCGTGGTCGCCTCGCCCAGGCGCCAGGTGAACGCCGGCGCCAGGAACGCACGGCGGCTGCGGACGTGCTCGCGCACGCTGCCGCCCTCCTCCGCGGCGGCGTTGAGGCGATAGGCGAAGGCGTCGCCGAGCGGGCCGGTGGTGTCGAGCACGGCGCGATAGCGGTCGCGATTGCCGGCATACAACTCCACGGCGGTGCCGCGCCGCCACTGCGGCGCCTTGGTCACCAGGTTGATCGTGCCGCCGGGTTCGCTGCTGCCGTAGAGCGCGGCGGCCGGTCCCTTGAGGAACTCGATGCGCTCGAGGTTGGCGGTGTCGCGCGGCGCGTTGTAGCCGCGGTTGCCGGCCAGGCCGTTGCGCAGCATCGCGCTGCCGGTGTTCTCGCTGCCGGGCAGGCCGCGCACGGCGAAGTTGTCCCACAGGCCGCCGAAATCGTTCTGGCGGGAGATGCCGCCGACGTAGTCGAGCGTGTCGTCCAGGCGCGTCGCGCCGAGGTCGTCGATGGTCTGGCGCGAGAGCACGCGCACCGACTGCGGCAGTTCGCGCAGCGGCAGATGGGTCTTGCTCCCGCTGGTCTCGTCGGCGTAGTAGGCGCCGGAGTCGCGGCGGCCGACCACGCGCACCGCGTCCAGGTCGGTCGCGGCGGTATCGGCGGAAGGAGACTGGGCCTGGGCGGGAATGCAGACGAGCAGCAGCGGCAGCGCGACGAGCCGCAGTCGGGAAAAGGTCATATCGATCGACGAAGCAGAGGGCGGGTAATGTTATCTTATAACGATTCCTCTACGAAGCGCCCTTCCCCGCATGCCCCTGATCTCCCGATCGCAACGCCTGCCCGCCATCGACCTGCTGCGCGGCACGGTCATGCTGATCATGCTGCTGGACCACGTGCGCGAGACCTTCTACCTGCACTACCAGGTGCTGGATCCGATGGCGCTGGAACAGACCGGCACGGGCCTGTTCCTCGGCCGCATGCTCAGCCACCTGTGCGCGCCGGTGTTCGTGTTCCTGACCGGATTGTCGGCCTTCCTGTATCGCGATAAGCAGCGCAGTTCGGCAGCGGCGTCCGCGTTCCTGCTCAAGCGCGGCCTGTTCCTGGTCGTGCTCGAACTGACCCTGGTCAACTTCGCCTGGACCTTCGAATTCCCGCCGCACACGATCTACCTGCAGGTGATCTGGGTGATCGGCCTGAGCATGATCGCGCTGGCCGCGCTGCTGTGGCTGCCGCGCCCGGCGCTGGTCGCGCTGGGCGTGCTGCTGGTCGCCGGGCACAACCTGCTGGATGGGCTGCAAGTGGCGCAAGACTCGGCCTGGCAACCGCTATGGGCGGTGCTGCACCAGCGCGAGTGGATGGCCGTGGGCGACGGCCTGCGCCTGCGCACCTCGTATCCGCTGCTGCCGTGGATCGGCGTGATCGCACTGGGCTATGCCGCCGGGCCGTGGTTCTCGGCGCGTTTCAGCGCGGCGCAGCGGCAGCGCCGGCTGGTGGCCGCGGGCGCGGGTGCGCTGCTGGGCTTCGTGCTGCTACGTGCGTTGAATGTTTACGGCGACGCGCCCTGGATCGCCGGCGACGGCGCGGGCGCGACGCTGATGAGCTTCTTCAACGTCACCAAGTATCCGCCGTCGCTGCTGTTCCTGCTGCTGACGCTGGGGATCGGCCTGCTGCTGCTGCGCGCGTTCGAACGGCCGGCCATCGCGCATCGGCTCGGCTTCGTCGCCGTGTTCGGCGCCGCGCCGATGTTCTTCTACCTGCTGCACCTGTACGTGCTGAGGGGCCTGTACCTGCTGTGCCTGCGCGCCTGGGGCGCGAACCAGGGCGAGGTGTTCGGCTTCGCGCACGTGGCGGGCCTGTGGCTGGCGACCCCGCTGCTGGCGCTGGCGCTGTATCCGGCGGTGCGCTGGTTCGCGCAGCTCAAGGCGCGGCGCCGCGATATCGGCTGGCTGAAGTACCTGTAGCGCGTCCGGGCGGCGCCAACGCAAACGCCCCGCTTTCGCGGGGCGTCGACGTCCACTGACGGTGGAGAGAGACCTCTTCAGCCGCGGGTGCGCGTGGCCGCGCGTTTCGCGGTCTTGCGCGGGGTCGCACGGCGCGCGGCCTTGCGCGCAGCCGGCTTGCGGGTCGGCGGCGCGGCGATGCCGAGCTTTTCGAGCACCGGCGCCAGGCGCGCCTCAACCTCGGCGCCGAAGCCGGCGATCTTCGGTTCGACCTGCTCGCGCAGGGTGATCGCGCCGCCGCGGGCGACGTCGAGGACATCCACGGCATATCCGGCGGCGCGGCGCTGCAGGCGGTCGGCGGTGGCGGCGGCGTTCGCGACGGCATTGCCGGCTTCGCGGCGGGCGACCGAGATCAGGCCCAGCGACGCCAGCCAGGCGTGGCGGAGGTTCGGATCGGCGCTGAAGTTTGCGGTTTTCGATGCAGCCATGACGGGCTCCAATGGTCGGCAAGATGCCGGTTTCGATGCCCCAGCCTGCCGCCCGGCGGTCGAGCAAACACACTAGCCGCAGCCAATTTCCGTAGGAGCGCGCCATGCGCGCGATACCGCGGGCGTCTCCGGCCTCGGTCATCGGCGGTCCCGCCACGAACCGGAAGGCGCGCCGGTGGACGGAATCGCATGGCTGCACAATGCCCGCGGCATCGCGCGCATGGCGCGCTCCTACGGCGGCGGGGCTTGCCTCCCGCCGGCCACGGCAGGATGCTGCTGCCATCCTCCCTCATCGCACAAGGATCCGACGATGGCCAAGACCGCCTGGGCGCCCTTCCCGCTCGATGCCAAGGGCTACGCCTATGCCGGCGACGCGCTGAAGAAGGCCTGGCCGAAACTGCATGCCGGCGACTGCGAGCCGTGGCCGGACGAGAAACGCTCCGCGGCGCTGTTGCAGGCCGCCGGCAAGGCGGCGCCGAAGGGCGTGGACGCGAAGGGATTGGCGGGATCGCTGCAGGAGGCCTGGCGGGCGTTCCATCGCGGCGACTTCCAGGCGGCGTTCGAAGCCGGCGAGCAGCTGGGCCCGATCGGCGCCTCGGTCGCGGTGAAGGCGCTGGGCATCCACGCCACCCACCTGGTCGACAGCGACGCCGAGAAGCTCAGGCGCTTCGAGCAGGCCGCGAAGATCGCCGAGGCAGCGGTCGGGGCGCTGCCGGGCGAGGCCAACAGCCATTATCGCCACGCCTTCGCGCTGGGCCGCTACAGCCAGGGCCTGAACATCGCCAAGGCGCTCAAGCAGGGCATCGCCGGCAAGGTCCGCGACGCGCTCGACAACACCCTGGAACTGGCGCCGAAACATGCCGAGGCCCACACCGCCATGGCGCTGTACCACGCCGAGATCATCGGCAAGGTCGGCGGCATGATCGGCGGCCTGACCTACGGCGCCAAGGCCTCCGAGGCCGAAGCCCACATCAAGAAGGCGCTCGCGCTCACCCCGGCCTCGCCGGTCGCCCACATCGAATACGGCAACCTGCTGATGCTGCTGCACGGCGAGCGCAAGGAGGACGCCGCCGCCGCCGCCTACGAGAAGGCCGCCGCGATCGAGCCGCTGGACGCGATGGAGGCCCTGGACGCCACCTACGCCCGCGACCAGCTGGAGTAGGCACGGCCGTGGACCGGCGGCTTGTTCCCGCCCCGCCCCGCCCGTAAACTACGCGGCCTGCCGGCGCCCAGCGCGCCCGGCACCGGATCGGGCGGTTAGCTCAGCGGTAGAGCATTGCCTTCACACGGCAAGGGTCAGTGGTTCGATCCCACTACCGCCCACCAGTACAAACCCATGAAACTGCAGGTTTTAGCGAAAAGGCCACCCTAGTCGGGTGGTCTTTTTTTGCTTTGTAAGGCACGCGCACGGCAATCCGTTCCCGATTCGGCACTACCAAAACGCAGCCGCCACCATGAGTCCCGGCACAACTGGCGGCCTAGCCAAGTCACGCTCGGCGGCGCTCCCACAGCAATCACACGTGCGCTGACACGCTGGCTGGGGGCGCCCCATTTGCCCGTCCCAGGCTTGCCGCACGGGCTCTACCCCGTTTCCACGGACAGTTGGGGTAAGAGTCTAAATACCTGATCCCGGGCATCAAGCCTGCGTCGGATGATCGGGTTGTGAATCTGCCGTAGAGGCTCTCTCCTGCCACTTGAAGCGACAGCTTGATGCACTTAGCCGGATCTGCAAAATTCACATGGATGGATGTTGGTTCCTGCATAAGGATATTTCGATGTGTATTGACCCACTGTTTAGCCTGCATCAACCAGCAATTGCGGTCCAACGCCGTCAGATTGATTTTTTGAATGTGCATATACCGGACTACTGCGAGAACCGGCGCACGTCAGAGCCAAGCTAATCAGGGTGCGCCCGGCCTCGAGTTCACTTCGAACCCAGTCCGTGACATCCCATTCGAATTCTGCCATTGGGCCGGCAACCGGCCTGCTATCCAAGGCGTCGCTTTGCAGAGCGGGCCTATTGCTCCAGGTGATTGTGTCCTCCGCCCAGCTCGTGTCCGCTACTGCATACACCCGCACCCAAGCGCCCTGAAAACCGGAATTCTCAGGTGATATGTGTCTGGCGGACAGGCGCAGCCTGACATTTTTCAATCGGCCAGCGTTAACCCCAACCAGATTGAACTTCAAATACGCCCATCTTTTGAACTCATCATACTCACTATGTTTTATCATGAGCACGTTCCTACCGCCAAAGTTGATATTAGAATAACTACCACCTTGCACGTAGGCATCGTGAATGACGGGAAAATGCGTGTAGGAAGTGCTACGCCGTTCATCGATCTGCGCAAGATACAGCGATTCAGGCTTCAAGCCGTCTTCGTCAGTTCCCTTGATATAACCGGCAGGATGTTCGAAGAAACCCGTCCCAGTAACGTGACCGAAACAGCCGATGGCATAATTTTGAGCGGTAGGCGGTTTCTGGATGATGATATTCTGATCGCTGGGTACGACAGCGTTCCATGCCACGGAGTGCGCCGCAGCCCAACCATGGCCTCCTCCAAAGCTGCCACGATTGTAGAAACCGAGCGCATTGCCATTATTATTTGGATCTATCTCCGTAAAGCCATCGTACAACATTCCCTGCGTCCACTTCTTGTGCCCCTCACTCATCAAATACCCATACTGTGAAGTGCATCTTAGGAATACTATGCCAGAAGCCGTGGCGTTTCCATTGGATACGAAGGCGTGTCTTGCCTTCGTTGCCAGGCAGTCGACGAATAGAATTTGTTGAGACGACCCCTGAACATTAAAATTATAGCGCTTGCTACCATTAATAATTGAAACCGGGTCAATGGCCTTACAGTTGGCAACGGTCACTCGGGTGGCTCTATACGTAATGACCCCGGAAAGTCCGAAATGCAACATCGTGCAATTTTTTATCCATGAATCCTGAACATTCAGTAGTTTGATTGCATTCCATGCGTGATCTTCATCTTCATCCGGGCTACCCGTGTATGCAATATCGATCCGGAGATTCTCCACGCCAACTTCCGTAATCAGCCCATCTCCATCCCATCGATACAAGTAGCATTGAGACAGATTCCTGTTCAAGTGATTGAATACAGGCGCATCTATCGTGATGTGATTACCGGAAATCGCGGCGATAAATCGATTATAGACAATGGGAACCGTATATAATCCCCATGGAGGATCGTACGCGGTCCCGCCGCCGTCGACCGCTTCCAGCCACTCTTGAGTGCAAGGATGCACAATCATAATGTTATCGCCAACGGCAAGCGAAGCCGCATCTTCGACCCGAAATGTTCTTGCACCTACAGGCACAAGATCAGTGATAATATTTATTCTTGTATCGGGTATATGGTCCAACCAATCAGTATCTGTTTTACTAACACGAACCACAGAATCGATACTATTTCTGACTGAACGAATGACCGTATTATCGGCCTGATTCGCCCCATCGCCTACCCCGCGCAGCACTACTCCTGAATTCCTGATATGAATTGTGCCGGTTACCTCGTACTCTCCAGCTTCCATAAGCACCGTGCCCCGGAACCCGTTGGCATCCTTCGGCAATCCCCCAACGTCATTGATCGCACTTTGAATGTTTTGCGTATTATCGCCTGGCACGGGTCGAATGTTACGCTTCACCGGTACGTTCGGAAGCGGCCGCTCGCCATTGTGATAGCCGGCATAACTGAAATCCGGGATCCGGTTGCCCTCTTGATCCGATCGGTACACCAGCTTCCCGCTTTGATCGAAGGACACGGGTATGGATTGCCATGATGCCAAAACCTCGGGCGTGAGCGCCGAACCGGTAGTCTCTGCCGCGAATGCCCGTCCTCCCAATCCAAGATGCGGCACCACGAGTCCCGTGGTCGTCAAGCCAACGCCTGCTCCCAACAACCGTCTCCGACGCAAATCAAAATCGTTTGACATTTTTCTTGCCTCCTGCTGTCAAAATGCATTTGGGTTGTGGAACCGCTCGATGTAGTCGAACACGTCCGTCCGAGTGGGGTTAGGAAAATTCCTATCCTTACCTGCGAACAAGGTGGCAGGCAGCCCTCTGTTCTATGTGAGCGCCTTAAGGACGTGCTTCGGGTCGTTCTCGATAGCCTTCAGGAGAGCCTTAGCCGACCCGGTAGGAGAACGCCTCCCCTGCTCCCAGTTGCGCAGAGTGCCTACCTCTACGGAGATGACCTTTGCGAATTTGGCCTGGGACAAGCCAGTCAGGGCCCTGACTTCCTTTACCTCCACTGGATCGACATGGAACTCACGGGACGGTGCCCGCTCGCCGCGGACAATCTCATCCATCTCGCTCACGCTTTGCGTGAGTTCGCTGAACACGCCGTCTTTCATGGCTTGCTCCAATGCCGGGCCTCAATGAAGGCCGAGGGCGCAATGTAAATCAATGGCGTATGTGCGCCAATGACGCACCACGACCCTTCTTGGAGCCTGTTCAGCTTATTCATGCTCTAAGATTGTCCGCGGGCGCGGGCTTCCGCTCACCGCTCGACCCCGGCCGCGGCCAGCATCGTTTCGATGCGGACTTCCACATGGGTGGAGTCCTCGGGAGTGACGGCGCCGTCGCCGATCTCGTCGGCCTCCTCGGCGAACGCGGCCCAGAAGTCCTCCTCGTCCGGATACTCGTCCAGCAGCAGCGGCAGCTTGCGTTCCAGGGCATCCAGGCGCGCGTCGAGTTCCTGCCGGTCCATGTCCGCTCCTCGTGGCTTTGGTCGGCTTCCAAGGTTTGCCGCGCCGGCGTTGTTCCGAAGTGAATGCAGTTGCGGCGATCCGTCGCCGCCGCGGGCGGGCCCGCCGACCGCTGTAGGATTTTTCCTACACGCTTTTCCTTCATTCGCCGACTGTGCCGGCCGTGGTGTTTCGCGAAGATGTCACCACGCCCCAGCAGCACGGTCCATGCGTCGGCAACGGATGCCGCTCCGCAACGGAATCACGGCCGCGACCCTGAGCAAGTCATCCAGCTGGGCTGGGGCATTTCACTTCTGGAGACTTAGGATGGAACGCATCCTGATCGGGGTCGAGCCGGACGAGCACGGCTGGCGCATCCAGCTCGCCGGCATCACGCTCGAGCGCAATCTCAAGCAACCCGCCGCCCTCGGCCGCGCCGACGACCTGGCCCGCGAACGCCACGCCTCCACCGGCCTCCCCACCGCGGTGCACATGCGCATGCTGTGCGGCGACCGCGTGATGCTGGGAATGCACGGCTGAGCGTTGCGTCGCGCGTCTTGCGGGCGTGGTTGGCGACGAGGTAGCCCGCTTCCGCGTCAGCGGACCGGCACGTCGAACGCGACGTCCGGCGAGGGTTCCGGCTGGAACCCGTAGTGCCACCACTCGCGCTCGTAGTTGCGGAAGCCGTGCCGCTCCATGGCGGCGCGCAGGCGATGGCGACTGCGCCGTTGCGCCTCGCTGGCATTCGGGCTGTCGGTATGGGCGAGCGGATCGAAGAAGTCGAACCCGGTGCCCATGTCCAGCGGCGCGCAGTCCCGCCCGGACGCGTCGCAGCGCAGCAGCGTCAGGTCGACCGTGGCGCCGCGACTGTGGCCGGAGCGCTCGGCGATGTAGCCGTGGACGAGTTCGCCCTTGTCCAGGTTCGGATAGTGTTCCGCCTTGGTGCGCAGGTCGCCCGCGTCCTGCACCCAGCGCATGAAATGCCGCACCGCGCGCACCGGCCGGTAGCAGTCGTAGACCAGCAGGCGCAGGCCCTGCGGTCGCAGCGCCATCTCCACCCGCTGCAGCGCTTCGGCCACCGGCCGCAGCAGGTAGCAGCGCGGCGCCTCGTAGCCGTCGATCGGCGCGCCGACGAAGTTGTCGCTGCGGGCATAGCGGATGTCCTGGTGGATATCGGGTATCAGGGTATCGATCGCGACCAGGCCCGCCTGCTCCGCCGTGCGCGCCGGCGACACCGCCGGCCCGTCCGCGACGGGCGCGCACGCCGCCGGCAGCAGGACCGCGGCCAACACGATGCACCAGCGGGACGGCAACGGCTTCATGGGCATTCGCCGACGCGGACGAAGGCGAGATCCTGGTAGTCGTAGCTGAAGTCCGCCTGCGGATCGACCTTGGCCATGGCCAGCGTCGGCGGCGCGTTCGCATCGTCCGCATCGGCGAACGCCAGCCAGGCCTCGGCATCCACGCTCACATCGTCCCAGTCCACCAGCAGGCGCTCGCCGACCCGCATCACTGTGCCGCTCAGCATCGGCGACCTGGCGGCGACGAAGCGCACGACATCGTCGCGCCGGCAGACCGACGCTTCGCCGAACCACGGATCGCGATACACGCCGAGCCACGGCGTCATGCCGTCGACGCCCGCGACCTGCCGCGACGACGTGTCCGGTGCCGAGGCGCCGCCATCGTCCCTGTCCGCCGCCGCTTCCGCGGCGATGGCGTCGGCGTAGTCGCCGACCGTGCGGTCCGCCTCCTCCGGCGCGGTGAAGCGCTTCGACAGCGCCTGCACCAGCGCGCTGCGCGCGTCCGAACCGCCGCCGTTCATCAGCACCACGAAGCCGACGCCGAGTTCCGGCAACAGGGTGACCGCCGAATACATGCCCGCCAGCGTACCGGTATGCGAGACCTTGAGCAGGCCGTCGGTGTCGTTGAGCCGCCAGCCGTAGCCATAGGCATTGAAACGCGCGCCCTCCCACTCGCGCAGGCGCCGGCCCAGCGGCATCGGCGTATGCGCGGTCCACAGCGCGGTGCGCTGCTCGGCGGACAGCCAGGGGCGGCCGTCGACCAGGCCCTCGCGCTCCGGCTGCAGCCACATCCGCACCCAACGCAGCATGTCGTCGAGGCTGCAGCGAATCCCGCCCGCCGCCGCCATCGGCACCGCCGCCACCACCTCGCCGTCTTCGCGCACCGGCACGTTGCGGCCCTCGATGCGGATGTGCGGCTGCGCCACCTCGCCCACCTCGTCGCGCCGCCACTCGCCGACGCGGCAGCGCTCGAGGCCTAGCGGCTCGAACAGCTCGCGGCGCAACAGCACCTCGTAGGACTCGGCGCCGGCCGCCGCCGCGGCGACCTCGCCGGCGACGATGTACAGCGTGTTGTCGTAGGCGTAGCGCGAACGGAAGCTGTGGATCGGCTTCAGGTGCGCCATGCCGGCGATCACGTCCTCGCGGGTGAACAGGTTCGGCTCCGGCCACAGCATCAGGTCGCCGGCGCCGGCGCCCAGGCCGCTGTTGTGGATCAGCAGGTCGCGCACCTGGATCTCGCGGGTCACCCACGGATCGTGCATGCGGAAGTCCGGCAGGTGCTCGATCACCGGGTCGTCCCAGGCCAGCTTGCCCTGGTCGACAAGCCGCGCCAGCAGCGCCGTGGTCATCGCCTTGCTGTTGGAGGCGATCTTGAACAGCGTTGCCGGCGTGACCGGCCCGCCGCCGCCCACGTGCAGTTCCCCCGCGGTCCGCACGTAGGTGATCTCTCCGCCCTCGACCACACCGACCGCCAGGCCCGGCAGTTCGAAGCGCGCGAAGGCAGCATCGACCTCGGCGTCGATCGCCGCTTGGCGCATCTCGCCGCCCGGTGGCTCGCGGGCGACCGCCACGTGCATCGCCTGCGCCAGAAGCAGCGCCGCCATGCATATGCGGCCGACGGCTGCGCCCCGCTTCGCTTTCCCGCGGGACACGTCGCGCGGTCCCTGGCCTGGCGCGCCTGCGCGCCGCACTGTCCTGTCCAATTCGTTGCCTGTCAGAAGAACTTGTATTCGAGCTGCAGGGTATAGGCACGCCCTCGCGGGTCGGCGACACGCGGTTCCCAGCCAGCCCCCGCGGCGAAGTCGTTCTGGTGCGCGGTGAACGGCGGATCCTCGTCGAGAAGGTTCCTGATGCCGAATATCACCTTCAGCGAATCGATGCCGGTGTAGCCGACGCTGTAGTTGTAGGTGGTGTAGCTGGGCACCCTGGGCTCCCATTGCGGCGGGACGTAGGTGTCGTTCCTGACGCTGACGGGGGGCTCGTCGTTGTAGCCGTGGCGGTAGATCTGGGTGAGGCTGTGGGTCCAGTCGCCGCGGAAGTAGCTGAAGTTCAACGTGTGCTTCCACTTGATCGGCAGGTTGTAGTAGCGCACGTAGTCGCCGACCAGGTTGTCGGTGTACGGCAATGCCTCGACACCCTTGGTCCGGAACGAGTCGATATAGCTGCCGTTGAGGTTCACGCTCCAGCGCCCGCCGGCCAGCTCGCCCATGAAGTTGGCATCCACCTCCACGCCCCGCATCTGGCTGCCGCCCGAATTGATGTAGCGGCGATCGATGGCGACGACCTCGCCGGCGGCGTTGCGGATCCAGTTCTCCTGGAACAGGTCGTAGTGCTCGACCAGGACCTCGGTCCGCGCCGGTTGGATCGTGTTGGTGCGCTCGATGTCCCACCAGTCCAGCGTCATGTTGAACCAGTCGACCGGCGCGATCACCACGCCGAAGCTCTTCTGCTTGGACTCCTCCGGCTGCAGGTCCTCCTTGCCTCCGAAGAGCATGTCGGGCTGGATCGACTCGCACCCGGGCACCTCGGGATCGGGAACGCCGCCCGGGCAGGTGGCCGGATCGGCCAGGTCGAAGCCGGTGTACGGCAGCTCGCTGACGCCGTTGAACAGCTGGTTGAAGGACGGCACCTTGAAGCCGGTGCTGTAGGCGCCGCGGAACGCGAGCGCATCGAGCGGCTGGTACTTGAAGGACACCTTCGGGTTGGTGGTGCTGCCGAAGCCGTCGTAGCGGTCGTAGCGGCCGGCCAGGGTGACGTCCAGGCTGTCGAAGACCGGCAGGTAGACCTCGGCGAAGACCGCCTCGATGTCGCGGCTGACGTCCTCGAGGATGTTCGCGTCGTCGAACGGCGCGTTGAAGACCGGCCGCAAGTCGGCGCGCTCGTCACCATTGAACCTGAACTCCTCGCGGCGCAGGTCGATGCCCGCGGCCGCGTAGATCGATCCGCCGGGCAGCGACAATCCCACGTCGCCGGAGAAGACGGCGTCGATCTGGGTAACGACCGACTCGCCGCCGTACAGCACCACGCCCGTCGCCGACCCGGCCTCGAGCGCCGCCATTGCCGCCGCCGACTGCTCCTGCCCCGGCAGCAGGAACGGGTTGAGCAGGCCGCTGCCGAAGGCCTCCTGCAAGGCATCGGTGTAGTGGAAGCCGCCGGCCAGCGTCGATGTCGATTCGCTGGAGGCGCGCGACAGGCCGACCGCGTAATCCCACCTCCCGACCAGGCCCTCGAACCCCGCCAGCAACCGGTAGGCCTTGGTGTTGGTCGAGATCTGGCGCGGACCGCAGGCCATGCAGCGCCAACGATAGGCGATGCGGTCGCCGTAGCTGAGCTGGTCGGCGCCGAAATAGTCCGCCAGCGCGTCGAAGACCATGTCGTAGGATTCGCCGGTGCTCGGATACCAGGTGTCCGGGTTGAAGGCGGCAGTCTCCGACGTGCTCGACGAGATCTGGTTCGGCTCGAAGGTCTTCTCGACGTCCACGTCGGAGCCGACGAACTCGACGAAGGCCTCGTGGCGGTCCGACACCTTGAAGGTCGCCCGGCCGATGAAATCGATGCTCTCCTGGGGCTGCTGGATGACCGCCGCGGCGGGATAGTCCCAAGCGCAGGCGTAGCGCGAGGAGGGGACGTTCCACAGGCGGTGATCGTACGGCCCCATCAGGTCGCCGCCGCTCTCGCAGCCGGCCGCGCCGGGCAGGTTCAGGATGTTGACGGCCGCCTGCAGCGATCCGTCCCCGGGATCGAGCACGCCTCCGCCCATCATCGATCCGTCATGGTTGAACACCGTCGCGAACGGCGGACCGCGGGTGTCGGGAGACAGGCCGCGCTCGGGCTGGAAGGCGTTGGAGAAATCGCGGTCGGTGCCGCGCAGGATCTCGTTCTTCTTGAAGCTCACCGTACCGAAGACGTTCCAGCGGTCCGTGTCCAGGTCGCCGCCGCCCACCAGCAGGTTGGCACGATGGATGTTGCCGCCGCCGGCTTCCGTCACGTCGACGAACGCGGAAGCCTCCGCGCCCGTGTAGTCGCGCCTGGTGATGAAGTTGATCACGCCGCCGATGGCATCGGTGCCGTAGACGGCCGATGCGCCGTCACGCAGCACCTCGACCCGGTCGATGGCCGCGAAGGGAATGGAGTTCAGGTCGACAGCCCGCCCCTTGAGGCCGTGCGTGGCCACGCGGCGGCCGTTGAGCAGCACAAGGGTCGCGTCGGCGCCCTGTCCGCGCAGGTTGGCGCCGGACACGCCGTTGTTGCCGCGCTGCTCCTCGTGGACGATGCCGGCATTGCTGGACAGGTTGTCGGAAGAATTGCCGGCGACGTTCATGTACATCAGCAACTGTTCCGCCGAGGTGATGCCCTGCGCCTCGATGTCGGCCTTCCGGAACACGGTGATCGGCAGCTGGCTCTCGACCTCGGTGCGCTTGATGTGCGAACCCGTCACCCGCACGGTGTCCAGCGTCCGGGGCGCGCTCTGGTCGTCGGGTTCCGGCGGATCGGTCGGGCTCTCCTGCCCGAGGGCGACCCCCGGACTCAACAGCCCGACCAGGATGGCCGCGGCGAGACGGCTCGGCTTCGAACGCGGATATGCGGTAGGCATGCGGGATTTCCTGGGTAAGTGGAGCGCTGCGAAACGTTGGCGACGCCGCGCGCTGCCATGCGCGTGGCCATGCCATTCGAGGCGTCGACCGCGAAAGCGACCTCGTGCCCTGGAACGCCAGCCCGTCCAGCGATCGCCCGACCGCGATGGAACGCCCCGCGCCAAAAACGCGACAACACCAGGATTACGCGCTCGCCCTTTTCCCCGGGACCCGCACCAGTTCTCTCGCCGGTGCGGAATGCATGTGACTGCTTCCCGGCCGCCATCCCCCTTTCATTGCTGTGTAACACGACCCCTGTAGGCGGTCAATAATCTATTCCCCCTGCCGTTTTCACGGGAAACATCGATTCCAGTCACTGCGCGGCCTGTGGCATCAGGCAACGGAGCGAGGCCGGTCGTCAGGTTCACGTTCCGAGCGTCCATGCCGGTAGCGGGAGCCCCAAAAAAAGCGGCCGACAGCGCGGCCGCGAGGAGGGCAACACGAAGCAGTGTCGCGATTGGCCCGAGGCGCCCGTGGGCGCCCCGGCCTGCCGGATCAGAACGCCAGCGCCAGGGTCAGCTGGCTGTAGCGCGGCGCCTGCAGGAAACGCTCCTTGCCGAAGAACGCATTGCGGTCGCCGACGCCGGGCTCCAGGTCCTGGTATACCCAGACCGTCTTCTGGTTGTTGAGCAGGTTGTACACCGCCAGCTTGGCCGTGAAATCGACGGCGCCGAAGCTGCGCTCGTAGGCCACGCTCAGACCGATATCGACGATCCAGGGCATCCGGCCGGCGCCGCCACGCGGAGAGTGCTCGAACACGCGCTCGCCGGTGTTCCAGGTGTCGCCTTCCAGCGCACCCGGATAGGTCTGGTCCGCTGTGCAGTTCTCCGTGCACACGAAATAGCTGTGGTAGCTCTTCCAGTTGTACGGATTGCCTACGCCCATGGCGGTGATCGGGCCGCCCGACCGCGCATCCAGGGTCGCACCGACACGCCAGTTGTCGTTCAGGGCATACGCGCCGCGCAGTTTGATCTGGTGGCGATGGTCGTTGGCCAGTGGACCGTCGCCGCGGTAGTTGACGAACGGGTCGTCGAAGTTCTCGGTGCGGCCGGCATCGCCGAAGTTGGTGTCGGTGTTGACCGGGCCTTCGGCATTGCCTTCGCTCCAAGACAGGGTGTACGACGCGTTGAAGGCCCACTTCCCGTCCCAGGCGCGGTCGAGCTGCAATTCCATCGCCTTGTAGGTGCGCTTCGGCTTGACCCAGCCCCGTTGGCCATTTGGCGTCGAGTGCGTGTACTCCCAGGAACGTTCGTCGTCTTCCGGATCTGCCGTACCTTGATCATCGATTTCAAGGACGTAATGGTCGTCCTCGGTCCAGTAGCCGGCCTGGGAGGTGTCGATCGTGAGATAGCCGTCGTCGCTGCCGTCGCAATCGGTGTCGCCCCAGATGGTGAGGTCCTCGCCGGGGTTGGCCATCACCCAGGAACTCGAGACGCGGCCGCAGTGGGTGGCGGTGACGTTGATGTCGTCGATGGCGTTGTTGAGCTTGCGGTAGGTGCCGCGCACGCCCCACGACCATGCCTCATTCAATGCCTGCTGGAAACCGAGGATCAGCTCGTCCTGGTAGACCGGATCCATGTCGGCGTCGACCTCGGCGCGCAGGTCACCGACGGTGCCGTCGCCCTGGTCGTCGCTGAAGCCGAACTGCGGCCCGAGAATCGGCAGCGCGTACTGGACCCCGTCGCGCTCGTGGATCTCCCAGCCGTCGAAGCCGTAGAACGTCCGCTCGTCCAGCAGCGCGCCGCCCTGCTTGATGTTGATGACGTTGGCCACCGGCAGGTAGTAGCGGCCGGCGTTGCCGAACAGCTTGGTGGTGCCGTCGCCCTTGAAGTCCCAGGAGAAGCCGACGCGGGGCGCGATCATGTCGTCCATCTCGATATAGGTGCGCCCTTCCGCGTCCTTGTTGTCGAACTCCTCGTAGCGCAGGCCCAGGTTCAGCAGGAAGTTCGGCGTGATCGACCAGTTGTCCTCGATGTAGAGGGCTTGGTTGTTCGACTCGAACTCGCCGAAGAGCTCGTAGCGGCGGGCACGCACGTACTCGGTGTAGCCCGGCGGCACGGTGCCGGCGTCGGGGATCTGTGCGTTCGGCGTGGTCGTGCTGACCGAGTAGGCCACCCCGCCGGGACCCGAGTATCTCTGGCTGAGGTCGGAAGTGTTCACCTCGCGGTCGTAGCCGAAGCGCAGCAGGTGGTCGCCCAGCGACCACTCGAAGTCCGCACGGGTCTGCTCGCGCTCGTCGTTGCGGTCGTAGATGCTCAGGTTGCTGGAGCAGCCCAGCGGAACGCCGGCTTCGGGCACGCCATTGCCAGCGCTGACGGAGTTGCAGTCGGGATCGTTGGGCGAACCGGTGAGGCTGTTGCGCTCCATGCTGCCGTGCATCAGCTTCATCGACAGCGAATTGGTGAGATAGGAACTCCAGGTCAGCGCCCAATTGGTGCCACCGCTTTCGGAGTACGCGTCGGAGAGCGCATCGCCCACCGTGTCGGTGTCGAAATCGTACTTGTAGGTGGTGGTGTCGGTGCGGTTCT
Source organism: Luteimonas salinilitoris (assembly GCF_041300785.1). Taxonomy (NCBI): domain Bacteria; kingdom Pseudomonadati; phylum Pseudomonadota; class Gammaproteobacteria; order Lysobacterales; family Lysobacteraceae; genus Luteimonas; species Luteimonas salinilitoris. Next base: position 98,684 of record NZ_JBFWIB010000012.1, read on the forward strand.
CGTTGGAGAACGCCATCAGATTGAGCAGGTTGTTCTCGGTGATCTGCCAATCCAGCGTCGTCCCCCAGAAGCCGTCATCGGACTTGCCGCGGTCGAAGCTGGTACCCAGATTGTCGGTGTTTTCCGGTTCGATCCGTCTCCCCTCGTACATGGCGAAGAAGAACAGCCTGTCCTTGATGATCGGGCCCGAAGCCCAGGCGTTGAGCTTGGTGTCGTCGGTGGTGTCCTTGCTGCGGGTGATGTAGCGATCGCCGTCGTGGTAGCTGTCGCGTTGCGACGCTCTCCAGTCGTCTGGGGCCCAGACCAGCTTCGCGCCGCCGCGGAACTCGTTGGTACCGGACTTGGCCAGGGCGTTCACCACGCCGCCCGTGGTCCGGCCGAACTCCACCGAATAGCCGCCGGTCTTGACCTGGAATTCCCCGTAGAAGTCGAACGGCGCCTCGGAGAAGCCGACACGATTGTAGAAGTCGGTGACGTTCAGGCCGTTGACGTAGAAGGCGTTCTCCGCGACCGAGGAACCGCCGAAGGAAAGGCCGGCGGCGGAGCGGCCGCCGAACCTTGCCGAGCCCTGCGCCACGCCCGGCGCCAGCAATGCCACCGAGGTGACGTTGCGCTCAACCGGCATGCGTTCGATCTCTTCGGCCGTGATATTGGTCGCCGACTCGGTCGAGGTGACGTCCACGGCGTTGACCACGCGCGAACCGATCACCTGTATGGCGGCCAGGTCGGTCGTGCTGCTGGCCAGATTGACGGTGGTCGCGTTGCCCAGGCTCACGGTCACGCCAACGGGTTGGCCGCCCTCCGCCTGCACGGTGTAGTGCCCAGGTGGAAGCAGCGGGAGCCGGTAGCTGCCGTCGGCTCCGGCCGTCACGCTACGGGTGAAGCCCGTCGACGGGTTGATGATCGTGACCCGCGCCCCGGCCTCGGCCCGGCCGGCCACCGCGCCGGTCACGCTCTGCGCCAGCACCGCCGGCGTGGTTGCGGACAAACACGCCCCGAGGGCGAGACAGAGTGCGGCGCGGCGGAACTTGGTATGGCTGGCCTTCATTAGCGGTTCTCCCCAGAAACAGGTGCGTGATGGTTGGCGATGGTCAGGTGCGCTCGTCCGTGGCGGGTGGCAGGACCTGCCACTCGAAGTCGTAGTCCCATTGGTCGAAATACAGGTTGCCGCCGTCCCACTCGGCCTCGCCGCGTTGCGAGTCCACGGTCTCCGAGCGGAAATGGCGCTTGGGCGGGACGAAGGGCTGCGACCAGTCGTCGTTGAAGGCGATGCGGGAGGCGTCGAGGCCGCCGAGATAGAACCAGCGCAGCGCCGGATCGTCGGACTCGAGCTGGCCGGTGGTGACGTCCATCGGCACCCAGCCGTACGGGGCCAGGTACAGCCAGCCCCAGTCGTGCATGTTGTCGTAGCCGACGTCGTCGTCGGAGAAGGTCCAGCCGGATTGCCAGCGCGCCGGGATGCCGTTCATGCGCAGCAGGGTGACCAGCAGCAGGGTGACCTGCCCGCAGTCGGCGTGGTCGGCGTGCAGGGCGTGGTCGCCGATGTTGCTGAGGGTCGAGTATTCGCGCGCGCCGCCCCAGGGAATCTCGTCGACCGCGGCGAACAGCTTCTGTGCGATGCGGTAGGGGTTGGTCTCGTCGCCGACCACCTTGCGCGAGTAGGCGCGCATCGCGTCGGTGAAGACGACGTGCGGCGGGCGCTCGGCCACGTACGGCGCCAGCGACGCGTCGATTTCAGCCGCGACCACCCGGTCCGGATCGATGTCGAAATGGCGGGCATGGATGGTCAGCTCGTAGCTGGCCGAGAACCGGGTCGGCTCGCCGGCCACGGCGGGCCGTTCCAGGTAGGCGGTGCGCTGCGGTGCGCTCTCCGGCGCGATCCGCGCGCCGGTGGGCACGCTGTCGACCAGGCGGATGTCCTCCTGCTGGCCCGGGATCGCCCGCGGATACGGGATCCACGCGCGCACCGTCTCGCCGGCCGGCACCGCGTCGGCATCGACGGTCAGCGACTGGGTGATGCGCACGCGCCGCGGCGCCACGCTGGTCGCGCCGCTGTCCTTCGCCGCGGCCAGCACTTCCTCGTGGTGCGGATGGAGCACCTCGTACGGGCCCTGGCTGAAGGGGCGCACCGGCGGCGCGCGCCGTGCGGCGGCTTCGGGCACGAGGCGGAACAGGTTGAAGACGGCGCGGTTGAAGTAGCGCTTCTCGCCGTCGATCTCGATGCGCTCGATCAGCCCTTCGCGATCCCAGGCGGCGAACTCGGCGTTGCTGACGTCCGGCGCCTGCTTGCGCACCGCGGCCTTGGCGGCGGCTTCGTCGAGCGGGAAATCGAGGCGGATGCGGCGCATGCGTTCGCGCTGGAACTCGAGTGCGCGGCGCAGGTCTGCGTCGTCCTCCGCCATCGCCAGCAATTCGGCGATGCGCGCCTCGGCCGCGGTGAAGCGGCCCTCGTCGACCATTGCCACGATCTCCAGAGGCGCGGCCGGCGGCAGTCCTTCGGCACTGGCCGGCCACGTAAGCAACGCGAGCAGGCCGAACACGCAGGCGCGGGCGAACCCTTGCGCTGCCGCGCCGGTCCGACTGGTGAGTCCGTTTTGGTCCGTCACGCCCCGCACGTCCGCCCCCTTGCTGGTGTGGCCTACGTCACGGCTATGTAACATTGCCGCAGGGGCCAGTCAATAATTTATTCTTCCGAAGTTGATTTTAAGAAAAATGTATTCCATAACTGTCGCCGGGTCGCCTGGCGGCCCATGCAAGGGGAAGCCATGAAGCCCTCGAAGCTGTTCACATTGCTGGTGGCAACGGCCCTGGCGGCCTGCGCCGGGCCTGCGCCGGCCCGGGAGGCGCCATCCGCGCTGCCGGTGCCCGCCCATGGCGTAGTGGCCGTCGAGGCGCGCTATCTCGACCCGGCCCACTGGATCGGCCGGCTCGGCGCGGCCGCCGACAGGCCCTATCTGGATGAAGCTGCCATCGCCCGCCAGAACGCGGCGCTGGTGGCGGACGACGACTCGGTGCGCGATGTCACCGCCCTGCCGGCCACGCTCGAGCGGGCCGAGGTCGCCGGCTGGATCCGCGCGCTGTCGTCGCGCCCCGAAGGCGAGCGCTACGACGCCGCCGGCACGGTGCTGCCCGCCTCGTTCTTCGACGCGCTGGAGTCCAATCTCGCGCTCGACGCCGTCCCAGCCTCGCAGGCGACCCGCTACGGCCTGGTGGTCCGCCGTGCCGACCTGCGCACCTTCCCCGATGCCACCCGCATCTTCAGCCGCCCGGGCGATACCGATATCGACCGCTTCCAGGAGAGCGCGCTGTTTCCCGGCACGCCCGTGGTGGTCGCGCATGAGAGCGACGACGGCCGTTGGCTGTTCGTCGCCAGCGACCGCTACTCGGCCTGGATCGATCGCGATGCCGTCGCGATCGGCGAGCGCGATACGGTGCTCGGCTACGCGCGCAAGTCGCCGTCGCTGGTCGTCACCGGCGCCACCGCGCGCACCGTCTACAACCCGGAGCAGCCGCAGGTCTCGGAACTGCAGCTCGACATGGGCGTTCGCGTGCCGCTGCTGGCGGACTGGCCGGCGGATCGCGCGGTGCACGGCCAGCATCCGTACTTCGGCCACGTGATCGAGCTGCCGCTGCGGCAGGACGACGGTACGCTGGCGCTGGTGCCCACGCTGCTGCCGCGCACCGCGGACGTGTCGCCGCAGCCGTTGCCGCTCACACCGGCCAACATCATCGGCCAGGCGTTCAAGTTCCTCGGCGAGCGCTACGGCTGGGGGCATTCGTACAACGCCCGCGACTGCAGCGGCTTCGTCTCCGAGGTCTACCGCAGCATGGACGTGCGGGTGCCGCGCAACACACGCGACCAGAGCGTGAGCCCGGCGCTGGACAAGACGCTGTTCGACGAATCCGACAGCCACGTCGCGCTCATGGCCGAGGTGGCGAAGCTCGAGGTCGGCGACCTGGTCTACATCCCCGGCCACGTGATGATGGTGATCGGGCGCGAGAACGGCACCACCTACGTCATCCACGACACCACCGGCATCAGCTACCTGGGCGCCGGCGGCGACCTGGTGCGGATGCCGCTCAACGGCGTGGTGGTGACGCCGCTGGAGCCGCTGATGTCCGGCCAGGACCAGCCCACCATCGACCGCATCACCAGCATCGTCCGCATCCGCTGACCGACGCCTCCCGGGGAACACGAGCCGAATGAAAATCACCCAGATCCGCCTGGACAAGCTCCGGGTCCCGCTGAAGACTCCGTTCAAGACCGCCCTGCGCACCGTCACCGCGGTGGAGGACATCATCGTCAGCGTGCATACCGACAGCGGCCATATCGGCTACGGCGAGGCGGCGGCCACCGCGGTGATCACCGGCGACACCCACGGCTCGATCATCGAGGCGATCGACAAGCTGATCGCGCCGCGCCTGGTCGGCATGGAGATCGCCGACCTCAACCGCATCCTGCAGCTGATCCACGGCGCCGCGGAGCGCAACACCAGCGCCAAGGCCGCGGTCGAGATCGCCGTGTACGACCTCTGGGGGCAGCTCTACGACGCCCCGCTCTACCGCATGCTCGGCGGCGGCGATCCGGTCATCACCACCGACATCACCATCAGCATGGACTACATCGACAAGATGGTGGCCGATTCGCTGGCCGCGGTCGATCGCGGTTTCGAGTCGCTGAAGATCAAGGTCGGCCGGGAGATCGGCGTCGACCTGGAACGGGTGAAGGCGATCTACACCGCGGTCGAGGGCCGCGCCCTGCTGCGCCTGGACGCGAACCAGGGTTGGAATGCCAAGCAGGCGGTCTACGCGATCCGCACGCTGGAGGACGCCGGCGTGCAGCTGGAGCTGGTCGAGCAACCGGTCAAGGCGCGCGACCTGGCGGGGCTGAAGTACGTCACCGAGCGCGTGCACACGCCGATCATGGCCGACGAGAGCGTGTTCGGCCCGGCCGAGGTGATCGACCTGCTGCGTATGCACGCGGCGGACATCATCAACATCAAGCTGATGAAGACCGGGGGGATCTCCAACGCCATCCGCATCGCCGACATCGCCGCGCTTTACGGCGTGGAGTGCATGATCGGCTGCATGATCGAATCCAGCATCAGCGTCGCCGCGGCGGTACACGTGGCCGTGGCCAAGGCCGACACGATCCGCAAGATCGACCTCGACGGGCCCTCGCTGTGCGACTTCAACCCGGTCGAGGGCGGCGTGGTCTTCAACGAATCCGAGATCTCGATCGGCGACGCGCCGGGCCTGGGCATCCGCGCCATCCGCGGTCTCGAACCGCTGGCCGCGTGACCGGGAGACGGGCCGATGTCGGCACTGCTCAAGATCCGCTCGCAACGTGACCAGATGTCCGCGATCGAGCGGCGCATCGGCGATTTCATCCTCGACAACGCCCACCTGCTGCGCGACTACTCCTCGCAGCAGCTGGCCAACGCGCTCGAGATCAGCCAGTCGAGCGTGGTCAAGTTCAGCCAGAAGCTGGGCTACAAGGGCTATCCGGACCTCAAGTACGCGATCGGCGAGGACATCGCGCGCGGCGACGGCGGCAACCATGATCCGGCACACGAGTCGGACGGCAACGGCGATCGCCACGCCGCCCTCGCCGAGGCGCTGTGGCAGGCGAAGGCCAATGCCGAGCAGGAGACCCGTCTGCTCAACCCGCCGGACAGCCTCGATGCGATCGCCGAGACGATCCGCAGCGCGCGCACGGTGTTCGTGATCGGGCTCGGCCAGGACAGCATCGCGGCTCGCGGGTTCACCCTGCGGCTGTCGCAGGTCGGGATTCTCGCGGTCTACCACTTCGACCCGGCGCTGATGCCAACCAGCCTGGCCAACGCCAACCACGAGGACGTGCTGATGGTGTTCTCCGAACACGGCAAGCGCGCGGCGCTGTGCGAACTCAGCCGCCTGTTCCGCCACCGCGTCGGCAAGGTCGTCAGCATCACCCGCCACAGCGCCAATCCGCTGCGCGCCCAGGCCGACCTGGCGCTGCTGGTCTCGGCGCACGACGAGCGCTCGCACATCGAGCAGCTGCTGTACCACTCGGCGTTGCAGCATCTGCTGGACATGGTCTTCGTGCTGCTGTGCGAACATGTCGGGGAACGGTTGCAACTGCTCGACCGCAACGCCGCGCGCATGCGCCAGTTGCTGGAAACCTGATCGACGCCGCGCCGGAGTGCCTTCGGCGCATAAGGGGAAACGACATGACCCGATGCAACCCGGTTCATCCGCGTAGGAGCGCGCCATGCGCGCGATGCCGCGGGCATTTCGCCGCCCGCAAATTCCGACCACCGGCGCGCCTGCCGGTCCGGAATCGCGGCATCCACCGGATCCTGCCGACACCCGCGGCATCGCGCGCATGGCGCGCTCCTACGGGGGGCCGCACCCGCGTGCACCATGGCAAGCTCCCCCTTCACTCCTGACCGATGCCGCCGATGACCGACGCCACCGCCAAAAAGCCTTTTCGCCTGTCCACGCCGGCACGGGTCCTGATCGCGCTGATCGCCGGCGCGGTCGTCGGCCTCGTGCTGGCGGCATGGGATCCCGGCATCGCACAGCGTGTCGCCGACACGGTGCAGCCGGTCGGCCGCCTGTGGCTCAACGCACTGCAGATGACGGTGGTGCCGCTGGTGGCGGCACTGGTGGTGGTCGGCATCAACACCGCCAGCGATGCCGCGGCGTCCGGGCGCACCGCGCGCGTGGCGATGGCGGTGTTCGTGATCCTGCTGGCGGTCTGCGGCGCCTTCGCCGCCGTCGCCTCGCCGGCGTTCCTGGCGCTGATGCCGCGCGACGAATCGCTGGTGGTCGCGTTCCGCGCCGCGATCCAGGCACCCGAGGCGCTGCCCCAGGCGGCCGGCTTCGGCGACTGGCTGGTCGGCGTGATCCCCAGCAACGCCATCGCCGCCGCGGCCGCCAGCGCGATGCTGCCGCTGGTGGTGTTCGCGATGTTCTTCGGCTTCGCCCTCACCCGGCTGGAGCCCGAGCGCCGCGCGCGCATGCTGGAGCTGGTGCAGGCGATCGGCGACGCGATGATCGTGATCGTGCGCTGGGTGCTGTGGGCGGCGCCGCTGGGCGTGTTCGCGCTGGTGCTGGCGGTGTGCGCCCGGGTCGGGCTGCACATGCTCAGTGCACTGGGGTACTACATCGTCCTGCAGTGCACGCTGTACATCGCGATCACGCTGCTGATGTACCTGGTGGCGGTGCTGTTCGCCGGCGAGCGGATCCGGCGCTTCGCCGCGGCGCTGATCCCGGTGCAGGCGATCGCGGCCAGCACGCAGTCCTCGCTGGCCTCGCTGCCGGTGATGATCGACAGCGCGCGCACGCGGCTCGGCTACCCGCTCTCGGTGACCTCGCTGGTGCTGCCGATGGCGGTGTCGCTGTTCCGCATCGCCAGCCCGGTGCAGTACCTGAGCGTGGTGGTGTTCATCGCCTGGATGTACGGCATCGACCTGAGCGCTGCGCAGCTGGCAGCGGCGGTGGCGCTGAGCATCGTCATCAGCATGGGCTCGGTGGGCCTGCCCGGGCAGGTCAGCTTCATGACCACCAACATGCCGGTCACGCAAGCGATGGGACTGCCGGTGGAACCGCTCGGCGTGCTGCTGGCGATCGACACCATCCCCGATGCGTTCGCGACCGTCGCCAACACCAGCGCCGACGTGACCGCCACCGGCGTGGTGGCCAAGCGCACCGGCGCCACGGACGAGCCTGGCCCGGCCGAAGCCGACCCGACGGAAGCGTCGTGAGCGCAGGCGTGCTCTATCACAACCCGCGCTGCTCCAAGTCGCGCGGGGCGCTGCAGCTGCTGCAGGCGCGCGGCGTCGAGCCGCGCATCGTGCCCTATCTCGAGCAGCCGCCGAACGCCGACGAACTGAGCGACCTGCTGCGCAAGCTCGGCATCGCGCCGCGCGCGCTGCTGCGCACCGGCGAGACCGTCTATACCGAACTCGGCCTCGCCGCTCCCGCGCTGGACGATGCGGCGATCATCGCGGCGATGGCGGCGCATCCGCGCCTGATCGAGCGCCCGATCTTCGTCCGCGGCGACCGCGCCGTGATCGGCCGTCCGCCGGAGCGCGTGCTGGAACTGCTCGACTGAGCCCGGAACGCCCGCGGGTGCGCGATACGCATGGAACCCCGGTTTGCATAGGAGCGCGCCATGCGCGCGATGCCGGCATCGTCGGCCCTGTCGGTGCGGCTTCGGCAACCGCAGCCTGTCCGAAGCCGCGATCGCGTCTTCATGCGACGCGGGCATCGCGCGCACGGCGCGCTCCTACAAGGACTTGCTGTCGCGGAGGCGGCGGATTCGCTCGGGCGGGTCGAAGGAGTCGCTGCGGGCGTCGTGCCAGAAGGACCGGAACACCGCGTGCTCCGGCGCGCCGTGGATCAACTCGCCCGGCTCCAGGAAGCGGTACAGCGCCGCCAGCGAGCGCACCTCGATCGCCGACACCCTCCGCAGGATGTGCTCGGGGCCCAGCTGCTGCGGATGGACCAGTCCCGCGGCGCCGATCAGGTCGGCCAGCGCCTTGAGCGTGTTGTCGTGGAAACGACGCACGCGCAGGGCCTTGTCGGGCACGTCGAGCGCCCTCCAGCGCCTGGGGTCCTGCGTCGCCACGCCGGTCGGACAGCGGTCGTTGTGGCAGCTCTGCGCCTGGATGCAGCCCACCGCGAACATGAAGCCGCGCCCGGCATTGCACCAGTCGGCGCCCATCGCCATGGTGCGGGCGATGTCGAACGCGCTGATGATGCGCCCGGCCGCGCCGAGCCTGATCCGCTCGCGCAGGCCGAGACCCACCAGGGTGTTGTGCACCAGCATCAGCGCCTCGTGCATCGGCAGGCCGACGTGGTCGATGAATTCGGCCGGCGCCGCGCCGGTGCCGCCCTCGGCGCCGTCGACCACGATGAAGTCCGGCAGCGGCCCGCTCTCGTACATCGCCTTGGCGATGCCGAACCACTCCCACGGGTGGCCGATCGCCAGCTTGAAGCCGACCGGCTTGCCGCCCGACAGTTCGCGCAGCCGCTGCAGGAAATCGAGCAGGCCCCGCGGCGTCGAGAATGCCGAGTGCCGCGACGGCGACACGCAATCCAGCCCCACCGGCACGCCGCGCGCGGCGGCGATCTCGGCGGTGACCTTGGCGCCCGGCAACAGCCCGCCCTTGCCGGGCTTGGCGCCCTGCGAGAGCTTGAGCTCGATCATCTTCACCTGCGGGTCGGTCGCATTGGCGACGAAGCGCTCCTCGCTGAAGCGGCCCTCCGCGTCGCGACAGCCGAAGTAGGCGGAGCCGATCTCCCACACCAGGTCCCCGCCGTGCTCGCGGTGATAGCGCGAGATCGAGCCCTCGCCGGTATCGTGGTGGAATCCGCCGGCCTTGGCGCCCGCGTTGAGCGCGCGGATCGCGTTGGGCGAGAGCGCGCCGAAGCTCATCGCCGAGATGTTGAACACGCTCGCCGAGTACGGCTGCGCGCTCTCGCTGCCGACGACGATGCGGAAATCATGCGATGCGATTTCCACCGGCGCAATCGAATGGTTGAGCCACTCGTAGTCGGCCGCGTACACGCCCTGTTGGCTGCCGAACGGGCGCACGTCGCTGACCGACTTGGCGCGCTGGTACACCAGCGCGCGCTGCTGGCGCGAGAACGGCACCTCGGCGGTGTCGCCCTCGATGAAGTACTGGCGCATCTCCGGGCCGATGGACTCGAGCCCGTAGCGGAAGTGCGCCAGCAACGGATAGTTGCGCCGCAGCGTGCTGCGCCGCTGCAACAGGTCCCAGGTGCCGAGCGCCGCCAGCACAGCGAACACCGCCGCGGCCCAGCCCCAGCCCGGCCAGCGCGTCGCCAGCAGCAGGCTGAGCAGCAGCAGTGCGATGCTGCTCCCGTAGGCAGCATAGCGACTCATCGTGGACCCGGCGTCGATGGCACCATGCGCCCGAGTCTACAGGCGCCCGGCCACGGCTTCGCGCGGCCATGCCGACTTGACGTCGTAGATCACCGCGCCGGGCTTGCCCAGGGCGCGGATCGCATCGACGGACATGTCGCGGAACCCGGCGTGCGCCACCGCCAGCACCACCGCGTCGTAGGTGCCGGCCTCCGGCACCGCCAGCGGTCGCAGGCCGCACACGCGCTGCGCCTCGTCGGGATCGGCCCAGGGGTCGTGCACGTCGACCTGCGCACCGGCGGTCTGCAATCCCTCCACCACGTCCAGCACGCGGCTGTTGCGCAGGTCCGGGCAGTTCTCCTTGAACGTGAGCCCCAGCACCAGCACGCGGGCGCCGGCGACCGGCACGCCGCGCTCGCCGAGCAGTCTCGCCACGCGCAGCGCCACGTGCGCACCGACCCGGTTGTTGATCGCACGCGCGGCGAGGATCAGTTCCGGGTGGTAGCCGACCGACTCCGACTTGTGGGTGAGATAGTAGGGATCGACGCCGATGCAATGGCCGCCGACCAGGCCGGGACGGAACGGCAGGAAGTTCCACTTGGTGCCGGCCGCCTCGAGCACGTCGAGGGTGTCGATGCCGAGCCGGTCGAACATCATCGCCAGCTCGTTGATCAGGCCGATGTTGACGTCGCGCTGGATGTTCTCGACCACCTTTGCGGCTTCGGCCACGCGGATCGACGGCGCGCGGTGGGTACCGGCGGCGATGATCCCGGCGTACAGCGCGTCGACCGCGTCCGCCGCCTCCGGCGTGGAGCCGGACGTGACCTTGGGGATGTCGGCCAATCGCCGGTTGCGGTCGCCGGGATTGACGCGCTCGGGACTGTAGCCGCAGAAGAAGTCGACGTTGAACTTCAATCCCGAGCCGCGCTCGAGGATCGGCACGCAGATCTCCTCGGTGGTGCCCGGATACACGGTCGACTCGAAGATCACCAGGTCGCCGCGCGACACCAGCCCCGCCAGCAGTTCGCTCGCCTGCTGCAGCGGCCGCAGGTCCGGGCGCTGCAGCGCGTCGATCGGCGTCGGCACGGTGACGACATGGACGTTGCGGTCGCGCAGGTCCTCCGGATCGGCGCTGTAGCGCAACCGCGTCGGTGCCGCCAGTTCCCCGGCGTCGAGCTCACGGGTGCGGTCGTGGCCGTCGCGCAGTTCGGCCACGCGCCGGGCATCAATATCGAAACCGATCGTGTCGTGCCTGCCGCCGAAGGCCACTGCCAGCGGCAGGCCCACGTAGCCGAGGCCGATGATGCCGATTCGCGCGTTGTTGGGATCGAGCATGCAGGCCCCCGGTTCGTACCGCGTGCGTCGTGCCGCGCGGTCGGAACGATCGGCAGCCGGAGCCCGGCATTCGACAACCTCCGGTGGCCGAAGTCAAACCCGGCGGTCGCCGGCGACAGGCGCGTGCGCATGTCCACGCATGCAGCCGGCTGCCGGGGTGGCGGATTTCACGTCGGGTTCTGCGGACAGCCCATAAGGTCGGCGCTGCTACCGCGTCGCCCGCGGTCCCCAAGTGACGCGCACCGCCATCGACATGCCCGATCTCGACCTCAACCTGCTCACCGCCAATATCCACATGGGGTTCAGCGCCGGCCGGCGCCGCTTCGTCCTGCCCGAACTGCGGCAGGCGATCCGCACCGTGTCCGCGGACATCGTCTTCCTGCAGGAGGTCCAGGGCGCCCACAGCGAGCACGCCGACAAGCACGAGGACTGGCCCGAGGTCCCGCACTACGAGTTCCTCGCCGACGAGCTCTGGCCGCAGTTCGCCTACGGGCGCAACAGCGTGTATCCGCACGGCCATCACGGCAACGCGCTGCTGTCCAAGTTCCCGATCCTCAGCCACGTCAACCGCGACGTGTCGATCGACGGCGCCGAAAGCCGCGGGCTGTTGCACTGCATGCTCGACCTACCCGGCTCCGGGGTCTCGATCCACGCGGTCTGCGCCCACCTGGGGCTGCGCGACTCCCATCGCCGCCGGCAGCTGGACCTGCTGTGCACCATGGTTTCGGCCGAGATCCCCGACGACGCCCCGCTGATCGTCGCCGGCGACTTCAACGACTGGCGCCGCCGTGGCCATCCCCTGCTCGAGCGCTACGGCCTGCGCGAGGCGCACCTGGAAACCCATGGCCGGCTCGCACGCACGTTCCCCGCGCGCTGGCCGCTGCTGCCGTTGGACCGGATCTACGTGCGCAACGTGCGCGTGCACGAGGCCGCGGTGCTGTCCACGCCGCCCTGGTCGCACCTGTCCGACCATGCCACGCTCGCCGCCAGCGTCTGCGTGGAAGCGCAAGGGAGCTGACGCCATGCGCATGACCGCGAACGGCCGGCTCTGGCGCCCGGGCAACCGCGTCGAACTCCTCGAGAACGGCGAGGCCTTCTTCCCGCGCGCCTTCGCGGCGATCGCGGAGGCCCGGCACGAGATCCTGCTCGAGACCTTCATCCTGTTCGAGGACAAGGTCGGCAACGAACTGCGCCAGCACGTCATCGACGCAAGCCGGCGCGGGGTGAAGGTCGAAATGACCGTCGACGGATATGGATCGTACGACCTGTCGGAAGACTTCCTGTCGGGGCTGACGGCGGCCGGCGTGAAGTTCCGGATATTCGATCCACACCGCACCCTGTTCGGCATGCGCCTGAACGTCTTCCGCCGGCTGCACAGGAAACTGCTGGTCGTCGACGGCGAACGCGCCTTCGTCGGCGGCATCAACTACGGATGCGATCATCTGGAGGACGCCGGCCCGCTCTCCAAGCAGGACTACGCGCTCGCGATCGAAGGTCCGGTGGTGGCCGATATCCGCGACTTCGTCTCCACGGCGATGCACGCCAACGACAACGGCCACTCGTGGAGCCAACCCGACGTCGAGCTCCCGGCGGCTATGCCGGGAGACGCCCGGGCGCTGTTCCTGGTGCGCGACAACGGCCGCAACTCCACCGCGATCGAGCACGAATACCGCGCGGCAATCCGTGCGGCGCGGCGCGAGATCGTCATCGCCAACGCGTACTTCTTTCCCGGCTATGGGTTCATGCGCGAGCTTCGCGATGCCGCCCGGCGAGGCGTACGGGTGGCGCTGATCACCCAGGGCGAGCCGGACATGCCGTTCGCGCAGCTGGCCGCGCGCATGCTGTATCCCGACCTGGTCGCCGCCGGCGTCGCCATCTACGAATATTGCCGGCGACCGTTCCACGGCAAGGTCGCACTGGTCGACGACGACTGGAGCACCGTCGGCTCCAGCAACCTCGACCCGCTGAGCCTGTCGTTCAACTTGGAGGCGAACGTCTTCGTCCGCGACCGGGCGTTCAACCAACGGCTGCGCCAGAGCCTGGACGGATTGCGGCAGCGCGACTGCCGTCGGATCGAAGCACGGGCGCTGCCCAGGCGCAGCTTCTGGCGCACGTTGGTCGCGCCGGTCTTCTACCACGCGCAACGGCGGTTTCCGACGTGGGCCGGCCTGCTGCCGGCGCACACCCCCAAGGTCGTGCTGGTCGCGAACGACGAGAAGCAAGACTCGTGAACCGCACCGATACGAAGCCGCGCGGAGCACTCCGCCGCCGCCTGGCCAAGGCCTTCCCGTTCGTGCTGCTCGCAATCGTCGCGGTGGCGCTGTTCCGGTATGCCGGTTCGGTCGACTGGCCGAGCGTGGGCGAGGCGCTGAAGGGCTATCCGGCCACGAGGCTGTGGTCGGCCGCGGGGTTGGCCGTCGCGAGCTACCTGCTGTATTGCGGCTACGATCTCGCGGCGCGCCGCTATGCCGGGCACGCACTGTCCACGCCGCGCGTGCTGACGGCGGCGTTCGTCAGCTATGCGCTCAACCTCAACCTCGGCGCGCTCATCGGCGGCGTCGGCTTCCGCTTCCGCATGTACCTGCGCGCCGGGATCGGCGCCGGCGTCATCGCCCGCATCGTCGCCTTCAGCATCGTCGCCAACTGGCTCGGGTACACCGCTCTTGCGGGATTGCTGCTGGTGCTGGCTCCGGAGCCGCTGGCCGGCGCCGCGGGCCTGCGCGCTTCGTACCTGACCGCCGGGGGAGTCGCGGCACTGGTGTTGGTGGCGACCTATCTCCTGGCGTGCGCGGGGCTGCGCGGGCGGGTCCTGCGCATCCGCGGGCACGAGTACCGGCTGCCATCGCCTGCGCTGGCGCTGCTGCAGCTGGCGCTGTCGTCGCTCAACTGGCTGACGATCGCCACGATCCTGTTCATGCTGCTCGGCCGCGAAGTGGCGTACCCCGTGGTGCTGGGGGCGTTGCTGGCGGGCGCGGTGTTCGCCGCACTCGTCCACATTCCCGCCGGCCTGGGCGCGCTGGAAGCGGCGTTCTTCGCCCTGCTCGGCAACCACGCGGAGCAATCGCAGCTGATCGCGGCGCTGCTGGTCTACCGTGCGATCTACTACATCGCGCCGCTGCTGCTGGCGATCCTGGTCTATCTCGGCCTCGAAGCCCGCGGCATGGAGCGGCACGGCCATCGGGACAGCACCTGACGCGCGCGGGCGATTCACGGGCGAGCAAGCGCCCGACGCCGACGCGCCGGGCCAGGCCGCGTTGACCGATGCTGTCACGCCCGCTGCGCTACCTTTCGCGTGCCGGAGGAAAAGCCAGCGGGCTGAGGTCCGAAGCGAACTCCGGTAGAAGGTCCAGTCGCCGGGCGTTTCATCCTCGGCACTGGGCCTTCTCATTGTCGGGAGCTCGCGGGACCTGCTGATTTCGCAGTCGCTCCCGAGCAGCTGCGACTGCTCGCATCGCGTTGACATGTCGTTCACTAGCATTGCGATTCCTACTGGGGAGCGCGCGATGCGGTTCCAAGACAAGGTGGCGCTGGTCACCGGCGCTGGGCAAGGGATCGGCCGCGGGATCGCGGTGCGCCTCGCGCTGGAAGGCGCGAAGGTGATCGTGGCCGACCTGCACGACGATGCCGATTCGCAACGCACGCTGGCGCTGATGCACGAAGCCGGCGGCGAGGGCTGCGTGCTCGCCGCCGACGTCGGCCGCGTCGACGCGGTGCGCGCGATGGTGGCCGAGGGCGCGCGCCGGATGGGCCGCATCGACATCCTGGTCAACAACGCCGGCGTCGAGCATCGGGCGACGTTCAGCGAAGTCACCGAGTCCGACTACGATCGCGTGCTGGACATCAACCTCAAGGGTGCGTTCTTCGCCGCGCAGGCCTTCGTGCGGCACCTGGGCGAGAGCGGCCGCGGCGGTCGCATCATCAACATCAGTTCGGTACATGAGGAGCTGCCGTTCCCCGATTTCGCCAGCTACAGCGCCAGCAAGGGAGGAATCAAGATGCTGATGCGCAATCTGGCGGTGGAACTGGCGCCGCTGGGCATCACCGTCAACAACGTGGCGCCCGGCGCGATTCGCACACCGATCAACGCGCCCCTGCTCGACGACCCGGAACTGCTGGAACCATTGCTGGCCAACATTCCGCTCAAGCGGCTCGGAACGCCGCGCGACGTCGCCGGCGCGGTGGCGTTCCTGGCCTCGGCCGATGCCGACTACATCACCGGCAGCACCATCTACGTCGATGGCGGGCTGCTGTGGGACTACACCGAAAAACGCGTCCGGACCAATGAGCGGAAAACGGACTGAGCCCCGCGACGTCGAGCGCAACGCCGCCAAGGTGGCGACGGTCGCGCAGCCGGACACCCTGACTCCCGCGGACCGGTACCAGGAACTGTTCGTCGCGGTGCAGTCCGGGCGGGTGTTCCCCGACAGCAAGATCTTCGTCGACTGCGCGCCGCTGCAGGACCCGGAAGACATCCTCGATGCCTACCGCGCGCGGAAATCGGCGCCCGGTTTCGACCTCGCCGCATTCGTGCACGCGCACTTCCGGCCCGAGCACCCGCCCACCGGCCGCTACGTATCCGATCCGGAGCGCACGCTGGCCGAGCACATCGATTATCTGTGGGGCGTGCTGACCCGTCAGCCGCGGGAGCATCCGGTGCGTTCCTCGCTGCTGCCGCTGCCCAATCCGTACGTGGTGCCGGGCGGGCGCTTCGGCGAGATGTACTACTGGGACTCCTACTTCGCCATGCTCGGCCTGGCCGGCAGCGGCCGGCTCGACCTGATGCGCTCGATGGCCGACAACTTCGCCTACCTGATCGACACCTACGGTCATGTGCCGAACGGCAACCGGAGCTATTACCTGAGCCGCTCGCAGCCGCCGGTGTTCGCGCTGATGACCGAACTGTTCGAAGCGCACGGCATCTGCCATGCGCTGCGCTACCTGCCGCGGTTGCGCAAGGAATATGCGTTCTGGATGGAGGGCGCCGACGAACTGCGCCGCAACGAGATGCACCGCCACTGCGTGCGCATGGACGACGGCGCACTGCTCAACCGCTACTGGGACGATCGCGACACCCCGCGCGAGGAGTCGTACCGAGAAGACGTCGGCACGGCCGCGCAAGGCCGGCGCCCGGTGCACGAGGTCTATCGCGAGCTGCGCGCCGGTGCCGCTTCGGGCTGGGACTTCAGCTCGCGCTGGTGCGACGACGACGGCGGGCTCGCCACCATCCGCACCACGTCGATCCTGCCGGTGGACCTGAACAGCTTCCTGCACAAGCTGGAAGCGCAGATCTCGCAGCTTGCGGCAGCCGGCGGCGACGACGCGTCGGCCTTCGAGTTCAGCCGGCGCGCCGATGCGCGCCGCCGGGCGATCGACCGTTGGATGTGGAGCGAGGCCGCCGGCGCCTATCTCGACTACGACTGCCGGCAGGGCCGCCAGCGCGAACGCCTGTTCGCGTCCACGGCCACGCCGCTGTTCGTGGGCATTGCCGGCCCGTCGCAGGCACGGCGCGTGGCCGAAGCCGTTCGTTCCCGATTGCTGGAGGACGGCGGCGTCGGTACCAGCGAACGCGCGAGCGGCGAGCAATGGGACCAGCCGAACGGCTGGGCGCCGCTGCAATGGATGACGATCTGCGGCCTGGCCGACTACGGCGAAGGCCTGCTGTCGCGCGAGATCCGCCGGCGCTGGCTGACCACCGTGTCCAGCCACTTCCGGCGCGAGCGCAAGCTCGTCGAGAAATACGCGCTGCAGCTGCCGCCGGAAGGCGCGCATGGCGGCGGCGGCGGCGAATATCCACTGCAGGACGGGTTCGGCTGGACCAACGGCGTGACGGGGCGGCTGCGGCACGACGGCGCCCATCCGGCGGTGGCCCGCCCGGGCACGGAATCATGAGTCGGTCGTGTTCCAGCTGGTGCCGGGGTCGGAATCGAACCGACATGGCCTTGCGGCCGAGGGATTTTAAGCGTGGAAAATATACCACCTGTTGCAGCTCGCTCAACTACGACAGAGCCCTCTGCAGCGGGTTTTCAACAGGTTTTCCGTTCGCTCAAAATACTTCCGCCTTTGATGTCGTTCTCCCCAGTTTCCAACCGCGTGGCACCTATGTGTCACCTGGAAACACAGACGTCGAACAACCGCCAAAATGCCCAAGGTCAAGCTCACCAAGTGCATCGTCGAGTCAGCCCGTCCCGGCATATCGGACGTGATCTTACGCGACTCTATCGTTCCTGGCTTCATGTGCAAAGTCACCCCGAAAGGGCGCAAGGTGTTCATGGTCCAGTACCGCACCAAGGCCGGCGAACGGCGGAAGCCATCGCTTGGCCTGTTCGGGGAATTGACCGTAGAACAGGGCCGTAAGCTCGCTCAGGATTGGCTCACCGAAGTCAGGCATGGTGAAGATCCTGGCGCCAGGAAGGCCAACGAGCGGAAGGCGCCGACCGTCAAGGACCTTTGCCAGAGATTTATTGAGGACTATTCCAAGGCACACAACAAGCCCAGCACCCGGCATTCGTATCAGCGGATCATAGACTGCCATGTCCTTCCATCATTCGGGAGGAGAAAGGCACATGAGATCACACGAAGCGACGTGATCGCGCTGATGAAGCGGCTGGAAAAATCGCCAAGCGGCGCCAACCATGTGCTGACCTGCCTGCGGAAGATGTTCAACATGGCCGAGCTTTGGGGCATTCGTCCCGATGGCTCCAATCCCTGCCGGCATGTACCGAAATTCCCGGAAAGAGGGAAGACGCGCCTCATCACCGACGAAGAGGTGGGAAAGCTGTTCGCGTATCTCGATCGAGCCGAGATCGAGGGACTGGAGAACCCCACGCTGACATTGGCCATCCGCTTGCAGTTCGAATTCGCTGCACGCATGTCCGAGATCCTACTGCTTCAATGGGATTGGATAGATTTCGGCCGTCGTCGCATCGTCTGGCCCGACAGCAAGACCGGTGACATATCCAAGCCCATCAGCGAGGAAGCGTACCGGCTGCTTTCGACTGCGCCGCGTCATGAAGGCAGCCCGTATGTCTGCCCTTCGCTGTTCAACAGGAAGCACCGCATGACGGGCAACGCCTACTACAGCGGCTGGCGCGACATCCTCAATCGCGCCGGGGTACCCCACGTCGGTACGCATGGCATCCGCCATCGCGCGGTGACGGACATCGCCAACTCGGGCATTCCGGTCAAGGTCGGCATGGCACTCACGGCGCACAAGACCGTGACCATGTTCATGCGGTATGTCCACACCGAAGACGATCCGGTACGAGCCGCGGCCGAACTGGTCGCCAACCGGCGGAAGACCGTGGTCGAGACCCGCAGGGCAGTCCAGGGCGGTCCTGCAATTCCGCCCCCTGCCCCGAGCACCTATCGGCCCCGTCAGCGCCGCAGCCGGAAAAGGCCCGCCCCCACGGCAGCCTCTGCCCCTACCCCGCCCGCACGGCCAACCAAGCCGGCCCCGGCAGTGCGTCTTCAGGGCGCGAGGTAGCCGATGGATTCTCCTTCCATAGCTGTAGCTTTTAAGCTACGATGACGCCCATCGAGGTCCGGGAGTACCAGACCGTCGACGGCCACTCTCCTTTCGGCGAATGGCTGGCTGGACTGCGCGACCGTCAAGCCCGAATCCGCATTCGTCGGTCGGCTCGACAGGATGCAGGCAGGGCTACGCGGCGACTGGAAGGCGGTTGGTACCGGCGTTTTCGAGCTGCGTATCGATCATGGTCCTGGCTATCGCGTCTATTGCGGCCAGGATGGCAACACGCTGGTGCTACTGCTTTGCGGCGGCGATAAGCGGACCCAAAAACGAGATATCGAGATCGCCCATGACTACTGGCAGGACTACAAAACCCGTACCGGCTAGCAAACCCTTCCGCGCCAGCGACTACCTGCATGACGAATCCGACATTGCCGCCTATCTGGAAACCGTTCTGGAAGATGGCGATGCACGCGTTGTGCCCGTCGCGCTGCGCACGGTGGCAGAAGCCATGGGCGGCATGACCTCGTTGGCTGAGCGCACCGGGCTGAGTCGGGAAACTCTCTATCGCACGCTTTCGGACAAGGGCAACCCGCGTCTGGACACCTTGACGACAATCCTGGGCGCCTTCGGACTTCGAATGGCGGTGGCGCCCGCGCGGCCCGATACGAAGCGCCGGCCGCGAGCGGCTGACGCTCCGTAGGTCGGCTTCCGG
>NZ_JBFWIB010000013.1:0-110537 GCF_041300785.1 Luteimonas salinilitoris
GGGTCAAACCCCTCGGTCGCCCCCTTCCCCCCTCCCTCCGCTCCCACAGGCATCCCAGGCGCGGGTGGCCCAGTCTCCGCAATCGGAACATGGTGTGGCGCCGGACCTGGCGTTCGTTTGCTTGTCGCAGGCTTCGGGCGCTGCGCTCAGCGTCGTGCGCCACCCGCGCCGCAAGTCGTCAGCCGTCCCAGCCGGGAAGCTTCTTCTTCACCAGCACCTTCTTCAGCGTGACGTAGGCGGGTACGCCGTCGCGACCATAGGGCGGGTAGGCCTCGCCGCGGATCAGCGGCTCCAGGTAGCGGCGCGCCGAGGCGGTGATGCCGAAGCCGTCCTTGCGCAGGAACCCGACAGGCATCTTCTTCTCGTGGTTGGCCACCTTGGTCAGCGGCGCGCTCTCGATCTTCCAGCGGTAGGGCTGGTCCGAGGTGCGCCGGATCACCGGCATGGTCGCGTTGCGTCCGGCCAGGGCGAACTGCACGGCCGCCTTGCCGACCGCCTGCGCCTGCAGCAGGTCGGTCTGCGAGGCGATGTGGCGCGCCGAGCGCTGCAGGTAGTCGGGCAGGGTCCAGTGCACCTTGAAGCCGAGCGCATCCTTGACCCGGCCGGCCAGGATCGAGGCCACGCCGCCGAGCTGGGTATGGCCGAACGAGTCCTTGCCGCCGCCGGCGTCGGCGACGAAGCGGCCGTCGCCGGTGCGGATGCCCTCGCTGGCCACGACCACGCAGTAGCCGATCCTCTCGACCACCTGCTTCACCCGCGCCAGGAACGCCGCCTCGTCGTAGTCGCGCTCCGGGAACAGGATGATGTGCGGCGCATCGTCCGGTCCCTGGCCGGCCAGCCCTGCGGCCGCGGCCAGCCAGCCGGCGTGGCGCCCCATGGCCTCGTAGACGAAGACCTTGGTCGAGGTGTCGGCCATCGCCGCCACGTCCAGCGCGGCCTCGCGCACCGACACCGCGGTGTACTTGGCCGCCGAACCGAAGCCGGGGCAGCAGTCGGTCACGGCGAGATCGTTGTCGATTGTCTTCGGCACGCCGATGCAGGTCAGCGGGTAGTCGAACTCGGCCGCCAGCTGCGAGACCTTGAGCGCGGTGTCGGCGGAGTCGTTGCCGCCGTTGTAGAGGAACCAGCGCACGTCGTGCGCGCGCAGCACCTCGAGCAGGCGCTCGTACTTGGCCCGGTCCTCGGCCAGCGACTTCAGCTTGTAGCGGCAGGAGCCGAAGGCGCCGCCGGGGGTGTGCGCCAGGCCGCGGATGGTCGACGGGGTCTCCTTGGAGGTGTCGATCAGTTCCTCGCGCAGGGCGCCGAGGATGCCGTTGCGCGCGGCCAGCACCTTGATCTTGCGGGCGCGGGCCTCGGCGATGACGCCGGATGCGGTGGCGTTGATGACGGCGGTGACGCCGCCGGACTGGGCATAGAGCAGGGTTCCGGAGGGCATGGGGGACTCACGTTGACGGACGGATGCCGGGGAAGCGGCGTGGATACGGTAAGCTGGCGCCAGCGAGGGCGCGCCCCGGGCAGTGTAACGCCACCGGCGACGACCCGAATTTCCGTTGGTCTGGAGCGATCGATGCGACTGGTTCTTCTTGGTGCGCCCGGTTCGGGCAAGGGCACGCAGGCGGCGCGGCTGAAGGACGCGCTGAAGGTGCCGCACATCTCTACCGGCGACCTGCTGCGCGCCGAAGTCGCCGCCGGCACGCCGCTCGGTTTGCAGGCGAAGGAAGTGATGGCCCGGGGCGACCTGGTCTCCGACGAAATCCTGCTCGGCATGCTGGAGGAGCGCTTCTCGCGCGACGATACCCGCGGCGGCTTCATCCTCGACGGCTACCCGCGCAACCTGGCCCAGGCCGCCGCGTTGGACGCGCTGCTGCAGCGCCTCGGCCAGCCGTTCGACGCCGCGGTGCAGCTCGAGGTCGACAACGAGGTGCTGATCGAGCGCCTGGCCGGCCGCGCCGAGGCCGAAGGCCGCGCCGACGACCGGCCCGAGTCCGTGCGCAAGCGGCTGCAGGTCTACGACGAGCAGACCGCGCCGGTGATCGACTTCTATCGCGAGCACGGCCAGCTGACGGTGGTCGACGGCGTCGGCTCGCTGGACGAGGTGTTCAAGCGCATCCTCGCGGCGATCGTGCCGGCGGCGATCCCCGCCGGTTGAGTCTTGCCGAATCCGTGGCTGCGATGGCTGTGCCTGCGCGGATCGCTGCAGGCGCTGCCACCCGCGTGGCCGCCGACGCTGGCGCTGTGGGCCCTGGCGCTCGCAATGATCCTGGCGACCGGGGACCCGCGTGGCGGCATGCCTGGCGACGTTTCCGCGCCACTGGCCGCGGCGGCGGCCGAGATCGCGCTGTGCTGGCTGTTGCTGCGCCGCTTCCGGCGGCACGCCCTGCTGCTGCCGGCACTGCAGGCACTGGCGATGGCGGCGGCGGTGCGCGCGGTAGCGTCGCTGCCGCTGCTGTGGCTGGCCATGCAGCCGCCGCCGACCGCGGAGCGCGCGGGCGGCCTGCTGCTGGCGTTCGTCGCCGTGGTGATGCTGGAACTGGTCGCGCTCGCCTGGCTGCTGCGCTACTGGTTCAGGCTGTGGAAGCAGGCGCTGCAGGCGTCCGACGCGACCGTGGCGTTGGTGATCGTGACGATGGCCCTGCTGCTGTCGCTGCCGTACCTGGCTCTGGGATGATGGGCGCCAGCGGCCCTCGACCCGACCCGGACACCAGCAGGAACCGATTGTCTTGAAACTCCACATCCTCGGAATCGCCGGCACCTTCATGGGCGGCGTGGCGGCGCTGGCGCGCGAGCTCGGGCATACGGTCGAGGGCAGCGACCAGGCGGTGTATCCGCCGATGTCCACCCAGCTCGAGTCGCTCGGCATCGCACTGCGGCAGGGCTACCGGCCCGGGCACATCGCCCCTGATTGCGACGCGATCGTCGTCGGCAATGCGCTTTCGCGCGGCAACGCCGCGGTGGAGCACGTACTCGACGCCGGACTGCGCTACACCTCCGGCGCGCAGTGGCTGGCCGAGCAGGTGCTGCCCGGCCGCGACACCGTCGCCGTCGCCGGCACCCACGGCAAGACCACCACCTCCACGATCCTCACCTACCTGCTGCAGGCGGCCGGCCGCGAGCCGGGTTTCCTGATCGGCGGCGTCGCCGAGGACTTCGGCGTGTCCGCGCGCATCGGCGCCGGCAGTGCATTCGTCGTCGAAGCCGACGAGTACGACACCGCGTTCTTCGACAAGCGCAGCAAGTTCGTGCACTACCGGCCGGCGGTGGCGATCCTCAACAATCTCGAATTCGACCACGCCGACATCTTCCCCGACGTGGCAGCGATCCAGCGCCAGTTCCATCATTTCGTGCGCACCGTCCCCGGCCGCGGCCGGTTGATCGTCAACGGCGAGGACGCGCGCCTGGCCGAGGTGCTGGCGATGGGCTGCTGGACGCCGGTCGAACGCTTCGGCCTGGACGGCGATTTCGACTGGAGCGCGCGCCTACTGGAGGCCGACGGCAGCGCTTTCGCGGTGCTGCGGGCGGGGCGCGAACTCGGCACCGTGCGCTGGCCGCTGCTCGGGCGCCACAACGTGATGAATGCGCTCGCGGCGCTGGCCGCCTGCGCGGCGCTGGAGGTGGACGTGGCCGGCGTGATTCCCGCCCTGGCGGCGTTCCGCAGCGTCAAGCGGCGCATGGAGCGGCTCGGCGAGATCGGCGGCGTGACCGTCTACGACGATTTCGCCCACCACCCGACCGCCATCGCCACCACCCTGTCCGGGCTGCGCGCGAAGGTCGGCGCGGCGCGGATCGTGGTGGCGATGGAGCCGCGCAGCAATTCGATGCGGCTGGGCGCGCATGCCGACGCGCTGGCGCCGTCGCTGGCCGACGCCGACGCGGTCGTGTTCCTGCACCGGCCGGAACTCGCCTGGGACGCCGGCAAGGTGGTCGACGCGGTACCTGGCGACGCACGTGCAGTGACGGATGTCGCGAGCCTGATCGCCACGCTGTGCGATCTGCTGCGCGACGGCGACCACGTCGTGTTCATGTCCAACGGCGGCTTCGACGACGCACCACGGCGATTGCTGGCGGCGCTTGGAGCGGGGAATGGAGAATCGGGAATCGGGAATCGGGAAGAGCCGCACGCCTAGCTCGAACCCGGCTGTACGAAGCGCCTATGCCGTCATTCCGGCGAATGCCGGAAGCGCTTTACAACAGCCGAAGGCTGGTCGTCCATTCGCTTTTCGCGCGAGATCAAGGTGGCCCCCAGCTTGTGCCGGGTAACGGCAAGAGCGATACGCTTTTCCGATTCCCGATTCCCACCCCCGGTGTTCATCCAGGCCGATCCGTGGCACAACTAACGCATGGACGATCCAGGACCGACGCTGGCATTGTTCCCGCTGCACACCGTGCTGGTGCCGGGTGCGGCGCTCGGCCTGCGCGTGTTCGAGCCGCGCTATCTCGATCTGCTGCGCGATTGCGGCCGCAGCGGCGCCACGTTCGGCGTCTGCCTGATCCTGGAGGGCGCCGAAGCGGGGGCGCCGGCGATGCCCGCGGCCTACGGCACCGAGGCGCTGATCGAGGACTTCGACCGCGATCCCGATGGCCTGCTGGCGCTGCGGGTGCGTGGCGCACGGCGCTTTCACGTGCGTCGTACGCGGGTTCGCGACAACGGCCTGGTGGTGGCCGGCATCGACTGGCTCGACGACGATCCCGAGGAGCCGCTGCAGCCGCAGCACGCATTGCTGGGCGAGTTGCTGCAGCGGATTCTGGAGCAGGTCGGCACCGATGTTGCCGCGATTCCGAAACCGCGCTTCGACGATGCCGCCTGGGTCGGCTGGCGCCTGGCGGAGCTGTTGCCGCTCAGCGACGCCCAGCGCCAGGGCGTGCTGCAGGAGACCGATCCGCATCTTCGGCTGCAGCAGCTGCTGGAGTTCGTGTCGGAGGAATGACCGGCGCGTCGGCGGCCGCATCGACGCGGACCCGCAGCACCGGCAGGCCGGAATGCGAGTGCAGGCCGACGCGCGCGTCGAGCCCGTCGACATCGGCGCGCAGCTGCAGCCACGCTTCGCGCGCGTCGGCCTGCGGCTGCCACAGGCCGAACACGCCGAACGGCCGCGTGTAGTGCAGCGTCTGTACCGAGCCGACCCACAACGGCAGCCCAGTGGAGAGCACGGCAGGCGCGCGCCACAGCCGCAACACCTGGATCCGACCCGCGGAGACCCGCCGGCGCAGCAGCAGCGTCTCGGCTTCGGTGTCCAGCGTTGCCGGCAGCACCACCTGCCCGGCCGGTGCGGCGTCGTCGTCGAGCAGGCCGAGCGCGGCGGTCCAGTCCGCCTGCGCCTGCGCGTGCCAGCCGCGCGCCTCCAGGTGCGCCTGCAGTGGCGGCAGCGGCCCGGCCACCTGCACGTCCAGCGGCCAGCGCTGCTCGCTGTCGCGTTCGTTGCGCCGCGACGGCAGCTGGCGCCAGCCGTCGCGCCACCATTGCTCCGGTGCCATCGCCAGGCGTGGCAGCGGCGGTACGAAACTCGAGAGCAGCGGATCCGCGGCGCGCGGCGCGTGCCAAAGCGCGGCCGCCGCGAAGCTGCCGTAGAAGATCAAGGCGAGCGGCCGCATCCAGAACGAGCGCGCCACGTGGCGGCGGTAGGCGATGCCCAGCGCCAGCAGCCAGACGATGCCCAGCAGCATGCCGCCGACCACGTCGCTCAGCCAGTGCGCGCCGAGATAGATGCGGGCGAACCCGAGCAGCGCCACCACCGCCCCGGAAACCAGGTACGGCCATACCCGCGAACGGCCCGGCAACTCGCGGGCGATCAGCACCGCGAAGAAGCCCAGGGTGATCGTCGACATCGTTACCGACATCGAGGGGAAGCCGAAACCGCTGTGCGCGATCGGCGGTTGCGGCATGTCGATCACGCTCTCCAGCACGGTGGTCAGCACCAGCCCGAAGGCCAGCGCCGCCAGCCAGTGCGCCGCCGCGATCCAGCGCCGCCGCCACAGCAGCCACAGCATGGCGAGGCCGGCGGCGGGGACCAGCACCGTCGCATCGCCGATCGATGCCAGCCCGGCGAGCAGGCGGTCGGCCAGCGGATTGCGCAGCGTCATCATGAATTCGTAGACGTTGCGGTCGAGCATCAGCGGCTCGCCGCGCATCAGCACCGTGGTCAGCAGCGCGAACCAGGCCCAGCCAATCGCCAGCAGGCAGGCCGCCAGGATCGCCAGCGACGGCGACTCCGGCCGGTTGGGATCGATCAATGCGGCGGCGTAGCGGCCGAGCCGCGGATGGGCGCGGGTCCACTTCAGCGCCCGGACCAGCAGGGCGCTGGCGTGGCCGTCGAACCAGCGCCAAGTGTAGAGCACGCTGGCCCAGGCCAGCGCCAGCACCGCCAGCATCGCGCCGAGCACCAGCGCCAGGCGGTCGGCGACCGCGGCCACCGCGTCGTAGGAGGCGCCGAACAGCCAGCCCGGCGCCAGGAACGCCGCCGACCAGGTCGCCGCCGCGAACAGGCTGACCGGCAGATAGCGCTTGAGCGGCATGCGCAGCATGCCGGCGATCGCCGGCACGAACGGCCGTACCGCGCCGACATAGCGCGCGATCAGGATGCTCTTGGTGCCGTGGCGGCGGAACAGCGTCTCGCCGCGCTCGAGCAGCCGCGGGTAGCGCCGGAACGGCCAGTGCTCGTGCATCTGCGGGCCCCAGCGGCGGCCGACCCAGAAGCTGACGGCATCGCCGGCGAAGGCGCCCGTCGCGGCGCAGGCGATGGCATAGGGACCGTCGATATGCCCCAGCCCGATCAGCGTGCCCACCGCGAACAGCAGCGGCAACGCCGGCACGACGATGCCGAGCACCACCAGCGAATCGAGGAACGCGATCAGGAAGATCAGGCCGCCCGCGGCGACCGGGTGCGCGCTGATCCAGGCGAGGAGACTGTCGAACCAGGCGTCGGTCATCGCGCAATTATGGCAGCCGGCGGCGATGCGGCGCGCCGTCGTTGGACCATCGTTGCAGGCCGCTCAGCTGCGGCGCGCCGTTATGCTGCGGCCGCTGTTTCCTGCCGCAGCCCGTACAGCGGCCTCTACAATGAGCGGATGCCCCGCGACGACGCCATCGAGATCCAGGCCCTCAAGGCCGACAGCTTCGGCCGCATCGCGCTGATGCGCGATGCGCACGGCGTGTTCGTGCGCCGCGACCTGGCGCACGTGCCGCTGTGGCTGCGATTGCCGGCGTGGTGGCTGGCGCGGCGCGAGGCGCGGGCGCTGCTGCGGATCGACGGCATGCCGGCGACGCCGCGGCTGCTGGGCTGGGACGGGCGCCGCCTCGACCGCAGCTACATGGCGGGCGCGGCGATGTACCAGCGGCCGCCGCGCGGCGATCTGCAGTACTTCCGGCGCGCGCGCCGGCTGCTGCAGGGCCTGCACCGCCGCGGACTGGCGCACAACGACCTCGCCAAGGAGGCCAACTGGCTGGTGCAGGAGGACGGCAGCCCCGGAATCATCGATTTCCAGCTCGCCACCGTCGGCGACCCGCGCTCGCGCTGGATGCGCCTGCTGGCGCGGGAGGACCTGCGCCATCTGCTCAAGCACAAGCGCATGTACTGCCGCGAATCGCTCACGCCGGTGGAGCGGCGCGTGCTCAAGCGCCATTCCTGGCTGCGCGACGCCTGGTTCCGCACCGGCAAGCCGGTGTACCGCTTCGTCACCCGCCGTATCCTCAAGTGGGAGGACAACGAGGGGCAGGGGCCGAAGCCTTGAGAGCCGGGATTGGGGATTCGTGATTGGGGATTCGCAAGAGCGGAAACCGGCCTGCGCTAGCATCTGACGAATCACGAATCACGAATCACGAATCACGGGTACCGCCATGTCCACTCTCTCCGGCAAGACCCTCTTCATCACCGGCGCCTCGCGCGGCATCGGCCGTGCGATCGCGCTGCGCGCCGCGCGTGATGGCGCCAACGTCGTCATCATCGCCAAGTCCGCGGTGCCCAATCCCAAGCTGGAGGGCACCATCCACAGCGTCGCCGCCGAGGTCGAGGCCGCCGGCGGCAGGGCCCTGCCGCTGCAGTGCGACATCCGCGAGGAGGAGCAGGTGCGGGCCGCGGTCGCCGCCACCGTCGACACGTTCGGTGGCCTCGATATCCTGGTCAACAACGCCAGCGCGATCTGGCTCAAGGGCGTGCTGGACACGCCGATGAAGCGTTACGACCTGATGCAGGAGGTCAATGCCCGCGGCACCTTCCTGTGTTCGCAGGCCTGCCTGCCGCACCTGCTAAAGGCGTCCAACCCGCACATCCTGTCGCTGTCGCCGCCGCTCAATCTCGATCCGAAATGGTGGGGATCGCACACCGCCTACACCTTCGCCAAGATGGGCATGAGCTTCATGATCCTGGGGCTGGCCGAGGAGTTCGGGCCTCAGGGCGTGGCGATCAACGCGCTGTGGCCGCGCACCGTCATCGCCACGGACGCGATCAGGATGATCCCGGGCGTGGAGGCCGCGCAATGCCGGACACCCGAGATCGTCGCCGATGCCGCGCACGCGATCCTGGTCCGCCGCTCCGACGATTTCTACGGTCATTTCCTGATCGACGACGACGTGCTGTTCGCCGCCGGCGTCGACGAGTTCTCCCGCTATGCGGTCGACCCGACGCAACCGCTGCTGACCGATCTGTTCCTCGAAAAAGGCCCCCACCGATGAAATACCTGCACGCCATGATCCGCGTCCACGACCTCGACGCGACCAGCAAATTCTTTACCGACGGCCTGGGCTTGAAACAGACCCGGCGCATGGACAATGCCGCCGGCAAGTTCACCCTGGTGTATTTCGCCGCGCCGGAGAACCCCGAGGCCGAGGTCGAGCTGACCCACAACTGGGGTTCGGACGAGGACTACGGCAATGCCCGCAACTTCGGCCACCTCGCCTTCGAGGTTGACGACATCTATGCCTTGTGCGAGCACCTGCAGTCGCAGGGCGTGATCATCAACCGCCCGCCGCGCGACGGCCGCATGGCCTTCGTCAGGACTCCGGACGACATCTCCATCGAATTGCTGCAGAAGGGAGAGGCGCTGCCGCCGCGCGAGCCATGGGCATCGATGGCCAACACCGGCAGTTGGTGAGCGCGGGCCCGCCGGTGCCGCGTCCTCCTTCCGATGGCCCGGTCCGCGACTTCCTTCGTCACGCCATCGGCACCGGCAGCCGATGGCCGCAGCGCCGACAGTGGTGCGCATCGCGCGCATGCCCTTCCAGGTCGCATCCCGGGCAGCCGCGGGTGTCGTGGCTGCGTGCTTCCTGATCCATCTCACGCAGGTTGCCGATCAGTTCCGCGGTGTAGATGCCGGTCGGCACCGCGATGATGCTGTAGCCGATCAGTACCAACACCGAAGTGATGAAGCGTCCGGTCGTGGTGAGCGGCACGATGTCGCCGAAGCCCACCGTGGCGACGGTGATGATCGCCCAGTACATGCTGAGCGGAATGTTGTCGAAGCCGTTGTCGGGGCCCTCGATCGCGTACATCAGCGCACCGGCGATCACCACGATCGTGACCACCGCGAAGATGAACACGAAGATCTTGCGCCGGCTGCGCCACAGCGCCTGCACCAGCACGCCGCTCTCCTCGACGTAGCGGGTCAGCTTGAGGATCCGGAACAGGCGCAGGATGCGCAGGACCCGCACCACCAGCAGGCTCTGGCTGCCGGGGATCAGCAGCGAGAGATAGGTCGGCAGGATCGACAGCAGGTCGATCACGCCCCAGATGCTCAGCGCGTAGCGCAGCGGGCGTCGCACCACCAGTAGCCGCAGTGCGTACTCGACGGTGAACAACAGCGTGAACATCCATTCCAGGCCATACAGCAGGCGTGCGTAGCGCAGGTGGATGGATGCGACGCTGTCGAGCATTACCGCCAGCACGCTGGCCAGGATCGCGACCACCAGCAGCAGGTCGAAATTCCGCGACACCGGCGTGTCGTGCCGGTAGATGATGTCGAACCACGTCCGGCGCCAGCCGGTCTCGCTGGCAGGGTTGAGCTGTGGAGCGGTGAACGGGCGCATCGGCCGATTGTGCCCGACTTGCCGCGATCGGCGAGAATGCGCTTCCGCCACGGCCGCGCCACCACCATGACCGACGCCACCGACGAGATCCTGTCGCTCGCAGATCACTACCTGCCCGTCTATCGGCCGCGCCGGCTGGTGCTCGAGCGCGGCCAGGGTGCGCGCCTGTGGGACAGCGAAGGCCGCGAGTACGTCGATTTCGCCGCCGGCATCGCCGTGTGCGGGCTCGGCCACAACGATCCCGACCTGGTCGCGGCGCTGACCGACCAAGCTTGCCGGCTCTGGCACACCAGCAACGTGTTCTATAGCGAGCCGCCGCTGCGTCTGGCGGAGGAACTGTTGCGCGCCTCGCGTTTCGCCGTGCGCGTATTCCTGTGCAATTCCGGCGCCGAGGCCAACGAGGCGGCGATCAAGCTGGTGCGAAAATGGGCGACGGCACAGGGGCGCGGGCCGGAGCGGCGGGTGATCGTGAGCTTCCGTGGCAGTTTCCACGGCCGTACGCTGGCGGCGGTCACCGCCACCGCGCAACCGAAGTATCACGCCGGCTACGAGCCGCTGCCGGGCGGGTTTCGCTACGTCGATTTCAACGACGTGGCGCAGCTGGAAACGGCGATGGCGTCCGGCGACGTCGCCGCGGTGCTGGTCGAGCCGGTGCAGGGCGAGGGCGGGGTGATGCCGGCCGCGCCCGGGTTCCTGCAGACGGTGCGCGCGCTGTGCGACCGTCACGATGCGCTGCTGGTGCTGGACGAGATCCAGTGCGGCATGGGCCGCACCGGCCCCCTGTTCGCGCACTGGCAGGATGCCGTGGTGCCCGACATCGTCACCCTGGCCAAGGCGCTGGGCGGTGGCTTTCCGATCGGTGCGCTGCTGGCCGGCCCGAAGGTCGCCGAGGCGATGCAGTTCGGCGACCACGGCACCACCTTCGGCGGCAACCCGCTGGCGGCCGCGGTGGCACGGGTGGCGCTGCGCAAGCTGGCCTCCGCGGAGATCGAAGCCAACGTCGCAAGTCAGTCGGCCGCACTGCGCGCCGGGCTGGCCGCGCTCGACGAGGAGTTGCAGCTGTTCTCGGAGGTCCGCGGCCGCGGGCTGATGCTCGGCGCCGCGCTCGCGCCGGCGTATGCCGGCCGTGCCGGCGCGATCCTCGACCACGCCGCGGCGCACGGCCTGCTGCTGCTGCAGGCCGGGCCGGACGTGCTGCGTTTCGTGCCGCCGCTGAACATCGACGATGCGGAAGTCGCCGATGGCCTGGCGCGACTCGGTGCCGCGCTGCGCGCCTTCGTGCGCTGAGCTTCGGGACAGGCCATGCGTGGCCCGTCCCGGTCCCGGCGGGCGCGACTAGAACCGGTAGCGCATCCCGACGAACGCGGTGCGCGGCCGGCCCGGGCGGGCGCCGTTGGGCCGGCGTGCGGCGAGATAGGTCTCGTCGAGCAGGTTCTCCACCTTGCCCAGCAGCTCCAGGCGGCCGGCGATGCGCCAGCTGGCGGCGAGATCGACGATCACCGCGCTGCCGACGCGCTCGCCGGCGGGAATCGCGCCCTGGCCGGCGACCTCGCGCATCTCGCCGACGTAGCTCGCGCTGAGGTCGGTGGACCAGCGCTCGCCCTCGGCGCCCGCGCTCAGCCACAGCAGCTGTTCGGGCAGGTAGGGCAGTGCGTCGCCCCGGGTCACGTCGCCCCATTCCTCGAAATCGCTGCCGAAGCTGTTGCGAAACTCGGCATCGGTCCAGGTGTAGCTGGCGCGCAGTGGATAGCGCACCGCGCCGTCGCGGTTGGCGGTCCACGACAGGCGCGCCTCCAGCCCGCCGACGCGCGCCTCGCCGCCGTCGAACTGCTGGCCGATGCTGCAGCCGCCGCCGGTGGACTCGGTGCAGGTGCCGACCAGGTTGGAATAGTCGTTGTAGAAGGCCACCGCCTCGCCCGACAGGGCGCCGCGGTCCACGCGTACGCCCAGTTCGTGGTTGCGGCTGCGCTCGGGGGCGGCGTCGGATCCGGGGCCGGGCGGATTGAAGCCGCGGCTGACGCTGCCGAACAGCGTCCAGCCGTCGGCCAGGGCCCAGCTGGCGCCGAAGCCGGGGATCCATTGATCGACCTCGGTGCGGGTCACGCCCGTAGGCGCCTGCTGGCGG
Source organism: Luteimonas salinilitoris (assembly GCF_041300785.1). Lineage (NCBI taxonomy): Bacteria > Pseudomonadati > Pseudomonadota > Gammaproteobacteria > Lysobacterales > Lysobacteraceae > Luteimonas > Luteimonas salinilitoris. The sequence goes on from NZ_JBFWIB010000013.1 coordinate 12,141, forward strand.
CCGTCCGGGGTGCGTGCGTAGTCCACGCGCTCTAGGCGGATGTCCTCGTAACGCAGCCCCGGGGCCAGGGTCAGACGGCCGATGGTGATCTCGTCGGCGAGGTAGTAGGACCAGGCCTCGGCGCTGCCGACGCGATTGTCCTGGCTGCCGGGCAGGCCGGGCGTGGTCAGCACCAGCCGGCCGTCCTGCATCCGGTAGCGGTCGTCCTGCTGGAAGCGGTCCTCCTCGTCCTCGTGATAGCGCGCGCTGAGCTGCAGCTGGTGCGAAACGCGGTCGCCGTCGATGCGCAAGCCCAGCGCGGTCTGCGCGCCGCGGGCGTCATAGCTGCGGTTGTTGTTGCGGATGCGCAGCGCATCGTCCGGAGAGTCGCCGCCGGTCAGCCAGCCGTACTGTTCGGCGAAGGCGGCCGGATCGTCGAGCACCGTGCCGAGGCCGGCGCCGGTGACGTCCTGCAGCTTGTACCAGGCGCGGGTGGTGTCGTGGCGGTAGAGCACCGTGCTGAGGTCGATGCGGTCGTCGAAGGCGATGGTGTGGCGCAGTTGGACGTCGGTGTGCTCGACGTCGAGATGATCGAGCTGGCTGGCGGCATAGCGGCGGTCCGGCGTGGCGCGGAAATCGGCGTCGCTCAGCCCCAGGTAGGTCTCGTCGGCGTCCTGGTCGTTGCGGCCGAGGCGCAGCTCGACGCGCTGCATCGGGCCCTCGCCGGTGTCGTGGGTGTAGGCGAGCTTGACCAGGGCGTCCTGCAGGTCGTAGCCGGTGCCGCCGCCGCCGTCGAGCTGCTTGAAGCCGTCGCTGCGCTGCTGCACGGTTTCGATCAGGAAGCCGAAGCCGTTGTCCTGCTGCCCGCCCAGCCATGCATGGCCGAGGACGGTGTCGTCCTGGCCGAGCAGCAGGCTGGCGTAACCGCCCAGATTGGCGTCCGGGATCGGCGTGGAGATCAGGTTGATCGCGCCGCCGGTGGTGCGCGGGCCGCTGCGCACCGCGGCCGCGCCCTTGAGGATCTCCACCGCACTCATGCGTGCCGCGGGCGGGAAGTAGTAGGCGGCGGGCGCGGCATAGGCGGCGGGCGCGATCAGCACGCCGTCCTCCATCACCGTGATGCGGCTGTTGCGGTCGATGCCGGAGCCGCGGATGCCGATGTTGGGGCGCAGGCCGTAGCCGTCCTCCTCGACCACGTAGACACCCGGTGCCTGCCGCAGCACGCGCTGGATGTCGGTGTACTCGAAGTCCGCCAGCGCCTCGCTGCCGATGTACTGCGCGGCGCCGCTGACCTCGCGCGCGCGGGCAGCGCTGCCGATCACCTGGATGCGGTCCAGCGTGGCGGGGTCGGGCGCTATGGCGACCTCGGCGTGCGCCGGGGCGGCATGCAGGGCGGACAGGATCGCCATGCACAGGAACGAGCCCGGCAGGTGTCGGGAAAGCATCGGGGGATTCGGCATCTTTCTAGAGGTCCGGAGGAGGGGCGCGGGCAGCGAACGCCAGAAATGAGATTCTAAATGAGAATCATAATTGGTTGATAGCAGTTGGCGTTGGTCGCCCTCTGCGTCTGCGCGCATCGACCCGGCGCAGCGCGCCGGGCGTTCGCATGGGCCGCGCGGCACTTCCGCGCAAGCGGCCCGTACTCACCCATGGCCTGCTGTCCGCATGCCTCGGCCCGGACGCCGCATCGGTGATTCGCATTGTCGGGCTCGGAAGCCCTTCGACCGAGACCGCTCCCGCGCAGCACTCGAAGGCGCTCTTTGAACTCTGCGGGGGTCGGATCGCCAAGAGGAGAGACGGAGCAAGCGCCCGGCATGGCTCCCGCCCCCCGAAGGCGCTCATGTTTCGCGTCGGCCGGGTCAGGTCCCGGTGAGCCCCTGGCGCAGATCGTCGATCAGGTCCTCGATGTGCTCCAGTCCGACCGACAGCCGCAGCAGCCCAGGCGGCGAGACCGGGCGCTCGCCCTCGACCGATGCCCGGTGTTCGATCAGCGACTCGCAGCCGCCGAGCGAGGTGGCATTGGTGAACAGCCGCACCGCGCCGGCCAGGCCCAGCGCGGTATCGCGCCCGCCGCGCAGCTCGATGCTGAGCATGCCGCCGAAATCCCGCATCTGCCGCGCCGCGACCGCGTGACCGGGATGGGTGTCCAGGCCCGGGTAATGCACCCGCTCCACCTGCGGCTGCGCGGACAGGAATTCCGCCACCCGCCGGGCGTTGGCGCAGTGCATCGTCATCCGCGCCGGCAGCGAGCGGCAGCCGCGCAGCGTCAGCCAGGCGCTGAACGGCGCCAGCGTGGCGCCGGTGATGTGCAGGCGATGGGCTACGCGCTCGAACAGGGTGTCGGTGCCGGCGCGTGCGAATGCCAGTGCGCCGCCGAGCACGTCGCTGTGGCCGCCGAAGTATTTGGTGGTCGAGTGCATGACGACGTCGGCACCGAGCGCCAGCGGCTGCTGCAGCACCGGCGAGGCGAAGGTGTTGTCGCAGACGAGCAGCGCATCGTGCTCGCGGGCGATCGCAGCCAGCGCGGCGATGTCGCTCACCGCCAGCAGCGGATTCGACGGCGTCTCGGCCCAGATCAGTGCGATGCCGCCGTTGCAGGCGTTGCGTACCGCCGTCAGGTCGGTCATGTCGACGGTGACCACCTCGATCCCGCGCCCTGGCAGGAACTCCGCCGCCAGGATCCGCAGGCCGGTGTAGCAGTCGTCCGGCACCAGGATCCGCGCGCCGGCGGGCAGCGACTCCAGCAGGGCGGCGATGGCGGCCATGCCGGAGGCGAAGGTCAGCGCCGTTTCGGCGCCCTCCAGTGCGGCGATCGCGGCGCGCAGGCGATCGTTGGTCGGGTCGCCCTCGCGCTGGTACTCGTAGCCGGCGACGCGCTCGGCCGCGGGCCCGTGGCGGAAGGTGGTGGCGAGATGGATCGGCGGCGTCAGCGCGCCGGTGGCGGCATCGGCTTCGCCGCCGGCGTGGATGGCTAGGGTTTCCAGGCGCATGGGACAGGTCCGGTCGGGCGGCCGCGGGTTGCGGCCGGTACCCTGGAAACGTAGCCGATCCGGAAGACGATTGCGTGCGTCCGCCGTGCGGACGCTACAGGGCGAAACCGTGACTGCGCAGCGCGTCCGCGAGCGCTTCGCGGTCGGGCACGCATTCGGCGAGCAGGCCTTCGGCGCGCGCGCCGGCCACGTTCGCCGGCTTGTCGTCGAGGAACAGCGTGTCGCGCGCGGCGGCGCCAAAATGCGCCAGCGCCCGCCGGAAGATCCCGGCATCGGGCTTGCGCACGCACAATGCGCCCGAGCACAGCACGCGGCCCAGGGCCTGTTAGCGCTTATGGCGCATGCCGCGTTGCTTCCCAATGGCCGTCAGATGGTGTTGCGCCGCGCAGCGCCTTGCTGCCTGCAAGGTCAAGCGGCGCGGCGCCGGCTGGCGGCCACTGGGAAGCAACCCGAAGGGCCGGGCCTGCGGACGCGCAGGGCGGCGTCATCACTCGGTTGCGTATCGACATACGCGCCCTCGTTCTTCCTTGCCCCGCACGCCCGCAGGCCCGGCGCGGCATGCGCCATAAGCGCTAACAGGCCCTAGTCCCGGGAACAGCGGCGGCAGCAGCACGCGCGCCACCTCCGCCAGCAGCACGCCGTTGTTGGTCAGCACGCCGATCCGCGCCTGGGTCGCGACCGCCCGCACCCAGGCGAGCACCGCCGGGTCGACCCGGCTGCCGGCGACCCGCGCCGCGATCCACATGGCCTCGTCGACCGGCGCGCCGAGGCCGTCGCCGAGCCGGCCGAGATAAGTCGCGGTGTCGATGCCGCCGCCGTCGTAGTCGCTCTCGAGGCCGGAGTCGAACAGCACCTCGGCGACCAGGCGTTCGCCGACGCCGCAGCTGCGCGCCAGGTGCGCGATCCGCTCCTCGTGCGCATAGCGGGCCAGGACGTCGTCGAAGTCGAACAGCACCAGCGCCGGCAGCGGGGTGGCGCTCATCCGGCGACGACGGCGAAGGCCTCGCGCGCGGCCGCGATGGTTGCCGCGATCGCCGTCTCGTCGTGCGCCGAGGAAATGAAGCCGGCCTCGAACGCGGACGGCGCCAGGAACACGCCGCGTTCGAGCATGGCGTGGAAGAAGCGCTTGAACGCGGCGCCGTCGCAGGCCACCGCCTGTGCATAGGTGTCGACGCTGGACGCCTCGGTGAAGAACAGCCCGAACATCGCGCCGACGCGATTGGTCGTGAACGGCACGCCGGCGGCGTGCGCGGCAGATTCCAGTCCGTCGCAGAGCACGTACGTTGCCGCTTCCAGCCGCGCATGGAAACCGGGGGCCTGCACCAGTTCCAGCATCGCCAGCCCCGCCGCCATCGCCACCGGGTTGCCGCTGAGCGTGCCGGCCTGGTAGATCGGGCCGGCCGGCGAGATCTGCTCCATCAGTTCACGGCGGCCGCCGTAGGCGCCGACCGGCATGCCGCCGCCGATGATCTTGCCGAAGGTGGTCAGGTCCGGTGCGACTCCATAACGTGCCTGGGCGCCGCCCAGCGCCACCCGGAACCCGGTCATCACCTCGTCGAAGATCAGCAGCGCGCCGTGCTGGCTGCACAGTTCGCGCAGATGTTGCAGGTAACCATCGCGCGGCGGCAGGCAGTTGGCGTTGCCGACCACCGGCTCGATGATCAGCCCGGCGATGTCGTCGCCGGCCTCGTCGAACAGGGCCGTCGCGGCCTCGAAGTCGTTGTACGGCAGGGTGAGGGTGAGATCCGCCAGCGCCTTCGGCACGCCGGGCGAATCCGGCACGCCGAAGGTCAGCGCGCCGCTGCCGGCCTTGACCAGGAACGAATCGCCGTGGCCGTGGTAGCAGCCTTCGAACTTGACGATGCGCGTGCGGCCGGTGGCGCCGCGCGCCAGGCGGATCGCCGACAGCGTCGCCTCGGTGCCGGAATTGACCATGCGCACCATCTCGCAGGACGGCACCAGCCGGACGATGGTTTCGGCCATCGTCACCTCGGCCGCGCAGGGCGCGCCGAACGACAAGCCGTCGCCGATCGCGCGCTCGACCGCCGCGCGCACCTGCGGATGGTTATGCCCGGCGATCATCGGCCCCCACGAGCCGACGTAGTCGATGTAGCGGTTGCCGTCGACGTCGAACAGGCAGGCGCCGTCCGCGCGCTCGACGAAGAACGGCTCGCCGCCGATCGACCTGAACGCGCGCACCGGCGAATTGACGCCACCGGGCAGCAGCGTGCGGGCGCGGGAGAAAAGGGCGTGCGAGCGATCGTGATTCATGCGTTGTCCGGAGTGGCAGAAAGGGGAGGGGCGGCCGCGGCCGGAAAGCGGGACCGGCTGGAACGTTCAGCGCGGCGCGAAACAGCGCTGCAGGGCCCGCGCCGCCGCCGCCGGGTCGGACGCGTCGAATACCGCGCCGATCACCGCCAGCAGGTCGGCGCCGGCCGCGACCAGGGCGCCGGCATTGTCCGGGGTGATGCCGCCGATCGCCACCCGCGGCAGGCCCAGCGCCGCGGCGTCGCGCAGTAGCGCCGGGGTCGCGCGCCGCGTCACGGACTTGCTGCGGGTCGGAAAGAATGCGCCGAAGGCGACATAGCTGGCCCCGGCGGCCGCGGCGCGCCCGGCCCGTGCCGCGTCGTCATAGCAGGACACGCCGACGATGGCCTCGGCGCCGAGCAGCGCGCGAGCGGCCGCCGGATCGCTGTCGTCCTCGCCCAGGTGCACGCCGGCAGCGCCGACGGCGGCGGCCAGGCCGGCATCGTCGTTGACGATCAGCGGAACACCCGCGTCGGCGCACAGCTCGCGCAGCGCCGCGGCCTGCACGCGCCGCAGCGCCGCGTCGGCGGTCTTGTTGCGGTACTGCAGCCAGGTCGCGCTGCCCAGCACCGGGCGCACGCGCTGCAGCAGGCGCGCCGTGTCCGGCTCGTCCGGGGTGATCAGGTACAGCCCGCGTGGTGCCGGGACGGGGCGTTCGTTCATGCGGTCGGTTCCGAAATGCGGCGCCCGGTGGGACAATGAGGGGTCAATTCCGCGCCACAGCTTCATTATCCGATGAACGAGACCGCCACGCAGACCACCTACCGCACCTGGATGTGTGTCGTCTGCGGCTTCATCTACGACGAGGCCGCCGGACTGCCCGAGGAGGGCATCGCGCCGGGGACGCGCTGGGAGGACGTGCCCGAGGACTGGACCTGTCCCGACTGCGGCGTCACCAAGGACGATTTCGAGATGATGCCGCTGTAGGGCGGAGTCGCTCCGCTGCGCCGCGTTCGGCGGCGGCGCCCCGGTTCAGTTCAGCCGCGCGGGGTCGCCGCTGGCCTCGATCAGCGATTCGCGCACGGTCCGCGCGTCCGGCGCGTCCGGCGCGAGCAGCAGGTAGCGCCCGAGATCCCGCCGCGCGCCGTGCCGATGCTCCAGCTGCAGGTAACCCAGGCCGCGGTCGCGCAGGGCCTCGGGATCGTCCGGCAGCAGCTTGAGCACGCGGTCGGCACAGCGCACCGCGCGCGGCCAGTCGCCGCATTCGGCGTAGACGCCATGCAGGTTGCGCAGCATGCGGCCGAGGATCGCGCGATGCGAGGCCGGGTGCAGGATCTGCTGCAGCACCTGGTCGTCGAGGGCATTGCCGCCCACGTGCGGCCGTGCGCGCTCGCGCAGTTCATCGACGTCCAACGGCCGCCCGCGGTTGAACGGATCCATCACCAGCAGCCCGTCGTCCACCGGCAGCCGCACCAGGAAATGCCCGGGGAACGACACGCCGTCCAGCGGCATGCCCAGGCGCCGGGCGACTTCCATCTGCACCAGCGCGAGCGAGATCGGGATTCCGAGGCGGCGCTCGAAGACCTGGTTCAGGTAGCTGTTGCGCGGATCGTAGTATTCGTCGTGATTGCCGGTGTAGCCCAGTTCGTCGAACAGGTACTCGTTGATCGCGAGCATCTTCAGCGGCCACAGCGCGATCGCCTCGATCTTCGGTTGCAGATGCGCGACATGCTGCTGCAGCAGCACGTCGTAGAGCCCTGGATCCAGTTCCGGATACTCGTCGCGGGCGATCAGCAGCGCGGTGCCGAGCAGCGGAATCGATGCGTCATCGAGCGCGGCCAGTCGGTCCCAGTCCGGCAGCGGTGAAGGGTTCCGTTCCATATCTCCAGCCTGCGCTGAGGGTGGGCGATCCGCAACCCGGGCAGTGTCGGCGGTCAGCGAGCAGCAGGAATGCCGGGGCCCAGGCGCAACTCGACGCCTTCGCGAAGCTCCAGACGGGCCGCCTCGCCCGCGTTCAGCTCCAGCACGTAGCGCGCCGGCGCCCGGCTGGGATAGGGCGGGCAGCCGACGCCGCTCACGCAGGGCGGCACGTCGCGCTGCTGCGAGACCAGGCGCAGGCCGTTGTCGAAGTAGAGGATGTCGAGCGGGATCCGCGTGTTCTTCATCCAGTAGGCCTGTGGCGCCTCGCGGTCATGGATGAACAGCATCCCGGCGCCGGCGGCGAGCGCATCGCGGAACATCAGTCCGCGGGCGCGTTCCTCGTCGGTGTCGGCGATCTCCACCGTATAGCGTTCCCCGGCCAGCTCCACCCAGGTTTCGCCGGCGCTCGCGCAGGCGGTGGCCAGCAACAACAGGCAGACGAGCGGGAGACAGCGGAGCAAGCGCATGGGCGCACCGGGAGGCGAGAAGGAGGCTGTGCCGCACCATCGGCCAGCTCCGCGGGTCCGTCAAGCGGAAGTGTAAAAATTCCCTTCAACCCCCTTCCCAAGGAGCGGCGACGCGTGCACAATGCGCGCCCCGCCACGGAGCGTCGGCAGTGCCGATCGGCCAGGCGGGGCGGAGAAAAAAGACCCTCGCGAGGTGTTGACGTTCTCCGAAACCGCGCTAGAATGTGCGGCTCCCTCGGAGGGAACGCCTACGGGCCGGAACGAAGAGGGAAGCGCTGAACCAACCCCGATTCAGGTGTTGACGAAAGCGAAAGTCGCGCTACAATGTGCGGCTCACCTCGGCGGAAGCCGAGGGTTGCGGAAGGCGGCGCTGAGGCCGGTTCCGAAAGTTCTTTGACAGTGTGCGCAGGTGACTTGTGCGGGCGTCTGGCAGGTGGATGACCATCCAACTTGCAGACGTTCGTAACAGAGCAACAAGTCAATTCAAATGCATGCAAATGCAAGCGAGTAATTGGGGCTCAGGAGCGACGACTGCACTCAAGCAATTGATCGAGTCCTTCGGGACGAAGTCGCAAAACTTAAGTGAAGAGTTTGATCCTGGCTCAGAGTGAACGCTGGCGGCAGGCCTAACACATGCAAGTCGAACGGCAGCGCGGAGGAGCTTGCTCCTCTGGCGGCGAGTGGCGAACGGGTGAGTAATACATCGGAATCTGCCCAGTCGTGGGGGATAACTTGGGGAAACCCAAGCTAATACCGCATACGACCTTCGGGTGAAAGCAGGGGATCTTCGGACCTTGCGCGATTGGATGAGCCGATGTCGGATTAGCTAGTTGGCGGGGTAAAGGCCCACCAAGGCGACGATCCGTAGCTGGTCTGAGAGGATGATCAGCCACACTGGAACTGAGACACGGTCCAGACTCCTACGGGAGGCAGCAGTGGGGAATATTGGACAATGGGCGCAAGCCTGATCCAGCCATGCCGCGTGGGTGAAGAAGGCCTTCGGGTTGTAAAGCCCTTTTGTTGGGAAAGAAAAGCAATCGGCTAATACCCGGTTGTTCTGACGGTACCCAAAGAATAAGCACCGGCTAACTTCGTGCCAGCAGCCGCGGTAATACGAAGGGTGCAAGCGTTACTCGGAATTACTGGGCGTAAAGCGTGCGTAGGTGGTTCGTTAAGTCTGATGTGAAAGCCCTGGGCTCAACCTGGGAATTGCATTGGATACTGGCGGGCTAGAGTACGGTAGAGGGTGGCGGAATTCCCGGTGTAGCAGTGAAATGCGTAGAGATCGGGAGGAACATCCGTGGCGAAGGCGGCCACCTGGACCAGTACTGACACTGAGGCACGAAAGCGTGGGGAGCAAACAGGATTAGATACCCTGGTAGTCCACGCCCTAAACGATGCGAACTGGATGTTGGGTGCAACTAGGCACTCAGTATCGAAGCTAACGCGTTAAGTTCGCCGCCTGGGGAGTACGGTCGCAAGACTGAAACTCAAAGGAATTGACGGGGGCCCGCACAAGCGGTGGAGTATGTGGTTTAATTCGATGCAACGCGAAGAACCTTACCTGGCCTTGACATGCACGGAACTTTCCAGAGATGGATTGGTGCCTTCGGGAACCGTGACACAGGTGCTGCATGGCTGTCGTCAGCTCGTGTCGTGAGATGTTGGGTTAAGTCCCGCAACGAGCGCAACCCTTGTCCTTAGTTGCCAGCACGTAATGGTGGGAACTCTAAGGAGACCGCCGGTGACAAACCGGAGGAAGGTGGGGATGACGTCAAGTCATCATGGCCCTTACGGCCAGGGCTACACACGTACTACAATGGGAAGGACAGAGGGCTGCAAACCCGCGAGGGCAAGCCAATCCCAGAAACCTTCTCTCAGTCCGGATCGGAGTCTGCAACTCGACTCCGTGAAGTCGGAATCGCTAGTAATCGCAGATCAGCATTGCTGCGGTGAATACGTTCCCGGGCCTTGTACACACCGCCCGTCACACCATGGGAGTTTGTTGCACCAGAAGCAGGTAGCCTAACCGCAAGGAGGGCGCTTGCCACGGTGTGGCAGATGACTGGGGTGAAGTCGTAACAAGGTAGCCGTATCGGAAGGTGCGGCTGGATCACCTCCTTTAGAGAACCGGACGGCATTGCCTGTCCAGGCGTCCGCACAAGTGACCTGCATCCAGTAGTTCCCGGCAAGCATGCCTCGGCATGTTCGTCGAGGGGGCGTCCCTCTTGGGGCCATAGCTCAGCTGGGAGAGCACCTGCTTTGCAAGCAGGGGGTCGTCGGTTCGATCCCGACTGGCTCCACCACGCTCCACCAGTCATGCGGATCCCTCGCGAGATCCCGGTCATCGCTGACCGGACTTGAGGGAAAAGCATCTTCGGGTCTGTAGCTCAGGTGGTTAGAGCGCACCCCTGATAAGGGTGAGGTCGGTGGTTCGAGTCCTCCCAGACCCACCATCGAGATACTGGATGAACCTGCACACACACAAGAATTGAATCGCGACGGCGTTGAGGCCGGTGCGTGATCTTTGAAAATTGGGATGTAGCGAAGCGTTTGAGACGAATGTCCAGACGTGTCGTAGAGGCTAAGGCGAGATGTCGAGAGACATCTTTATTTGAAGTTGTAGTTCGTTGTGTTCGCGACGAATCTATGACCCTGAGGCGACTTGGGGTTATATGGTCAAGCGAATAAGCGCACACGGTGGATGCCTTGGCGGTCAGAGGCGATGAAGGACGTGGCAGCCTGCGAAAAGTGTCGGGGAGCTGGCAACAAGCTTTGATCCGGCAATGTCCGAATGGGGAAACCCACCTCGCAAGAGGTATCGTGCAGTGAATACATAGCTGTACGAGGCGAACGCGGTGAACTGAAATATCTAAGTAACCGTAGGAAAAGAAATCAACCGAGATTCCCTAAGTAGCGACGAGCGAACGGGGAGCAGCCCAAAAGTCGATTTGGTTCTAGCAAAACAGTCTGGAAAGACTGGCCATAGAAGGTGACAGCCCTGTATGCGAAAGGGCCATTTCGATGAAAAGTGAGTAGGGCGGGGCACGTGAAACCCTGTCTGAACATGGGGGGACCATCCTCCAAGGCTAAATACTCCTGACCGACCGATAGTGAACCAGTACCGTGAGGGAAAGGCGAAAAGAACCCCGGCGAGGGGAGTGAAATAGACCCTGAAACCGTGTGCGTACAAGCAGTAGGAGCTCTTCGGAGTGACTGCGTACCTTTTGTATAATGGGTCAGCGACTTACTGTTCGTGGCAAGCTTAACCGTATAGGGGAGGCGAAGGGAAACCGAGTCTGATAAGGGCGCATAGTCGCGGGCAGTAGACCCGAAACCGGGTGATCTAGTCATGCCCAGGGTGAAGGTTGAGTAACATCAACTGGAGGCCCGAACCCACTCCCGTTGCAAAGGTAGGGGATGAGGTGTGATTAGGAGTGAAAAGCTAATCGAACCCGGAGATAGCTGGTTCTCCTCGAAAGCTATTTAGGTAGCGCCTCATGTGAATCTTCCTGGGGGTAGAGCACTGTTATGGCTAGGGGGTCATCGTGACTTACCAAACCATGGCAAACTCCGAATACCAGGACAGACTGCATGGGAGACACACGGCGGGTGCTAACGTCCGTCGTGAAAAGGGAAACAACCCAGACCCACAGCTAAGGTCCCCAATTTATCGCTAAGTGGGAAACGATGTGGAAAGGCACAGACAGCCAGGAGGTTGGCTTAGAAGCAGCCACCCTTTAAAGAAAGCGTAATAGCTCACTGGTCGAGTCGGTCTGCGCGGAAGATTTAACGGGGCTAAGCGATAAACCGAAGCTTGGGGTGCACAAACTTGTTTGTGCGCGGTAGAGGAGCGTTCCGTAAGCCGTTGAAGGTGGATTGAGAAGTCTGCTGGAGGTATCGGAAGTGCGAATGCTGACATGAGTAACGATAATGCGGGTGAAAAGCCCGCACGCCGAAAGCCTAAGGTTTCCTTGCGCAACGTTAATCGGCGCAGGGTGAGTCGGCCCCTAAGGCGAGGCAGAAATGCGTAGTCGATGGGAAGCTGGTTAATATTCCAGCACCTCGCATAAGTGCGATGGGGGGACGGAGAAGGGTAGGTGTACCGGGCGTTGGTTGTCCCGGGGAAAGGAGGTAGGTTTGGGACTTAGGCAAATCCGGGTCCCTTTAAGACCGAGCACCGAGACGAGTCCTATTGGACGAAGTCACTGATCCCACGCTTCCAGGAAAAGCCCCTAAGCTTCAGCTTATGCAGACCGTACCGTAAACCGACACAGGTGGGCAGGATGAGAATTCTCAGGCGCTTGAGAGAACTCGGGTGAAGGAACTAGGCAACATAGCACCGTAACTTCGGGAGAAGGTGCGCCCTTGATGGTGGCTGCATGCGCAGCTGAGCTGTCGAGGGCCGCAGTGACCAGGCCGCTGCGACTGTTTATCAAAAACACAGGACTCTGCAAACACGAAAGTGGACGTATAGGGTCTGACGCCTGCCCGGTGCCGGAAGGTTAATTGATGGGGTCAGCCGCAAGGCGAAGCTCTTGATCGAAGCCCCGGTAAACGGCGGCCGTAACTATAACGGTCCTAAGGTAGCGAAATTCCTTGTCGGGTAAGTTCCGACCTGCACGAATGGCGTAACGATGGCGGCGCTGTCTCCACCCGAGACTCAGTGAAATTGAAATCGCTGTGAAGATGCAGCGTTCCCGTGGCAAGACGGAAAGACCCCGTGAACCTTTACTATAGCTTTACACTGAACGTTGAGTTCGTCTGTGTAGGATAGGTGGGAGGCTTTGAAGCGCTGGCGCTAGCTGGCGTGGAGCCAACCTTGAAATACCACCCTGTCGTGCTTGACGTTCTAACCTGGGCCCGTAATCCGGGTCGGGGACCGTGTATGGTGGGTAGTTTGACTGGGGCGGTCTCCTCCCAAAGAGTAACGGAGGAGCACGAAGGTACGCTCAGCGCGGTCGGACATCGCGCACTGTGTGCAAAGGCATAAGCGTGCTTGACTGCAAGATCGACGGATCAAGCAGGTACGAAAGTAGGTCTTAGTGATCCGGTGGTTCTGTATGGAAGGGCCATCGCTCAACGGATAAAAGGTACTCCGGGGATAACAGGCTGATACCGCCCAAGAGTTCATATCGACGGCGGTGTTTGGCACCTCGATGTCGGCTCATCACATCCTGGGGCTGTAGTCGGTCCCAAGGGTATGGCTGTTCGCCATTTAAAGTGGTACGCGAGCTGGGTTCAGAACGTCGTGAGACAGTTCGGTCCCTATCTGCCATGGGCGTTGGAGATTTGAGAGGGGCTGCTCCTAGTACGAGAGGACCGGAGTGGACGAACCCCTGGTGTTCCGGTTGTCACGCCAGTGGCACTGCCGGGTAGCTACGTTCGGAAACGATAACCGCTGAAAGCATCTAAGCGGGAAGCGTGCCTCAAGATGAGATCTCCCGGGAGCTTGACTCCCCTGAAGGAACCATCAAGACTAGGTGGTTGATAGGCTGGGTGTGTAAGCACAGCAATGTGTTGAGCTAACCAGTACTAATGATCCGTGTGGCTTGACCATATAACCTCAAGTGGCCTTGGACTCGACGACGCGTCGACGTTCGAAGCAAACCTCGCTACGTCCTACCCTATGAGAGCGTGAGCGCGATCATTCCCGATGAAATCGGGAGTGAACCGCGACCCTCCACCCTCTCCCTGGTGACAATAGCTGCGTGGAACCACCCGATCCCATTCCGAACTCGGAAGTGAAACGCGCACGCGCCGATGGTAGTGTGCATCTAGCATGCGAGAGTAGGTCATCGCCAGGGTCTTTACCCAAAAACCCCGCAGCAGAAGCTGCGGGGTTTTTCTTTTGCCTCGCAGAACGATCATGCGCCCTGACAACCGTCATCCGACCGCGATCCGGTTCGACCCCCGGCGCTCCACCAACTGATGTGTCGAAGGGCCTAAAGGACCAGTGGCGGCTCGCCGCCGACGATGACGACGTCGGCCGGGCGGCGGGCGAACAGGCCGACGCCGACCACGCCGGGGATCTGGTTGAGTTCCCGCTCCATCGCCACCGGATCGGTGATCGACAGGCCGTGCACATCCAAGATCCAGTTGCCGTTGTCGGTGACGACGCCTTCGCGCCAGACCGGCTGCCCGCCGGTCGCCGCGAGGATCGCGCGTGCCGCAAGGCTGCGCGCCATCGGGATCACCTCGATCGGCAACGGAAAGCGGCCCAGCACCGGCACCTGCTTGGCCGGATCGACGATGCAGACGAAGCGTTCGCTGGCCTCGGCGATGATCTTCTCGCGGGTGAGCGCGGCGCCGCCGCCCTTGATCAGGCGCCTGTGCGGGTCGCACTCGTCGGCGCCGTCGACATACAGCGGCAGCGGGCCGACGGCGTTGAGGTCCAGGACGTCGATGCCGTGACCGCGCAGGTGTTGGGTGCTCTGCTCGGAACTGGAGACCGCGCCGCCGATGCGGTCGCGCATCCTGGCCAGCGCGTCGATGAAATAGGCGACCGTCGAGCCGGTGCCGACGCCCACGATCATGCCGTCCTCGACGTAATCGATGGCCTTTTCGCCGGCCAGGCGCTTGCTTGCGGACATGCGCGGTTCCCGTTATTCGAGCGCGAGCAGATACTTCCACTGCGCGGCGGTGACCGGCAGGACCGACAGCCGCGAACCCTTGCGGATCAGCGCGAAATCCTCGCCCAGCCGGTCGGCGTGGCTGCGGATCTCTTCCAGCGGGATCGGCCGCTCGAGCTTGCGAACGAAGCCGACGTCGATCAGGAACCAGCGTGGCTCCTCGTGCGAGGCTTTCGCGTCGAAGTACTTGGACTTCTTCTTGAACTGGGTGGGATCCGGGTGAGGGGCGCCGGCGACCTCGGCGATGCCGTAGATGCCGGGCACCTCGGTATTTGAGTGGTAGAACAGCACGCCGTCGCCGACCTGCATGCTGTCGCGCATGAAATTCCGCGCCTGATAGTTGCGTACGCCGGTCCAGGGTTCGGTGCCGACGCGCTCGAGGTCGTCGATGGAGAAGTCGTTCGGTTCGGACTTCATCAGCCAGTAGCGTTTGCGGGTCGTCATGCGCCGGGAGCGGTCAGGAGGGTTTCGGTTTCGCTGCAGACCGCGTCCAGAGGCACGTCCCAGGCTGCGGCCGACAGCGCATCGACGCGTTGCGCGGCGAAGGCGGCGCCGACCAGCCAGGGCGGCGCGGAGCGCTCGCGACGGAAAGCGAAGCTGCGATCGTACCAGCCCGCGCCCATGCCGAGCCGGTTGCCGGCGGAGTCGAAGCCGACCAGGGGCAGGACCGCGAGCGCCAGGGCATCGGCCTCGAGCAATGAGGACGGGCTGATGTCGGGCTCGGGAATCCCGTACCGGTTCGTGACCAGCGGGTCGCCGGGGCGCCAGGGTGCGAAGCGCAGGAGCTCGTCATCGCCGAGGACCGGCAGGCAATAGATCACGCCTTTCGGCAGTCGCAGCTGCCAGGCGTGCAGCGCGATCTCGCCGTCCATCGCCCAGTAGCCGGCGACGTAGCCGCGCTCCGGCATCCAGGCAAACGCTTGGAGCCGACCTGCGACGGCTTCGGCGGCGGCGATGCGCGCCGCGGCGGGCATCGCACGACGGCGCTCGCGCAGTTCGCGGCGGAGCGCTGCGCGGTCGTCGGTCATCGGGTCGGCAGCGGAACGGGCATGTCCGGATTGTGCGGCCCGCGGCCGCATCGGAAAACCCCCGGGTGCGGATGAATCCGTACCGGACGAGGGGAGGCGGTCAGACGATCGGTCGGCCCAACCTGCTGCACGGCTCCCGCCGCAAAAAAGAAATACGTCCTCCGCCATGGCGATGCGCGCGAAACGACCTTGAACCCGGGGTTCAAGTGGGGACGCTTGGCTTCCATCGGGCTTCCCGCTGCGAGGCGGACCTGCACCCCCGGAAATCGTCGCGCCCCCGAGGTCGTCGTTAAGGGACAAGGCGAATGTTTGCGCACGCCGTCAAACACGGCAGAGGACGCACGAACAGTATAGCTCCGATGCCGGTGTTGCAAAGTCCGTTCATCGGCAAAAAAGGGAACCGAACGGACCACGGTTGCGGTAGCGTTCAAGTGCGGCCTGAAACGGGAGTGGTCGCCGGTGGATCTGAATTGCGATGCGGCTCGGGCGGCGTAACGATTCGCCGCGAATCAGCTGCCCGGTTCAGTCGCCGACAGTGCGCCATCGAGTTTGCGCTGCAACTCGTCGAGCAGGCCGGCGAGTTCGCGTTCGCGCTGCCCGCTCTCGTTGCGCAGTTGCTGCAGTTCGTGCGCGAGGTTGAGTGCCGCGAGAACCGCGACGCGGTCGACCGCGGCCATGCGGTTGGCGCCGCGCACCTCCCGCATCTGCGTGTCGAGCAGCTTGGCGGCCTGCATCAATGCCTCGCGCTCGTCGGCGCCGACGCCGACGGTGTACTCGCGGTCGAGGACGCGGACGCTGACCGGCTCGCTGGCGGCGCTCACGTGTGCTGCTCCAGCGACTTCAGGCGGGCGATCATCGCCTCCACCCGCGAACGTGCCTGCTCGTTCTTGGCCAACAACTGCGAACGATCGTTGGCCAGCTGCTCGTGCTGCTGGCGCAGGCTGCGGTTCTCCTCGTACAGCCGCCGGTTGCGTGCGACCAGATCGTCGACGCGCGCGACAACGGCGCGGAGCTGGGCGATCGGATCGAGGTTGTCCATGACGGCACGATAGGCAGCCGGCGGGGGGTGGTCAAGACGCGGCGGCGGTGGGGGCCGGCCATGTCGCGCCTGGTCGCGGGTCAAGTCCGGGCAGCGGTTCGGGTCCGGCCGCTGCGCGAGCGGGAACACGGGATCTTGTCGCACCGATGCTGCGACGGAAGCCGTATCTGTGCGTCGTATCGCACATCCCGGTGCAGTGTGGGCGGGACGGCGGCTGCGTATGCGTTGTTACACTGTGCCCCCACCCGATCCGAGCCGACCGCCTTGTCCGATTCGCTGCCTTCCCAGCGCGATGTCCAGAACGCCTGCCGTACGGCCGGATTGGGCGTCAGCGCCGCGGAGTTGCACGGCGGGCTGTGCGGGTGGCTGGCCGGCGGCGGTGCCGATGGGCCGGAGTGGCTGCAGCGGGTGCTGGTCGACGACAGCCTGCCGGCGCCTCCGGACGAAACCCTGGAGCAGCTGCGCCGGGCGAGCGTGGCGCAGCTCGAGGACCGCAGCTTCGGGTTCGAACTGCTGCTGCCGGATGCCGAGGCGACGCTGTACGAGCGCAGCGGCGCCCTGTTCGACTGGTGCCGCGGTTTCCTCGGCGGTTTCGGCCTGGCGGCGGGCCAGGCGCCTCCGCTGTCGGAAGAGACGAAGGAGGCGCTGGCGGACCTGGCGAAGTTGGCGGCGGCCAGCCCGCAGGACGGCGGCGACCAGGAGGACGAGGCGGCGCTGGCGGAAATCGAGGAGTTCGTACGCGTCGCCGCACTGCTGCTGCACGGCGACTGCGCCCTCGGTCCGCGCCATCGCCAGCGGCTGAACTAACGTTCCGGTCGTGCGGACCGTGCATCGGTCCGCCGGAACCGGTTCGACCATGCCCCGCAGACCTCACGTTTCGACGACGATCCAATGACCCTCGCCACCGGTATTTCAACGAGCGCCTATGCCCGCCGTCGCCGGCAGTTGATGCGCATGGCCGGCAACGATGCGATCGTGGTGGTGCCCTCGGCGCCGGAACGGGTTCGCAGCCGCGATACCCACTACCCGTACCGGCAGGATTCGGACCTGTGGTACCTGAGCGGTTTCGCCGAGCCGGAGGCGGTGCTGGTGCTGATCCCCGGGCGCCGGCATGGCGAGTCGCTGTTGTTCTGCCGCGAGCGCGATCCCGACCGGGAGCGCTGGGACGGGCCGCGGGTCGGCCCGGAGGGCGCGGTCGACGCGATGGGCATGGACGACGCCTATCCGATCGACGATCTCGACGAGATCCTGCCGGGCCTGCTCGAAGGACGCACCCGCGTCTACTACCACTTCGGCCGCGACACCGACTTCGACCTCAAGCTGATCGGCTGGCTCAATCGCGTGCGCGCGCAGGTGCGGCTGGGCGCGCAGCCGCCGCACGAGTTTCTGGAACTCGGCCACCTGCTCGACGAAATGCGCCTGTTCAAGTCGCGCGACGAAATCAGGCTGATGCGCCGCGCTGCCGCGATCAGCGTGCGCGCGCACCAGGCGGCGATGCGCGCGGCGCGGTCGGGTGTGCACGAGTACGAGCTGCAGGCGGCACTGGAATACGAGTTCCGCCGTCATGATGCGTTCCCCGCCTACGAGAGCATCGTCGGTGCCGGGGCCAATGCCTGCGTGCTGCACTACCGCGCCAATGCCGCGCAGTCAGCCGACGGCGACCTGGTGCTGATCGACGCCGGCGCCGAGTACAGGGGCTATGCCGCGGATATCACCCGCACCTTCCCGGTCGGCGGCCGCTTCACCGAGCCGCAGCGGGCGTTGCACGACCTGGTTGCCGCCGCCCAGGCCGCCGCCATCGGCCAGGCGCGGCCCGGCGTGCCCTACGAGGCCGTGCACGACGCCGCGGTGGCGACGCTCACCGAGGGCCTGCTGCGACTGGGGCTGCTGAAGGGCAAGCTGAAAAAGCATCTGGCCGGCGGCAGCTACAAGCGCTACTACCGCCACAAGACCGGCCACTGGATCGGGCTGGACGTGCACGACGTCGGCGAATATCGCGTCGACGGCGAGTCGCGCCTGCTGGAGCCTGGCATGGCGTTCACCGTCGAGCCCGGCCTCTACGTGCCGCCGGACGATGACGGCGTGGCGGCGAAATGGCGCGGCATCGGCATTCGCATCGAGGATGATCTGGTGATTACCCGCGATGGCCATGCGCTGCTGACCGATGGCCTGGCGCGCAGCGCCGACGAGATCGAGGCCTTCATGTCGGATGCGGCGCGCAGCTAGCCGCCACGCGCCGAACCGGCGATCGTTACCGGCCTTCGGCGAAGATCTCGCGGGTCAGGTTGACCGGTTCGCCCTCGGTGACGACCAGGTCGTCCTCGATGCGGATCCCGCCGAACGGCCGGAAGGCCTCGATGCGTTCCCAGTCCACCGCGTCGGCATGCGCGCTTCCGCGCAATTCCTCGAGCAGCAGGTCGATGAAGTACAGGCCGGGCTCGTTGGTCACCACCATGCCCGGCTGCAGCGTCCGCGTCAGGCGCAGGTAGGGGTGGCCTTCGGGCCTGGCGATGGTGCCGCCCCGGTCGGATTCGGCGAAGCCGGCGACGTCGTGCACCTGCAGGCCGATGCCGTGGCCGAGCCCGTGCGGGAAGAACTTCGCGCTGACGCCGGTCTCCAGCGCCGCTTCCGGTGAAACCTTCAGCACCCCGAATTCCTGGAGCACCCCGGCGAGTGCGAGATGCGCGTCCAGGTGCAGCTGGCGATAGTCCCGGCCGGCGCGGAAGTCGGCAGAGAGCCGCTGCTGCACGCCGTCGACCGCCTCGATCAGCGCCTGGAACTCGCCGTCGGTGTCGCTGGCGTAGGTACGGGTGATGTCGCAGGCGTAGCCGCCGAAGCTGGCGCCGGCGTCGATCAGGAAACTGTGCAGCGGCTTCGGCGGAATCCGCCCGAGTTCGGTGTAGTGCAGCACCGCGCCGTGCGCGTTGAGCGCGACGATGTTGTTGTACGGCAGCTCGACGGTGTCCTGGCCGGCGGCCTGGCAGTAGGCCAGGTGGATGCCGAACTCGCTGGCGCCGGCGCGGAACGCGCGCTCGGCGGCGCGATGGCCGCGCACGCCGCGCACGGTCGCCTGGCGCATCATCGCGATCTCGTACGGGGTCTTGAACGCGCGGTGATAGTCCAGGTAATCCAGCACCGGTGCCGGGTTGTTGGGCACGTGCTCGCCGAGCGCGCTCTGCGCCTCGCCGAGGATCGCGCAGCGGGCCGGATCGCCGGGCAGGTGTTGCCGCGCGTCTTCCTGCTTGCGGATCACCACCAGTTCGAAGTGCTCCGGCCAGTAGCCGGAAGGCGCCTCCGGCACCACGTGCCAGTAGTCGAACGGCTGCAGGTAGATCAGCTTTGGCCGCTGGCCCGGGGTGAAGACCAGCCAGCTGCCGGGATTGCGGGTGAGCGGCACCCAGGCCTTGAACTGCGGGTTGACCGCATAGGGGTAGTCGCGGTCGTCGAAGACCTGGTAATGGATCGTGCCGCTGGGAATCACCAGGTGGTCGAAACCGCCGCGGGCCAGCGCGGTCTCCGCGCGCTGCTGCAGCGCGGCCAGGTGCTCGCCGTAAAGTGGTGCCGGATCGGAAGTCATCGGATCCCGTGTCAGCTCTGCCGGAAAGCGCCATTGTGACGCAATCGCAGCGGCCACCCAAACCGGCGGATCAGACGTAACGGCTGTCCGGCGCATCCACCCAGCGGCGCAATTGGCGTCCCTGCTCCTGGCTCAGGCCGATGAAGCGGAAGCCGGTCCAGGCCTGTCCGGGGGCGCTGGCGCGGTCGCTCCACAGCAGGTGCGCACCCAGTTCCAGGGTCTGTTCGCCGCCCATCGCGCCGGTCAGGGTGAAGCGGAACTGGTACAGCGCGTCTTCGACCAGTTCGGTGCTGCTCATCATCAGCATGCCGGTCTCCGACAGGTTGCCGACGCGGCCGACCACCTCGCCGGTCATGGCATCGGTGACCATGATCGCTTCGGGCGCCTGACGTCGGCGAGCGCGGCGGAGTTCCCGGGTCATGCCGGCGCCTCCCCGGCGACGGCATCGTCGCCATGGCCGGCGAACTTGCGCAATGCGCCGACGGCGGCCTGCCAGGCACGGTCGACCAGGTGCGCCCGCTGGGCCGTGACCAGGCGCGCCTGGCGGCCGGCGAACATGCGCGACAGGCTGTCCAGGGAGCGCTCGTCGACGCGTTGCCCACGCTGATTGACGAACAGTGCATGGTCGGTGACGGTGCTGTACCAGGACAGTCGCCGCCGCACCACGTCGCCCTGCTGGTTGGTGACGAACTCGATCCAGGCGCCGAACGGCATCACCCGCAGCTGTTCATAGTGTGCCTGTTCGGTCGGCGTGCGTGGCGGCAGCCGGGGCGCCGCCGCCTTGGCCTTGTCCTCGCCCAGGTGCGCGCGCGCCTTGAGCTTCAGTGCCAGTTCGGTGCGCGAGGCCGGATCGTCGCCGCTGTCGCTGCGGCCGCCGGCGAGCCGCTGCGCGATCACCGCCGCTTCCTCGCCGTGGTAGCCGACCAGGCCGAGCGAGGCCTCGACGTGCGCGATGAGTTCCGGATCCTCCGGTACGCCGCCAGATCCGCAGGCGGCGACGATGCCGCGGGTCGCATCGAGCTGCCGTTGCCAGTCGTCGGAGTCCCCACCCTGGCGCAGCAGGGTCAGGGTCAGCACGTCGACCCAGGCCTGGTTGAGCAGGGCGCGGACGAACCTGGGCAGGCGCTGCTCGCCGATCGCGTTCTCGAGCGCCTCGGCGGCGCGCAGCTTTGCGATCTCGAGCTTCTCCTTGCCGCGGGCGGCCTCGACGTGGCGCCGCTCCAGCATCTCGGCCTTGCGCGCATGCAGCTGCAGGCGTTCCTGCAGCCGTGCGTTGGCGTCGGCGAAGACCGTCGGATCGTCCTCGAACTTTTCGGCCACCTCGGCGACCGCCTGCCGCATCAGCGGCACCAGTTGCGGGTCGAGTTCGTTGCGATCCAGCCAGCTTGCGGCGCTTTCGGCGACGGTGTCGAGCAGCTGCCGCGCGGGATGGTGCCCGTGCAGGAAAAAGCCGCGGTCCAGTAGCGCGGCGCGCAGCAGCGGCAGTTGCAGTGCGTGCACCAGCGGAGAGGTCGGCGCGTCGTCGCGGATCTCGCTCTCGATCTGCCCGTAGAGCATCCCCAGCAGTTCGAAGGTGTCGTTGTCCTCCGGCGACAGGCCCACGCCCCTGCCGCGCAGCTGCCGCGTCTGCGCCAGCACCGCCTGCTTGATCTCGTGCACGCCGGTGCGCGTGGCGGCGGGCGCCGGCGGCTGTCGTTGCAGATCCTTCAGCGCGCCCAGCAGGTCGGGCGTGCTCATCTGCTGGCGCCGGGGCGGCGGCGTTTCGGAGCGCAGCTTGCCAATCAACTCGCGGCGCCTGGAGAGCAGCTGCCGCAGCAGGGCGAAGGCAACCTCGTCGTTCTCGCCGCCGGCGACCTGCCGGGCTTCGCCCATCCAGGCGGTATGCGGCCGTTGTGCGACCGGCGGCACGGCGGCGGCCGTCGGGGCCGCTGCGGATGCGACACCGGCTGCCGTAATGCCCGCAGGCCCGGGCTCGTTCGTGGCGGCCGTACTCGGGCGCGCCCGGACCGGCACGAAGGTGAGGGCGGGCAGGATGCCCAGGCCGGCCATCGACGCGTTGAGCCGGTCGAGCATCTGCGGATAGCCGGACAGTACCTGGCGGTCGAATGTCCGGTACAGCAACAGGCGGGCGTCGTAGTGGATCTCGAGGCCGATCGCGACGTCGCGCATTGCGCGGCACAGCGAATACGGGCCCAGCGGCAGGCGCTCGGCATCGAACGCCGGTGCCGCGGCCAGCACGCCGAAGCGCTGGCCCAGCAAGTGCAGGGCCAACGGCGCGCGATTTTCCTGACGGCTGGCGATCCCGCGCAACACCGTGTCCTCGTCCATCACCGCCTCCTCGACCAGGCTCAGGTGGCGGAAGCTGACCTGGTCGGTCTCGGGCCGGAAGGCGTGCGCGGCCGGCGGATGGCGCAGCCCGGCGAGCGCGGACTCGAGGCCGGCCATGAAGCGCGGCGCCAGATCGGCGCGGTGGAGGTGGAAACTGCGCAGCGCCTGCATGTAGCCGGACTCGAGGCCAGGGTTGCGGGCGCCGTCGGCGAGCCGGAACAGTTCACGTTCGAACTCCAGCACCGTCCTGCCCAGGCCATGGTCCAGCTCGCCGGAGAGCAGCGCCAGTGCACGTTCGAGCGTCATGCGCACCCGATCGGGCAGGCTGGCGGACGCCAGGCGCAGGGGAGCGCCATGGTCCGGGGAGGCGTTCACGGCCACCGGGCCCGCGCCGGGAGTGCGGGAGCGATCCGGCTTCTTGCCGTGTATCCGCGGTAGCGGCCTGCCGCGGCGCGGCGCCGATCGCCGCGATCCGGCTCAAGCGTCGTGGGCCGGGCGAATGCCGCGGTCGGGCCCGCGTGCTTCCAGGAACAGTTGGATGACGTCATTGCCGAAGCGCCCCCCCAGCGCCGTAGGCAGTATGCGCCCGCCGTCCGCCTCCAGCCAACCACGTGCGCGGGCCGCCGCCAGCGGCTCGGCGATGGCCGCGCGCGGCAGCCCGGTGCGCGCTTCGAAATCGTCCAGGCGGAAGCCTTCCAGCAGCCGCAGGGCGTTGAGCATGTACTCGAACGGGCGCCGCGGCTCGGCGATGCGTTCGTCGCCGCCGATCGCGGCGGCGCTGCCCGCGGCGGTCAGCCAGGCGGCCGGGTGCTTGAGCTTCCAGCGTCGCAGGATGCTCTGCTCGCCACCGAGGGTAAGCTTGCCGTGGGCGCCGGCGCCGATGCCCAGGTAGTCGCCGAAGCGCCAGTAGTTGAGGTTGTGCGCGCATTCGCGCCCCGGGCGCGCGTAGGCGGAGACCTCGTACTGGCGGTAGCCGGCGGCCGCCAGCAGCGCCTGACAGCGTTCCTGCATGTCCCAGGCGAGATCGTCGTCGGGCAGGCCTTGCGGCGGCCGGGCGGCGAACACCGTGTTCGGCTCCAGCGTGAGCTGGTAGTGCGAGATGTGTGCCGGTGAGAGCGCGACGGCACGTGCCACGTCGTGCTCGGCCATCGCCAGCGACTGCCCCGGCAGCGCGTACATCAGGTCGAGGTTGAGGTTGTCGAAGCCGGCGTCCTGCGCCAGTCCGACCGCTGCCTCGGCGTCGGCGCTGTCATGGATGCGGCCGAGCCGCCGCAGGCAGCCGTCGTCGAAGCTCTGGATGCCGAAGCTGATGCGGTTGACCCCGGCGGCGCGGTAGTCCTCGAAACGGCCATGCTCGGCGGTGCCGGGATTGGTCTCGAGGGTGATCTCCAGCCCCGGCGCGAAGCGCAGGCGCGCGCTGGCGCCCTGCAGGAACCGGTCGATGGCCGCGGCCGGAAACAGGCTCGGCGTGCCGCCGCCGAAGAACACGGAATGGACCGTGCGCCCCCAGGCCAGCGGCAGGTCGTGGTCGAGGTCTGCCAGCAGCGCGTCGACGTAGCCCTCGAACGGCAATGCGCCTCGCGCCTCGTGCGAGTTGAAATCGCAGTACGGGCACTTGCGTACGCACCAGGGCAGATGCACGTACAGCGACAGCGGCGGCGGGATCAGCATGGGGCCCGATAGCGGCCGATGCGGCGCTCGGCCAATGTCAGAGCATCGCCCAGGGCGTCGAGTTCAGCGTAGCGCGCACCGGTGGCCGCCAGAAAGGCGTCGTAGTCGGCCTCGGTCGCCCAGCGGTCGAGGCTGAGATAACGCCTTGGCCGCCGGTCGCGCAGCAGCTCTGTGCCGAGATAGCCGGGCGCCTGCCGGAACAGGGCCACCCAGGCTCCGTCGGCGCCGTACATGGACTCGAACGCGTCCGTCGCGTCGGCGCGGATCTCGTATTCCCAGATCACGACAAACATGGCGAAAGCCTACGGGGCAGCCGGCGCCGGCCGTGGCCCGGTTCTGGACCGCACGGCTGCCGCCGATGGTGCAGCCGTTTCCCTGCTGATAGAGGCATTCCACGTGCCGGAGCGGAACGTACCGGCGCGAGCCGCCGGCAAGCAGCGACGCACAGAAGCCCGTCGCCGGCCGTCTCCGTCAGGTGTCCATGCGACGACAGCGGCAGCTGGGATCTCGCCATGGAGAGAATTGTAGGCGCTCCCGATCGCCAGGGGCCTGGATGCATGCCGGCCATGCCGAACGCTCCGACGTGCATTACTCTTCCGCATGCGATGATTCCGGGACGGTCCACCCGGACCGCGAATCCAGCACCCCAGGTCGTAGCCCAGGAGCCCACCGTGACAATCCGAACCGCCGCTCTTTCCCTGCTGATCGTATGTTTGGCCGCCTGCGGGCGTTCGCCCGAGGCTCCGGAAGCCGCTCTTGAAGAGGACAAGTCCTCCCAGGCGGCTCCGCCTTCCGCTGCGCGCCCGGCCGCATCCACCGATGCGGAGCGGGATCCACCGGCGCCGCTTCCGGCCGAACTGAATGCCAGGGACGCCACCGAGGTGGACGCCGAAATCGTGCAGGTCAGGCTGAGCGACTACGGCGACATGGAAAAGAAGGTGGTCGGTTCCGCGGTGAGTCATTTCGCCCCGACCGATACGGTTTACGCGGAAGTCGAGAGTGCAGGAACAGCCGACGCGTACACGATCTACGCCAAATGGATCAGCAACGAGGGCGATGTGCTGGCCGATTACGGGGTTCGCGTCGACCAGCCGGGCTCGCAACGGACCATCATCAGCCTGAGCAAGCCCGACGGCTGGTCGAGCGGCAAGAACACGATCGAGTTGGCGATCAACGGCGAGCACGAGCAGACCGTGACCTTCCAGGTGCAGTGACGGCCGCGCGCGTTGCGTGAGCGGCGATCGCAGCGCGTGGAAGCCGGATACACGCGCGGCTCGCGCCGCGCTCGCCTGCGGGCTTGAACGCTGGCGCGCATGCCGCTTTCTCAAGGTGGCCGTGCCCTGCACCCTACAAGCGGCGGCCGGAATTCAGGGGTCGCCCGATACGGAATAGCCAAGCGACCTGACGTAATCCACATCTTCTGCTGAAAACAGGGTCAATGGCACCGTTGCGTGCCGGGGCGCTTTTGGCGGATGGATGCGGGCGGCAAGGTCGCGAGCGCGAAGCGGGTCGAAGCCGAGAAAATGCAGGAGATCGCCGAGCACGCGTTCCGGTTCCCGGCAAAGGGCGTCGTAGTCGAGCCAGTACATGCGGTCAGGATTGTCGGCCAGCAGCCTTTGCGTCCGGCGCTGCACCCAGCACCAGTAGGCGAGTGCGCGTGCCGGCGTCAT
Source organism: Luteimonas salinilitoris (assembly GCF_041300785.1). Taxonomy (NCBI): domain Bacteria; kingdom Pseudomonadati; phylum Pseudomonadota; class Gammaproteobacteria; order Lysobacterales; family Lysobacteraceae; genus Luteimonas; species Luteimonas salinilitoris. Next base: position 37,689 of record NZ_JBFWIB010000013.1, read on the forward strand.
CGTGCCATCCCCGCCCAGTACCTTGGGACCCCACAGGCTTGGCTGATTCTGGTTGCTGCTGAGCGCCATGTCGAGTCCGTGCCTGACGACATGCACGTAGCGCAGGTCCGGTATGCGCTTCCACAAGCGCTCCACGACCAGATGGGTGTTGGGTTCCTTCCAGCCCCAGGCGCCGCCATGCGGAGGTGACGCTGCAGCCATCATCAGGGAATCCGCCCGATCCTGCAGCCAGTCCGCCGTTGCCTGGGGACGGTCGTCGGTCGCCAGGCTTCTGACTTGCGCCTCGACATTCGGGGGTAGTGCCCGACCGCCGGTCAGCCCGGCCACCAGCGCGCGGGTGAGCAGGTCGAACTCTTCATCGCCTGCGTCGAGGATCTCCGGCCGCTTGAACAGCAACGTGAACCAAAGCGTATCGCTGGCCGAGTTCAGGTCGCTGCCCATGAACACGCCCAGCGACCTGAAGGCTTCGGAGATGACGCGGGTCCCGCTGCCGCCAATCGCTCCTATGGCGATCGGTGCGCAAGGGCTTGCAGCGGAATCCAGCTTGGTCGATGGCATGATTGCTGTAACTCGAAAGTACGGTCGCAGCATTCGGGACAACACTGCCGGCTATCCCGCCGTGCCGGGTTATGCCCACTGCTTCGCATCAAAAAAGGCCGGGAGCTGTGGCTCCCGGCCCGGGTGAGTGGAAGCGGCAACAGAGCTGCCGTATTCCCGACTCGTGGCTTAAAGGGGATTGACGAAGTTCCCTTGGATGGACGTGCAATTGATGAGGCCGAAAACCTCGCCGAGGACGCCGGTGCCGAGGATCGTGTTGTCGCGCAACGCGCCATTGAGGATCAACGAGGAGCCTCCGCAGCGGATGCCGGCATCGGCCCCGAGCAGGCCGCCGGCGTCCATCACCACGGTATTGGCCTCGAAGGTATTGCGCACGCCACTTTCATTCCAGATGCCGCGGCGGGCGCCGGTACCATCCCTGGCCAGATTGCGAACCCGGTTGCCCTTGACCGTGCCGCCATTCATGTCATCGGTGCGGATGCCGTAGGCGGTGCCATTGCTGCCGCCGCTCGCCACGACGCCGTCGATCAGGTTATCGATCACGTCGACATCGCCTTCGCCGAAGATGCCGTGGAACGTGGTTACCCCGGGCAGGCCGGTGTTTCCGGTGTCCACGATCTCGTTTCCGCGGATGGCCGACCCGGCGCCGCTGACGTGAATCGCGGTCTGGGTATTGAAGTCGAGGACGTTGTCCTCGACACGATAGCTGCCGTCGAGCATCTGGATACCCGTTCTGTAGCCACGGATCCCGCAATTGCGGACGTTGACGTTCTGGCGTGCGGTGGCCAGGATGCCGACCGCATTGGTGCCGGGTCCCGCCGCCAAGTTGCCGACCTTGAATTCGTTGCAGTCGATGGTCACGTTGTTGGTATTGACCGTGATCGCCGCGCCGGATGCCAGGGCCGCACTGACGTGCTGCTTCAGGCAGTAGACCCCTTGGGTGGTGATGACCGTCGGGACAGAGGTGATGTTGGTGCAGTTGACGGTTTCGGCTGCTGCTGGAGTGGAGTAGCCGTATCCGGAAAGTGCGCCGAGAATCACCATGGATTTCAAGTACTTTGCCATCTGCATAACTGCTCTCCTTCCAAATTGGTTGGCCGTGCCTGCCAGGCTTTTACTGCCTTCATTAACGGCGGCTCATTCGTATCACAAAATATCGGGCAGGCGTAAGACGCGAGAGCATATTGAATCATTCGGGCGCATTTCTCGATTGAGAAAATTCTGAAAGCACTAGTTTATTGATGCACGTCATATATATATCGTGCATAACTTGGGAAAAAGAAGAGTTTATGAGGGCGGACGTGAGCGACGAAGACCGGGCGGGCGCCAAGCGATCGGGTGCGGCACGCTCGGCGCCCGTGCGGCGTTGGTTCTGGTCGCGGCACCGTATGTGTCGAGACTACGAGTGCTTGTCGAGCGTCGCCAAGCGCTGCTTCATGGCAGCGAGTGCCAGGCCGCGGTGACTGATGCGGTTCTTCAGCGCCGGGTCGAGTTCGGCCGCGCTCAGGCCGAGTTCCCGGTCGAGGAACACCGGATCGTATCCGAACCCGCCGGTGCCGCGCGGCGCATCGAGGATTCGGCCACGCCACAGTCCCTCGGCAATCAACGGCTGCGGGTCTTCGGCGTGGCGCAGCAGCACGATCACCGCGTAGAAATGCGCATTGCGTCGCGGCTGCGGTACGTCCTTCAGCGTGTCGAGCAGCTTGGCGATGTTGGCCGCGGCATCGCCATGTCCGCCGGCATAGCGCGCCGAGTACAGGCCGGGGGCGCCGCCGAGCGCATCGACGCACAGGCCGGAATCGTCGCCGAGTGCCGGCAGCCCGGTCGCGCGTGCGGCGTTGCGCGCCTTGAGCAGGGCATTTTCGACGAAGGTGAGGCCGGTCTCCGCGACGTCGGCCACGCCGTATTCCGCCTGCGTGCGGACGTCATGGCCGCCTCCGGACAGCAGTGCCTGCAGCTCCGCCAGCTTGCCGGCATTGCCGCTGGCCAGCACCAGCTTCATCGGCGCAGCTCCAGAAGATCCCGGCGAGTGCCGTCGGCACCCTCGAACGCCGCGGCGTTGCCGCAGGGTTCGCTGCGCGGAGAGTCGATGAAGCGGACGCGCCGCCTCGTCATCGCGGCCAGGGCGGCATTGCCAGGACACTGCTTCATCATTGCCTCGCAGAAACAGCCGCACCGCGCCCGAGGAACCGGACGTCCGGCACGCTATTGTGCCAGCGCCTCACGCTGCTTCGCGATCAGCGTGGCGATGCCGGTCTCGGCGAGCGCGGTGAGCGCATCGAGTTCGTCGCGGCGGAAGGCATGTCCTTCGGCGGTGCCCTGCAGCTCGATGAAGCCGCCGCCGTCGTTCATGACCACGTTCATGTCGGTGTCGCAGTCGCTGTCCTCGGCGTAGTCGAGGTCGAGCACGGGCACGCCGCGCCAGATGCCGACAGACACCGCCGCGACCGCGCCGAACACCGGGTCGCGGGTGATCTCGCGGCGCGCCGACAGCCAGCGCACCGCGTCCATCAGGGCCACGTAGGCGCCGGTGATTGCCGCGGTGCGGGTGCCGCCGTCGGCCTGCAGCACGTCGCAATCGAGTGTGATGGTGCGCTCGCCGAGCAGCTTGCGGTCGACGCACGCACGTAGCGAGCGGCCGATCAGGCGCTGGATCTCGAGCGTGCGTCCGCCCTGCTTGCCGCGTGCGGCCTCGCGATCGCTGCGGGTGTGGGTGGCGCGCGGCAGCATGCCGTACTCGGCGGTCACCCAGCCTTCGCCCTTGCCGCGCAGGAATGCAGGCACCCGGTTTTCGACGCTGGCGGTGCACAGCACCCGGGTGCTGCCGAAACTGACCAGCACCGAGCCCTCGGCGTGCACGGTATGGCCGCGCTCGATGCCGATCTCGCGCAACTGGTCGGGCGCGCGGCCGCTTGGACGGGAAAATGCGGTCATGCGTGGGTACCGTTGTGCGGGCGGGAAAGTCTAGCAGTCCGGGCGAGGGGAGGCGGGAGACGGACCCCGTCCCATCCCGCCTTGCCCGGCTGCCGTGACGACCGGGATGGCATACTGCCCGCCTGTCCAGTCGTCCGGATCCGCATGATCAGAAGCATGACCGCCTACGCCTCGGGCGAGCACTCGACGCCGTGGGGCACGCTCGGCTGCGAATTGCGCGCGGTCAATCATCGTTTCCTGGAACTGGGCGTGCGGTTGCCCGAGGAACTGCGCGCCTTCGAGCCGCAGCTGCGCGAGGGTGTCGCCGCCAAGGTATCGCGCGGCAAGCTCGACCTGGTGCTGCGGCTGCGCCCGGCCGAGGGCGTGGACGCGCTGCAGGTGAACGAAGCGATGCTCGACCAGCTTGCCGCGCTGGCGGACACCTTCGACGCGCGCCTGCCCAACCTGCGGACCGAGTTCACCGAGCTGTTGCAGTTTCCGGGTGTGCTGCAGTCCAAGTCCGTCGATCCGGCGGCGATGCAGGCGGCGGTGCTCGCCTTGCTGGACGACGTGCTGACGGGATTCATCGCCGCACGCGAGCGCGAGGGAGGCAAGCTGGTCGCGGCGATCCTCGAACGCGTGGACGGCATCGCCCGCCTCGCCGGTGAGGTGCGCGGCATGATGCCGGCGATCCGCGAGGGCCAGCGCGCGCGGCTCGAGGCGCGCATCGCCGATCTGGCGCAGCCGCTCGATCCCGGGCGCCTGGAGCAGGAACTGGTGCTGTGGCTGCAGAAGCTCGATGTCGACGAGGAGCTCGACCGGCTCGACAGCCATATCGACGAGATCCGTCGTGTGCTCGCGCAGCGCGAACCGGTCGGCCGGCGGCTGGACTTCCTGCTGCAGGAGTTCAACCGCGAGGCCAATACGCTCGGCTCGAAGTCGGTGGACCGGCGTACGTCGCAGGCCGCGGTCGACCTGAAGGTGCTGATCGACCAGGTCCGCGAGCAGGTGCAGAATCTCGAGTAGCCGGGAATCGGGAATCGGGAATCGGGAATGGTGAATAGCAAAAGCAAGACAGGTTTCGACTGGCAGCACGGTCGGCCGGGGTGGCGATTGTCGGCGCCTCGCCCCCATTCCCAGTTCCCCCTTCCCCATTCCCAGCCCTGATGCGCGGAACCCTGTACATCGTCGCCGCCCCGTCGGGCGCCGGAAAATCCAGCATCGTGAACGCGTGCCTTGCGCGCGACCGCGGCATCTGCCTGTCGATCTCGTTCACCTCGCGCGCGCCCCGCCCGGGCGAGCGCCATGCCGAGCACTACCATTTCATCGCCGCCGACGAGTTCCGGCGCATGATCGCGGCGGGGGACTTCTTCGAGTACGCGCAGGTGCACGGCGACTGGAAGGGCACGGCGAAGCAATCGGTCGAACCGCAACTGGCGGCCGGGCGCGACGTGCTGCTGGAGATCGATTGGCAGGGCGCGCGCCAGGTGCGGGAACGGGTGCCCGATGCGGTGAGCATCTTCATCCTGCCGCCGTCGCGCGCGGCGCTGGAGGAGCGCATGCGCAAGCGCGGCCAGGACAGCGAGGAGGTCATGCGCCAGCGCCTGGCGGCGGCGCGCGAGGAAATGTCGCACCACGGCGAGTTCGACTACGTGATCGTCAACGAGGATTTCGCGACCGCGGTCGACGAGATGTGCGCGATCTTCACCGCCAGCCGCCTGCGGCATCGGCAGCAGGCCGAGCGGCACGCGGCATTGATCGAGGCGCTGCTGGGTGAATCGACGCGCTGAGCAGATGCCCCATCGGCATCTGCCGCATCGGCGATCCCCGCATCCGGAGTCGGAAGGCACGCGGATATTGCGGCAACTTGTTGATTCATAAAGACAGACCTTGCGCAGAAGCTGGCGTGCGGCTATAGTTTCCTGTCCTCTTCATCAACGATTCGCGCGACCTGCCGGTCGCCGGGAGTTCCGTATGGCCCGCATCACCGTGGAAGACTGCCTGGACGTGGTCGACAACCGTTTCGAACTGGTCATGATGGCCGCCAAGCGCGCGCGCCAGCTGGCCAACGGCGTGGAGCCGCAGCTGGACAACGGCGAGCACGACGACAAGCCGACCGTGGTGGCGTTGCGCGAGATCGCCGCGCGCAGCATAGACAACGACTACATCGAAGCCGTCGACAAGGCCGAGCGCGAGCGCAAGGAGCGCGAGGCGCTGGAATGGGCCGCCGCCGAGGTGGTCGTCGACGACGACCTGTCCAAGGGCGACGATCTTTAAGAGCCGGGATTCGGGAATGGGGAGTCGGGAGTAGGAAAAGCAGTCCTGCTTCGGGTTTTTCCACCTGGTCCTTCGCTACAGCATGTCTCTGTAATGGCCCCGCTTTGCGGGGCCGTTGCTTTTTTGCGGTCGCATTCATTGCACTCGCGACTCCCCGATCCCGGCTTTGTGTAACGGCGTACCGCGACGGACCGAGGCGGCGTCGCATCCGCCGCATTCACGATTCCCCATTCCCTATTCCCCATTCCCGGCTTTTCGCTTTAGGCTCCCCCCATGAGCCCCGCCGAAACCGCCAAGCCGCACGGTCCCGTGCCCGCCGACGACGCGGTGCCCGAGTACATGCTCGCGCTGGAGCAGGCGGCGGACTACCTGCCGGCCGAACAACGCAAGGTGCTGCGCCGCGCCTGGGCCGTCGGCGCGGCTGCCCACGCCGGCCAGACCCGCAAGTCGGGCGAGCCGTACATCACCCACCCGGTGGCCGTTGCGCGGGTGCTGGCCGAGCAGAAGGTCGACCTGGAAACCCTGGTCGCGGCGATCCTGCACGACACGATCGAGGACACTCCGCTGACGCGCGAGGCGCTGGCGGGCGAGTTCGGCGAGGCGGTGGCCGAACTGGTCGAGGGCGTCACCAAGCTGGACAAGCTGCATTTCGGCAGCCGCCAGGAGGCGGCCGCCGAGAGCTTCCGCAAGATGATGCTGGCGATGGCGCGCGACCTGCGCGTGATCCTGATCAAGCTCGGCGATCGCCTGCACAACATGCGCACGCTTGGCGCGCAGACGCCGGAAGCGCGCGAGCGCATCGCCCGCGAGACGCTGGAAGTCTACGCGCCGATCGCGCAGCGGCTGGGCATGAACCTGATCAAGGCCGAGTTGCAGGACCTCGGCTTCCGCGCGCTGCGCCCGATGCGGCACGCGGTGCTGCAGAAGCGGATCCGCGCGCAGCCGCTGGTGCGGCGCGAGGCGCTGGCCAAGATCGAGGCGCAACTGGCGCAGCGGCTGACCAACGAGGGATTGCAGTACCGTTTGGTCGGGCGGGTGAAATCGCCCTGGAGCATCTACAACAAGATGCAGCACGAGGGCAAGACCTTCGACCAGGTGATGGACGTGTTCGGCTTCCGCGTCATCGTGCGTTCGGTGGCCGAGTGCTATCACGCGCTGGGCGTGGCGCACTCGGTCTACAAGCCGCTGGACGGGCGCTTCCGCGATTTCATCGCCATCCCCAAGGCCAATGGCTACCAGTCGCTGCACACCGTGCTGTTCGGACCGTACGGCTCGCCGATCGAGGTGCAGATCCGCACCGAGGAGATGGACCTGATCGCCGAGCGCGGCATCGCCGCGCACTGGGCCTACAAGCACGGCGGCAGCCCGACCAGCGCGCAGACGCGGGCGCACTCGTGGCTGTCGAACCTGCTGGAGTCGCAGCGCTCGACCGGCTCCTCGCTCGAGTTCCTGGAGAACGTCAAGGTCGACCTGTTTCCGGACGAGGTCTATCTGTTCACGCCCAAGGGCGACATCCTGGCGCTGCCGCGCAACGCCACCGCGCTCGATTTCGCCTATGCGGTGCATACCGACGTCGGCAACCACGCGGTGGCCGCGCGCGTGGATCGCAAGCTGGTGCCGCTGCGCACCAAGCTGGCCAGCGGCCAGCAGGCCGAGGCGATCACCGCGAAGTCGGCGGCGCCGAAGCCGCAATGGCTGGAATTCGTGGTCACCAGCAAGGCGCGCACCGCGATCCGCCAGCAGCTCAAGCACCTCGAGCACGAGGATGCGGTGCAGCTCGGCCATCGCATGCTCGACCGGTCGCTGGAGGACATCGGCAGCTCGCTGGAGCGGCTGCCGCCCGAACGGCTCGACGCCTTTCTCGGCGAGTTCCGCTACCGGCGCCTGGAGGAGCTGCTCGCCGACATCGCGCTCGGCAACCGGATGCCGGCGCAGGTGGCGCAATCGTTGGCGCGGCACGGCGCCGGGTCGGGCGCGGAGGGCGGCCGCGACGCCGGCGATCCGTCGCGGACCGGCGACCGGATCCTGATCACCGGCAATGAGCGCGGCGTGATCACGTTCGCCAACTGCTGCATGCCGATCCCCGGCGACGAGATCATGGGCTATCACACGGCCGGCAAGGGCATCGTGGTGCATCGCATGGAATGCCCGAACGTCGCCGACTACCGCAAGTCGCCCGAGCGCTGGGTGTCGATCGGCTGGGACCGCGAGGTGGCGGGCGACTACAACGTGGCGCTGCGGATCGAGGTGGAGAACCGCCCGGGCGTGCTCGCCCAGGTGGCGGCCGCGATCGCGCAGGCGGAGTCGAACATCGATGGCGTTGACTATCTCGAGCGCGACAGCAACATCGCCGCGATCCGGTTCTCGATCGAGGTCCGCAACCGCAAGCACCTGGCCGACGTGATCCGCCGATGCCGACGTCTGGGCGTGGTGCATGGGGTGCAGCGGCTTTAAGGGTCGGGATTGGGGATTGGGGATTGGGGATACGGGATTGGGGATACGGGATTCGGGATTCGGGATTCGGGACACCCAGCGCCCGGGCCGCCGCTACAATCCATCTCTCTCGCAACCATCCGCGTTCTCAGGAGCCCTGCCATGCCCCGCACTCCCGTCAGCACCGACCGCGCGCCCGCCGCCATCGGGCCGTACTCGCAGGCCGCGCGGGTCGGCGATATCGTGTTCCTGTCCGGGCAGATCGCGCTCGATCCCGAAAGCGGTGAACTGGTCGCCGGCGGCATCGAGGCACAGGCGCGGCGCGCATTCGCGAATCTCGAGGCGGTCTGCGTCGCCGCCGGTGGTTCGCTCGACGACGTGGTGCGGGTCGGGCTTTACCTCACCGACCTGGACGAATTTTCGATGGTCAACGCGATCATGGCGGAAGTGTTCGCGGACCCGTACCCGGCGCGTTCCACCATCGAGGTGTCGGCGTTGCCGCGTGGCGCGGTGTTCGAGGTCGACGCGGTGATGGTGTTGCGCTGACGCCGCAGCACATGGATGCGGCCGTCGTGCCGAAGTCGTTTTCCTAGCCGAGGGGGTTGCCTTCGCCCGCGTTCACGGCATGCTTGAACGATGCCGGCCTCCCCTAAATCCACCGATCCCGCCGATCCTGCGCGCACGCCGCTCTCGACGCTGGCCGGCGTCGGTGCGCGGACCGCGGAAAAACTGGCCGCGCGCGGGCTGCTGACGCTGCAGGACCTGTGGTTGCAGCTGCCGCGACGGTACGAGGACCGCACCCGGCTCGCGCCGATCCGCGGCCTGCAGCCCGGAATGCCGGTCCAGGTGGAAGGCGTGGTGGAGGCGGTCGAGCGCGGCTTCCGCTACCGGCCGTCGCTGCGGGTCGCGCTCGGCGACGATTCGCGGGCGACGCTGGTGCTGCGGTTCTTCCATTTCCGCGCGACGCAGGTCGCGCAGTTCCGTGTCGGTGCCCGGGTCCGTTGCTACGGCACGCCGCGTCCGGGCCAGCACGGACTGGAGATGGTGCATCCGACCTACCGCCTGCTCGGCGACGAGGAGCAGCCCGGACTCGGCGAGCGCCTCGATCCGGTCTATCCGCAGATCGAAGGCGTCGGCGCCGCGACGATGCGCCGCCTGATCCGGCAGGCGCTCGAACGGCTCCCGGACGACGACACGCTGGAACTGTTGCCGAAAGCGGTGCTGCGCGAGCGGCACCTGCCTTCGCTGCGCGCCGCCCTGTTGACCGCGCACCATCCGCCGCCCGACGCCGACGTCGCCGCGCTGCTGGCCGGGACGCATCCGGCGCAGCGGCGGCTGGTGCTGGAGGAACTGCTCGCCCATCACCTGAGCCTGCGGCGCCAGCGCATCACGCTGCAGCGCCATGCCGCGCCGGCGTTCGCCAAGGCCGGCGCCCTGGCCGATCGCCTGCGCGCGGCGCTGCCGTTCGCGCTGACCGGCGCGCAGCAGCGGGTCTTCGACCAGCTCGTCCGCGACCTGCGCCGACCAGTGCCGATGCTGCGGCTGGTGCAGGGCGATGTCGGCAGCGGCAAGACCGTCGTCGCCGCGCTGGCGGCGCTGCTGGCGGTCGAGTCCGGCGCACAGGTGGCATTGATGGCGCCGACCGAGCTGCTGGCCGAGCAGCACCTGGCGAGCTTCCGTGCCTGGCTGGAGCCGCTCGGCGTGCGGGTCGGCTGGCTGGCGGGCAAGGTGGCGGGCAAGGCGCGCACGCAGGCGCGGGCCGCCATCGCGGACGGCACGCTGCAGGTCGTCGTCGGCACGCATGCGTTGATGCAGGAGGGGGTGGCGTTCCGCAACCTGGGGCTGGTGATCGTCGACGAGCAGCACCGGTTCGGCGTGCACCAGCGCCTCGCGCTGCGCGACAAGGGCACCGAAGGCGGACGCGTGCCGCATCAATTGGTGATGACCGCCACGCCGATCCCGCGCACGCTGGCGATGACCGCCTACGCCGATCTCGATGTCTCCGCGATCGACGAGCTGCCGCCGGGACGTGCCCCCGTGCGTACGGTGGCGCTGAGCGCCCAGCGGCGGCCGGAACTGATCGAGCGCATCCGTGGCGCCTGCGCCGAAGGGCGTCAGGCGTACTGGGTCTGCACCTTGATCGAAGAGGACAACGACAAGCCGGGCGAGGCCGGATCGGCCGCCGGCAGCGGGGCGCGCTCCGAGATGGTGGCGCAGGCGGCGCAGGGCACGTTCGAGGCGCTCTGCGCGGCCTTGCCGGAGCTGCGTGTCGGCCTGGTGCACGGGCGGATGAAGGCCGCCGACAAGCAGCACGCGATGCGCCGTTTCAAGAACGGCGAGATCGATCTGCTGGTGGCGACGACGGTGATCGAAGTCGGGGTCGACGTACCCAACGCGTCGCTGATGATCGTCGAGAATGCCGAGCGCCTTGGCCTGTCGCAGCTGCACCAGCTGCGGGGACGGGTCGGGCGCGGCAGCGCCGAGTCCAGCTGCGTGCTGCTGTACCAGCCGCCGTTGTCGCAGACGGCCAGGCAGCGCCTGGCGACCCTGCGCGAGACCAACGACGGCTTCGTGATCGCGGAGAAGGATCTCGAGCTGCGCGGCCCGGGCGAACTGCTCGGTACCCGGCAGACCGGCCTGGCCGCGTTCCGCGTCGCCGACCTTGCGCGCGACGCCGACCTGCTGCCGGTAGTGCACGGCATCGGCGATCGCCTGCTGCACAAGGCGCCGGCGGTCGCCGATCGCCTGATCGAGCGCTGGATCGGCGGCGCCGCGCGTTATGCGGGGGCGTGATCCGCGGTAGAGGAGCAGGGTGTCCGTTGCCGGGCTGCTTCGCATGCTTCCCGATCTTGAACGCCATCGGTCGTCGTTGCGGCTTCCTCGTTGGAGCGGGTATCCAGGCGCTCGAGCAGTGCATCGAGCCTTGCGGCGAATTTCAGGAGCATCGCGTGATCCGCCCTGGCGTGGCCGGTGCGCAGTGCCGCCAGCAGCGCGCGGCCGTCGTCGATCAGCGGCGAACGCCCCAGAGCACCGAGACCGCCGAGCATGCGATGCAGCCGGTCCGCGGCGGTCGCACGGTCGCCCAGGCGCGAGCAGCGCCGGAGTTCGGCGAGATCGGTGCGGGTCACGTCCACCAGCAAGGCGACCGCCGCGGCGGTCGCCTGCCTGGTGCCGAAGACATCGCGCATCAGTTGCGGGTCCGGGTATGTGCTCGCCGTGATGGACCAATGGTGCTGAGGTACGCCACCACCAGTCGCAGCGATGCGGCCGTATCGCCACACGCGCAGACGAAGCCGGTACCCGGCGGTTCGCATGGGCCAGCGGTCATCCTCACGTGCCGTGGAACCGGCGACGCGTTGCTTGACGAGCGCGCGAGCGTGCCGTGCCCACCATCCCACGGCGGCTCGTTGCGACAGCGATGGATAGCGGCGGCCGAAGGCGGCGCGTAGCGTCGTAGCCGGATCGCGTTGTCCGACCGCGGCGTTGCGTCGACGGCGATGGACGACCGAAGACGGATCGATGAGACGAACCATTGCGCCTCGCTTGCGTTGAAGAGGGACTTGGATCCACGGCGACATAGTCGATGTATGCAGTTTCTCCGTGCGACGTCGCGATAAGCGTCACAGTTTTTGCCGGCGTCCGGATGCGCGGTGTCGCGCGGGTGACGAGTGGCGTCCGATGCAGGATTGAGAGCGTCATACAGGGACGCGCGTCCGGTTCCGATCGGGCGTGCGGCAGCAAGTCGATGGGACATTGCGACAGGAGCCATGGCCGTATGCGTCGGAATGGGTGTCGCCGTGATCGCCGTCACCGGATGCGCCTTGCGGTAGCGTGTGCATCTCGCGTATTAGTCTACCGGCGCAGTCGCGGGGAAACGACTGTGCGTAGCCGGGGGGAGCATGCACAAAGCGTTGAAAATATGCCTCGCCGACGACCATCCCGTCGTGCTCGCCGGCGTGCGGGCGCAGCTCGAAAGATCCACGATGGATGTGGAGATCGTCGCCGAGGCCGGGGACGGGCGCGCTTTGCTGGCGCTGCTGGCGCAGAACCCGGGCTGCGATGTCGTGATCACCGACTTCTCGATGCCGAGCGATGACGAGCGGAGCTGCGACGGCATTCCGCTGTTGCAGGCGCTGCGGCGGCAGTGGCCGTCGCTGCGTGTCGTGGTGCTGACGATGATCGAGAATCCCGCGCTGTTGCAGGCGATGCTCGATGTCGGCATCCATGGGCTGGTGGGCAAGCTGGCGTCGATCGAAGAGCTGTTGCAGGCGATACAGAGCGTCGTCAACGGACGCCGATACGTCAGCCAGGAACTACGCAAGCGACTGCATGCCGGCACGCTGGCGGATGGGTCGGCAGGCCTTTCGCCGCACGAGGCGGAAGTGGTGCGGCTGTTCGTGCACGGACTGTCGGTCACCGCGATCGCCGCACGGCTGTCGCGCAGCGTCAAGACCATCAGCCGCCAGAAAAGCGACGCGATGCGCAAGCTCGGCGTCGACAATCACAGCCAGCTCTATGCGTATGCCCGCGACCATGGCTTGGCAGCATGACCGAAGCGCAACTCATGCGCGCCGGGACATCGGCGGGAGCCAGCCTCGGCCCGGCAGCTTTTTGCGCCCGGTGCCGTTCCCAATCCTGCCGGCATGGACAATGCAGGGTGGGTCAGGGGGATAATGCCGGATGGACGATCGTATTCCCCTGCTCATCGATACCGACCCGGGTGTCGATGACGCCCTCGCGCTGCTGACCGCCTTCAATGATCCGGCGCATCGGGTGGTCGGCCTGACCGTCGCCGCCGGCAATGTCGGTCTCCGGCACACCGTCGCCAACGCGCTCAAGCTGACGGAGGTTTGCGATGCCGCCGTGCCCGTGTACGCGGGCACGGCGGCGCCGTTGCTGCACCCGGCACGGGACGCGGCCTACGTGCACGGACGCGACGGCTTCGGCGACATCGACTACGCGCCCGCCGGGCGCCAGGCCGAATCCGAACACGCCGCACTGGCGATCCTGCGCCTGTCGCAGGTCCACGCCGGCCGCCTGCTGCTGGTGGCGTTGGGTCCGCTGACCAACCTGGCGCTGGCCCTGAAGCTCGATCCGACCCTGCCGCAGCGCATCGCCCGCCTGGTGGTGATGGGCGGGGCAGTTACCGCGCACGGCAACATCACCCCGGCAGCGGAGTTCAACATCGCCTTCGACCCCGAGGCCGCGCGGATCGTGTTCGACGGCTTTCCGCGCTTCGACCTGGCAGACTGGGAGGCGGTGATTGCGCATGGATTCCAGCACGTCGAGGCCGAACGCTGGCTGCGGGCGGACTCGCCCCGGGCGGCCTTCTACGAGGCGATCTCCCGGCAGACCCGGCTGTGGTCGGCCGACCGCCGCGGCGACCTGTGGCATTCCGCCGACGCGCTGGCGATGGCGTGGGCACTCGAGCCGGACGGCGCCCTGGAGACCGTGGAGCGTCCGGTCGCGGTGGAACTGGACGGTCGCCATACCCGCGGCGCCACCGTGGTCGACTGGTTGCGGCAGGAGGGCGCCCCCGACAATGCCAGGATCCTGATGCGCTACGACCAGGAGCGGTTCCAGCGCCTGATCCGGGCAGCGCTCGCTGCCGGATGAGTGCGCCGCGCCAACCCATTGCAGAGGGCGAGGGCGGTGGCTATAATGCTCGGCTTCCCGCAATTTCCGGTGCCGCCATGAAGGCCGAGATCCACCCCGACTACCGCGAAGTCGTGTTCCAGGACGTGACTTCCGATTTCAGGTTTCTCACCCGTTCCACCCTCGCCAGCTCCGCCAAGGAGACGGTGAAGTGGGAGGACGGCAACGAGTATCCGCTGGTCAAGATCGAAGTCTCGTCGGCCTCGCACCCGTTCTACACCGGCCACAACAAGATCATGGATACCAGCGGCCGCGTCGACAAGTTCCGCAGGCGCTACGCCAACAAGTAGCCGGCAGTCGCATGGAGCGGCGTAGATCGCGACGCACGCCCGAACCAGAACCGAGGCCGCGGCTTTCGCCGCCGCCGCACGGCTATCGACGGCCGCCTCCGGGCGGCCGTCGTCGTTGTGGGCGCCGTGGTGGGCCGCTGCGACCGGGGCGGTGGCCGCCTTGTGCGATAATTCGATTTCCCGCGGCCGCGCCGCGGGTTCTCCCACGATTCACCCGCGTCGCCATGGCCTAGCCCCGTGGCGTCGATCCTGAAAGGAGTGTGCTGTGTCGGATCTTGACCAGGTCACGCTGGGCGCCGGCGACACGTCGGTCACGTTGCCGGTGCTCACCGGAACGCTCGGCAATCCGTGCATCGATATCGCCAGGCTGCCGAAAGAGACCGGTTGCTTTACCTACGATTCGGGCTTCACCGCCACGGCGTCGTGCAAATCCGCGATCACCTATATCGACGGCGATGCCGGCGTGCTGCTGTACCGCGGCTATCCGATCGACCAGTTGGCCGAGAAGTCCAGCTTCCTCGAGGTCGCCTACCTGCTGATCAACGGCGAGCTGCCGGACGCGAAGCAGTTCGAGGCCTTCAACCACGAAGTCACGCATCACACGATGATGCATGAGGCATTGAAGAGTTTCCTCAACGGCTTTCGCCACGATGCGCATCCGATGGCGATGCTGTGCGGCTCGGTCGCCTCGCTGTCGGCGTTCTATCACGACACCCTGGATCTCAACGATCCGGAACAGCGACGCATGGCCGCGGTCCGCCTGATCGCCAAGGTGCCGACGATCGCGGCGGCGGCCTACCGCTATTCGATCGGTTGGCCGATCCGCTATCCGCGCAACAATCTCGACTACGTCTCGCGTTTCCTGCACCTGATGTTCGAGGTGCCGAGCGAGCCGCTGCAGATGAACCCGGTGGTGGCCAAGGCGCTGGATCTGCTGTTCATCCTGCATGCCGACCACGAGCAGAACGCCTCGACCTCGACCGTGCGCCTGGTCGGTTCCACCGGCGCCAATCCCTACGCCTGCGTCTCCGCCGGGATCGCCGCGCTGTGGGGGCCGGCGCACGGCGGCGCCAACGAGGCGGTGCTGAAGATGCTCGAGGAGATCGGCACGCCGGACAAGGTGGAGAGCGCGATCGCCAAGGCGAAGGACAAGGAGTCCGGCTTCCGCCTGATGGGCTTCGGCCATCGTGTCTACAAGAATTTCGATCCACGCGCCAAGATAATCCGCGAGATGACCCACAAGGTGCTGGGCGAGCTCGGCGTCAACGATCCGCTGCTCGAGGTGGCGTTGAAGCTGGAGGAAGCCGCACTCAAGGACGACTATTTCGTGCAGCGCAAGCTGTACCCGAACGTCGACTTCTACAGCGGCCTCATCTACAAGGCGCTGAAGATCCCGACCGAGATGTTCACGGTGATGTTCGCGATCGCGCGTACCGCCGGCTGGGTGGCGCACTGGCTGGAACAGCAGACCGACCCGGAAGCCAAGATCGGCCGTCCGCGGCAGATCTACACCGGCGCCGATACCCGCGACTACCTGGCACTCGACCGGCGCTGACCCGGTCGTATCTAATGTTGATCCGTATCTAAACCTTGGCGGATGCAGCGTCCTGCTCGTAGCCGGCGATTTCCTCGTCCGCCAGCAGCCGCCGCAGCTGCGCGGCGGAGGCGCGTTGCATCGGTTTCTCGTCGATGCTCGATAGCGGCGCTTGCCGCAGTGCGAGCCTGGGCAGCACGGTCAGGTCGAAGGACAGATCTTCCGCGCTGAAGACCCAGACCGGGAACTCGCCCTCGCGCGTGCGGTCGAGGCGGAGGCGGCGGCTGCGCGCATCGGTCGGAATGTCGTGTTCCTCGAGAAATCTCGGCACGGCGTCCGGATCGTCGCTGTAGAGCTGCAACGCGACCGGCGAGTTGGCGTCGGCGGTGCCGTCGAGCACCGGGCCGACCAGTCGTGCATCGAACGGCGCGAAGAAATCGAGTGCGCGCAGCGCGGCCTCGCGCCGGACGCGCAGCGCGTCGGCCTGCGCCTCGCCGAGGAACAGCCGCTGGTACTCGCGCAGCGCGTCCTCGATCTCGCGATTGCGGGGCAGCGAGGCGTCGTCGTGGATCCCGAGCCGGTCGGCGGCCTTGAGCTTGGCCTGATGGAAATCGCGGATGCCGCCCTCGGCCATCATCCTCGCCGCTTCGTGGGCGAGCCGGCGGCGGCGTTCGCGGGTGCGGGTCTCGGCATGCTGGCGGGCGCGGTGCATGGCAACTCCCGGTCGAGGCCTGCGGCGACTGTACACCAGCGCCTGTTAACGGGCCCTGGGCGGCGAGCGGTCGGGAAGCGGTTCGCCTCGTTCATCCGCGGCAATCCGCGTCGAGATGCCCTCGCCCGTTCCTCTCGCGCCGGATTTCGCCTCCACGACGGGTGCGGACGCGGCTCGCGCCGCCGCACTGCCACGCCGGTGCTTGCACGGCACGCTAGAAGATGTCGAACGCTTCCTCGCTCGGAATCGAGTCGTCGTAGCCGTCGTCCATCTCGCCGGCCATGCGCTCCAGGTCCTCGACCTTGACGTATTCGGTGATGCCGCCGGAGCCGCTGGGCAGCAGCCTGCCGCTGGCGCTCACCGAGACCTCGACCAAGCCCTCGGGCGGATCGTGCGGCATCGGCGGCTGGCCGTCGAGCGCGACCCGCATGTAGTCGATCCAGATCGGCAGCGCGGCGCGGCCGCCGTACTCGCGGTAGCCGAGCGAGCGGTTATCGTCGCGGCCGACCCAGACCGTGGTCGCCAGGTTGCCCCCGAAGCCGGAGAACCAGGCATCGCGATGGTCGTTGGTCGAGCCGGTCTTGCCGCCCACGTCCTCACGCTCGAGCACGCGCGCGGCGGTGCCGGTGCCGCGGCGGACCACGTCGCGCATCATCGACACCAGCTGCCAGGCGACGCGTTCGTCGATCGCGCGCGGGGCCTGCTCCAACTCCAGGTCGACGACGATCTCGTCGGGGTCGTCCTCGGGCCGGTCCTGCTCGGGTTCCGGCTCGGGCGCGGGCGGCGCGGTCGGGCCCAGGTCGAAGCCGTCGACGACATGCGAGCGCGATGCCTGCCGCCCCGGGGTACTGCCCGCGCCGCAACCGCGGCAGGCGACGCCCGGGGTCTCTTTGAAGATCACCTCGCCATCGCGGTCGCGCACCTCGTCGATGAACCACGGCGTGACACGGAAGCCGCCATTGGCGAAGACGGCGTAGCCGCGGGCGATGTCCAGTGGGGTCAACGACGGCGTGCCGAGGGAGATCGACAGGTTCGGCGGCAGCTCGGCCTCGTCGAAGCCGAAGTGGCTGATATAGCGGCGCGCGTAGTCCACGCCGATCGCGTCGAGCAGGCGCACCGAGACCAGGTTGCGCGATCGCACCAGCGCCTCGCGCAGCCGCATCGGGCCGGCGAACCTGCCGTCGTCGTTCTGCGGGCGCCAGTCCTGGCCGCGGCGCATGCGGAACACCACCGGCGCGTCGAGCACGATCGAGGCCGGGTTGAAGCCGCGCTCGAAGGCCGCGGCATAGATGAACGGCTTGAAGCTGGAGCCCGGCTGGCGCCGAGCCTGGACGGCGCGGTTGAACTTCTGCCCGGCGAAGCTGAAACCGCCGACCAGGGCGCGCAGCGCGCCGGTGTCGTGTTCCAGCGACACCAGGGCCGATTGCGCACGCGGCAGTTGCTCGAGCCGATAGCTGACGGCCGGTTCGGCCGCATCGGCGTCGTCGCCCTCGGGCCCGGTGGGGGCCTCGACGACGCGGCGGACACGGATCAGGTCGCCGCGTTCGGCCAGCGCCGAGGGCGCGCGGTTGGTCCAGCGGCTGGCGGCGGCGTCCAGGGTCACCGTGCTGCCGTCGCCCAGCACGGCATCGACGGTGCCGTCGCCGCTGCGCAGCACGATCGCCGCCAGCATGCCGGATTGCGCCGGGATCCCGCGCAGGCGGGTCGCGGCGGTGGCGGCGTCCTCGTCGGCGGCCAGCTCGAACGTCTGCTCGGCCTCGTTCCAGCCATGGCGACGGTCGTAGACGACGAGCCCGTCGCGCACCGCCTGGTCGGCGGCGGCCTGGAAGGTCGGGTCGATGGTGGTCACGACGTGATAGCCCTTGGTCAGCACGTCGCCGCCATAGCGGGCGATCATCTCCTGCCGCACCATCTCCGCCACGAACGGCGCATAGACCTCGACCGGGCGTTCGTGCGGCTTGGCGTGCATGTCCGCCGCCTGGCCGGCGCGCTCCCGGGCGGTGTCGATGAAGTCGAGCTCGCGCATGCGTTGCAGCACGTAATCGCGGCGGATGCGCGCACGTTCGGGATTGGTGACCGGATTGCCGCTGGACGGGAACTTGGGGATCGAGGCCAGGGTGGCGACCTCGTCCAGGCTCAGCTGGTCGAGCGGCTTGCCGTAGTAGAACTCCGCCGCGGCGGCGATGCCGTAGGCGCGGTTGCCGAAGAAGCTCCGGTTCAGGTACAGCTCGAAGATCTCGTCCTTGCTCAGCTCCCGCTCCATCTTCATCGCCAGCAGCATCTCGGCCAGCTTGCGGGTGTAGCTGTACTCGGAACTGAGGAAGAACTGGCGCGCCACCTGCTGGGTGATGGTGGAGCCGCCCGGCACGCGGCGGTCGTCGGTGGTGGCCAGCAGCCAGATCGCCCGGGCCACGCCCCGGTAGTCGACGCCGTGGTGCTCGTAGAAGCGGTTGTCCTCGATGGCGATGAAGGCCTGCTTCACCGCCTCCGGGACTTCCTCGATCCGGACCGGATAACGCCGGATCTCGCCGAACAGGGCCATCAGGCGGCCGTCGCGGGCGTAGACGTACATCGGCTCCTGCAGTTCGACGGTGCGCAGGCTCTGCACGTCCGGCAGGCGCGCCGAGACCACGAAGTAGAGGGTGCCGGCGGCCAGCACTCCCAGCAGGCCCAGGCCCAGGACCGCGATCAGGAGCCAGCGCAACAGGCGTCGGAATGAGGGCATGGGTGGGGTATCCGGCTGGAGTGCGTCACAATTGTCGTGGTCGCGGAGTATAGAGGAGAGCGGTCCTTGGCCCGGGCGATCCCGTTTCGGCGTTCAGTCGGAGGGGCGAACAGCGCACTGCCGCACGGTTCAGACATGTCGACGGTTGCCAAGGGGTGAAAAGTCCGTTATTTAATGCGCCGGGGCACGTTGCGCGTTTAAGCGCCCGTGACAAAGGGGAAAATCGTGGGGCTAATCACAAAAAGCCAGTCGCCGCTTGTAGGCGTCGACATCAGTTCGACAGCGGTCAAGCTTCTGCAGCTGTCGCGCTCGGGCGAGCGCTATCGGGTCGAGCACTATGCCGTCGAGCCGCTGCCGCCCAATGCGGTGGTCGAGAAGAACATCGTCGAGGTCGAGGCGGTCGGCGAGGCCATCCGCCGCGCGATGTCGCGCTCGGGCAGCAAGGCCAGGCATGCCGCGGCCGCGGTCGCCGGTTCGGCGGTCATCACCAAGGTGATCCCGATGCCGGCCGACCTGGACGAGGAGGAGATGGAGTCCGCGGTCGAGCTGGAGGCGGTGAACTACATCCCGTACCCGATCGAGGAAGTGAACCTCGACTTCGAGGTACTCGGCTCGATGCCGGGCAACGCCGAGATGGCGCAGGTGCTGCTGGCCGCGTCGCGTTCGGAGAACGTGGAGATGCGCGCCTCCGCCCTGGAACTCGGCGGCCTGTCCGCCCGGGTGATGGACGTCGAGGCCTTCGCCATCGAGAACGCCTACGCGCTGCTGGCCGGCACGCTGAACACGCCGCATGACGGCATCGTCGCGCTGGTCGATATCGGCGCCACCATGACCACCCTCAACATCCTGCGCAACGGCCGCAGCATCTACAGCCGCGAGCAGGTCTTCGGCGGCAAGCAGCTGACCGACGAGGTCATGCGCCGCTACGGCCTCAGCTACGAGGAGGCGGGCCTGGCCAAGCGCCAGGGCGGCCTGCCCGACAGCTACGAGATCGAGGTGCTCGAACCCTTCAAGGAGGCCCTGGTGCAGCAGATCAGCCGTCTGCTGCAGTTCTTCTATGCCGGCAGCGAGTTCAACCGCGTCGACCAGATCGTGCTCGCCGGGGGCTGCGCCTCGATTTCCGGCGTGTCCGAGATGGTGGAAGAGCAGCTGGGGGTCCAGACCGTGGTCGCCAATCCGTTGGCGCAGATGACGCTCGGTGCGCGCGTGCAGGCCCACGCGCTGGCACAGGACGCACCGGCCCTGATGATCGCCTGCGGGCTCGCACTGAGGAGCTTCGACTGATGGCGAGGATCAACCTGCTGCCGTGGCGCGCCGAGCGCCGCAAGCAGCGACAGAAAGAATTCGGCGTCATGCTCGCCTTTGCCGCCGTGATCGGCGTGCTGGCGTGGTTCCTGGTGAACGCGTACTACAATGGCCAGATCGAAGGCCAGCAGGCGCGCAATGCCTATCTCGACCAGCAGATTGCCCAGGTTGACGAGAAGATCAAGGAGATCGACGAACTCGACCGCCAGCGTGCCCGGCTGCTGGCGCGCAAGGAAGTGATCGAGGAGCTGCAGGCCAGCCGCTCGCAGATGGTGCATCTGTTCGACTCGCTGGTCCGCACGATCCCAGACGGCGTCATGCTGACCACGCTCAAGCAGGAAGGCCAGAAGCTGACGCTGGAAGGGCGAGCGCAGTCCAACGCCCGGGTCAGCACCTACATGCGCAACCTGGAGGGCTCCGGCTGGATGACGCGGCCGGACCTGTCGATCATCGAGGCCAAGGCGGCCGATGGCGCGGCGTTCAACCCGGGCCTGCCTTACCAGTTCCGTCTTTCGGTGACCCTGGCCAGCCCCAACGCGGTGGCCGAGGGCGAGGAAGGCGTCGACGGCGACGTGGACAGCGAAGCCGGTGAAGCCGCCGATACGACCGCAGCCGCAGAAGGAGCCGCCTCGTGAGCCAGAAACGCAAGGTGTCGCTGCGCGAGCTCGACTTCAACAACGCCGGCTCGTGGCCGCGCGAGTACAAGATCGGCTTCTGCGTGCTGCTCGGGCTGCTGATCTTCGGATTGCTGTGGTGGCTGGTCGTGCGCGACAAGCTCGGCCAGCTCGAGGGGCTCGAGCGGCAGGAAACGGAGAAGCGCGCCGAGTTCGAGACCAAGCAGGGCCGCGCCGCCAATCTCGAGCCGCTCAAGCAGCAGCTGGCGCAGATGGAGCAGCAGCTGCAGCAGATGCTGCGGCAGCTGCCCAGCCGCACCGAGATGCCCGACCTGATCGTCGACATCTCGCAGACCGCGATCGCCACCGGCATCCAGAACGAGCTGTTCCAGCCCGGTCCGGAGACGCCCAAGGAGTTCTACGCCGAGAAGCCGATCGCGCTGCGCATGCAGGGCTCCTACCACCAGTTCGGCGCGTTCGTCAGCGGCGTGGCCTCGTTGCCGCGCGTGGTGATCATGACGATGCACGACATCTCGCTGCAGCCGCGCGGCGGCGGCGGTATCCGCCCGGGTGCCAACCTGGAGCTGGCGGGCACGGTGAAGACCTACCGCTACCTCGACGAAGAGGAAACGGCCGAGCAGGAAGCGGCGGCGGCCAGCGCCGGGGGGGGGCACTGACATGCGCATGAGTCGGAATGCAATGCGCGGCGCGCTCGGGCTGGCGCTCGCGGTGGCGCTCGCCGGCTGCGGCCGCGGCGTCACCAGCAGCCCCGGGGACGCGCCGAACCTCGAGGAATGGGTGGCCAACGTGCGCGCACAGCCGGCGCCGCCGCTCGATCCGTTGCCGGTGATGCAGCAGTTCGAGACCTTCGAATACGCGGCGCAGGGATTGCGCGACCCCTTCAGCGACGCCTTCACCTCGGATGCGAGCGGCAGCGGGCCGCGCCCGGACTCCGACCGGCGCAAGCAGCCGCTGGAGGAATTCCCGCTCGACAGCATGGACATGGTCGGTACCATCGGCCAGGGCGGCGGCCTGGTCGGGCTGGTCATGGCGCCCGACAAGGTGACACATCGCATCCGTGTGGGCGACTATCTGGGCCAGAGCGACGGTCGCATCACGTCGATCGCCGAGGATCGCATCGAACTCGTTGAACTTGTGCCGGATGGCGCGGGCGGCTGGCTGGAACGCCCGGCGTCGGTTGCGCTCGAAAACAATTGATTAGGGGAAGGATGATGATCGTTAGCAACGCGCAAGGCCCGCAATCGACGCGACGCGTCCTGCCGATCCACACTGCGGCGCTCGGACTCGTGGCGGGCCTGCTGGCCGCCACCGCCGGCGTGCACGCCGCGCAGCCCGCGACCGTCGCGCCGTACGTCGCGATGGCGCAGGCGGCGCCGATCGCGGCCACCGATCCCGCCAAGCGGATTCCCGGCGCCGTCGCGGTCGACAAGATCGACTTCAAGCGCGGCGAGGGCGGCTCCGGCAAGCTGATCCTGAGCTTCGACGGCGAGGGCGCGGCCCCCGACATGAGCACCCAGGGCAGCAGCGTGGTGGTCGACGTCGGCAACGCCAACTTGCCGGCGTCGTTGCAGCGGCCGCTCAACGTGACCGACTTCGCCACCCCGGTCCAGCGCATCGACGCCATGCAGAACGGCACCGGTACCAGGATCGTGCTCAGCGCACAGGGCGCGTTCGAGCCCATGGCCTACCAGAGCGGCCGCGAGTACATCGTCGAGCTGGTGCCGCGGGCGGCGCAGGCACAGCGTGCGGTCGGCGCGGCCAATACCGCCGTCGCGGCCAGCCAGGCCACGGCCACGGCCCCGGGCGAGCGCGCCTACAGCGGCCGGCCGGTGACGTTCAACTTCCAGGACGTGCCGGTGCGCACGGTGCTGCAGCTGATCGCCGAGGAGTCGAACCTCAACATCGTCGCCTCCGACACGGTGCAGGGTAACGTCACCCTGCGCCTGATCAACGTGCCGTGGGACCAGGCGCTGGACATCGTGCTGCAGGCCAAGTCGCTGGACAAGCGCAGCAGCGGCAACGTGGTCTGGGTGGCGCCGCAGTCGGAGATCGCCAAGTTCGAGCAGGACAAGGCGGACGCGCGCCTGGCGATCGAGGAGCGCGCGGAGATGGTCACCGAGTACATCCCGATCAGCTACGGCAACGCCGAGGACATCGCGGGGCTGCTGACCGACGAGAGCAAGACCAGCTCGGGCGGCGGCGGCGGTGGCGGCGCCAGCAACAACCGCGGCTTCCTGTCCTCGCGCGGCAGCCTGAGCTTCGATCGCCGCACCAACACCCTGCTGGCGATCGACATCCCGCAGCGGGTGGCGGAGATCAAGCGGCTGGTCACGATGCTCGACAAGCCGGTCGACCAGGTGGTCATCGAGGCGCGGATCGTGATCGCCAACGAGTCGTTCGCGCGGGATCTGGGGGCGCGGTTCGGGGTCAGGGGCGCCAAGGATAATCTGATCGCGTCCGGTTCGCTGGAGAGCAACCAAGGCCTGATCGAGTCGACCAACGAGTTCATCCGCGACCCAGACGGCGATTTTCCGAGCTGGGGGGAGAATGCGCTGAACAACGACTTCAGCATCCGCGACCTCAACCCCGGCTCGATCGCCTTCACGATTCTCGGCAACACCATCGACTGGGATCTCGAACTGCAGGCCCTGCAGCAGGAGCAGCGCGGCGAGGTGATCTCCAATCCGCGCATCGTCACCAGCAACCAGAGGGAGGCGGTGATCAAGCAGGGCCGCGAGGTGGGTTACCTGACGGTCACCGGCGGCCAGAGCAACAACGTGCCGACCGTGCAGTTCAAGGAGGCGCTGCTGGAGCTGACCGTCACGCCGACCATCACCAACGATGGCCGCGTGTTCCTGGCCATGAACGTGAAGAAGGACGAGATCGAGGACTTCACCGAGATCGTGGGTTTCGGTTCGGTCCCGAACCTGGCACGGCGCGAGATCACCACCGCGGTGCTGATCGACGACGGCCAGACCGTGGTGATCGGCGGCGTCTATGAGTTCCAGGACCGGCAGACGATGTCGAAGATCCCGTTCCTCGGCGACCTCCCGATCATCGGCAACCTGTTCAAGACCCGCGGCAAGAGCAACAGCAAGGCCGAGCTGTTGATCTTCGTCACGCCGAAGGTGCTGCGGGTCGCGCAGCGCGCCGGCTGAGCGGACGAAGCGGAAAATGACATGACGACGGGGCCTTCGGGCCCCGTCATCGTTTTGGCAGCGCAGCAGGCCGACGGGGCGCGACCGCGGCCGTGAACCTCCACGGCCGGTTTCGGTCAAACTGCGCCTGACGCGCTTCGCGTCGCCGTTCACGGGACCGTCGTTCACAACATCATGGATATCCCAGCCCGCAATGCAGAGGCGTCGCGCCTGCACGACGCCTTCCGCGCCCTGCGCGACGATCTGTCCGCCGAGATCGTCGGCCAGCAGGCGCTCATCGAACGGCTGCTGATCGCGCTGCTGGCCGACGGCCACCTGCTGGTCGAAGGCGCTCCGGGGCTGGCCAAGACCAGCGCGATCCGGGCGCTGGCGGCGCGCCTGGAAGCCGAGTTCGCCCGTGTGCAGTTCACGCCCGACCTGCTGCCGGCGGACCTGACCGGCACCGAGGTCTGGCGGCCGCAGGACGGCCGTTTCGAGTTCCAGGCGGGGCCGATCTTCCATCCGCTGCTGCTGGCCGACGAGATCAACCGCGCGCCGGCGAAAGTGCAGTCGGCGCTGCTCGAGGCGATGGGCGAGCGCCAGGTGACGGTTGGGCGGCACACGTATCCGCTGCCGCCGCTGTTCCTGGTGATGGCGACGCAGAACCCGATCGAACAGGAGGGCACGTTCCCGCTGCCCGAGGCGCAGCTCGACCGCTTCCTGATGTACGTGCGGATCGGCTATCCCGACGTGTCCGCCGAAACCGAGATCCTGCGGCTGGCACGCGAGCGCGCCCGCGCCACTTTGCAGGCGACCGATGCGGTTCCGAGGCAGTTGCCGCTCGATGATGTCTTCGCCGCGCGCGCGGCGGTGCTCGAGCTGCACCTGGCGCCGCAGCTGGAGCGCTACCTGATCGAACTGGTACTGGCCTCGCGCGATGCCGCGCGCTACGACGCGGCGCTGGCGCGGCGGATCGCCTGGGGCGCCAGTCCGCGCGGATCGATCGCGCTGGAGCGCTGCGCGCGCGCGCGCGCCTGGTTGGCCGGTCGCGATTACGTCACCCCCGAGGACGTGCGCGAGGTAGCCCCCGACGTGCTGCGGCATCGCGTGCTGCCCAGCTACGAGGCGACGGCGGAAGGTTGGGACGGCGAGCGGCTGGTGGCGGAACTGCTGGAGAAGGTACCGCTGCCTTGACGAGGCGAGACGCGGCCGCCGCGATGGCGCGCTTCACGGCAGCGCGTAGAGCCGAGCTTGCTCGGCTGCGCGGGTGCCGGAGCCAGAACCGGGAGCAGCGGAGCAAGCTCCGCTCTACGGCGCTTCGGAATGCACTATCCGGTTTGACGAGCAAGGCGGGCGTGTTTCGCCCGCCGTTCACGACATGAATCACGGCACTGGCCCTCATTCACCCGAAGCCGACGGTATCCGGCCGTCGCTGGCCGAACTGGTCGAGTTGCGTGCCGCCGCAACCGCGCGGCGCGTGCCGCGGCGGGGCCGCCACGGGGCCTCCGGCCCGGCGCCGTCGGCGCTGCGCGGGCGCGGCATGGAGTACGCCGAATCGCGCGAGTACGCGCCGGGCGACGATGCGCGGCATATCGACTGGCGGCTCACCGCGCGCAGCGGCCGGCCGCACACCAAGCTCTACCAGGCCGAGCGCGAGCGCCTGACCCTGATCGTCGCCGACACCGCGCCGGCGTTGTATTTCGGCACCCGCGTGCGTTTCAAGTCGGTGCAGGCGGCACGCGCCGGCGCGATCGGCGCCTGGGCCGCGGTGCGCGACGGCGACCGGATCGCGGCGCTGCGGGGCAGTGCCACCGAGGCGCCGGTGCCGCCCGCCTCCGGCCCGCGCGGCGCGCTGCGCGTGCTGGACGCGTTGGTACGCTGGTATGCGCAACCTCCCGGCGACGATGCCGGGCTCGATGTCGCGCTCGACCATGCCGGCAGGCTGCTGCGCCCCGGCTCGCGGCTGCTGGTGCTGGCCGATCCGGCCAGCATCGCCGCCGTTCCCGCCCGCCGTTGGCCGGCGCTGGCGATGCACGGCGAGGTGGTGGTGCTGCTGCTGACCGACCCGCTCGAACGCGATCCGCCGCGCGCGCCGTTGCCGTTCCGCAGCGGGCAGCAGCGGATCGAACTCGATCTCGGCGTCGCCGCCCAGCGGCAACGCTGGCGCAACGCCTTCGAAGCGCCGTTGCGCACCGCGCTGGCGACCCTGCCCACGCGCGGCGTGCGCGTGCAGGCACTGTCGGGCGACGCGGCCAGCGATGCCTGGCTGCCGCTGTTCTCGACACGGGGGACGGCGTGAGCGCGCTGGTGCTGCGCGACATCCACGAACCGCCGGCGCCATCGTGGTGGCTGCCCGCCCCCGGCTGGTGGCTGCTGGCCGCATTGCTGCTGGCGATCGTCGCGGCGCTGCTGTGGGCGTATCGGCGCCGGCGCCGGCGCCGGCGGGAGATGGAGCGCCTGTTCGACGCCACGGTCGACGGCGCGCCCACGCCGGCAGCCGCCGTCGCCGCGATCTCCGAGTTGCTGCGCCGTGCCGCGCGGCGGCGCGAGCCGGGAGCGGAGGCGCTGGGCGGAGAGGAATGGCTGCGCTTGCTCGATCGCGGTGCGAAGCAGGCCGCGTTCGATGGCGAGACAGGCCAGCTGCTGCTGGAAGGCGGCTATCGTCGCGACGTCGATGCCGTGCAGCTGGCGCGCCTGCGCACGATCGCGCGGGCGCGGTTTCTCGTGTGGACCACGGGCCGGCCATGAACGACGGCGCCTGGTCGTGGCTGCCCTTCGGGCTCGACGGCTTCGCCTGGCCGTGGCTGTTGCTGGCACTGCCGCTGCCATGGCTGTTGCGTGCCCTGCTGCCGGCGGCGCGCAGCGGCGGCGCCGCGCTACGGGTGCCTTACGGCGAGCGCTTGAGCGCGATCGCCGCGGCGCGAGGGCCGGCGCGCGCAGGCGGCGGGCCTGCATTGTGGCTGGGCGCATTGGCCTGGGTGCTGCTGTGCGTGGCCGCGGCGCGGCCGCAACAACTCGGCGAGGCGGTGCAGCCGCCGCAGGCGGGGCGCGACCTGATGCTGGCGGTGGACCTGTCCGGCAGCATGGCCGAGGAGGACATGCTGCTCGGCGATCGCATCGTCGACCGGCTCACTGCCGCCAAGGCGGTCATCGCCGATTTCCTCGACCGGCGCGCCGGCGATCGGGTCGGTTTGCTGGTGTTCGGACGCCGCGCCTATGCGGTGGCGCCGCTCACGCTCGACCGCGACTCGGTGCGCGAACAGCTGCTCGACAGCGTGATCGGCCTGGCCGGGCGCGAGACCGCGATCGGCGATGCGATCGGCCTGGCGGTCAAGCGCCTGCGCGCGGAGACCGGGGCGGAGGCCGGCCAGCGCGTGCTGATCCTCCTTACCGATGGCGTCAACACCGCGGGGCTGCTTGAGCCGGTCAAGGCCGCGGAACTCGCACGCGATGCCCAGGTGCGCATCCACACCATCGCCTTCGGCGGCGACGGCGGCGAGCTGTCGATGTTCGGCTTCCGTGTGCGCGGGCCCGGCGGCGGCGAGGAAATGGACGAGGCGACGCTGCAGCGGGTCTCGGCGATGACCGGTGGGCGCATGTTCCGCGCCCGCGATACCGCGGAGCTCGCCGGCATCTACGCCGAGATCGATCGCCTGGAGCCGGTGCAGCGGCCGGCGCAGTCGGTACGCCCGCGCGTCGAGCGATATTACTGGCCACTGGGGCTGGCGTTGTTACTGGGGCTGGACGCGCTGCTGCTGCCGCGGCTGCGGCGCTGGCGTCGGTCCGGACTGGCAGGGGCACGGGCATGAGCGGCCTGTTCGGCGAGCTGGAATTCCTCCGTCCGCATTGGCTGTGGGCGCTGGCGGCGCTGCCGGTCCTCGCCTGGTGGTGGCGGGCGCAGCGGCAGGCGCGAAGCGCCTGGCGCGACAACGTCGATCCGCACTTGCTGCCGCACCTGCTGGAAGCGCGGGCGGGCACACGCGGCATCGGCGGGCTGGTGGCGGCGCTGCTGGCGTTCGCGCTCGCGGTGCTGGCGCTGGCCGGCCCGAGCTGGCGCCATGGCACGCAGCCGCTCTGGCAGCCGAGCATGCCGCTGGTGATCTCCGTCGACCTCTCCAGCGCCATGCTCGCCAACGACCTGCCGCCGTCGCGGCTGCTGCAGGCGCGGGCCAAGATCGACGCGCTGCTGCGCGAACGCGCCGGCGGACAGGTCGGGCTGGTCGCCTTCGCCGAGGATGCGTTCACCGTCGCGCCGTTGACCGCCGACGCGGCCAATGTCGCACTGTTCATCGACGCGTTGTCGCCGGAGATCATGCCCGTCGACGGCAGCCGGCCCGGGCGCGCGATCGACCGGTCGGCGCGACTGTTGCGGCGCGCCGGGTTCGACAGTGGCGAGATCCTGCTGCTGACCGGCGGCGCCGACGCCGAGGCGCAGCGCGCGGCGGCGGCCGCCGCCCGCGACGGCTATCGCGTCTCGGTGCTGGGCCTCGGCAGCGCCCGTGGCGGGACCTATCGCGGCGCCGACGGACGCATCCTGCGCGCGCAGCTGGAGGCGGACGCACTGCGCGCGCTGGCGCGCGCGGGTGGCGGCGGCTATGCAGGCATTGCTGCCGGTGACGCCGACCTGCGCGCGCTCGGGGTGCTGGATGCGACGGCCGCGGCCGGCACTGCCCGCGGCGGCCGTGCCGGCGTCCGGCTCGACGACGGTTATTGGCTGCTGTTGCCGTTGCTGCTGCTGGCCGTGTTCGCCTTCCGTCGCGGCGGTGTCCTGGGCGCGCTGCTGCTGTGCCTGTGGCTGCCGCTGCCGCCCGCGGCCGCACAGCTGCCGGCGCTGCCATCGCCGTCATCGGCGGCGCCGCCGCAGCAGCCGAAGAGCGGCGACCTGTGGCGCCGCGCCGACCAGGCCGACTACCTGCGGATGCGCAGCGGGATCGAGGCGTTCCGCAACGACGACTTCGCCGCCGCCGAGCGCGCCTGGCGGGGGTTGTCCGGCGCCGAGGCCGCGTACAACCGCGGCAACGCGCTGGCGAAGGCCGGCCGCTACGAGGAGGCCATCGCCGCCTACGACCAGGCCCTGCAGGCGCAACCGGGAATGGAGGACGCGATCGCCAACCGGCAGGCGGTGGAAGCGGCGATGCGGCGGCAGCCGCCATCGGGTCCGCGCGCCGATGCCGACGGCGAGCAGCGCTCCGGGCAGCCGCCCCAGGCCCCGCAGGACGGAGAGCCGCGGCAGGAGCCTTCCCCGGAAGACAGTGACGGCGAGCCGGGTTCCGGCGACCGTCCGGATGATGCCGAGCAGGCCCCTGAGCCTGCAGACGCACAGTCGCAGCAGCAGGCCGATGACGCGCAACGCGAACGCATGCGCCAGGCCGCCCAGCCGCAGCGGGCCGGCGAAGAAGAGCGCACCGCCGCCGCGGAACCGGCGGAGACCCCCGAGGCGCGCGAGCAACGCGAGGCCAACGAAGCCTGGCTGCGACGGGTGCCGGATGATCCCGGCGGCCTGCTGCGCGCCAAGTTCAGGCTCGAGCACGAACGCCGCCGGCGCGAAGGAACCGACCGATGATGCCGTGGAGCCGACGCCTGCCGCTGTTCCTGTTGCTGTGGTCGCTGCTGTTGCCCGTCATGGCGCAGGCGCAGACCCGTGCCTGGCTCGACCGCGACCGGGTCGAACTCGGCGAGACCGCAACGCTCAACGTCGAGACCGACCAGGCCGGCGTGGACGCGCCGGACTGGTCGCCGCTGGACCGGGATTTCACGGTCAGCGGGCATACCAGCAGCCGCCGGATCGAATCCGTCAACGGCCGCACGCAAGCCCGCACGCTGTTCGCAGTCGCGCTGCAGCCGCGGCGCGAGGGCCTGGTCACGGTGCCGGCGCTGCGCGTCGGCAGCGAGCGCACCCAGCCGCTGACCATGACCGTCAGCCCGGCGAGCACCGCCCCGGCGCGCGCCGGGGCGGTGACCTTCATCGAGGCCGAAGCGGACAGCCAGCAGGCCTACGTGCAGCAGGCGATCGGCTACGTGCTGCGCCTGTACTACGCCACGCCGCTGGTGTCCGGGCAGCTCGAGCAACCGCAGCCCGAAGGCGCATCGCTGCAGCGCATCGGCAACGACCTGCAGTACAGCCGCGACATCGACGGCCGCCGCTACACCGTGGTCGAGCGCCGTTTCCTGCTGATCCCCGAGCGCAGCGGCACGCTGACCGTTCCGGGGGCGCAGTTCACCGGTCGCGGCAGCGGCAGCTTCTTCGACGACGTGTTCGGCAACGGCTCGCGCATCCTGCGTGCCAGCGGTGCGCCGCGCTTCCTCGAGATCGCGCCGATCCCGGACGGCGCGCCGCAACCGTGGCTGCCGTTGCGCGGACTGGACGTGCGCTATCTGCAGACGCCGCAATCGGCCCGCGTCGGCGAGGCCGCGACGGTGGTCATGGAACTGCGCGCCGACGGCGCAACCGGGGCGCAGATCGTCGCTCCGGAACTGCAGGTGGACGGCGCCCAGGTCTTCGCCGAACCGCCGGAGATCGAGGAGCATTTCGACCGCGGCCGTCCCCAGGTCCGGCTCACGCGCCGCTTCTCGATCGTGCCCGCACGCGCCGGCCGGCTGCAGGTGCGGGGTCCGCAACTGCAATGGTGGGACGTGCGCGCGGGCAGTGCGCGAACGGCGTCGTTGCCCGACTTCGGCCTGGAGGTGGAGGGCGGGTCTGCGGCGCCCGCGGCGGACGCCGTCCCGGCTGCGCCCGTGACCGCCGCGACCGGCGACGACCAGGACTGGATCCGGGTGCCCGGCGTGCAGGGCGAAGTGCGGCCCTGGGCGGTGGCGACGGTGCTGTTCGCGCTGCTGTGGCTGGGCACGCTGGTGTGGGCGCTGCAGCGGCGCCCGGTGGCGAAGTCCGACCCGCCGGGCGCCGCGACGCCTGCCGACTGCGCGTCCGACGCGGCGCGGTTGCGGCGCCTGCGACTCGCGCTGGACACCGCGGATCTGGGCGAGGTGGGGGATGCGCTGTGCAGGCTGGCATCGCCGCCGGCAGCGGACCTGGACGCATTGCGGGCGCAACTCGCCGATCCGGCCCAGCGCGCGGCGATCGACATGCTGCAGCGCGCACGCTGGGCGGGTGGCGATGCCGCGGCGGCGCGTTCCGCGGTGCGTGAGGTGTTCGCTGACGGCCTGCGCCGGCCGCCGGCTGCCGCATCCGCCAAGCCGTCGCCGCTGCCGCCGCTGTATCCCGAATGATTTTTCGCCGGCGGGGCGTCTGTCGTAGGAGCGCGCCATGCGCGCGATGCCGCGCCAGGCAGTCCTTTCCGTTGCGGTGAGCGGTGAGACAAGCCCCGTCGCCACGGGCGGTGCCAATCAATAGCCAAGCCCATCACGATGGACCAACACCTCATCTTCTTTGGCTTAAAGGTGCGGGCTATTCACTGACACCGCCCGTGGCGACGGGGCTGGCTTCGTCGTAGCGGAAAGGACTGTCTGGCGCGGCATCGCGCGCATGGCGCGCTCCTACGGAAGAGGCGGCCGCGGCCCACGCCGCCGGCCCCGCCGGGGCGCTTTGCTAAGCTGCGCGTTGTCCCACCGGAACCGCCCTGCATGACCGAGCCGACCGTGACCGCTCCGCGCCGGATGCCGCTGCATACCAAGATGCTGATCGGGTTCGTCGTCGGCACCACTGCCGGCATCGCCGCCAATCTGCTCGTTGGCGAGGCGGCCTGGCTCGAGGGCCTGATCGCCTACGTCACCGACCCGATCGGCCAGCTGTTCCTGCGCCTGCTGTTCATGCTGGTCATGCCGCTGGTGTTCTCGGCGCTGGTGCTGGGCGTGGTGGAGATCGGCGATCCGCGCGCGCTCGGCCGCATCGGCATCAAGACCCTGCTGTGGGTGCTGGCGGTCACCGCGATTGCCGTCACCATCGGCCTGGTGCTGGTGAACCTGCTGCAGCCGGGCACCGGCTTGCCGCCGGAAGTGGGGCAGGAGCTGCTTGCCGCATCGTCGGATCGCGCCGTCGAGATCGCCAGCGCGCGCCAGGGGGTGTCCGGCGTCGACATCCTGCTCAACATCGTGCCGCGCAACCCGGTCCAGGCCGCCGCCAATGGCGACCTGATCGCGGTGATGTTCTTCGCGCTGATGTTCGGTGTTGCCGCCACCGTGATCCGCAGCGACGGCACCCGCAGCTTCGTCGACGCGGTGCAGGGCGTGTACGACATCTGCCTGAAGCTGATCGGCTGGGTGATCGCGCTGGCGCCGTACGCGGTGGCCGCGCTGCTGTTCTCGATCACCGCCAAGCTGGGCATCGACGTGCTGCTGCAGCTGGCGCGCTTCGTCGGCACCGTGCTGGCAGCGCTGGCGATCCATTTCTTCGTGGTGTTTCCGCTGCTGCTGCGCCTGTTCGGTGGCATGGGGCCGCTGACGTTCCTGCGCGGCGCGGAGCCGGCGCTGCTGACCGCGTTCTCCACCTCGTCTTCGAGCGCGACGTTGCCGACCACGCTCAAGGTCACGGTGGACAACCTCGGCGTGCCGAGCCGCGTCGCCCGCTTCGTCTGCACCCTTGGCGCCACCGCCAACATGAACGGCACCGCGCTGTTCGAGGGCATCACCGTGCTGTTCCTGGCGCAGTTCTTCGGGGTGGAGCTCAGCCTCGTGCAGCAGGTGATGATCCTGGTGCTGTGCATCCTCGGTTCGGTCGGTGCCGCCGGCGTGCCCGGCGGCTCGCTGCCGGTGATCGCGATGATCCTGGCGATGTTCGGCATCCCGCCCGAGGGCATCGGCCTGATCCTGGGCGTCGACCGCCTGCTGGACATGTGCCGCACCGTGGTCAACGTCGGCGGCGACATGGCCGGCTCGGTGGTGATCGGGCGCAGCGAGGCAAAGGCCGAGGTCCTGCAGGAGGCGGCATAGGCGCAGGTTCGCAGCGGGCGCTCTCAAGAGCGTGCAACAGCATTCTGGCCACGGATCAACGCGGATCAACGCGAATGAGAGCGGCAGCATGTGATCCAAGCCATTCTTTCACCAGAGCGTTCGCTGGATGAAGATCCAGGAAGTGCCGTTCGAGCAAAACACCCTGGCGGCTTTATCCGTGTCGATCCGCGTTGATCCGCGGCTGAAGAAGCCTTTTCCCCGCATGCCCCGGACCGGGCGCCGGGAAGTGCGCGGCCGGCCGGCAAACCGCCGGCGCTCGTGGGACAATGCGCATCCCGCCTGCTGCAGCCAACGCCCCCGGACTCCATGACCAAGCCGACCCGTCGCGACCTCGCCAACGCCATCCGTTTCCTCGCCGCCGACGCGGTCGAAGCCGCCAAATCCGGGCACCCGGGCATGCCGATGGGCATGGCCGACATCGCCGAGGTGCTGTGGAACGACTATCTCAGCCACAACCCCAGCAACCCGAAGTGGTTCAACCGCGACCGCTTCCTGCTGTCCAACGGCCACGGTTCGATGCTGCAGTACGCGCTGCTGCATCTGTCCGGCTACGACCTGCCGCTGGAAGACCTGAAGCACTTCCGCCAGCTCGGCTACAAGACCCCGGGCCACCCGGAGAACTTCGTCACCACCGGCGTCGAGACCACCACCGGCCCGCTCGGCCAGGGCTTCGCCAACGCCGTCGGTTTCGCCCTGGCGGAGAAGCTGCTGGCACAGCGCTACAACCGCCCGGAGTACGCCGTCGTCGACCATCGCACCTGGGTGTTCATGGGCGACGGCTGCATGATGGAGGGCATCTCGCACGAGGCCGCCTCGCTCGCCGGCACCCTCAAGCTGGGCAAGCTGGTGGCGTTCTGGGACGACAACGGCATTTCGATCGACGGCGAGGTCGCCGGCTGGTTCACCGACGACACCCCGGCGCGCTTCGAGGCCTACGGCTGGCAGGTGATCCGCGGTGTCGACGGCCACGATCCGGACGAGGTCAGGACCGCGATCGACACCGCGCTGGCGCAGGACGAGCGGCCCACGCTGATCTGCTGCCGCACGACGATCGGTTTCGGCGCACCCACCAAGGCCGGCAAGGAGTCCTCGCACGGCGCGCCGCTCGGCGCCGACGAGATCGCCGCCGCGCGCAAGGCTCTGGACTGGCCGCACGGGCCGTTCGAGATCCCGCAGGAAATCTACGACGGCTGGCGCGCCAAGGGCGCCGGCACCGTGCGCGAGGACCAGTGGAACCGGCTGTTCGACGCCTATGCCGAGCGGCATCCGAACCTCGCCGCGGAGCTGGCCCGGCGCTCGCACGGCGAGCTGCCGGGCGACTTCGCCGCCGCCGCCGATGCCTATATCGCCAAACTGCAGGCCGACGGCCCGAGCATCGCATCGCGCAAAGCCTCGCAGATGGCGATCGAGACGTTCGCGCCGCAGCTGCCGGAACTGCTCGGCGGCTCCGCCGACCTTGCAGGCTCCAATCTGACGCTATGGAGCGGCAGCAAGACCGCGGCCAGCGACGATCCGGGCGCGAACTACGTCTATTACGGCGTGCGCGAGTTCGCGATGACCGCGATCGGCAACGGCCTGGCGCTGCACGGCGGCTTCATCCCCTACGACGCCACCTTCCTGGTGTTCAGCGACTACGCCCGCAACGCCGTGCGCATGGGCGCGCTGATGGGCGCGCACGTGATCCATGTCTACACCCACGATTCGATCGGCCTGGGCGAGGACGGCCCCACCCACCAGCCCGTCGAGCATCTGGCGAGCCTGCGTTACATCCCGCACAACGACGTCTGGCGCCCCTGCGACGCGGTCGAGTCGGCGGTGGCGTGGAAGGCCGCGATCGAGCGCAACGACGGCCCCAGCTGCCTGGTGTTCTCGCGCCAGAGCCTGCGGCACCAGGCGCGCGGTGATGCGCAGGTGGCGGCGATCGCGCGCGGCGGCTACGTGCTGGCCGACGCCGAGGGCGGCGTCCCCGATGCGATCCTGATCGCCACCGGCTCCGAGGTCGGCCTCGCCATGGAGGCGAAGGCGGCGCTCGACGCCGATGGCGTGCGCACGCGCGTGGTGTCGATGCCCTCAACCGACGTCTTCGACCGCCAGGACGCGGATTACCGCGAGTCGGTCCTGCCGGATGCCTGCCGCCGGCGCGTGGCCGTCGAGGCCGGCGTCACCGACTTCTGGCGCAAGTACGTCGGCCTCGACGGCGCCGTGGTCGGCCTCGACCGCTTCGGCGCGTCGGCGCCGGCGGGCGTGCTGTTCGAGCATTTTGGCTTCACCGCCGACAAGGTCGCCGCCGCGGTCAAGGGCCTCGCCTGAGTATCCCTGTGGGAGTGGCGGCGGCATGCCGCCGCTGGGGGGGCGAGTCGCGACTTCCGTCGCTCCCACAAGAGCTCGACCGGGATCCGAGGAACGAAGGATGTGGGAGCGACGGAAGTCGCGACGACGCGTGGCCGTGACTCCCTTTGCTCCCCATATTCCATGCACCTGCGTTTCCGCGAAGCGCTCTATTGACCGGTACGCCGCAACGCCAGTGCCAGCAGCCGCGCCTCGATGCGCTCGCCCAGGGTGCGCGGCACTTCCAGCTCCATGCGCCGCAGCGCCTCGACATCGCCGCTGCGGCCGTGCAGTAGCGCGGCGGCGATGGTGCCGAGCTTGCCGGCGGTGGTCGCGGTCCGATCCTTCAGCCAGGCCAGCGCCTTCACCAGGCGCTGCTCGACCTCGGTGAAGTCGCTGCCGAGCGGGTAGTCGGGCAGGATGCCCTCGGCGCGTAGCGGGGCCAGCACCTCGTGCAGCCGCTGCGGCGTATTGCCCGTCCAGGATTGCGGCGCCGCGAAGTCGCCACGCAGCTTCTTCGACCGCTTCGCCTCGTCCAGCAGCCGCTGCTGGAAGCGCGCATCGGCGATGCCGGCCATCGCGATCACGCAATCCTCGTCGACCTTGCCGCGCACGTCGGCGATGCCGTACTCGGTGATGTAGAGATCGCGCAGGTGCCGGGGGATGGTGACGTGGCCGTAGTTCCAGCGGAGGTTCGATGCGGCCTTGCCGCCGCTGTCGCGCGCCGCGCGCAGCAGTAGCGCCGAACGGCCGTCCGGCAGCGCATGCGCCATCGCCACGAAGTTGTACTGGCCGCCGACGCCGGAGACCACGCGCCCGTCTTCCAGCCCGTCCGAAACCGCCGCGCCGAGCGCCGTGGCCATCATGCAGGTGTTGAAGAAGCGGCCGTCGCGGCGCTGCAGCTGCTCCAGGCCCTCGTCCAGGCCGTACAGTTCGTTGACCTCGCCGACGCGCTTCATGCCGATGCCGCGGCGGGTGTCGTCGTCGAGCGTGCGCAGCCAGGCGTAGAAGTCGGGCGAGCCGAGATAGAACGCGCCGTGCAGGAACTCGCCGTCGCGCTCGACCAGTTCCCGATCCAGGTCGCTGGCGTCGCCGTCGTTGATCCGTCGCATCAGCGCTGCCTTGTCGACCACCTTGCGCCGGATCACGCCGGCCTCGACCAGGCGCTTGAAGCCTTCGTTGAGCATCTCGCTGCAGCCGTACAGGCCCTGCGCGAACGGCGCCAGCCCGCCGGACGCGCGTACCGCGGGGTGCGACTCCAGTTCCGGATCGAGCGCCGCCAGCACCCGCCGGTAGGCGGCATTGTCGGTATGCCGCAATGCCAGCGCGTGGCACAGCGCATCGGCCAGGGCGCCGATGCCGATCTGCAGGGTGCCGCCGTCGCGCACCAGCGCGCTGGCGTAGAAGCCGATCGCGTACTCGGCATCGCCCACTGGCTGCCGCGGCAGTCCGAACAGCTGCGGGTACGGTGGCGGCGGTGCGATCACCGCATCGAAGTACGACGCGTCCACCGCGGCGGTGCCGTCCAGCCACGGCAGCCGCGGATCGATCTCGGCGATCAGCAGCGGGCGCGGCAGTCCGCGCGCCACCACCGCGTCCACCGCATCGAAGGTCAGGTCGGTGTTCGACGACAGCGACAGCCGCGTGCCGTCCTCGTTCGTAGCCACTTTCTGCACGATGCAGTTGAGGCCGCGATCGACCAGCGCGCGGGCGACGTGGGTGTAGTTGAGGCTGGCGTAGCGCCGCTGCGCCTGCGCCGAGCCGAGCAGGGCGCCGGACTGCAGGTAGAACTCCTCGATGCTGATATGCGCGGGCAGGGCGTCGCGGCGCATCGCGGCGACGTAGGCCAGGCGCGGGAAATCCTCGCCGAAATGCCGGGCGACGAACGGCGCCAGGAAACGCCCCTCCAACCCGGCGCCGCCCGGCGGCGGCGGATCCAGCGACAGCGCCGTGTACAGCGTCAGCGGATGCGATGCGTCCTGCTCCACCCGCGCGTACAGCGCGTTGAGCAGCCGGTGCGGCTTGCCCAGGCCGAGCGGGGCGCCCACGTGCAGCGGGCCGGGGATGCGTTCGAGCAGGAAATCGACGGCGCTTTCAAGATCTTCGAACAGGCGTGGCGTATTCATGCCATGAGTATCGCACCGGCTGCGAATGCGGCTTGACAACGACGATTACAGGTGTAATCTCCACTAAAAATTACGGATGTAAACGATGCAGATCAGCGAAGCCGAATCGGCGGTCATGGAGGTGCTCTGGGAGCGTCAGCCGCTTGCCGCGGAGGAGGTGTTCGCCGCCCTGCGCGCCTCGCGCGACTGGCAGGAGCCGACCGTCAAGACCCTGCTCAATCGGCTGCTGAAGAAGGGCGCGATCCGGGCGACCAGGGAGGGGCGTCGCTATCTCTATGCGCCGCTGCTGGCGCGCGAGGACTGGGTGGCGCGGCAGAGCGAGGGATTCGTCGAGCGTCTCTTCGGCGGGCGGGTGGCGCCGCTGGTCGCGCACTTCAGCGAACGCGGGCGGCTCACGCCGGCCGACATCGAGCAGTTGCGACGATTGATCGAGAGTTTCGACGATGAACGTTGACGCGCTTCTCACAGGTCTGGTCGAAACCGCCGCGGCGGGCGGCGTCGCGCTTTTGCTGGCGTTGTCGCTGCGCATCCCGTTGCGCGCCGCGTTCGGTGCACGTGCGGCCTATGCCGTCTGGGGACTGGTGCCGTTGGCGATGCTGGCGGTCCTGCTGCCGGTGCCGGTGCGCGAATCGTTGCTGCCTGCCATGACCTTGCCCATGCCCCGGCAACTTGCCGGCGCGGTGACGGTGGGTGCGGCCCAGGTCCCCGGGGCCGGAGACGCTTCGGCCGGAGAAGATTCCTGGCCCTTCCGGCTGCTCGTTCTCTGGGGCATGGGCGCCGTCTGCACCGGCGCATGGTTTTTCGGGCAG
This sequence comes from Luteimonas salinilitoris, assembly GCF_041300785.1. Classification (NCBI taxonomy): domain Bacteria; kingdom Pseudomonadati; phylum Pseudomonadota; class Gammaproteobacteria; order Lysobacterales; family Lysobacteraceae; genus Luteimonas; species Luteimonas salinilitoris. The sequence continues at coordinate 76,033 of NZ_JBFWIB010000013.1, forward strand.
CAGCGGCGTTTTGTCGCGGGGCTCGGGCGCCTGGCTCCGCGGCAGGACGGGACCCTGCGCGCCGAGCATGCCGTCGGTTGTCCGGCCGTCATCGGCGCCTGGTCGCCGCGCATCGTGTTGCCGGTCGATTTCGAATCGCGCTATTCGCCCCACGCGCGCGAGCTGGTGCTGGCGCACGAGCGCATGCACCTGGCACGCGGCGACACGCGCATCAACCTGCTGGTGGTCATCCTGCGCATCGGGTACTGGTTCAATCCGCTCCTGCACCTGGCCGCATCGCTGTTTCGCAACGACCAGGAACTCGCCTGCGACGCCGCCGTGATCGCGCGCCACCCGAATTCCCGTCGTGCCTATGCCGGCGCGATGCTCAACACGCAGCTGGCCGTCCTTGGACTGCCGGTCGGCTGTCATTGGCAGTCCAGCCGAACGTTGAAGGAGCGAATCCTCATGTTGAAGAAACCCCAACCCGGCGCCTGGCGCCGGCGCGCCGGCTTCGCGGCGGTGGCGGCGGTGCTGGCCGCCAGCAGCTATGCCGCCTGGGCGTTGCAGCCGAAGTCGGCGGCACCGGTGTTGTACGGCCGAGTGGAAGAGAACGGTGTCGCAATCGCCAGCGTGCGTGTTCCCGAAGGCCTGGAGCTCGAGATCCGCGGCCCGTCGATGTTCGGCGCGGGCGACGGCGACGGCACGAACGTCGTGCTCGATCCGCGCGTCGACCTCGTGATCGCATCGAAGGACGACAGCAGGCCTTGGTCGCTCCGGCTGCGGGGTGCCGGCACGCCGGAATCGCCCGGTGCGACTTGGACGCTGACGCGTGGCGGTACCGTCGAGGAAGGTCGGCAGGCGATCGGTGGCGACGCTGCCGTCCCGCTCGACGTCGTGCTGCCGCCCGATCCGGCGGGACGGGCCCCGGAGGTCATGCTGTCGCGCCTTCCGGCCGATCGCATCCTGCTCACGGACCGATCCAAAGGTTCCGCAAACGGAACAACGGAACTCGTGCGCGACGCCGATGGTGTTTACCGCTGGCCCGATCCGATCCGGGCGTACGGCGATGGTTTCACTGCCGATGGCGGCAGGGCGACGCTGCTGGCGCACGTCGGCGCGGATGGCCGCGTGCAACGCGTGGAGATCGAACACGCGGATCCTCCTGGCAGCATCGAAGCCGATCGCGCCGAGAAAATGTTGCGCGATGACGTCTACACGCCCGAGTACGCAAACGGACGGCCGGTACCCACCCGCATCCGGGTGTCGGTCGAGTTCTGGAAGCATGCGTTGCCGCGGCTCGAGCCGGTCGCCGCCGGACCGGCCGCGCCGAAGCGGGAGGATTCCGCGCCGGCCCCGGACTATCCGCCGCAGGCACTGGCGAACGGACAGTCCGGGTCCGTGCTGCTGCACTTGTTGGTCGCGACCGACGGCAGCGTGAAGGAGGTTCGTGTGGTCCAGTCGGAACCCGAAGACGTGTTCGATGCCGTATCGATCGAGGCTGCGCGGCGGTGGACGCTCGAACCGCGGGTCGAGGACGGCGAACCGGTCGAGGGCTGGCTGCAGGTGCCGATCACGTTCGATCCCGGTGGTGATTCGACAGGCAGCGGCTGACGAGCATGGGAATGCGCCGATAGCGCCGTCACGCGGCGAACAGCAGCTTGCCCGCCGCGACCAGCAGCACCACGCCCAGTGCGCGGCGCAGCCCTCTTGCCGGCAACCATTTCAGCCCCAGCTGGGTCCCGATCAGGGCGCCGACGGCGACTGCGCACAGCCACAGCGGCAGCGCCGTGGGCAGGGTGCCGGTGGCGCGCAACAGGCCGGCCAGGGCGGTGAGCGAGTTGATCCAGACGAAGGCGACCGAGGTGCCGCTGGCCTCGCGGGTCGGCATCCAGCGGGCGAACAGCAGCAGCGGCGTCAGGAAGATCGCGCCGCCGGTGCCCGTCAGGCCGGAAAGGACGCCGATGGCGCCACCGGTGAGCAGGCCGGGAATCCAGGGCACGCGGCGGTCGGCGGCGACCGCATCTTCCTCCTCGGCATGCGCGGCATGGCGGAACACGCCGGCGGCGGCGACCAGCAGCACCACGCCGAGCAGGACCGAATAGCTTTCCTTCGGCAAGGTGACGCCGGCGGCCAGGAACGCGGCCGGCGCCGAGGCGACCACGAACGGCAGCACGTTGCGCCAGCGCACGTGGCCGGCGCGCCAGAAGCGAAACAGGCCGATGCCGCCGACCAGCAGGTTGAGCGCCAGCGCGGTGGGCCGGATCTGTTCCGGCGCCAGGCCCAGCAGCGCCATCGCCGCGATGTAGCCGCTGGCGCCGGCGTGGCCGACCGAGGAATACAGCGTGGCGACCAACAGGAACAACAGCGCCAGCAGCAGGATGGTGTCGCTCACGGTGCCACGATCACTGCGATCGCCAGGAGCTGCCGCACGCCGCGTGCGGCGTCGCCGTCGCTGGGCACCAGCAGCCGCAACGGCCCGGTTGCATTGTCGAGCGGCGCGCCGCCGCAGCGATCCACCACGTAGGCCCGCGTGCCGCCGATGGCGGGATCGAGTTCGGCCAGCGAGAACAATGCGCGCCCGCCGTCGCGCGCGGTGACCAGTACGTAGCGTGCCAGGTGCGGGCCGTGCAGGCGCTGCGGCATGGCCTGTTCGGTCCGTCGCAGCAGCGCAGCCAGCGACACGCCCTCGCACTGCAGCGTCTCGCCGTGTACCTCGGCGCGGACCCGCTCGCGCGGCAGCTGCGATCGCGATGTGGCGTCCAGCGACACCGCCACCGGCGATGCCACGTCGGGCGGCCGCGGCGCGGAGGCGCGCAGCCTCGGGTCGTGCATGCGTTCCGGCTGTTGGGCGGTGGCGCAGGAGGTGTTGCCGGCGAACAGCAAGGTCAGCAGCAGGCAGCGAAGCAGTTGTGTGCGGTTCATTGCAGCGAACGGCGGCAGGAATGCCCACAAGGTAGCGCATCTCGGCGCAACGCTGCATGGCAGCGCCGGGGCACGTGCGGAGCGCCGGCGTCAGAGCGTATCGAGCGGGATCTTCAGGTAGCGCGTGCCGTTGCTTTCCGGTTCCGGCAGTGCGCCGGCGCGGATGTTGGTCTGCACCGCGGGGATGATCAGCGCCGGCATCGGCAGGGTGGCGTCGCGCGCCTCGCGCATCTGTACGAACTGCGCCTCGCCCGTGCCTTCGCGCACGTGGATGTTCTGGCGCTTCTGTTCGCCGATGGTGGTCTCGCAGGCGACCTCGCGGCCACCGGGGCCGTAGTCGTGGCAGACGAACACGCGGGTGGCATCGGGCAGTGCGAACAGGCGCCGGATCGAGCGGTACAGCTTGGCCGCGCTGCCGCCGGGGAAATCGCAGCGCGCCGTTCCGCCGTCGGGCATGAACAGCGAGTCGCCGGTGAACAGCGCATCGCCGATCAGATAGGCGTTGCTGTCGCTGGTGTGCCCCGGCACCGGGATCGCCCGGCCCTGCAGCGCGCCGATGCGGAATGCCTCGCCGTCGCCGAACAGGTGGTCGAATTGCGAGCCGTCCACGGGGAAATGCGCGCCGAGATTGAAGATCGGCCGGAAGGTGGCCTGTACCGCGCAGATCTCCTCGCCGATCGCGAGCTTCGCCCGCGGCAGCCGGCGCTTGAGCCAGTGGCCGGTGCTCAGGTGATCGGCGTGGGCATGGGTCTCGAGGATCCAGGCGACGTCGAGGTCGCGTTCGTGCACGTGCTCGAGCAGCGCCTGTGCCGATGCGGTGGAGGTGCGGCCGGCCTTCGGGTCGAAGTCGAGTACCGGATCGACGATGGCCGCGGCGCGCCCGTCCGGCTCCGACACCACGTACGATCAGGTGTTGCTGTCCCGATGGAAGAAGGGCTGGACCTGCGGCTGCATGGGAAGACCTCGCGGTGGGCCTGCCGGAAGACGATATATGGCGTCGCGAGACGAGGCCGGCGAGGTCGCGGCCGCCGGCACGGCGCTTCCGGGCGAGGGTTTCAAGCCAGGCCGAGCGTTTTCCTCAGGCTTGCATCGACAGCGCCTGCAGGCATGAAGCGGCGCAATTTACTCAAGAGCGATGCCTGTCCGGCCGGAGTGCGGCGCATACGCCAGGTGCCAAGCGCCGCCTCGACGATCGTGTTTGCCACCCCGGAGGGTTCAGGTGCGCCGTTGACAGTGTCAGCGACAGAGCGCGAGATGAGGTCGCGCTCGCGGTCGTAGTCCGCGATCTTCGACTTTGCCTGAGGCGAATTGGTTTCCAGGTTGGTCTTTGTATAAGCCGGTTCGACCAGTGTTACGCGGATGCCGAACTGGCGCACCTCATGATCCAGGGATTCAGACAGCCCCTCCACAGCATGCTTGGAGGCCGAATAAAGCCCCATGTACGGAGCCGGGAGAAAGCCGAACACGGAACTGACATTGACGATTCTTCCGTGACGTTGCGTTCGCATGTGCGGGAGTACCGCCTGTGTTGTACGCAGCAGGCCGAACACGTTGGTGTCGAACAGAGATGCGGCTTCGCTGGTCGTTGTTTCCTCCACCGCGCCGATCAAGTTCATCCCCGCGTTGTTGACGAGCACGTCGATGCGCTTGGTCCGGTCGATGATGGATTGGATGCCAAGTCGAACGGAGGCATCGTCGCGAACATCCATCTCGACAAACTCGACACCGGCTAATGGGCTCGCTTTCGCAATGGTGCGTACGGTGCCGAATACCCGGCAACCCCGTTTGGCAAATTGCTCTGCGGCGGCACGGCCGATGCCCGACGATACGCCGGTAATAACGACAACTGTCGAATTCGACATGGCAGTTCCTCTGGATGTGGGTGAATTGAATGCGGCAAGGTCTGCCCGCCGGTTGTGCCGGTTCATGCGAGCTCCGCCTCCTCGGATCGGCTGTCGCTGTCGGGCTTGATCTTGAACCAGATGGAATACATGGCCGGCAAGAACACAAGCGTCAGAATCGTCCCTGCAAAGGTGCCGCCAATCAGCGTGTAGGCAAGCGTTCCCCAGAACACCGAATGGGTCAGCGGGATGAAGGCCAGGATCGCCGCCAACGCGGTCAGGATCACCGGTCGGGCACGCTGCACGGTTGCCTCGACCACCGCATGGAACGGAGCCAGCCCTTCCTTTATGTTGTGGTCGATCTGTCCGATCAGTATCAGCGTGTTACGCATCAGGATTCCCGCCAACGCAATCAATCCGACCAGCGCATTGATGCCGAATGGCTGCTGGAACAGAATCAGGGTGGGCACCACGCCGATCAGTCCCAGTGGGCTGGTCAGGAAGACCATGACCATCGCGGAGATCGAGCGCACCTGCAGGATGATGATGAGCAGGGTGATCGCCAGCATGATGGGAAATAGCGGCAACATGGCTTTCGTTGCCTTTCCCGACTCTTCGATGGAGCCGGCCTGCTCGATGCGGTAGCCGCCCGGCAGCTTGTCCATGACGGGCTGGAGCTGCCGGGTCATGGCGGACGACACATCCGGTGGCTGCAAGCCATCGGCGATGTCGCCCCGCACGGTGATCGTCGGCATCCGGTCGCGGCGGCGCATGATCGGTTCTTCCATGCGCACGTCGACCTCGCCCACCTGCGACAGCGGGATGCGCTGCCCGTTGGCGCCAGCCAGCGTGAAATCGCCGATCCTGGCGGGGTCGAGTCGGATGTCGCCGGCCGAACGGGCCACGACCTGCACCGTGCGAATGTCCTCGCGGACGGCGGTGATGGGTATGCCTGTCAGCAAGAATTGCAATTGTTGCGCCACGGCGCTGGAGGTCAGCCCGACGGCCTGCAATCGGTCCTGCTGCAAGGTGAAGTGCAGCGCGGGTGTACGCATGCCCCAGTCGGTGTTGACAGTGCGCATCATCGGACTGGCGTCCATGACTTGCTGCACCTCAGCCGCGATACCGCGCAGCTGGTCCGGGTCCGGGCCAGTGACCCGGTAGGCCACCGGGAACGGCGAGTACGGGCCGAATACGAGTTGGGTAACGCGCAAGCGCGCCTCCGGGGCAAGACCGTCGGCGATCGCTTGCCGCAGCCGGTGTTTCAGCGCCTCGCGCTCGTCCTGGTTGTCGGTGCGCACCACAATCTTGGCGAATGACGGATCGGGCATCTCCGGCCCCATCGAGAAGTAGAAGCGTGGCGCGCCCTGACCGATGTAGGCGGTGACGATTCTGGCTTCCTCTTGTTTGCTCAGCCAGGCTTCCACCTTCGCAGTGGCGGCGCTGGTTTGGGTGATCGATGTGCCATAGGGCATCTGCACCTCGAGCAGCACTTCGGGCCGGTCTGAGATCGGGAAGAACTGCTTCTTGACCACCGCCATGCCGAGTATGGCCAAGACGAAGAGGCCCACGACTGAGCCGGCGACCAGCCATTTGCGCGCGATGACGCGCTCCAGAATCTGACGGAAGCGGTTGTAGCGCGGCGTGTTGTAGAGCGCGTCATGGCCGCCTTCGACCTTCTTCAAGTCGGGGATCAGTTTGACGCCCAGGTAGGGAGTGAAGATCACGGCGACCACCCACGACGCGATGAGCGCAATGCCAACGATCCAGAACATGTTGCTGGTGTACTCGCCCGCGCTGGATCGAGCGAACCCATTGGGCATGAAGCCGACGGCGGTGACCAGCGTGCCAGAGAGCATGGGCGCTGCGGTATGGCTCCAGGCATAGGCGGAAGCGGCGATGCGGCTGTAGCCCTCTTCCATCTTCACCACCATCATTTCGATGGCGATGATGGCGTCGTCTACCAGCAAACCCAGCGCCAGGATCAGCGACCCCAGCGTGATGCGATCGAAGTTCTTGCCGGTCGCGAGCATCACCACGAAGACCGCTGCCAGCGTCAACGGTACCGCCGCTGCCACCACCAGGCCAACACGCCAACCCATGCTCACGAAGCACACCAGCATGACCACCAGCAGAGCGACGAAGAACTTGACCATGAACTCATCGACCGCAGAGTCGATATTGACGGCTTGGTCCGTGACCTTGGACAGGGTCATGCCCAGCGGTAGCTCGGCACCGATCGCGCTGACTTCACTGTCCAGCGCCTTGCCCAGGTCGAGCCCGTTCCAGCCCTCGCGCATGACCACGCCCAGCAGCAGCGCAGGTTCGCCACCGTTGCGGATCATGAACGTCTTGGGATCTTCATAGCCACGCTTGACCGTGGCGATGTCCGACAGCTTCAACGTGCGACCTTGCGCCACGATTGGTGTGTCGCGGATTTTCTGCAGTTCATCGAACGCGCCGTCCAGGCGAATGAATACTTCCGGTCCCTTGGTCTCTACGGAGCCGGCTGGCGTCAGGGCGTTCTGGGTGTTGAGCGCGGCGAACAACTCCTGCGGACTGACGCCCAGCGTTGCCAGACGTTCATGGGAGAACTCGACATAGATGCGCTCGGACTGTTCGCCAACGATGTTGACCTTCTTGACGCCTGGCACGTGCAACAGCTGCTGGCGCAACCTCTCCGCATCGCGTACCAGCAGATGCTGCGGTTCGCCCTTGGCCTTGAGCGCGTACAGAGCAAAAGTGACGTCCGCATATTCATCGTTGACCATCGGCCCGATCACGCCGGAAGGAAGATTGTTCGCCTCGTCTCCAACTTTCTTGCGGGCCTGGTAGAACTGTTCCTGCACTTCCGAAGGTGGTGTGCTGTCGATCAGTGTCAACGTCGTGAATGCCAAGCCGGGTCTTGTATAGGTCTCGGTACGGTCGTACCAGCGCAGCTCCTGCATGCGCTTCTCGATCTTCTCGGCGACCTGGTCCTGCATCTCCTGTGCCGTGGCCCCGGGCCAGGCGGTGATGATGGTCATCACCTTGACCGTGAAGGCCGGGTCTTCGGCACGGCCCAACTGGAAGAACGAAACGAGCCCCGCCAACGACACCAGGCAGATCAGGAACACGGTGATGGAGCGTTCGCGTACGGCGAGCGCCGACAGGTTGAAACGACCTTCGTTCACGGAAGGGATCCTCCGGTCGCCGCAGCGCCAGCTTGGCCGGCCATTCGCACCAGTTCGCCTTCGCGCAGCAGATGTGCGCCCAGCGCGACGATCCTGTCGCCTTGCTTGAGCTGGCCCGTGATACGTGCAGCGTCGTCATCCAGGTGTTGGACCGCGACCGGCCGCCAGGTCACTTTCGCCGGCTGGCCATTAATGACCCACACCCCCGGGCCCTTGCCGGCATCGAACAAAGCGCCGATTGGCACCTGCACGCCGGTGCGTATAGAAGGGGTCCCGTCCGAGATTTCGATGGTGACGGTGGTGCCCAATGGCGCGTCGGCCAGTGCGCCCTCAAGTACATACCGCGCTTCGAAAGTGCGGGTCAGCGGGTCTGCGGCATCCGAGAGCTGCCGGAGCGTGGCCGGAACGACAACCCCCTCTTGGCCGAAAAGCCTGGCTTGCCCGGTGGAGCCGACCGCCGGGCGCAGGGTTTCAGGAAGTTGCACGATCGCTTCGCGGCGCCCGGCATGGGCGACACGGACCACCACCTGCCCGGCCGCGACGACTTGGCCAGGCTCGGCCAGCGTTTCCATGACCACGCCATCGGCATCGGCAACGAGCGCGGCGTATTTGTTCGCGTTGCTGGCGACTTCGGCCTGGGCTGTGGCCGCACTCAGCTGGGCCTTGGCAGAGTCCGCAGCGGCCTTGCTCTGATCGTATGAGGAGGCTGATATCGCCCCGGTCCCCAGCAGGGCGCGATAGCGGGCTTCGTCCCCGATCGCCTGCTGCGCCACCGCTCTAGCAGCGGCGACTGCTTGCTGCTGCGCATGGGCAGCAAGCTTCAGGTCGACGGGATCAATACGCATGAGCGGCTGACCCCGTTTAACGGCCTGCCCTGCATCTACAAGCCGTTCCAGCACCTTCCCAGGGACCCGAAAGCCCAAGTCGCTTTGCACCCTGGCGGCTACGGTCCCGGTGAAGGCGCGTGACGCCGAGGGCGCCCCCTGGACGACCGCGGTACGGACCAACGGGGCGTCCGTCCGGGGATCAGATGGCGGTTTTTCGCCGCATGCGGCCAGCGCAAACGGCAATACACAGATGACGGTGGAAGCAACGAGGCGGCGCCGGAGCATGAGAGTCCCATTAACAAAATGGCCAGGACTCGAAATCTAATCCTTGTGACCAAATTAGTCAATAGTCACAAACGACCCAGGAATCAGGGCGACAGGCTGCGCAGTACCAGGCTGGACAGCTGAGCCGGCGCTTCGTCGGTGTACTCGAAGCTGTGCTGAAGCAGCAGGGGGCTGAGATAAGGGCGCATGACCAGGTAGATGGCCATTGAAGTTTCATCAATCGGCGTTTTGCGCTCGAAATCCCCTGTCAGCCTGCCTTCCTGCAAGATGTCCTGGAGTAATTTCTGGATGCGTTCTTCATAGGCAACCACGGCCTGCCAGCGCTCGCTGGCCGCTGAACTGGCGATTTCGTAGAGCTTACGATCCCGGAAAAACAGACGCATGCTGGCCTCTACAGCCGTTTTGAACATCCGCCTCAGCTTCTCGGGCGGTCGTTCAGCTTCGTCAACGGCTGCCCTGATCTCGGTTTCGATCTCGCGCAGGCAGTTCGCGCAGATCATTTCGCCAATGGCCTGCTTGGACTCGAAGAACTTGTAGATATAGGCCTTGGAAAAGCCGATGGCCTTGGCGAGATCGGAGACCGTGGTCTTTCCGTAGCCATACCGGCTGAAGTGCTCGGTGGCCGCGGCAACGATCTGGTCTCGCACGTCATGGTCGGCCGGACCGCGGGCAGAAACGGGATAAGTGGTCGCTTTGTTCATGGTTTGAAGCTTACCTCCCGCCCAGGGAGTGGACAACGAGTGACTATATAGTATTTTAGTCACGTTCATTCGACGCGTCGTCGGAAGGAGGCCAGTCGACCTGGAGCGCCTACGCGATCACAGCTGGGCGCGGATGCGATACCCGCCCGTTCAATCGCCCAATGTCTCGTTGAGCAGCGCCGCCAGGCGTCGTCCGCCCAGCGCGATCTGCCGCTCGGCCACCGGTCGCCACGTCTCGATATAGCCCGGATCCAGTGTCGCGCGCGGCGGGTACACGCCCGGCCGCTGCACGATCGCGCAGGATTCCTGCGCCCAGGCCGCCGGATCGGTGCCGCCGGCCACGACCTCCGGCAGCGCCCGCAGGCGCGCGGCGTGCCGGGCCTCGGATTCGCCCAGGTCGCGGAACAGGCCGCTGTCCCACAGCGCGTGCAGGTTGCTGCCGCGGCCGTCGCGGGTGCCGTCGGGGATGCTGAGCTGCACGGTGTTGCCGCCCTTGTCATGCGCATAGCCGGCGTGCATCGGCTGGTGCACGTCGCCGACGAAATGCACCACGAACTTCAGCGCCTGCCGGCGCGCCGCCAGCGGCTGCGCGCGGTCGGCGAGGATCGCGGCCTGGGTGCGGATCGCCTCGACCACGCAATCGCCGTTCGGGCAGTCGCGCGCGGCGACGTATTCGCAGCCCGACTCGCCGATGTTGACGTAGTGCCACTTCGCGCTCTTGCGGCCGAGGTCGGGATCGTTCGCGCGCAGCTCATCGGCCCAGTTGGCGACGCCGGCCAGGGTCGGCTCCGGTTCGCCCCGCAACAGCAGGTCGACCTGCGCGCGCGCCGCGGGCGTGAGCGCGGCGGCCGCCAGTTCGGCCACCAGGCGGTGCCCGCGCGGGCCCCAGGCGGAGGCGGGTGCGGCAACGAGGACGAGCGTGAGGACGAGCAGAAACGATCGATTCATGCCGCGATTCTAGGGCCTGTTAACGCTTCCCGAGCAGGTCGGGTTGCGCCGCAGTGGCCGCCATGCGGCGCCGCGCGGCTTGACCTTGCAGGCAGCAAGGCGCCGCGCCGCGCAACACCACCTGACGGCCACTGCGGCGCAACCCGAAGGGCCGGGCCTGAGGCCGCGCGGAGCGGCGTCATCACTCAGTTGCGTATCGACATACGCGCCTTCGTTCTTCCTTGCCCCGCACACTCTCAGTCCCGGCGCGACCTGCTCGGGAAGCGCTAACAGGCCCTAACGGCAGGATGCGGCTGCCGTTCGATCGCCACGCGCCGGATGGGGAGCGATCCGGCGCTGCGCGGCCGACATGCGTCCGGGATTCCGGGTGTCGAAAGGCCGCGTGGGCGGCCCGGGGCCGGCGCCTGCTAAAATCATCGGCCCGTCCCCCACCACCGCGCCTCCAGGGGCGCCTGCAGGAGTCCGATTCATGGCGATCAAGGTTGGCATCAACGGTTTCGGCCGTATCGGCCGCAATGTGCTGCGCTCGGCGTTCCAGAACTTCGGCGACGACATCGAGATCGTCGCCATCAACGACCTGCTGGAGCCGGATTACCTGGCCTACATGCTGCGCTACGACTCGGTGCACGGCCGCTTCGAGGGCGAGGTGTCGGTCGACGACGGGACCCTGGTGGTCAACGGCAAGCGCATCCGCCTGAGCCAGGAGCGCGATCCGTCCAACCTCAAGTGGGACGCCGTGGGCGCCGAGGTGGTGATCGAATCCACCGGCCTGTTCCTGACCAAGGAAACCTGCCAGAAGCACCTCGACGCCGGCGCGAAGAAGGTCATCCAGTCGGCGCCGTCGAAGGACGACACGCCGATGTTCGTGTTCGGCGTCAACCACGACAAGTACGCGGGCGAAGCGATCATCTCGAATGCCAGCTGCACCACCAACTGCCTGGCGCCGCTGGCCAAGGTGCTCAACGACAAGTGGGGCATCAAGCGCGGCCTGATGACCACCGTGCATGCGACCACCGCCACCCAGAAGACCGTCGACGGCCCGTCCAACAAGGACTGGCGCGGCGGCCGCGGCATCCTCGAGAACATCATTCCGTCCTCCACCGGTGCGGCCAAGGCGGTCGGCAAGGTGATCCCGGAACTCAACAAGAAGCTGACCGGCATGGCGTTCCGCGTGCCGACCTCGGACGTGTCCGTGGTCGACCTGACCGTCGAACTGGAGAAGGGCGCCAGCTACGAGGAGATCTGTGCCGAGATGAAGGCGCAGTCCGAGGGCGCGTTGAAGGGCATCCTCGGCTACACCGAGGACAAGGTGGTCGCCACCGACTTCCGCGGCGAGACCTGCACCTCGGTGTTCGATGCCGAGGCCGGCATCCAGCTCGATCCCACCTTCGTCAAGCTCGTGAGCTGGTACGACAACGAGTGGGGCTACTCCACCAAGTGCCTGGAGATGGTGCGGGTGGTCGCGGCGAAATAAGCCACGGCTTCCGGACGCCCGCAAGGCCCCGCCCAGGCGGGGCCTTTCTTGTGCGCAGTGCACCGGGGCGTTGCACGTCGTGCGGGTGGAACGTGCCGGATTCGATCGTCATCGTCATCGGCACGCTGCCGCACGTGGATGCCTGAATTGGCCCCGCTGCGGTAGCGCGGATTGGCGCTATCGGGCGCCTCGCCGCGCGGTTACGGTCGATGGACATTTCCCCCGGGAGAGACACGATGACGAATATCGGCCGCGAATTGCCGCGAAGATTGTCCGCGTTGGCAGGTGTTCTTGCATTGGCTGCCTCGGTCGCGCCGGCCTTCGCCGGCGACGGCGAGAACGCGCGCGCGAACCGGCACTGCGAACGCCAGTTCGAGGTCGCGCAGCGGATCGACATGGAATCCTTCCGCGACTATGACGCCGAGACATTTCGCGCCGTCCATACCGACGACGCGGTCACCATCTTCGCCAGCGGCGCCGTGTTCTATGGCATCGACGCGATCATGGATGCGCTGGCCAGCCATTTCGAGAACCGGGAAGCGGTCTGGGAATGGACCGAACTCTATCGCAAGGTGGAGGGCTGCAGGACGGCCTTCATCCTGTACGAGACCACGTACCGGATTCCCTCCGCCGGCTTCTTCCAGCGCGCACTCACCGGTGTCAGCTACACGCGTCACCGCGGTGTCTGGCTGGCGAACGCCGACCAGGGTACGTTGCTGCCGCCGGCGCCGTAACCCGAGCAGGAATCCGCACGCGCCCCGGCCAGGCCGGAAGCCGCGAGCACGCGTTCGCGGCGGCGCGTCCGGGGCGGCGCGGTTGAACGGGAAGCTTGACGGCCGCTGCGTAATCCCGACGCTCAGCCGTTCGCCATCTCGAGAAGCCTGATGATGGTGTTGATGTTGCGAGCGGTGCCGGTTTTCGCCGCCGGGATCTTGAGTTTCGAGTCGGCCATGCCGTCGCCGTAGTGCACGTAGATCTCGCGCCTGCCCAGGGCGAGCTGTTCGCCCTTGCGGCCGCTGACGGTCTCCAGCGCATCGGCGGGCGGCGCCCGGTCCAGGAAAATCGCCACGACCCGGTTGGGCGCCGCCTTCGGGAACGGGTTGTCGGCAAGCACCTGCCTCATCTCCGCGGTACTGCGCACCAGCACGCCGACCTGCCTGCCGGCGTGGCGCGCCAGCGCGTCCTGCAGCGTTTCCTGTACCTGTCGCGCCGTGGATGCGCTGCGCAGCACCACGTTGCCGCTGGCGATATAGGTGCGCACCCGGGCGAAGCCCGCGTCTTCGCAAAGCGCGCGCAACTCCGCCATCGGCAGCTTTCCCGTGCCGCCGACGTTGACGGCGCGCAGCAGGACGATCCAGGTCTTCATGGGCGCAGCATAGCGCCACGGCGTGGGTACGGGTCGCCCAGCTCCCGGTGTCTTGTTTGAAGTCGCTGGATTCCCGCCTTCGCGGGCATGACTGATGTGGGCGCGGGATGATGGCCGGAGCGATTGCAGTCTCGCGTTCAGAGGACGCGGGTCATGAACACGCTGTACGGATCCTCGACGTAGTCGGCGAACGGACCGCACGGCTCGAATCCGAAGCGCGCGTACAGCACCCGGGCCGGCGCGAACACCGCCATCGAGCCTGTCTCCAGGCTGAGCCGGCGGTATCCGCGTCGCGTTGCCTGCTCCAGCACGTGGCGCATCAGCGCCGCGGCGATGCCCTTGCGCAGATACGCCGCCGCCGTGCGCATCGACTTGACTTCGCCGTGATGCGGATCGAGTTCCCGGATGGCGACACAGCCGGCCAGCGCGCCGTCCAGCCACGCGCTCCAGAAGGTGATGGCGGAATGCCGCAGTCTCGCCAGGTCGAGCGCGTGCACGCTTTCGGGCGGCGAGTGCCGGGCCACGTCGTCCAGGTGCGCGCGCAGCAGATCGGCAATCTCGGGACCGGTCAGGGGATCGACGTGGATCTGCAGGGCGGGTTCGGACCGGTGCTTCATGGTCTTCAGCTTACCGGGACCGCGGGACGCGTAGGAGCGCGCCATGCGCGCGATGCCGCGGGCATCGCGCCGCCCGCGAATTCCGGCGACCGGCGCGCCTTCCGGTCCAGAATCGCGGCATCCACCGGATCCTGCCGACACCCGCGGCATCGCGCGCATGGCGCGCTCCTACGAAAGGGTGGTGCACGTTGTCTGGCGCCGGGTCAGAGCTCGAACCGATAGCTCAGCTTGACCAGCAGCTGCTCGTCGTCGCGCAGCCGGAAGCTGTCGCGGAGCAGGCGGCCGGTGCCGTCGGCGAACGTCTCTTCCTCGTAGCCGCCGCGGCCATAGACGACGTACAGGTACGACAGCGGCGCCAGCTCGTAGCGGTAGCGCACCTGGAAGCCGAGATTGCGCACGCTGAGATCGTCGACCGGCTCGTCGCTGGCGACGGCATTGCCCATCGGGTCGACGCGATAGCCCTGGCGCAGGCGCGCGTTGATCGCGATGGCCTGCAGCCTGAGCCGCAGTTCCTGGCGGCTGCCGATCGTCCAGTTGAATCCGGTGTTGAGGTTCACCTCGCGCCCGTCGAAGCTGCCGATCAGGTTGTCGCGCTGCCACACCAGCCAGTCCGGCGTGCGTTCGGCGTACAACCCGACGTAGACATTAAAGGCGTCGCTGACGAAGTAGCTGGGTTCGAACTCGACGCTGTAGCCGATCCGGTCGTTGCCGGAAAGGCCGCCGCTGAATGCCTCGGCCTCGAATTCGTAGGCCCAGTTGCCCTTGCGCGGGCGATCGTATTCGAAGTAGGCGCCGAAGCTGGGCGGCAGCTTCACCACGCCGTTGCCGCGGGTCAGCAGGTCGTCGACGCGGGCGCTGTTGACGTTGATCTGCGCATATTCGTAACTGCCGTTGCGCAGCCGGCTCTCCCGGCTCATGCGGAACTGGTGGTTGAGCCGCTGTCCGTGGTCGTTGTAGTTGCCGCTGACGCGCCAGCGCCAGTCCTTGGACGCGTAGCGCGATTCGGCCGGCAGGTCGGTGAAGCGGCGCTGCAGCTGCCAGTGCCCGTAGTTGGTGCTGTTGCGCGACAGGTAGCCGGCGTCGTTGATCTGCAGTTCGTCGCCGAAGTGCATGCCGATCCACTGCTGGCGCCAGCCGCCGTCCATCTCGTAGTCGGCCCACACGGTGGCGCCGGTGTCGCTGCTGCGCTCGCCCGCCTGCTCTATCCGGCTGCCGAGCAGCCGCGTGCGCACGTTCCAGCGTGCAGTCGGGCGCCAGTTGTGGTCGACGCCGAGCACGGTCGCCTCGCGATCCAGGAACGGCCGCTCCACCTGGGTCAGCATGGCGCCGAGGTTCTGGGTGCTGAAGTCGTGCACCAGGCGCAGCGCCCGGAATGAGCGCCCGGCCTCGTCGGCCTCCTCGGCGGCGAAGATCCCGTACTTGGTCGCGCCCAGGCTGCCGTTGAGCTTGATCGCCGCATCGATGTCGCCGGAACCGTCGCCGTCGTCGGCCGGGCCGCCGATGCGGCGGGTGTACAGCAGCTGGCTGTAGTCGGACGGCGTGGTGAACTCGAACAGGCCCTGGTTCTCGGTGAAGAACGGGCGCTTGTCGCTGACGAAGGTCTCGGTGGCGTCGAAGTTGACCACCAGATCGTCGCTTTCCACCTGGCCGAAATCCGGGTTCACGGTGGCGGTCAACTGGAACTGGCCGTTCGGTTTCCAGAACACGTCCAGCCCGCCGTCGGCCTCGCCGCGCCCGTCGACGTTGTCGTACAGCCCGGAGACGTATGGCGTCAGCGCCAGCAGCGACTGGCTGTACTCGGCGACCTCGATCGGCGCGAACTCGGACAGGAAGCGCGGGCGCTCGTAGCTCGCCAGCGGCCAGGCGGCGCGCTCGCCGGTGGCGCCGACCACGCGATCGAGATAGATCCGGATGGTGCGGGTGTCGCCGCCGGCCTCGCGCATCGGCGCGATGTGCCAGGGGATCAGCAGCTCCGCCGTCCAGCCGGCGTCGTCTTCGCCCACGGCATGACGCCAGCTGCCGTCCCAGTCGTCGTTGAACTCGGACTCGTTGCTGATGATCGCGTCGTAGATCCCCTCGGTGGAGCTGACGGTGAAGTTGTAGCCGGTGCGGCCGCCGCCGTCGAAATCGACCATCACGTTGACCCGGTCGACCTGCGCGCTGAAGTCCCGCTGCACGCGTTGACGGGTGCGCGGGACCGAGGGCGGCTGGGTGTTGCGGAAAGCCACCGCCAGGCCGTCCGGCGTGGCCAGAATCCAGGCCTCGGTGGGCAGCGACGCCGGCTCGCCGTTGAGCGGCTGCACCTTGCGGAAATCGGTGACCCGGCGCGCGTCCTGCCATTCCTCCGGATCGATACGACCGTCGATCTCCACCGCGTGCGCAGGCGCGGCGGCGGCGGCGAGAACGATCGGAAGCAGGCAGGAGAGGGAACGCATCGCTGGATTCCGGTTGGCTGGGAGTGTGCCCGGCGCCTGACACGGTAGCGCCCCCCGTTCCTCGCTCCGACTGCCATCGGTCATTGCAACCATTTCCCGCCGATGCGCAACGGGGCCGGCGTCGCGCCGGCGATCCGCGGCCTGGATCAGCCGTTGAGGGAGTGACGCCCTTGTGAAACCAAGACCCTTGTGGGCGGGCCGTCCGGCTGCGGAAAGCCGGGATCCGGGATGACGACGGGATTTGCATCCGGCCTGGCCGCCCGCCGATGCCGGACCGCCCGATCCGGGCGATGGCCGGATTCGAAAGCAAGCATCGGAGTGTGGCGGGCCGGGGGTTGCGGCATGGTGGCTCCACACCCATCTCACAGGAGTCCCGGTGATGAACATGACCCAGAAACGCAGACAGGACGACGCGACACCGCCCGCATGGCGCGACCCGCGCTGGGCGCGCATCGTGGCGCGCGACCGCAGCGCCGACGGCCAGTTCTGGTACTCGGTGGCGACCACCGGCGTCTATTGCCGGCCGTCCTGCCCGTCCAGGACCGCCAATCCGGGAAATGTCGCCATCCACGACACCCTGGAAGCGGCGCGCGAGACCGGCTTCCGGCCGTGCCGGCGCTGCAACCCGGAAGGCGCCTCGACGGAAGCGGAGAACGCGGCGATCGTCGCCAAGGCCTGCCGCCTGATCGAGCAGGCCGAACGGCCGCCGTCGCTGGCGGAGCTGGCCGGTGCGGTGGAGCTGAGTCCCGGTTACTTCCACCGCATGTTCAAGGCCGCCACCGGTCTCACGCCGAGGGCCTATGCCGCCGCGCACCGGGCGAGCCGAGTCCGCGACGGACTGGCCAGCGGGCAGACGGTGACCGACGCGATCTACGACGCCGGCTTCGGCTCCAACGGCCGCTTCTACGAGACGGCCAATGCCATGCTCGGCATGACGCCGACGCGCTATCGCGCCGGCGGCGCCGAAGAGGCGATCCGCTTCGCCGTCGGCCAGTGCTCGCTGGGCGCCATCCTGGTCGCCTCGAGCGAGAAGGGCATCGCGGCGATCCTGCTCGGCAATGATCCGGAGACGCTGCTGCACAACCTGCAGGACCAGTTTCCCAAGGCGCACCTCATCGGCGGCGATCGGACATACGAATCGCTGGTCGCCCGCGTGGTCGGTGTCGTCGAGGCGCCGGGCCTGGGCCTGGACCTTCCGCTCGACATACGCGGCACGGCGTTCCAGCAGCGGGTGTGGCAGGCATTGCGGGATATCCCCGCCGGCCGCACCGCCACCTACGCCGAAGTCGCCCGCCGGATCGGCACGCCCAAGTCCGTGCGTGCCGTTGCCGGCGCCTGCGCCGCCAACGCGCTTGCCGTGGCGATTCCCTGCCACCGGGTGGTGCGCAGCGACGGCGCACTCTCCGGCTATCGCTGGGGCGTGGAGCGCAAGCGCGCCCTGCTCGAGCGCGAGGCCGCGGCGACATGAGCGGGGCGGACCGGATCGACTGGCCGGCGGTCGCCGCCGGCCTGGACGCGCGGGGCTGGGCGCTGCTGCCGGGACTGCTGACCGGAGTGCAGTGCGATGCCACCGTCGGGCTCTATGGTCGCGACGAGGGTTTCCGCAGTCGCGTCGTGATGGCCCGGCACGGCTTCGGTCGCGGCGAGTACCGCTACTTCGCTTATCCGCTGCCGTCGCTGGTCGAGCGTCTGCGCACCGCGTTGTATCCGCCGCTGGTCCCGATCGCCAACCGCTGGCACGAGCGGATGGCGGTCGACGTCCGCTTCCCGGCCGACCACGGCGCCTTCCTCGATCGCTGCCATCGCGCCGGGCAGACGCGTCCGACGCCGCTGCTGCTGCAATATGGCGAGGGCGACTACAACTGCCTGCACCAGGACCTCTACGGCGAGCACGTCTTCCCGCTGCAGGTGGCGGCGTTGCTGTCGGAGCCAGGGAAGGATTTCGAAGGCGGCGAGTTCGTGCTGACCGAACAGCGGCCGCGGATGCAGTCGCGCGCCGAGGTGGTGCCGCTGCGCAAGGGCGATGCGGTGGTGTTCGCGGTCAACATGCGCCCCGTGCGCGGGACCCGCGGCGACTACCGGGTCAAGCTGCGCCACGGCGTCGGCACGGTGCGGGCCGGCCACCGCCACACGCTCGGGGTGATCTTCCACGACGCGGCCTGACGCGGACCTGTGCCGCGTGGGCGCCGGATTTTCCGTCGGCACGCTTCCTCGGCCGCGCGGACCGCGGCGTCGGTGCGACCCGCGGCATCGCGCGCATGGCGCGCTCCTACGAAAATCCGGCGCCACGGGCCCCGCGGGGGCCTCCGTAGGAGCGCGCCATGCGCGCGATGCCGGCGTGGCCCGACTGCGCGGGTTGGCCCGATGCGCGGCGTCGCACGCATCGTGAACATGGCGCATCCACGGACAGAAGGGACCGGACGGGCTTGAATTCCCGCCGCCGACACCCATAGTCGACGTTCGCATCCAATCCCAGCGCGGACCAGGACACCACATATGAATGCCCCTCCCGAAACCCGCCGCTTCGAAGCCGAAGTCGCCCAGGTCCTGCACCTGGTCACCCACTCGCTGTACTCGCACAAGGAGATCTTCCTGCGCGAGCTGGTCTCCAACGCCTCCGATGCCTGCGACAAACTGCGTTTCGAAGCCATCGCCCACCCGGAGCTGATGGCCGACGACGGCGAGTTGCACATCGACGTCAGCTGGGACAAGGACGCGCGCACCGTGACCGTGCGCGACAACGGCATCGGCATGAGCCGCGACGAGATCGTGGCCAACATCGGCTCCATCGCCAGCTCCGGCACGCGCCGCTTCCTGGAGGCGATGAGCGGCGAGCAGAAGGCCGATGCGCGCCTGATCGGGCAGTTCGGCGTCGGCTTCTATTCGGCCTTCGTCGTGGCCGACCGGGTCACCGTGTTCAGCCGCCGCGCCGGGGCGCCGGCCGGCGAGGGCGTGAAATGGGAGAGCGACGGCAAGGGCGAGTACACCCTCGAATCGGCCGAATTGGCCGAGCGCGGCACCACGGTAATGCTGCACCTCAAGCCCGACGAGGACACCTTCCTCGAAGGCTGGCACCTGCGCTCGCTGATCAACCGCTATTCCGACCACGTGGCATTTCCGATCCGCATGCCGAAGGAGGCCGCGGACGAGGACGACAAGGCCGCGCCCAGGAACGAGTGGGAGACCGTCAACGCCGCTTCCGCGCTGTGGACGAAACCCAAGGCTGAGATCTCCGACGAGGACTACCAGGGCTTCTACAAATCGCTCGGCCACGACTTCAACGACGCGCTGGCCTGGAGCCACAACCGCGTCGAGGGCAGCCAGAGCTTCACCACGCTGCTGTACCTGCCTTCGCGCCCGCCGTTCGACCTGATGATGGGCGGCCGCGACGAGCGCAAGGGGCTCAAGCTCTATATCAAGCGCGTGTTCGTGATGGACGCCGCCGAGGAACTGCTGCCCAACTACCTGCGCTTCGTGCGCGGCGTGGTCGATGCCGACGACCTGCCGCTCAACGTCAGCCGCGAACTGCTGCAGCAGAATCGCCAGCTCGACCGCATCAAGGGCGCCTGCGTCAAGCGCGTGCTCGACCTGATCGAGAAACTGGCGCGCGACGAGCCCGACAAGTTCGCCACCTTCTACAAGGCCTTCGGCAACACCCTGAAGGAGGGCGCGGCCGAGGACGCCAACAACCGCGAGCGCATCGCCAGGCTGCTGCGCTTCGCCTCCACCAATGGGGAGGGCGCCGCGCAGACGGTCTCCCTGGACGACTACATCGGCCGCATGGCCGTCGGCCAGGACACCATCTGGTACGTCACCGCCGACAGCCATGCCGCCGCGGCCGGCAGCCCGCAGCTGGAGGCGTTCAAGGCGAAGGACATCGAAGTGCTGCTGATGTCCGACCGCATCGACGAGTGGATGCTCGGCTCGCTGCGCGAGTACGGCGGCAAGACCCTGCAGCACGTCGCCAAGGGCGAATTGCCGCTGGACGCGGCCGACAAGCAGAAGCAGGACGAGGCGACCCAGGCCGCCAAGCCGCTGCTGCAGAAACTCAAGGACCTGCTGGGCGACCGCGTCGCCGACGTGCGCGTCTCCGCGCGCCTTACCGATTCGCCATCGTGCCTGGCGCTGGCCGACTACGACATGGCCCCGCACTTCGCCCGGCTGCTGCGCGAAGCCGGCCAGGAGATCCCCGAGAGCAAGCCCACCCTGGAGGTCAACCCGCAGCACGAGCTGCTCAAGCGGGTGGAGGCGGAGACCGATGAGGCGAAATCGAAGGACCTGGCCACGTTGCTGCTGGAGCAGGCCGAGATCGCCGCCGGCGCCCCGCTGCCGGACCCCGCGGCCTTCGTGCGGCGCATGAACCGGGTGCTGCTGAGCGCATAGCCTGTCATGCAGGCACCTCCCGGAGGACCGGCGTATGCATCGTCCGTAGGAGCGCGCCATGCGCGCGATACCGGCGTGGTTTGAAGGTGGTGGGGAGACGCGCCCACGGCTGATCCTCGGGTTCGCGGGCATTGCGCACAAGACCGGCGACAATCCGACGTTGCCGCAGCGCGGGATTCGCCAACGAACCGGGTCAGGCAAGACCCGCAGATTGTTCGCGCTCTCGGTGCTGGCGCTCTGGCCAGCGCAGGGGAATGCGCCGTAATCCGGACGCTCGGGTCGCGTTCGTCCTCTTCACGGCGCCGCCATCCCGAACAGGGCCGAATACGACGGCGGCGCATGTCGATTTCCGGTGCGCCGATTCGTCGCTCGACAGGAGCACCGCAGTGGGTGCCCGGCAGTACGCGCCCGGTTGATCCATCGGGTCGCCGCGCCGGCCACTGCAGGTCCGATTGATCCAGACCACCCGACAGGAGACAAGTGATGCCCTACATCGACGGCTTCATCATGGCAGTCCCGACCGCCAACAAGCAGAAGTTCATCGACCACGCCAACCAAGGCGATTCAGTGTTCGTGGAATACGGCGCCACCCGCGTCCTCGAGTGCTGGGGCGACGACGTGCCCAAGGGCGAGCAGACCGATTTCCGCCGCGCCGTGCAGGCGAAGGACGACGAAACCGTCGTCTTCTCCTGGATCGAATGGCCCGACAAGGAGACCCGCGATGCGGGTATGCAAAAAGCCATGAAGGACCCGCGGCTCTCGCCCGAATCCAACCCGATGCCGTTCGACGGCAAGCGCCTGATCTACGGCGGTTTCGCGCCGGTGGTCGAGTTGGGCGCGAAGTCCTGACTTCTGCGCGCGGCGGGCCGCCGCCCTCAACAGCCAGTCGCTTGACCCTTGTGGGAGTGGTGGCGGCATGCCGCCACCGGGAAGTCGCGACCGTCGCTCCCTTTGCCACCAGGCGCGGGGTGATCGGGGCGTGTCGGCATCGCCGCAGGCGCTCGCCGACACGGCGTTGCCCCTCTTCGCCGGTCACCCGAGCGGAGCGGCCGATGCCTTGATGGCCTCGGCTTTCCTCGGCTCGCGCCGATCTGCCTCGCCGCACACCGGCGGCCAGCGCGGGTCCGGATCGGGCCGAAGATCGACCAGGAACCATTCGCCCGATCGCTCGCCGGCTTCCGCCTGTGCGAACAGCAGCCGATCGCCGGTCGGCGACAGCAGCGGGCCGACCTGGAAGACATCGTCGCGTGCAGGCACGCGGCCGCGTTCGATCCAGGCATCGCCGTCGCGGTCGTAGAGATACAGATGCGAACGCTCGCCACGGTCGGCCACCACCGCCATCACCTTGCCGTCGTGCGATATCTCCGCTTCGTACTCGTAGGCCGACGTGCTGATCGGTGGCCCGGCGTTCTCGAGCCGCCAGCCGCCACCGTCCTGCGGCGTGGCGATGTAGATATCGCCCTGGCCATGGCCGCCCGGCCGGCTGGAACCGAATAGCAGGCGCCCGCCCGGCAACGGCCGCGGCAGCAGTTCCGCTGCCGGCGAATTGACCGGCGCGGGCATTCTGCGCGGTGCACCCCATCGGCCATCGTCGTCGCGCGCGACCCTCCAGATGTCGAGATCGTCGCTGTCGGCATTGCCCCTGGCCGACACGTAATAGAGCAGCCGGCCGTCGTGGGAGAACGCCGGATCCGCTTCCAGCGTGCCCGCCGGCGCCGCGAAGGGCGGCGGCGCCGGGTCGCTCCACCGCCCGGACGCGCAACGCGACCACAGCAGCCGATAGCCGCCGAAGCGGGTATCGGCGCGCAAGAAGTGCAACTCCGTGCCGTCGGGCGAGAACACCGGCGAGGATTCGTAGAGCGGCGTGGACAATTCGTCCGGCGTCCAGCGTACCGGCCGGGAAGCGGCTACATCGCCGGCCCGGACCTCCGGGATCGCGCTGGACGTGGCCGTCGTGGCAACGGCGACCGCCACGGCCGTCAGCAGCGCAGCATGTACCGGCATGATCACGCCGCCGCCACGGCCTCGATCTCCAGCAGCCAGGCCTCGTCGAAGATGCCGGCGATGACGATGGTCAGCGCCGGCGAACGGTCGCCCAGCACCTCCTGGCGCAGTCCCTTGCTCTGCGGGATCAGGGCGCGGTCGGACAGGAAGATCGTCACCTTGACCAGGTTGTCGAACGACATGCCCGCCGCCTCGAGCTGCGCTTGCACGTTCGCCCAGGCCAGCCGGTACTGGCTGCGGTAGTCGGCAGGTACGCGGCCCTCCCCGTCGGCCGGCACCTGGCCGCTGACGAACAGCAGGCGCGAGAAATCCGAGACTTCGCAGGCCTGCGCGTAGGCAAGGCCGGTCGGGTGGTGAGGCGTGATGCGCATGTCGGGGTTCCGTTTCGAGGCTGGCACGGGGAGCGCCATCATGGCGGCCGCCAGCTGGCAGAATTGTCGGCGTTGCACGAGTACGTGTTCCTCGGCTGGGACAATGCCATGCTGCCACTTGGCCGGCCGCACCGTCGCCGTCATTTTTCCGGATCGCACCGACAAATTCACGGACCGCCGCTTGGACGATATCGATCGCCGTCTCCTGCAACTGCTCGTCGAGGACGCCAGCCGGCCTCTGAAGACGCTGGCCGCCGCCGTCTCGCTGTCGCGCAGCAGCGTGCGCGACCGCATCGCCCGGATGGAGGCCGACGGGGTGATCCGCCGCTACACCGTCGATGTCGCGCCGGCCGATGCCGGGCTCACGACCATCCTGCTGGTCCGGCTCGCGCGCACGCCCGACCCGGCGGTGGTGCGCGCGGTGGTGTCGATGCCGGACGTCGTCCGCTGCTACTCGCTCAGCGGCGAGATCGACCTGCTGGTGGAACTTGCCGGAACCGACGTCGCCGAACTCAACCTCACCCGCGATCGCATCGCCCGATTGGCCGGCGTGACCGACGTGGTGACGTCGTTCGTCCTCAACCGCGACAAGGTGCCGGCAGGGTGAAGGCCGGGCGGACATCGCGCAATCTTGAGAACGCGGGATGCCTCGGTCCCTGGCGCCATTTCCAACGCGGAGAAGTACGCCGAATTCCTGCACTGGACGAGCTGCCCGTTCTCCGCTCAGTCGAAGAAGTTGCCCACGGTGATCGTCACCCCGGTGGTGCCGTCTGGTCGCGCTTCAGCCCCTTTCGACCAGTGCCTGGATGAAGAGTACGCACGCCACCAGGCATGCGAGCGTGCGGACGTGATTCCAGCCTGTCCAACGGCGTTGGTACCGCTGCCAGACAGGCAATGCGGCGTCGCTGCCGGGGTCGACCCTTGCCAGCTCGTTGTTGAGCGGCACCTCGATCGCGATCGTGCAGACGAACATGCCGAAGATGTAGACCAACCCGCCAATGAGCATCGATTTGGCGGCCGGTTCGTTCCAGCCGGACAGCGCGATGGCCGCCAGGCCCAGGCTCGCCAGCGTCGTACCCCAGAACAGCGGCATGAACAGCGAACGCAGGATCGTCTCGTTGATCGAGTTCATCGCCGCGATCCCGCCGGAAGGCTCCATGCGGCCCAAGGCTTTCATCGCGAATGCGGAGAAGGTGAAGAACAGGCCGGCCAACAGGCCGCAGCCTGCCGCGTTGAACCAGAGCAGCACAGTCGTACCGGAGTGGATCATGGTCGGGTCCTCCAGGTGCTGGCGGCGACAGTATCGCGCACGGAATCGGAGAAATCCTGCGGTACTTTTTTGAACTGAACCCGATCCTGATGCTTGACCGCCCGGGCATCCGCCGCGGAAGCGAAAGCGGGCCGCCAGCAGCGGCCCGGCTTGCCGTTTCCCGCGCGGGTTACGTCGCCTGGCCGGCGGTCCGCGGGCCCGCATAGTCGACGATCAGGCCGACGCGGCGGTTGTCCTGCCCTGCGTCGCCGTAGGCATCCGGACGCACCTGGCGATTCTCGTCCTCGCCATAGCTGACTGCGCGGACCTGCTCGGCCGGCAGGCCGGCGGTGTTGACCAGGTAGTTGCGAACGGCATCGGCGCGCGCCTGGCCCAGGCGCTTGTTGTACGAGGCCGGGCCGGCCGGATCGGTGAAGCCCTCCACCGTGATCAATGCCTGCGAGTGGCTGCTGCGGATGACATTGGCGAAATCGTCCAGCAGCGGCTTGGCCCGTTCGTCCAGGGTCGCGTCGTCGAAGCCGAAGTATGCGGCGGTATCGAGGCGGGTCCGGCCCGCGAGCTGGGTCACCAGGGCATCGTGCTTGTCGGACAGCGCCTGGATCTGCGAGGCAAGTTGCTGGTCGGCCGCGCGGAGCTCGGCAACGGTGGCGTCGAATTCGTCACGCTTGATGTAATTGGCGCAGCCCGCGAGCGTAGCCGTCAGCACGAGAGCCGCGAGACCGGCTTGGCGCGAAAGTTGTGATGCCATGGGGAAATCTCCTACAGGGAAGGCGAACTGAATAGCGGCCTGTTCAGGTGCAAGACGCGCAGAACCGGGGGATGGCCGCCGGTCGACGCTAACCGAACATTTCTTGCCTTCCCGTGAACGACAGGTGCCAAACCACGTGCATTTCGTGATAGTGCAACACCCGGGCGCACGCCGGCGGTGAACGGCGTGCTGGCGAGCCGGGCCTCGATTTCCGGCACCTCCGAAGCCGCCGCAGCTTTCTGCTGAACGCCTCAATAAAACGCGATGCCCGGCCGCAGCACCAGCTGGAACACCGCGAGAAGCGCGATCACCGCCGCCAGCAGCGCACCGATCGGCCAACCGCCACGTCCTTCCAACGGCCGGACCGCGTGGATCCGCCACGCGCCGGCCTGCGTCCATGCCAGTCCGGCCACGGTCACGATCACCGGCAACAGCAGCACCTCCACCCACTCCCGCGGCATCCGGAACGGCACGATCAGCACGATCGCGAGCAGCGCCGGCAGCGTGGCCGCCAGCAATACGAAGCGCATGCGCGCGCCGGCGCCGGCGACCTGTGCGGGGTCTCCGGCCAGTTCAAGCAACGGCCGCAGCAGCCACAGCGCGAACAGCGGCATCGCGATCAACGCCAGCAGCGCCACCGTGGCTTTCGCGGCCGGGCCCAGCCCGAAATACGTCATCGCCATGCCGACGTCGCCCTGCGGCACCAGCGCACCGATCACCGCCTGCGGCAATGCCATGAACACGCCGCCGAAGGCCATCCAGAACACCAGCAGCCGCCACCACGCCGGTCCTGTGCGGGTGCGCCGCAGCCACAGGCCCGCGGCGATGCCGACCAGCAGCGTCGCCAGCGCGCCGGTGCCCTGGAACAGGGAGGCCAGCGGATGCGTGCCTTCCCAGCCGTGATTGTTGTGGAACAGCGTGGGGCGCAGGCCAGGCGTCAGCGCCTTGGGCAGCACCAGGAACAGTTCCTGCACGAAGAACGTCAGGTTGAACGCCAGCGTGTACAGCAGCATCGACACCGCGCTCATGCGCCAGCGCCAGGGGCGAACGGCTTCGTGCCGAACCGGCGGTTCGCCGCGCATGCGCACCATGCCGATGATCGCGAACGCCAGCGGCGCGACGACGAGGACGAGCAGGGCGGCGATCGGAAGCATGGCGGACCTTGGGTCAGTGAAAGGACGAGTGGGTCGACGGCTGGCCGCTATCGTCGCCTGGCGCCGTATCCTAATGGCGGGCAGGTGCGGCGACACCTGTCGACCGACACGAGGATCGGGCAGGACGATGACGCAGAGCAATCGGAAGACCGCTACAGCAGGTCGCCAGGGATTGGCCGCGGATGCCGGCCGATTCATCTATCCGTTCTTCATGTTCCACATGCTGGCATTCGGGCTGTCGGGTTTCTTCCTGGCCTATGGCGGCGACACGCCCGACCTCGGCTTCGTCTACGCCCACGGCGGCATCGCCATCGTCGTCTATCTGGCCTTCTACCTGGTGCTTTTCGGGATCGACCAGGTCAAATGGATGCTGATCAATGCCGGGCTCGGGATCCTGGGCATCTATGCCCAGATCGGCTGGATTCTCGGCCGCTTCGGCAGGCGGGTGGAGGACTATCCCTGGTACGTGCACGTGGTGCCGTTCCTGTACTACATCCTCTATACGTTCCTGCTTCGCCAGTTCCTGCTGGACATCACCCGCTCGCGAACCGACGCCCGGCGGCGGGCATGGGTGGAGTCGGGATACGTCGTCGTTTCGCTTCTGGTGTACGCATACCTGCTCTGGCGCGCCGGTCCACGGCAGTGAATCCCCGCTACACCTGCTTGGTCTTCCACTTGCCGCGCGTGAACAGCCACAGGGTGAACAGCCCCACCGAGGTCTCGGATACGAACACGCCCCAGAACACGCCGGTGTGCTGCCAGTCCAGCTGGATGGCGAGCACGTACGACAGCGGAATCTGGATCAGCCAGAAGAACACCAGGTTGATCCAGGTGGGCGTGGCGGTGTCGCCGGCGCCGTTGAACGCCTGCACCGCGACCATCCACCAGCCGTAGACGAAATAGGAGTACGACAGGATCCGCAGCCACTCGCCGCCGATGGCGATCACCGTCGGATCGTCGGTGAAGATCGCGATTAGCCGGTCGTGGAGCAGGAAGAACACCACCGCCACCGCCACGGTGAAGACCATGTTGTACCAGCCGATCCGCCACACCGAGGCCTCGGCGCGGTCCGGCTGGCCGGCGCCCAGGTTCTGCCCGACCAGCGTGGCCGCGGCGTTGGACATGCCCCAGGCCGGCATCAGCGTGAACATCATGATGCGGATGGCGATGGTGGCGCCGGCCACCGCCTCGCTGCCGATGCTGGCAAGGATCCGCATCAGGAAGATCCACGAGGTCATCGCCACGACCATCTGGCCGACTCCGCCCAGCGAGGTGCGCACGATGTTGAGCAGGATCGCGCCGCGCCAGACCAGCTGGGAGACCGTCACCTTGATGTGCCGGCCGCCGCGGAACAGGATCCACAGCTGCATCAGCACGCCCGCGCCGCGCCCGATATTGGTGGCGATGGCGGCTCCTTCGATGCCCATCGCCGGGATCGGGCCGAAGCCGAAGATCAGGATCGGGTCCAGCACGATGTTCAGGCCGTTGGCCAGCCACAGCACGCGCATGGCGATGGCCGCATCGCCGGCGCCGCGGTAGATCGCGTTGATCACGAACAGCAGCATGATCACCGCGTTGCCGCCGAGCATCCACTGCATGTAGCGGTAGCCGTGCTCCAGGGTCCAGGCGTCGGCGCCCATAATGCGCAGCAGGTCCTGGGCGTAGACGATGCCGGCCAGCGCGAACGGCACCGACACCAGCAGCGCGATGAGGATGGCCTGCACCGCGGTGACCGCGGCCTCCTCGTGCTTGTGCTCGCCGATGCGCCGGGCGACCACCGCGGTCACCGCCATCGCCAGCCCCATCGCGACCGAGTACAGCAGGAACAGATAACTCTCGGTCAGGCCCACGGTGGCCACCGCCGACGAGCCCAGCTTGCCGACGAAGTAGATGTCCACCACCGCGAACGTGGACTCCAGCACCAGCTCCAGCACCATCGGCACCGCCAGCAGGAACACCGCCTTGCGCAGCGGGATCTTGGTGTAGTCGGCGCCGGTGCCGCGGATCGCCTCGCGCAGTGCCGCCCAGACGGACTGCGGGGGCGGTGGAGGGGCGGCCATGGCGGCTTCGGCTTGGGCGTTCGGGTCGGATTCTGTGGTCATCGTCGGTCCGGATGCGGGTGATGGGAACGGGGCGGGCGGGTTCGTGCCGCCGCGCCGGCCTTCGAGGTACGACGGATCGAGCCTTGCGGAATCGACACCCGGGCGCCGATGGCGGCGGGCGAACCGAGGCGCGGCAATCATCGCCGCGCGGGGAAGCCGAACTTACCAGCCGCGCCGGTGCGGTTCCAAGGCCCTGAAGTGACAGGAAGCTGTGCCGGTGGGCCCGTGCGACAGTCCGGCAATGGCCGCACGGAGGGAAACGGCCCGCCGATGTCGATTCCGGCCCAGGCCGAACGTCGCCAAGGCAAGCAACGCCATTCCTTTCACGCACTGGAGCCTGCCATGACCCGCTACCGCCTTCCCGCCCTGCTGGCGCTGTCCCTCGCCGCGACCGCCGCGACCGCCGCCGAGGTCGTGTACGTGCTCGAGCCCGAGCACACCTTCCCCAGCTTCGAGGCTGACCACGTGGGCATGTCCACGTGGCGTGGCAAGTTCAACCGCAGCCGCGGCGAGGTGCGCCTCGACCGCGAGCGCGGCACCGGCAGCGTGGAGGTCGTCGTCGATGCGCGCAGCATCGACTTCGGGCTGGACGCGCTCAACGACTGGGCGATCGGCAAGGATCTGCTGGATACCGAACGCTACCCGGAAGCCACCTACCGTGGCACCCTGGCCGGTTTCCGCGACGGCGCACCCACCCGGGTCGAGGGCGAGTTCACGTTGCACGGCGTCACCCGCCCGCTCACCCTCGCCATCGATCGCTTCAACTGCCAGCCGCACCCGATCTTCAAGCGCGACTGGTGCGGCGCCGATGCCCACGCCACCTTCGACCGCAGCGAGTTCGGCCTGGACGCGGGCAAGGAGTATGGCTTGGACATGGACGTGACGCTGCGCATCCAGGTGGAGGCGAACATCAAGACCGAAGAGACCGAGGCATCGTGAGTACAGGACGCGCGCAACGCTCGCGCTTCAATCCACGCAGAGCGTAACGGCGGCCCCGCCGTTCGCCGCCGGCGCGGCAGGCGATGGCTTGCGGGTGTCGTCAGGTGGACGCAGGCGCGGGCCCGTCGGCCGCCGGCAACGCGTAGGCACGCAGCGTCCGGATCTTCCAGCCGTCCGCGGTCCGCAGCATGACGGCGAAGATCGCGAACGTCCTCGACACTACCGGCTCCGCACCGTCGCCGGTTCCTTCCCGCAGGATCTCCACCTTGCCGTCGACCGTGCTCACGCCCGGCGCGATGGCGTGCACCTCGCGCACGTGCGTGCGATGGCGGACATCCGGGGCGAATCGCGGGAACCGCTGCGCGAAGTGGCGGCGAATCGCCCTGCGGCCTTCCAGGCGCTCTCCGCGGTCCACGAACTCGAAGCTCGCGTCCACGGCGAAGAGGTCGCCGAACCGCTCCGCGTCGCGTGCGTTCCACAACGTATCCAGCGTCGACCAGAGCATGCGCACGGCCACGCTCTCTGCCGGAACCTCCGCTTCCGCCGCCTCGGCGCGTGCGTCGAGCGAGGACAGCGCGGCCACGCAGGCGAGGACCACGGCGCCTGCCGCGGCAAAGAGCCCATGCATCGGCCGCCGCTCCATCCCTGCCGGACGCGAGGCGGGGCCGCTCATTCGCCGCCTCCGCCCGATTGCGCGGCTTCCCGACGCCGGGTGTCGGTTGCGATCCAGTTCGGTTCCCACGTCCTGCCGCCGTCGTCCGAGAACGCCTGCTCGAAGCGCCATGCATCCGGCCCGCGCTGCGTGATCACGAAGCGGACCAGGACCGCGCGGTCCTCGAAGGTGTCCTGTGCGTAGAACTCGCCGCGGCCGTCCTTGAACGCACCGATCAGGGGATTGACCAGGGCACCGCTGGCGACGTTGGCGTAGTGCATGCTCCACTGGCGGGACTTCGGGTTGTAGAGGCGGAGCAGCAGGCCGTCGATGCGGCCCGTCGAACCCTCGACCTCGAGTTCAACCAGGTTCGCGCGTCCGCCCAGCAGCTCCCGCACGACCGACGTGCCTTCGTACTCGACCCAGGTGGTGGAGCCGCTCAGGGGATGCTGCAGGCGCCTGAGGTGGGTATTCCATGTTCCGATGTTGGAATCGAAATCGTGCTGCCCGTCGCGGCTCGCGGCAGCGGGCGCTGATTCCATCCCGGCGCTCTCTGCAGTCTGCCCGGCCAGGGCCGGAAGCGACTGCTGGACGAGCGTGAGGCTGCACAAAAGGACGATGCATGGATACCTGGACATGTTCTTCCCCGCCGACGGACGTTTGCCGAGTATCGCTCGCCACGGTGCCATCGTACTTGTCCGGCGTTGGCGTGCGCATGTGCCCGCACCTGCGCTTCAACGGGCACTCTTCGCATCGTGTCGCCGCCGCGCGCGCGGAGTAGGATGGCGGCCGGGCTTCGGGGAGGATCGGACCGATGCGATGGTGTCTGCTCATGATGCTGGGCGCAGCCCTGGTCGCATGCGACCGGCCGCAGCCCGCCCCCGCGGACGGAAGCGGCCCGGCGCAAGAGCGGCCGCTCGCGGCGGCCGACCTGGAACGGGAAGTGGCGCGGCTGGCCGCGGAGCACGCAGGAGAGGGCCTCTGGCCCGGTTTCGACCCGCTGGCGGTGCCGCTGGCCGTGTACGACGGGAAGCGGACGTTCCTTTTCCGCCATCCGTCTCCGCCGGAGGGATTCGTGCCGGTGCCGGACACCGATCCGGTCGCCTTTCAGGCACTGAACCGTAGGAATTACCGCATCGGCTACACGACCTGTTAGGCGAGCATGGTGCTTCCGGCCGGAGTGCATCGCAAGGAAGCATGCGCTACCGCAGAGCAGTCCTAAGACGGTCCGCCGCTTCTAGACGCTCTTCGGTTACGTAGGGCGCCTTATGCCCGCCCCAGAGGCCATCATCGCGGAAGCGAGGGAACACGTGAAGATGGAAGTGCCAAACGTCTTGATCGCCCGCTGGGCCATTGTGCTGACGCGTAGAGATTCCCTCACAACCAAATGCCTTCTTCATCGCGCTCGCCAGGAGACGTGTGGCACGAAAGAAGTCATTGCCGAGACTATCGGGGATGTCCAGCACGTTCTCGTAATGAAGCCTGGGTGCGACTAGGCAGTTGCCTTGTATGCCCGCGTAGTGATGGAGCGGAACGAAGGCAAACACGCGCGGCTCCACCAGAACAACGGCCGATCCCGGTGCCGGCGTCGGCAGAGTTTCCGCTACGCGGCAGAACGGACACTCGTAGCCGGCTGGCGCGTTCTTCATGAGGCCGAACATACCAGCTCAGCGGCGCGCCGCTTGCGGCGTGTCCTCTGGAGCGGCATGTTAGCGGTCGCGGGTCAACTAAGTAGGCGCAACACCCGCGCCTGACGAACGTGCGCGCGAATGACGTGTGTCATAGTAATGGTTCTCGCCTTCATCCTCGTACTCACCAATCAGCGTGAGGCCTGCTTCCGAGAATGCGGCCTTGTACTCCTCGGTTCCCAGAGAGTGCGACTCCTGACCCGTCAGCACGTCCGTCCAAGTGCACAGCTGCGCCGGGGATGTGAACAGAAATCTACCGTCGGGGTTCAGCGCCACAGCGACCTTGCGAATGAGATCTCGTTGCACGTCTGGGGGCAGCAGAAACATCAAGCCTACCGCGATCACGCCGTCAAACGTTCGACCAAAGAAACGTGAATCCTCGATCGCTTCGCAGGCGACATGCGCATGAGGCAACCGGCGGCGAAACGCTGCAGTCAGACTTGCCGAAGCATCTATGCCATATACCACGAATCCTTCGTTGTTTAGCGCCGTCGAGATCGGCACTCCGGATCCACAGCCGAGGTCGAGAATCGCACCGCCTCGCGGGAGAAATCGAGACCACATTTGGACTGTTGCGATACCGATGATCGACTGCTCACGCCGTCGCATGAATTCTGGGGCGACTGCCTCGTAGCCGTTTGATGGGTCGCCGGCGGTTGCGTTGTTCGTTGCTTTACTCACGATTCTCCGTTCTGCGGTCTAACGCCTGAATTAAGCCGAGCCGCGAAGCGGGTTCGGCTTGAATGAATTGTTAGGCCGCGTTGTCCGATGCCAAACGGTCAGCATGCCGATGAATCAGTTTCCACAGTCCGTTTTCGCGCCGGAATATTTCTGTCACTCTCAAGTCCATAGGAACACCTTGCTCCTCGCCTTGTATCTGCACGATAGAGCGCTGAATGCCAACCCAGTATGCGATGTTGTCATCCGCCGCCTTGTGTAGCACCTCAAAAGCATTGTTGCTCCCGGACTTGAAGAGCTTAGCGCCCTTGGTGTTTGCAGCATTTACGTGCTTGGCACCCTGCACACAATCTCCCTTTGGCCCAAAAATAGTTGCAGGCGAGCTTTGAGCGGAAATTTTGTCTAGTGGATTGGAGTTACCGTTGACGAACGCATCAGACGCTTCTTCGCGTTGCTTCATGAACTCATCGAAGTCTTTTGATGATTCAGCCATGACTCTCTCCTCAAATATACTGCGTTCGGCAGCCGACTAGCGCGAGCGGATTACAGGTAAGACGATTTGTCAGCGCATTTGAAAGAACTATTGGCGGTCGCTTGCTACGGAGCGTCGAAAAAATCGACGAGCATGGCCGTCACCCAATCCGTTCGCGTGACGGGTGCCGAATGGTCGCTACCCGGCAGTATTGCCAGTGTTCCGCTTGGCACCATTCTGAACAACTCTAGCGCATGCTCAGGACGGAGGAAGTCCTCGTCGCCCAGCATCACCATCAGTGGTGCCTTGAGCGATCGCATCTCGGCTTCCGACCAACCTTTGAAACCGGCGTACATCGCCTTTACCTTTTCGACCAGCAACGGCCACTCCTCCGGTCTCGGTGCGACCTCCCGATAGGCGTCACGGAACGGCAAAGTGTGTTCATTGTCGGGCTTCATTTCCGCCAAGCGTTGCTTGAATTCCGGTGTCTCTGCTTCGGAGTTGTAGCCGGAGCCGATAGTCGCAACTTTGTGGACGATTTTCGGATGCCGCGCTGCCAGGCCGAGCGCTACGATCCCGCCGTCGCTCCAACCGAAGACACTGGCACCGGTAATCTTTTTTTTTCGCAGTAGCGCTGCGGTGTCCTTGACCATCTGCTCGTAGGTCAGCGCCCTGTCGATGTCGGCAGTGTGGCCATGGCCTTGCTGCTCTACTGCGATCGTCGTCCAGCGCTTGGCCAACACAGGCCGCAATTTTTCGAACGAAGTCTCAATCGTCGCGAACCCTGCGTGCAACAACAACAGCGGCGGGCCGTGGCCTTGGGTCTCGCAATACATCTGAAGAGTGCCTACCTGCACGTATTCGCTGTGCACTTCATGCATTGTCGTTGCTCGAGTCATCGCCAATTCCATTGATGGTGGGAAAGCGGCCTAACGCCTGAATTAAGCCGAACCGCGAAGCGGTTTCGGCTTGAATGAATTGTTAGGACTCAACCACCTTAAACTCACTAGCAGGGGTGGCAAAGACCTCTCCATATGTGTGAGTCCCGGGTTGCTGCCCAGTGTAGGGAACGTATACCTCAACGGCCTCACCCGATGTGTGGGCGAGACGAACACAAATTGCGTCGGATTTTGCGGCTGTGCCAGGAGGGGTGACGCGCACATCTAGGCAAACGCCAGCGGCGCGGATTGTGCCCTCGGCGACAGACTGCCGGAAGGATGATTGGAGCAGGGCGATTACATCTGCTGAAGCGGGATGCTCTGAGCCCACGTCACCCGCAACGAGTGCAACTTGGCCACTCGGATCCATTGACACGCCGAATGGAATGAAATCTCCCTCTTTGGTCAGCATGATCTCAGCGAAGCCAAGAGCGGCTTTGAAAAGCTCGTTGAGATCGGAAGATGCCATTGAGTCCTAACGCTTGAATTAAGCCGACCCGCGAAGCGGCTTCGGCTTGAATGAATTGTTAGATGT
>NZ_JBFWIB010000014.1:0-92928 GCF_041300785.1 Luteimonas salinilitoris
GGTGAGCGCCTGCATCAGCCGATCAGACCGTCCACCGGGCTGGAGGCGCTGGCGTAGCGCTTGCGCGGGATGCGGCCGGCGAGGAAGGCGTCGCGGCCGGCTTCCACCGCCAGCCTCATCGCCCGCGCCATGCGCACCGGATCCTTCGCGCCGGCGATGGCGGTGTTCATCAGCACGCCGTCGCAGCCCAGCTCCATCGCGATCGCGGCGTCGGATGCGGTGCCGACGCCGGCGTCCACCAGCACCGGCACCTTGGCGTTCTCGATGATCTCGAGCAGGTTGTACTTGTTCTGGATGCCCAGGCCGGAGCCGATCGGCGCGGCCAGCGGCATCACCGCCACGCAGCCGATCTCCTCCAGCCGGCGCGCCAGGATCGGGTCGTCGCTGGTGTAGACCATCACCTGGAAGCCGTCGGCGACCAGCTGCTCGGCGGCCTCGAGCGTCTGCACCACGTCGGGGAACAGCGTCTTCTCGTCGCCCAGCACCTCGAGCTTGGTGAGGTTGTGGCCGTCGAGCAGCTCGCGCGCCAGGCGGCAGGTGCGCACCGCGTCGGCGGCGGTGTAGCAGCCGGCGGTGTTGGGCAGGATGGTGTAGCGGTCGGGCGGCAGCACGTCGAGCAGGTTGGGCTCGCCCGGATTCTGGCCAATGTTGGTGCGGCGGATGGCCACGGTGACGATTTCGGCGCCGGCGGCCTCGGTGGCGGCGCGGGTTTCGTCGAGATCCTTGAACTTGCCGGTGCCGGTGAGCAGGCGCGAGCGGTAGCGCTTGCCGGCGATGACCAGTGGGTCGTGCGCAGACGAATCGTTCATGACGGGATTATGGCGGTTCGCGTCGTCCAAATGTAGACATGCGCTGATCGCCCGCTTCTGTAGGAGGGGCTTTAGCCCCGACCCCGCACATTACGGCAGATCTGTTCTGCCGTTGTTTCCCTTCGCAACGCGCGGCGGCGCGTTCATCGCCGCCGCCGCCGACGGGGCTGCGCGGCGCCGTGTCATCAAAACTGAACCTTCGCCGTGCAGCATCGGCGACCGTCGCGCAGCTCCGCGATGTCCTTCCCCCGTATCAGGATTGATTCACATGCAGATGAAGCGTCGCCGCCTCAGCGGCTCGATCCGCCGTGCCCTCGTCGTCG
Source organism: Luteimonas salinilitoris (assembly GCF_041300785.1). NCBI lineage: Bacteria > Pseudomonadati > Pseudomonadota > Gammaproteobacteria > Lysobacterales > Lysobacteraceae > Luteimonas > Luteimonas salinilitoris. The sequence goes on from NZ_JBFWIB010000014.1 coordinate 1,133, forward strand.
GCGCCTGCGCCGCGATGGCTTCCGCCCCGGCATGGGCACAGCAGGACGCGGCATCCGCCACGGACGGCACCGACCGGCGCACCGACGCCACCGAACTCGACGGCATCGTGGTGACCGGCCGTGTCGGCACCGGCGTGCGCACCAAGGCCGAGACCAGCTACTCGGTCACCAACATCGAGGAGGAGGCGCTGCGCCTGCAGGCGCCCACCAGCGTGACCGAATCGCTCAAGTCGGTGCCCGGTTTCTGGGTCGAGGCGTCCGGCGGTGAGGCCAGCGGCAACGTCCGCGTCCGTGGCATCCCGGTGGACGGCTTCGGTTCGGTCAACATCCTGGAGGACGGCGTGCCGGTGGTGCACGATCCCTCGCTGGGCTATCTCAACGGCGACCAGGCCTTCCGCCTGGACGAGACCATCGAGCGCATCGAGGTGGTGCGCGGCGGCCCGTCGTCGGTGATCTATCCCAACGCCCCGGCCGGCGCGATCAACTACATCCCGCGCCAGGTCGGCGACGAGGACGAGGGCATCGCCAAGGTCACCGTGGGCGACTACGGCCTGCAACGCCTCGACTTCTGGTACGGCACGCCGGTGGCCGGCGACTGGAAGCTGGGCCTGGGCGGCTTCTACCGCCAGGACGACGGCATCCGCGATCCCGGCTACACCGCCAACGACGGCGGCCAGTTCCGCGTCAACCTGGCGCGCGAGTTCGAGCGCGGCCGGATCAGCATCGACGCCAAGCACCTGGACGACAAGGTCATGCTGTACCTGGGCATCCCGATGAGCACCGACGCCGACGGCGACATCCGCGCGGTGCCAGGCTTCGACGGCCACTACGGCACCGTGGCCGGCCCGGAAACCCGCCGCCTGGCGATGCCGATGGACGGCGGCGGCGTGTGGGACTACGACAACGCCAAGGGCACCCACGTCCGGCGCGACCAGCTGACGGTGAAGTTCGACTACGACCTGGGCGCGGGCTGGCAGGTGTCCGACGCGCTCGGCCTCACCCATACCAAGACCACCCGCAACGGTGTGTTCGCGCTCAACCTGCAGAGCGCGTCGAGCTTCCTGGAGAACCAGGCCGACGCGCTCGCGTCGCGGATCGCACAGGTCCCGGGCGCCGCCGGCCTGCAGCTGAGCTACGCCAACGCACCCGGCGGCGTCTTCGACGTCGCCGACCAGAACGGCAATGGCCTGATGATGGTGGGCGGCCTGCGCGGCGTGGAGATGCCGGTGAAGGAGCTGGTCAACGACCTGCGCCTGTCGCGCGACTTCGATGTCGGCGGCCAGGACCACAACCTGACCCTGGGCTACTACTACGCCAACACCAACGAGGACTTCGACCGCTATTCCTCCAACGTGCTGCTGGACGCGCAGGACAACGCGCGCCTGCTGGACCTGGACGTGGTGGACGCCGACGGCAACGTGCTGGCCACCCTTACCGAGGGCGGCGTCTCGCGCCATGGCTACGAGTGGGGCAACGCCTCGGGCGAATCCACCACCCACGCCCTTTACCTGGCGGACGAGTGGCAGGTGACCGATGCGCTGCGCATCGACGCCGGCGTGCGCTGGGAGGAGATCTCCGCCGAGGGCTGGACCGAGGTGCGCACCACGGCCGACGGCGGCACCCCGGCCACGGCCTCGATGCTGACCGGCTCGGGCCGGTTCCTGCACTACGACATCAGTTCCGACAAGGTGGGCTGGACCCTGGGCGCGAACTACCAGTTCGGGCGCAACTCGGGGCTGTTCGGCCGCTGGACCTCGGCCTTCCGCCTGCCCAGCCTTGGCAGCTACGTCACCCGCGGCGACAACGCCTGCGACGGCAGGACCGGGGCGGAATTCGACCAGTGCGTGGCCGAGCGGCAGGCCACCAACAACGACGCCGCCATCACCCAGACCATGGACCTGGCGGAGATCGGCTACAAGTACAGCGACTCGCTGTTCAGCCTGTTCGCCACCGGCTTCTACACCAAGTACGACAACGTGGGTTTCAGCAACTACGTGTTCGACAACAACGGTGTCTCGATTCGGCAGCAGGGCTACGCCAGCACGCGCACCTACGGCCTGGAGCTGGAAGGCGGCTGGTACCCGGCGGACTGGTTTGACCTGCAGCTGACCGCCACCCTGCAGAACCCGGAATACCGGGACCTCAAGTACACCGAGGATTCGGACGATGGCCCGGTGCTGCGCGACTTCGTCGGCAACCGCCTGATCCGGGTGCCGGAGACCAGCCTGCGCCTCGTACCCGGGGTGAACCTGCTGGATGGCCGCCTGCGCCTGCAAGTGGCCTGGGAATACCAGGGCGACCGCTACGTGGATACCGCCAATTCGGTGAAGCTGCCGGCCTACGACGTGTTCAACGCCAGCGCCCGGTTCGAGATGACGCCGCAGTTCGCGCTGTACGGCTACGTCGACAACCTCGGCAACTCGCTGGGCCTGACCGAGGGCAACCCGCGCGCGGGCGAGCTGCAGAGCGGCGACGCCGGCGCCAACAGCTTCATCGCGCGGCCGGTGCTCGGACGGGCGTTCCGCCTGGCGGTGATGTACCGGTTCTGACGAGCCGAGCTTGGGGGCTCCGGGGCCGTAGAGCCGAGCTTGCTCGGCTACGTCGACTCCGGAGCCGGGAGCAGCGGAGCAAGCTCCGCTCTACGGTGTTGGCGCAAATGGAGTGAGGATGAAGACGACCTTGCAGCTTCTCGTGGCGTTGACAGTCGCGTCGGCATTCGCGGCGCCCGCCCTGGCCGCCTGCGACCTCGAAGCGCCCGACGCCCGCGCCGCCGGCGCGAACTGCGCCCAGGCCTGGATGGACGCCAACCTGCGCCTCAACGACCTGCAGGTGATCGGCACCCACAACAGCTACAAGCTGCCCACCTGGCCGCGGCTGCTGGCCGCGCACCGCGAACGCGATCCACAGGGCGCGGACGGCATCGACTACGGCCATCTGCCGCTGCGCAAACAGCTCGAGCGCGGCGTACGCGCGCTGGAACTCGACGTGTACCACGACCAGGAAGGCGGGCGCTATCGCCACGATTCGCTGCCGCGCGACCAGCGCGCCGCCCTGAAGCGCCCCGGCTTCAAGGTCATGCACCTGTCTGACATCGACTACCGCAGCAGCTGCCAGCCGTTCGCCGAGTGCCTGCAGATCGTGCGCGACTGGTCGCGTGCGCATCCGCGGCACGTCCCGCTGCTGATCCAGATCAATGCCAAGGACGATCCCGCCGCGCCCGGCGCGGTGCAGCCGCTGCGTTTCGACGCGGCGGCGTTCGATGCGCTGGATGCCGAGATCCGCGGCGTGTTCCCGGACGAGGTGCTGATCGTGCCGGACGAGGTGCAGGGCGACTTTCCGAGCCTGCGCGAGGCGGTGCTCGCCGGCAACTGGCCGCGCCTGGGCGATGCGCGCGGGCGGGTGTTGTTCACGCTCGACGAGAGCACGGAGAAGGTTGCGCTGTATCGCGGCCGGCGACGCGCGCTGGAAGGCCGGGTGCTGTTCGTCAATGCCGACGCGTCCTCGCCGGCCGCGGCATGGCTGACGCGCAACGAGCCCGTGGAGCAGGGGGAATCTATCGCCGGGGCCGTGGCCGCCGGTTTCCTGGTCCGCACCCGCGCCGACGCCGACACGCGGGAGGCGCGTCGGAACGACACGCGTCGCCGCGATGCCGCGCTGGCCGGCGGCGCGCAGGTCGTCTCCACCGACTACATCGAACCCGATCCGCGGTTCGGCGATTACCGGGTCGGACTGCCGGGCAGTGCGATCGCGCGCTGCAATCCGCATCGCGCCGCGCGACGCTGCGGCGGCCTGCCCATCGAGGAATGATCATGCTGCGTCGCCTGTGTTCCGTCGTCCTGGCTTTTTTCGCCATGGCCGCTGCGGCCGCGGAACGCGATCCGCTCGTGCTGCGTGGCGAGATCGACGGCGGCGACCACCAGAGCTACCGCGAGGTGCCGTTCACCGTGCCGTCGGGCACCGCGCGCATCACCGTGGCGTTCGACTACGACGGCCGCGAGGACAAGACCACCATCGACCTGGGCCTGCTGGGGCCGGACGGGTTCCGCGGCTGGAGCGGCGGCAACAAGCGCGAATTCACCGTGTCGGCGTACGACGCCACGCCCTCCTACCTGCCGGGCGCGTTGCCGGCCGGGGAGTGGCGGCTGCTGCTGGGGATTCCCAACATCCGTGCCGACGCATCCGCCAGCTACACGGCCGAGGTCCGCTTCACGCCGGTCGGCGCGGAAGAGCGCCTGCCCGGGTCGCTGCAGCCGGTGCTCGGGGAGGAGGCGCGGTGGTACCGCGGCGACCTGCACATGCACAGCGCGCACAGCGATGCCAGCTGCAACAGCCAGGGCGGCGAGCGGGTGCCGTGCCCGCTGTTCCTGACCCTGCAGACGGCCGCGGCGCAGGGCCTGGACTTCGTCGCCCTGACCGACCACAACACGGTCTCGCACCTGCACGACATCCGCGGACTGCAGCCGTACTTCGATCGCCTGCTGCTGATTCCGGGGATGGAGGTGACCACGTTCCAGGGTCACGCCAATGTCTTCGGCCTGCAGGCGCCGCTGGATTTCCGTGTCGGCGACACCGTGCCGGACTGGAACGCGCTGCTGCGGGAGGCGCAGGCGCGCGACCTGCTGCTGTCGGTCAACCATCCGGTGCGGCCGTCGGACGAACGCTGCATGGGGTGCGGCTGGACGCCGAGCGGTGGGACGGACTGGTCGCGGATCGCGGCGGTGGAGGCCGTCAACGGCGCCGATGCCGGCACGCCGATGTCGGGCATTCCGTTCTGGCATGCGCAGCTCGATGCCGGGCATCGGCTCACAGGCGTCGGCGGTAGCGACAACCACGATGCCGGATTGACGCAGTCGCAGTTCGGCCGCAGCCGGATCGGCGCGCCGGTGACGGCGGTGCATGCGGCGTTGCTGTCGCAACAGGCGATCCTCGACGGCATCCGCGCCGGTCGCGTCTTCGTCGACGTCGATGGCAGCCGCGATCGCGTGCTCGACCTGGTCGCGCGGTACCGCGCGAACGAGGTCGCCATGGGCGGCATGCTGGCATTGCCGGCCGGCGCCGAGGCCGATTTCGAGCTGCGCCTGGCCGGCGTGGCGGATGCGCGCGTGGAGGTGATCGTCGACGGCGAAATCGCGCCGCTGCTCGCCGATCCCGTCGTGAGCGACACCGGGCAGCCCCTGCGCTGGCGCTGGCGCAGCGACGGCGGCCGCCACTGGCTGCGCGTGGACGTGCGCGACGCCGACGGGCGGCTGTTGCTGGTCGGCAATCCAGTCTATGTCAACTTCTAGTTGCGTGGCGTCGCGACTTCCGTCGCTCCCACACGAGCAATCGAGAGGGCGCAGGCGACGAAAGCTGCGAGGCGTTCCTGTGGGAGCGACGGAAGTCGCGACGCTTTCACCCTAGCGCGCTACTCGATCCGCTGCCGGCACGACCGGCATCATCCGCCACCGAGCGCGTGCACGATCTCCACCCGGTCGCCGTCGTGCAGCGCGTGCGCATCGTGACGGCCACGCGGCACGATTTCTCCGTTGACCTCCACTGCGACGCGGCGTTCGGCCAGGCCTCGGGCCCGGAGCAGGTCGCTGATCGTGGACGGGTCGGGCAGGGCGACGCGATCGCCGTTGAGCTGGATATCCATGGCCGCCATTGTCGCCGCTCGCGCGGCGACATTCAGCCCCTCCCGGCCACATGACGCGCTGCGGCTTGAGCGCCCATGCCGATCGTGGAACCATGCGCGACCATCCGCCGCCGTATGTCCGTTGCCGGCGGCCTTTCACGATTCTGGAGGAATCATGCGCCTGCCACGCCTTGTTCCCGCCGCTCTCGCCACCGCGCTCGCGCTGGCGGCCGGCTCCGCCGCCGCCGACGAGGGTCAGTTCTCGCGGACCATCTTCTTCGGCGACAGTCTGACCGATGCGGGCTTCTTCCGTCCGCTGCTGCCGCCGGAAGTGCAGGCGGTGACCGGGCAGTTCACCACCAATCCCGGCTGGGTGTGGGCGCAGTTCGTCGCCGACCACTACGGTACCGACGCTTCGGCCAACGGCAACGGCCAGAGCGGCGACAACTACGCCGTCGGCGGCGCATGGGTGGTCGACGACCGGTCCGGCGCATTGGGGCCGACGCCGTCGGTGACCACCCAGGTGTCCACCTACCTGTCGTCGAGCGGCGGCGCCGATCCCGATGCCCTGTACACGATCTGGGCCGGGGCCAACGACATCTTCGCGATCGCCGCCGGCGCGCCGGTGGAGGAAACGCTGGGCAACGCGGTGGCCGGCCAGGTCGGCCTGGTCGGCGCGTTGCAGGGCGCCGGCGCGCGCTACATCCTGGTGCCGACCTTGCCCGACATGGGCATCACCCCCGCCGCGCGGGCGCAGGGCCCGCAGGCGCAGGCGCAGCTGACCGCACTGGCGACGGCCTACAACGACGCGCTGTTCGGCGGTATCGCCGGCGCCGGGCTGCGGGTGATCCCGCTCGACACCTTCAGCTTCCTGCAGGAAGTGGTCGCCGATCCGGGGCTGTACGGCTTCGGCAACGTTACCGGCACCGCCTGCCAGCCGCAGATCACCGCGCAGTCGCTGACCTGCAACCCGTCCAGCTACGTCACGCCGGATGCGGCGAAGACCTACCTGTTCGCCGACGGCGTGCACCCGAGCGATGCCGGCCATGCGGTGATGGCGGACTTCGCGATCTCGGTGCTCGAGGCGCCGGCGCAGATCGCGGTGCTGCCGCAGTCGGCGGCGGTGATCGGGCGCGCCCGCGCCGACCGCGTCGCCTGGCACCTGGACGGCAAGCCTGCCGGCGACGGCGCCAACTGGTGGGTCGACCTGCGCGGCGATTACCAGCGCTACGACGACGGCGATGCCTACGACGGACTCGCGCCGGCATTGACCGGCGGCGTCGACTGGACCCGCGGCAACCTGGTGTTCGGCGTGTTCGGCGGCTACGGCGTGACCAAGCAGGACTGGGGCAACCGCCGCGGCAGCTTCGAGCATTCGGACGTCACCCTCGGCGGCTTCGCCGGCTGGTACGGCGAGCGCGGCGGCTGGATCAACGGCCAGGTGAGCTACTCGCGGCTCGACTTCGACAGCGACCGCGACGTCTGGCTGGGCCCGGCACGGCGCACCCACCACGGCTCGGCCGACGGCGACAACCTGACCATTGCGGTCAATGCCGGCTGGGACTTCGAGCACGGCAACCTGCGCCATGGCCCGGTGCTGGGCCTGGTCTCGCAGCGGATCGACGTCGACGGCTTCGCCGAGAGCGATGCCGACCTGTCCACCTCGCTGGCGTACCCGGACCAGAACTTCGACTCGCTGATCGGCAGCGTCGGTTGGCAGCTTGCGGTGGCAGAGGGGCACCTGCGCCCGTACGCGCGCCTGACCTGGGACCGGGAATTCGAGGACGCGCCGGAAGAGGCGTTCGCGCGTGCGCAGTCGATCCCGGGAACGGACTGGTTCGCGGTGCCCGGCATGGCCTACGACGACAGCTACGCCACGGTCGCGCTCGGCGCGCGCACCACCCTGTTCGGCCTGGACGCCAACTTCGGCCTGAGCACCACGCTGTCGCACGCTGACAACGGCAACACGACCGTGCACGCGACCTTCGGCAAGGGCTTCTAGACGCGGGGCCGAACCGGGCGTAGAGCGGAGCTTGCTCCGCTGCTCCCGGCTCCGGAGCCCAAGGCAGCGGAGCAAGCTCCGCTCTACGGGATGCGGTGCTGCCGCGGTCTGCGGCGGCATCGGACGTGGGCGTCGGGCCTTGGCAAATTGGCCCCCGCGGCCCTAGACTTCCGCTACGCGCGGGTGTAGCTCAATGGTAGAGCTGTAGCTTCCCAAGCTACTGACGAGGGTTCGATTCCCTTCACCCGCTCCACTCGGGGCTTTGTGGCGTGCTTGCCGGGTTGCGGCTCCGGAGGGGCGCGCGCTTTGGCTTTGCAAAGCGCGCTTGCGACATGCTTCCACAACCCCCGCATCGGCGCTGCGCGCCGATGCCGCCCCCTTGAGTCAAGGGGGCTGAAGAGCGGGGGCGCCGCGAGTCTCGCCTGTACACGGAAGCGTTGAGCGGCCGGAAAAGGAGATGGTGCGTCAGGAAATGCGGCCGCGGATCAGGTCCGCGGCGCGCTCGGCGATCATGATCACCGGCGCATTGGTGTTGCCGCCGGGCAGGACCGGCATCACCGAGGCGTCGATCACGCGCAGGCCGTCGACGCCGCGCACGCGCAGTTGCGGGTCCACCACCGAGGCCGCGTCCTCGCCCATGCGGCAGCTGCCGGCGGGGTGGTAGACGCTCTCGGCCTTGGCGCGGATGAAGGCTTCCAGCTCGCGGTCGGACAGGTTCTCGCGCGCCGGATGGATCGGTGCTCCGCGATATGGGGCGAATGCCGGCTGCTTCAGGATCTCGCGCGAGATGCGCGCGCACTCGACCATCATCTTCAGATCGAAGCCATCGGCATCGCTGAGGTAGTTCGCCTCGATGCGCGCCTTGTCGCTGGCGCGGGCGCTCGCCAGGCGGATGCGGCCGCGGCTGCGCGGGTGCAGGAAGCAGGCGTGCAGGGTGTAGCCGTCGCCGGCCAGGCGGTTGCGGCCGTGGTCGTCGAGCATCGCCGGGACGAAGTGGAACTGGATGTCGGCGCGGTCGTCGGGCGCCAGGCGCGAGCGCACGAAGCCGCCGGCCTCTGCGATGTTGCTGGTGCCGGCGCCGGAGCGGTTGCGCAGGTAGTAGTCCCAGGCGATGCGCGCATCGCTGATGCGATCGTAGGTGACGCGCTGGGTGGCGTGGTACAGCGTGCAGATGTCGAGATGGTCCTGCAGGTTGCCACCGACGTCCGTCGCGTCGACCTGCACCGCGATGCCATGGGCGCGCAGTTCCTCCGCCGGGCCGATGCCGGAAAGCATCAGCAGCTGCGGTGAGTTGATCGCGCCGCCGCACAGCAGCACCTCGCGCGTGGCGGGTTGGTGGAAAGCGTGGCCGCGGGCGCCGTACACCACGCCGCTGGCGCGCCCGCCTTCGAAGGTGATGCGGTTGACCAGTGCACCGGTCTCGACGGTAAGGTTGGGGCGTTCGCGTGCCGGGCGCAGGTAGGCCACCGCGGCCGAGCAGCGCGCGCCGTCCTTCTGCGTGACCTGGTACAGGCCGACGCCGGCCTGCCGCGGGCCGTTGAAGTCGTCGTTGCGTGTCAATCCGGCCTGCTGCGCGGCCTCGATGAAGGTTCGCGACAGCGGATTGACGTGGCGCAGGTCGGAGACGGCCAGCGGTCCGTCGCCGCCGTGCAGCGCATCCGTGCCGCGGCCGTTGCCTTCCGAGCGCCGGAAGTAGGGCAGCACGTTGTCCCAGTGCCAGCCGGTCGCGCCGCGCGCGGCCCAGTCGTCGTAGTCGGCCGGCACGCCGCGGATGTAGCACATCGCGTTGATCGAACTGGACCCGCCGAGCACCTTGCCGCGCGGCCACCACAGCGTGCGATTGTCCAGCTGCGGCTCGGGCGCGGTGTCGTAGTCCCAGTTCACGCCCTTGCGGTTGACCAGCTTGGCCAGCCCCGCGGGCATGTGGATGAAGGGATGCCAGTCGCGCGGGCCGGCCTCCAGCAACAGCACGCGGACGTCGGGATCCTCGCTCAACCGGTTGGCGAGCACGCAGCCCGCGGAACCGGCGCCGATGATGATGTAGTCGTAGGCGGGCGCGGCGGAACGGACGGGCATCGTGCGACGCTAAGCGGCGGCGCTAGAGCATATGCTCTTGCCGGCGCAGGCGTCCGACGCCGGCTTTCCGGCTGTTCGAAGAATGGCCGCGGAGCCGGGCCGGTAGCCGCACCCGCCGGGCGCCGTGTCGATCGGCAGGCGTTGCGCAGTCGGCGTTGACGCGCGGGGACGTTCGGTCCAGATTCCGCTGGACTCCCGTGACCGGCCGACGCATGCAGCCTTCGTTCAAGGACGCCCTTCGCGTCTGGCTCAAGATCGGCCTGGTCAGTTTCGGCGGACCGGCGGGGCAGATCGCGCTCATGCACCGGCTGATCGTCGAGGAGAAGCGATGGGTCAGCGAGGCGCGTTTCCTGCATGCGCTGAACTACTGCATGCTGCTGCCGGGGCCGGAGGCGCAGCAGCTGGCGACCTACATCGGATGGCTGTTGCACCGGACCCGCGGCGGACTGGCGGCCGGGATCCTGTTCGTGCTTCCCGGTTTCGTGCTGATGCTCGGCATCGCCGGCGTGTATGTCCTGTACGGGGACGTGGGCGTGATCCGGGGACTGCTGTTCGGCATGCAGGCCGCCACCCTGGCGATCGTGGTCGAGGCGGTGCTGCGGATCGGCCGGAAGGCGCTGAAGCATCGACTGCTGTGGGGCATCGCCGCGTTGTCGTTCCTGGCGATTTTCGCCTTCGGCGTGCCGTTTCCCCTGGTGATCCTTGGCGCCGCGCTCGCCGGCGTCGCCGGCGCGTGGCTGCGTCCGGCGGTGTTCCTGCCGGCGCAGCCCGGTGGGGCGGATGAGGCGATGCTTCCGCAGCAGGCGCATCCGTCGGCGGGCTGGACGCTGCGGGTGCTGCTGAGCGGCGCGGCGCTGTGGGGCCTGCCGCTGTTGTTGCTGCTGGCGACGCTCGGCGTCGGTCATGTCTTCGCCGACGAGGCCTTGTTCTTCAGCAAGATGGCGCTGGTGACGTTCGGCGGTGCCTACGCGGTGCTGGCCTACATGACCCAGCAGGCGGTGGAGCGCTATGGCTGGATCGGCCCGACCGAAATGGTGCAGGGCCTGGCGCTGGCGGAAACGACGCCGGGGCCGTTGATCCTGGTGATCACCTTCGTCGGCTTCCTCGGCGCCTACGGCGACCCTGGCGCACTGCATCCGTTGCTTGCCGGCGTGCTCGGCGCGTCGCTGTCCACCTGGGTCACGTTCGTTCCTTGCTTCCTGTGGATCTTCCTCGGCGCGCCCTACATCGAACGCCTGCGCAACCGCCGCCTGCTCTCGGCCGCGTTGACCGGGATCACCGCGGCGGTGGTCGGCGTCATCGTGAACCTGTCGCTGTGGTTCGCGGTCCACGTGCTGTTCGCCGAGGTCGGCCGCTGGCAGGGCTGGGGCCTGTGCCTGCCGTTCCCGGTCGTTTCCTCGCTGGACGTTGCGGCGTTGGCGCTCGGCGCCTTCGCGATGCTGGCGATGCTGCGCTTCAGGGTCAGCCTGCTGAAGACCCTGGCCGCCTGCGCGTTGCTCGGATTGCTGGCGCAAGCGGCAGGCATCGGCTAACGTGCCGCGGAATGCTCCCGGGGCATCTGCCGCGCAGCCACGTTCATGACCGCCGAAGTCCCGAAGCAGCGCATCGCGCGCTTCCGCGCCGCACTCGTCGCCTCGCCCGCGTTGTGGTGGGCGCTGCTGTACTTCTTCTCGTTGCTGTGCGGCTACTACGTGCTGCGGCCGGTGCGCGACGCCATGGGCGCTTCGAGCGATGCGACGGCCGTGTTCCCGCGCTGGCTGCTGGACCTGGCCGGCGCGCGCGGCATCGCGCTCGGCGACTACACGCTGCAGATCCTGTTCACCGGGACCTTCTTCGCGATGCTGCTGCTGCAGCCGGTGTACGGCGCGCTGGTGGCGCGGTTCCCGCGGCGGGTGTTCCTGCCGGTGGTGTACCTGGTGTTCATCGCCTGCCTCGGCGGCTTCTGGTGGGCGTTCGACACCGATGCGTCGGGCCGCGGCGCGCTGTTCTTCGTGTACATCGCGGTGTTCAACCTGTTCGCGGTGACGGTGTTCTGGAGCTTCATGGCCGACGTGTTCGACAACGACCAGGCCAAGCAGGTCTACGGCTACATCGGCGCCGGCGGCACCCTCGGCGCGTTGTCGGGGCCGGCCCTCACCCGGATGCTGGTCGAGCCGCTGGGCGTGGCCAACCTGCTGCTGGTGTCGGCGGGATTCATGGCGCTCTGCCTGCTGTGCATCGTCAAGCTGCGGCCCTGGGCGGTCCGCCGCGAGCGGTCCCACCACGAGCAGAGCGGCGAACGGCCGATGGGAGGCTCGGTCTGGGCCGGGTTGCGCCTGGCCTGGCAGGATCCGCTGCTGCGCGCGCTGTCGATCCTGATGTTCTTCGGCGTCGGGGTCGGCACGCTGCTGTACAACGAGCAGGCGGCGATCGTGCGCGAGTTCTATCCCACCGCCGAGGCCGCGACCCGCTACTACTCCACCATCGACTGGGCGGTGAACACGCTCACCATCGTGGTCCAGGTGCTGCTGACCCGCTGGCTGCTGCGTCGCTACGGCGTGGCGCCGTTGTTGCTGCTGCCGGCGGTGGCGATCCTGGTCGGTTTCTCGCTGCTGTCGGCCTCGCCGTTGCCGCTGCTGGTGGCGGTGGTACAGGTGGTCACCCGGGCCAGCGAGTTCTCGCTCAACAAGCCCGCGCGCGAGACCCTGTACACGCGCATGGCGCGCGAATCGCGCTACAAGGCCAAGGCGGTGATCGACACCGCGGTCTACCGTGGCGGCGACGTCACCTTCGTCTGGGTGCACAAGCTGCTGGCCGGGTTCGGCTCCAGCGTGGTGTTCCTGGCGGGCCTGGGGGTCGCCGCAGGCATGACCTTCGGCGCATGGCGGGTGGTGCGGGAGCAGCGCAGGCTGCCGGAACACGCCAGCGAGGTCCGCCGCCATGCAGAGTCGTCGTGAGTTCCTGTCCGCCGGTCTGTCCGCCGCCGGCCTGTTCGCGTTGCCGGCCTCAGTCTGGAGCGCCTCCGGGCGCGCCGCCGAACCGCTGCGCATCCTGGTCCTCGGCGGCACCGGCTTCCTCGGCCCGCACTTCGTCGAGGCGGCGCGTGCGCGCGGGCACCGGCTGACGCTGTTCAACCGCGGCAAGACCAACCCGGCGCGGTTCGACGGCGCCGAATTCGGCGACATAGAACAGCTGCGCGGCGATCGCAAGAGCGACCTGTCGGCGCTGGAGGGCGATCGCGAGTGGGACGCGGTGCTGGACACCTCGGCCTACATCCCCGCCGACGTCACCCGCAGCGCCGAGCTGCTGGCATCGCGCGTGAAGCACTACCAGATCATCTCGACGGTGTCGGTCTATGCCCGCAACGACATCGCCAACGACGAGGACAGCCCGCTCGCGACGCTTGCAGATCCCACGGTGACCGAGGTCACCGGCGAGACCTACGGCGGGCTCAAGGCCCTGTGCGAACGCGCCGCCGAGACCGCCATGCCGGGACGCGTGACGGTGGTGAGACCGGGTCTGATCGTCGGGCCGGGGGATCCCACCGACCGCTTCACCTACTGGCCGGCACGCGCCGACCGCGGCGGCGAGATCCTGGCGCCGGGCGGCGCCGGGGAGCCCACGCAGTTCATCGACGTGCGCGACCTGGCGGCCTTCATGCTGCACCTGATCGAGTCCGGCACCGTGGATGTCTTCAACGCCGATGCGCCGGCCGACGCGCTGACCATGGGCGCGCTGCTGGCCAGCTGCCAGGCGGCGGCCAGGCGCGCCAACACGATCAACTGCGTGCGCGCACCGTGCCCGCAGCCGGCCGGGCACGATTCGACGCTGACCTGGGTGCCGGTGGAGTTCCTGGCCGCGCAGTCGGTCAGCCCGTGGCAGGACATGCCAGTGTGGATCCCGGCCGTGGGCGACTACGCCGGGTTCGGCAGCACCAGCACCGAGCGGGCGCAGCAGGCCGGCCTGCGCCACCGCCCGCTGGACGAGACCGTGAGTGCCGCACTGGCGTGGTGGCGGTCGCTGCCGGAGGAGCGGCGGGCGGGGCTGAAAGCCGGGCTGTCGGCCGAGCGCGAGGCCGAGGTGCTGCGTGCCTGGCATGCGCGCGAGACAGCGCCGGAGGCGTGACTGGAGGCATGACCGGAAGCGACGTGAAGCAATGTCATGCATCCCGCCGCATGCCGGCATCGCACGCACACCCTCCGCACCGCACCGTATCCGTCTGGACCCACACCCGTAGAGCCGAGCTTGCTCGGCTGCGCAACCCACCGGAGCCGGACGCCGCGCGACCACGGCAGCGGAGCCGAAAGCAGCGGAGCAAGCTCCGCTCTACGGGGCGGAAGTTCCGTGGCTTGCAGCGGATCGTTTATCCGAACAGCGGCAGCGTGAACAGCACTGCGCCGAGCACGAACAGCCCGGTCAGTACATGCACCATCGGCCGGTTGACGCGCAGGAACACGAACTGCTCGATCGTGCGGCCGGCCCAGAACAGCGCCATGAACAGCAGCAGCGCGCGCCCGAGCGGCGTACCGTACAGCTCGGCAGGAAACAGGAAGCAGATCGCGGCGATGCCGGCGAACACATAGACCAGGCGCAGGTTGAGGATCTGGGTGATCGCACGGGTGGGCAGGCCGACCTTGCGCAACTCGTGTTTCCAGTCGAACAGCTTCCAGAACGCCAGGTGGAACAGCGCGAAGCCGAGGCTGTGCAGCCCGCAGAGCAGGATCAACCGTTCGTTCGACATCGCGCGACCTCCGCTATCCGGTGGTTGCGGCGCTTTCGCCCGCGGCGGCACGCGGCGAGACCCACATGGAGATCCGGGCGCGGAACACCACGTCGTCTTGCGGATCGCCGACGACCACCTGCACCGGAAGCTCGTAGCCCGCATCTGCCGCGTGCGGCGGGAAGCCGGGCGTGGCGACCGCACGCATCGTGCCGCGCGCCTTCTTCAGGTATTCGACCTGCATGCCCTTGGGAATCCAGCGCATGCCGGCCGGGATGCTGGCGTCGGTGGTCAGCCCGCCGATGAACTCGGCCAGGTTGCACAGCGCGATCGCGTGCACCGTGCCCAGGTGGTTGGTGACGTGGCGGCGGTGGCGGATGGTCGCCACGCCGCGGCCGGGTTCCAGCGACACCAGCGCGGGGCGGATGCCGGCGAAGTACGGCGCCTTCCAGCACACCAGCCGCGAGAACAGCCACCGCCCCAGCGGCTGTCGCTCGAACCTGCGGTAGAGCGACAGCACCGATGCCCCCACGACGCTGGCTCCATTCAGGCCCCGCCATGGTGGCGGGGCGTGCAATCAAGGTAACGACGTAAGGCATGCCCATGAGCACGCAGCGGATGGGTTCAGGCCGCTTCGCGCGACGAGCCCTTGCCCTGCGCCCGGTCGTAGTGGCTCGCGGCGACCAGTTCGTGCGGATCGAAATCGTCGACGCTGATGGTGTCGAGCGTGAGTTCGCGCAGCTCTTCCAGCAGCACGCGCTCGTCGGCGGTGATCCAGCCCTCGCGCACGCCCTCGTCGAGCTGGGTGTCGAAGTCCAGCGCCTCGATGTCGCTGTTCTTGAGCGCCTTGAGGAACTTGCGCTCGACCGGCTCGGCCTGGATCGCCTTGACCAGGTAGCTGTTGATGCGACCGGCAGGGTTGTTGGCGCAAGGCGTGGTGAACACGTCCTCGGCCAGGCGGTCGCGGGCGTCGTTGGGATTCATCAGCAGCGAGGCGACGCGGTGCCCGAGGCGGTCGCTCGGCGCCACTGCGCGGCGGCCGAACGGGAAGATCAGCGCCCACAGCAGCCAGCCGACCGGACGGATCGGGAAGTTGCGCAGCGCTCCGGAGAGCGCCATCTCGATCTTGTGCACGCAGTCGTGGAACGCCCACGCCAGCAGCGGCTGGTCGCCGACGGGACGCTCCTGGTCCTCGTAGCGCTTGAGCATGCTGCTGGCGATGTAGAGCTGGCTGAGCACGTCGCCCAGGCGGCCGGACAGCGACTCCTTGAACTTGAGCTTGCCGCCGAGCAGCAGCATCGAGGTATCGGCCATCAACGCCAGCGCCGCCGAGTAGCGGTTGAGCTTGCGGTAGTAGCGACGGGTGTAGGCGTCGCCTGGGGCGTCGCCGAACTTGGCGCCGGTCAGGCCGAACCACAGGCTGCGCACGGCGTTGGAGATGGCGAAGCCGATATGGCCGAACAGGTTGCGGTCGAACTCGTGCAGGCGCTCGTGCGCGTCCTCGAGTTGCGCGGCCTTCATTTCCTTGAGCACCCACGGATGGCAGAGGATCGCGCCCTGGCCGAAGATCATCAGGCTGCGGGTCATGATGTTGGCACCCTCCACCGTGATCATGATCGGCACCGCCTGCCAGTTGCGCCCGGCGTAGTTGCGCGGGCCGAGGATGATGCCCTTGCCGCCATGGATGTCCATCACGTCGCGCGAGACCTCGCGCGCCATCTCGGTGCAGTGGTACTTGGCGATGGTGGAGGGCACGGCGGGGTTCTCGCCGCGCGCGACCGCGGCCGCGGTCGCCTGCGCCAGTGCGCTGATCGCGAAGGCGCGGCCGCCGATGCGTGCCAGTGCCTCCTCCACGCCCTCGAAGCGTCCGACCGACAGCCCGAACTGCTTGCGGATGCGGGCGTAGGCGCCGGTGACGATCGCGCCCATCTTGGCGCCGCCGCTGCCCGAGGACGGCAGGGTGATCGAACGGCCGATCGACAGGCACTCGACCAGCATCTGCCAGCCCTTGCCGGCGTAGGCCTCGCCGCCGATCAGCTGGCTGAGCGGGATGAAGACCTCCTTGCCGCGGATCGGGCCGTTCTGGAACGGGCTGTTGAGCGGGAAATGGCGGCGGCCGATCTCGATGCCGGGCGTCTCGCGCGGCACCAGCGCCAGGGTGATGCCGATGTCCTTCTTCTCGCCGAGCAGGCCCTCCGGGTCGTACATGCGGAAGGCCAGGCCGATCAGGGTGGCGACCGGCGCGAGGGTGATGTAGCGCTTGTCGAAGGTGAGCTTGATCCCGACCACGCGCGCGCCGTTCCACTCGCCCATGGCGACGATGCCGTAGTCCGGGATCGAGGTGGCGTCGGAGCCGGCAAACGGACCGGTCAGGGCGAAGCACGGCACCTCGCGTCCGTCGGCCAGGCGCGGCAGGTAATGTTCCTTCTGTTCCTGGGTGCCGTAGTGCATCAACAGCTCGCCGGGGCCGAGCGAGTTGGGCACGCCGACGGTGGAGCTGACCACGCTGGAGATCGAGGCCAGCTTCTGGATGACCTTGTGGTTGGCCAGCGCGGTGAAGCCGAGCCCGCCGTACTCCTTCGGGATGATCATGCCGAAGAACTTGTTCTTCTTGATGAACGCCCACATCGCCGGTGGCAGGTCGGCGTCGACGTGGGTGATCTCCCAGTCGTTGGTCATCCGGCACAGTTCCTCGGTGGGCCCGTCCACGAACGCCTGCTCCTCGGCGCTCAGCAGCGCATTGGGCTGGTCGAGCAGCACCTGCCAGTCGGGCTTGCCGGAAAACAGTTCGCCCTCGAAGCCGACGGTGCCCGCTTCCAGCGCGGTGCGCTCGGTCTCCGACAGCGGCGGCAGGATCTTCAGGTAGAAGCCCAGCAGCGGCTTGGTGATCAGCGGCCGGCGGATGCCCGGGATCAGCAGCGGGATCGCGATCAGCGCGACCACCACGGCCGCGATCGCGATTGCGACCGCATTGGCGCCGAGCAGCCAGCAGGCGACCAGCAGGGTGGCGGTGATCGCGGCCCACACCGCCAGCCGCAGCCGGTGGTAGGCGGCGAAGGCGCCGGCGAGGAGAAAGGCGAGGAAGGGAATCGCGACGCTCATGTGGCACTCCAGGGACGGCGAGGCTCGGTGGATGGAGTCGTGGCCGCCCCGGCGTGCGCGGGCGGCATTGACCATACGCTCAAGTATGGTAAGCCCGTCCGATCCTGTCAATGATGCCGGACGGGACGTCCCCGGCGCATGACGAACCTTTTGCGCACGCCGGCGTATGGATACACTGATCGGCATGACATCCGCCGCCGCCCCGGCTTCCGGCAAGCCGACCCCGAAACCGCCGGAACGCAGCGGCCGCCTCAGCGCCGAGGACTGGGCACAGGCGGCCCTGGACCTGATCGCCGAGCAGGGCGTAGCCGCCGTCGCGGTGGAGCCGCTGGCGCGGCGCCTGGGCGTGACCAAGGGCAGCTTCTACTGGCATTTCCCCTCGCGCGACGCGCTGCTGCAGGCGGCGCTGGAGCGCTGGGAGAACGTGGAGCAGGAAGCGGTGTTCGGCGAACTGGAGAAGATCTCCGATCCGCACGAGCGGCTGCGTGCGCTGATCCACATGGTCGCGCACGAGATCAAGTCGCACGTGATCTACAGCGCCATGCTGCAGGCGCTGGACCATCCGATCGTGCAGCCGGTGATCGGCCGCGTTTCCGAGCGCCGGCTGGAATATCTCACCGCCTCGTTCCGCCAGGTGGGCTTCGGCCGCAGCGCGGCCCAGCACCGTGCCCGTCTCGCCTACACCGCGTATGTCGGCTTCCTGCAGCTGTCGCTGCAATTGCCGCAGTCGCGGCTCGACCACGACACGTTCGACGAGTACATCGAACACGTGATGGCGACGCTGATCCCTCGCTGACGCGCTGACGTCTTCATGGCGTCCATACGCGGGCCGTGTCGATGCCGGCTCGCGCGGACGCGGCTTTTTCGGGGCAGGCTGGGTGCGCCCGCACGGCGCGTCGCTTGGCGTGGGCGCTGCGGTCGCCCCTTCGTTCAGCCGCTGGTGCAGGTGCAGCAAGACCCGGCCGGCGGCGATCCCTAGAATGTCCCGGGACAATACCGCCTGGGAGGGCGCATGAACGCAGTCACGCCGTTGCACGACACCGATCCTGCGCGCGGCAGTCGCCTGGAGGCGCTGAACCGCTGGGTGGAGGAGGTGGCGGCGCTGACCCGTCCGGAGCGCATCCACTGGTGCGATGGCAGCCAGGCGGAATACGACGCGCTGCTGGCGCGGATGCAGGCCGACGGCACCCTGTCGCCGTTGAACCGGGAGACGCACCCGAACTGCTGGCTGCATCGCTCCGATCCGGACGATGTCGCCCGCGTCGAACACCTGACCTTCGTCTGCACTCGCGAGCGCGACGACGCCGGCCCCAACAACCACTGGATGGCGCCGACCGAGGCGCACGCGAAGATCGACGCGTTGTTCGAGGGCTGCATGCGCGGGCGCACGTTGTACGTGGTGCCGTATTGCATGGGCCCGATCGATTCGCCACTGGCGCGCTGCGGTGTGGAGATCACCGACTCGCCGTACGTGGTCGCCAACATGCGCATCATGACCCGCATGGGCGCCGCGGCGCTGGCGCGGATCGAGCGCGAGGGGGCCGCTCGCGGCGAGCGGACGGACACGTTCGTCAAGGGACTGCATTCGCTCGGCGAGCTCGATCCGGAGCGGCGCTTCATCATGCATTTCCCGGAGGAGCTGGCGATCAAGTCCTACGGTTCGGGCTACGGCGGCAACGCGCTGCTTGGCAAGAAGTGCCACGCCTTGCGCATTGCCTCCTGGCAGGCGCGGCAGGAAGGCTGGCTGGCCGAGCACATGCTGATCGTCGGCATCGAGAATCCGCAGGGCGAGACGCACTACATCGCTGCCGCATTCCCCAGCGCCTGCGGCAAGACCAACCTGGCGATGCTGATCCCGCCGGAGCGCTACCGCGAGGCCGACTGGAAGGTCTGGACCGTGGGCGACGACATCTGCTGGATGCGGCCGGGCGAGGACGGCCGGCTGTGGGCGATCAACCCGGAGGCGGGCTTCTTCGGCGTCGCGCCGGGCACCTCGGCCAGGTCGAATCCGAACGCGCTCGCCACGATCGCGCGCGACACCATCTTCACCAACGTCGCCGTCACCGACGACAACCAGCCGTGGTGGGAAGGCCTGGACGATCGCGTGCCGGCGCTGGACTGGCAGGGGCGGCCGTACGATCCGGCCAACGGCCCGGCCGCGCATCCGAACTCGCGCTTCACCGTTTCGGCGAAGCAGTGTCCGACGTACTCCCCGCATGCGGAGGATCCGCAGGGCGTGCCGATCTCGGCGATCGTGTTCGGCGGCCGCCGCGCCTCGCTGGTGCCGCTGGTATTCGAAGCCCGCGACTGGACCCACGGCGTCCTGGTCGGCGCCGCGATGGCCTCCGAGACCACCGCCGCCGCCGCCGGCAAGACCGGCGTCGTCCGTCGCGACCCGATGGCGATGAAGCCGTTCTGCGGCTATCACTTCGGCGACTACTTCGCCCACTGGCTCTCGTTCGACAAGCCGGGCGCCAAGCTGCCGAAGATCTTCCACGTCAACTGGTTCCGCAAGGACGCGGATGGCAGGTTCCTGTGGCCCGGCTTCAGCGAGAACCTGCGGGTGCTGGAGTGGATCATCGGCCGGGTGGAGGGCCGGGCGGAAGGCGTACAGACGCCGATAGGTGTGTTGCCGGACACGACGGATCTGTATCTGGGTGGGCTTCCGCTTGAAGCCATCAATCTGGAGCGGCTGCTGAGCTTGGATCACGGTGATTGGGTCGTCGAGCTCAAGGGCTTCGCCGTGCATCTCGAGGGCTATGGCGCCCGGCTGCCACGGGAGCTGTCCGAAGAGCACATGCGTATTTCTGCGGACCTACTGCATTCGGATGCCTAGCTGCGGAACCGAAGTGGTCGGCTGTGCCGATGATGGTCTATGCCGGGATCGCTCATGCACCACGGGTTGCGAATTACATCTCAGAGCACCCCGCCGTCGAGTTATCCGGAAGACCATGCGTTGCATGGGTTCCCAGCACACGCCGTACTTGGTCGACGATCGTTCCATTTCGAAAGGCTGCGGGGCACGTCCAGCGGCGCCGTTACCACGCCGCCGCAAAACCCGACGCAGTCACAGGATCGGCGCAGCGGCTGTGCGTGTACCTCGACTAGGTGCCGCAAGCATTCGCACTTCTGCTCTGGCCCAGGATCCTTTTTGATCAGTTCTTTTATGAATTTGACATGAAAGCTGTACATGACTATATATGAAAGTGGCCTCGGCGACGCCAGGCTGTTTACTTCTCAATTACATTCGGACGTAAGGAGAATTATATGTCACATGACATGGCAAAGGTGGAAACGCCTCGCTTCCAACGGCGCTTCCTGCCTTATCTTTGTTCTTTCTTTGTTGCGGCGTTCCCCGCGTTTTCGGCTTACGCAGACCCTATGCCAAGCGCAGAATGCATAGGCTGCAGTGAAACCGTAAAAGAAACTAGAGCTAAGCAGGTTGCGCAGGCTCTGAAGCCCTACCCACGCCCAGGTGACTACTTCGATGTCGCCGTTTATGATTTCAACGGCAACAAGGTTGATGTCTACTATGTGGGTTGGTATGCAACTGGCCAAGAGGGTAGGCCGTATCGTTGGTTTGTTCAAAAAGGAACCACACCAACGGCCATTGTAAATGCTTTTGCGGCCGCACGAACTGCATATCAGAGAAACGGAAACTCTCTAGAATTTATGTTTGATGAGAATGGATATATTCCTCCAGCCGATGGGGGGAGTAACTACACTCTCGCAGACGGAGTGATCTCTTCAGAGCCCGACTGTCGAGATGTTCCTGACACGGTCAGGACTGCATACGACGTAATAAGAGATTCTGCGTACAAGAATCAGTTGGTCTCAGAAATAAAAGGTTCAATGACTAGAATTGATTGGCTAAATAGATTCTATTACGATTCCCTGCCGGCAATGGCGTTCGTGGGTGGATTATTCAGCCTAGATTACCGTTATTTGAACACGGGCAATCACAGGGTATTCCTCGATGGCAGTAGCATACGATTTCACTATGACTATGCCAAGCGGGACCTTGAGGTCACCCCGGGAACAGCGAAGCTTTGTGGTGGGTATGAGCTTCCTGAGGAAGCTAAGGAAATTCCAAGTAAAATATGGAGATTCCAAGGGGAGAGAGGAATGTATCGCTTTATTGGCTATGCAGGAGATCTTGGGGCAGGTTCCACGTTAATTGGAACTGGTAACGTAACCTATAGGTGCGAGGGTGGGGAAAGGAACGGCCGTGTCTGGATTACATGTACCAAAGGCTTTAATTGATATGACAAAGGCCGTCTGGTCATTAGTATGCGGCTTTTTTTCTTTACTTTTTGGATTGTCTACGGTTTCCGCGACTGGTACGATATCTGACACGCCTGAGGGAATTGTTGTTGTGCCACTCATTCCACATATGGCGCTAGCGCTAACTGGATTACTGGCTGTGTCCGCTTTCGTTCTGTCGTATCTTGCGTTGAAGAACGAGCTAGCAGAGGGGCATGTTGCTACCAAAAGAACTCTGTCAGTATCTGGCGCAGTCATGGCGGCTTTAGGCAGCTTTGTTTCTTTTGGTTTCTTAATGGTGCGAGTTTTGTGATGTTATGCGCGGCTCGGCGGATACTCCGCCGAGCCGCTTTGTCGCGCGCGTACCTCCTGGAGACACTGGTTTTGAAGATTGGGCTCCACGGGCGTCGCAAGGGAAATTGCAGGTGAGCGGGGAACTGACAGCGCTGGTGAACGTGACGGCTGCGGCAGCGGCGGAGGGCCGCTGGCAGGAAGCCGAACGCATATGGACCCGGATCCGCAACTGGATCCAAGCCATCTGCAAGCATTATTCAGCTCGGGAGTGCACTCCTTCCAGCGCGGCGATTCCGTCGGTGCGCTGGAGCTGCTCGAGACGGCGCGCCTGCAGGCGCCGCGCGAACCGATGGTCCCGTTGACCATTGGCCGGGTTTCATCGCGAGTCAGGGCAGCCCGGCCGGGAGGGGAACGCGATCATCGCCACTTTGGCGATCAATCCGTACTTTCTGCCCGCCCTGCTGGGCAAGGACGGGTTCTTCCAGAGGAACCGCAAGTCCAGGGCGGCGGCGAAGGTATTTCGGGACACTTTGAAAGCCCGCCGCCCGAGTCGCAATGGCCGACGGCATTGCGGCTGCGCCTGCAACGCGCACGCCAGGCGGTCAGGCGCGATACCGAGGAACTGGCGGAGTATCTGGGCGACCGAGTTTCGGGTCTGTCAAACGAACTGTGTAACTGAGTTGGGTCTGTCAAACGAACTGTGTAACCTCAGTTTTCACAGCGCATCCAGCGGCACGCGCTCCTCGCCGAACATCAGCTGGAAGCTCTGCAAGGCCGGCTTCCAGTGATGGATCGATTTCCAGTTCTTCGATGCCTCCCGGATCGCCAGGAACAGTCCCTTGAGCGCTGCCTCGTCGTTCGGGAAGATGCGGCGGTTGCGGGTGTACTTGCGCATGACCATGTTCAACGATTCGATCGCGTTGGTCGTGTAGATCACCTTGCGGATCTCCGGCAGGAACTGGAAGAACGGAATAATGCTGTCCCAGTTCCCGCGCCACAATCGCACCACGGCACGGTACTTGCCGCCCCAGTCGGCCTCGAAGGCATCCAGTTCCGTTTGCGCCTCTGACCCCACGCCATGCGTTGCCAGACCTGGATGGCACGTGCGGTGAACGTGTGCACGCAATCCCATCCATGTTGCTCCAGCCACGCGCAGTCTGCGCCCTGCGCCGCTGCATAGGCATCTTCGCCACCGGCGAACTTGCGCTGTTCGACCGCCTCGCCATCGAGGCGCAGCGTGAGCTGCCAACCGATCACTGGCGGCTCAATCGGCGCCAGCGGTTCCGGTTCCATGCATGTCGTTTGCCAAGCCTCTTCCATCACACGTGTGATCACTGGATCGTCGTCCCGTTCCCGGCGGATCGGTTCGATGGTGTAGTGGTAGTCGGTCATCAGAACAAGCCCGCTTGCCTGTCGAGATCGGCAGGATCGAGGCCCGAGCGTAGGATGCCGATGACGATGAACGTCTGCGGGTGGGCCTTCATGGTGCCCATGATGAAGTGCGGGTTGCGGGTGGGAATGCGCTCGCCGTACTCCTGCTGCAGCATGTTCAGCGCCTTGTCCCCGTAGCGCTTACGGTAGGCGAAATAAGCTGCCTGCACTTCCCAGTCGTGGACCAGGTGGGTGTGCGCGTGGCCGCCGGAGGTAAAGCGGTAGCCGAAGGAATACTCGGGCTTGTCGAGCGGCTTGAGCGGATCCTGGAAGAGCGCGTTCTGCTGGAACAGCGAGCTGCTGAGCGCCTGTTCCTGTTCGCTGGTCTGCCTTACCGGCTTATGGAAGAACTGCATGCTGCCCGGATCGGGCTTGACGATGCCGAAGCTGCGGCTGGCGATCTTGTTGTCTTCGTGGAGGGCCTTGAGGCTGGGCGCGATGAACGGCTTCCACAACCGCACTTTGGCGGCGTCGCTCAGGTCGCGGCCGTGGCCGACGATGCGGATGGAATCCTCGTCCACGTGCCGGCTCTCGGGCCGGTGATCGTCGCGAGGCCGCCCGGCGTCCATCTCGATCAGGTCGAAACGTTCGAACTGCCGATCCTTGGACAGGTGCCGGTAGCGGACCGGATAGAGCCGCAGCATCTCGCGGCCGTCCTCGCTGGCGGCCGCCACGCAGACGGTCTCTTCGTACTTGTGGCTAGGTTGCGGGTAGGCCTTGACCAAGATGCGCGCGCGCACGCGTTGCTGCTTGCCGCTGAGCATGTCCCTGTACCCCCTGGTGCTTGGGCGTGATCCCCGAGAGCTTGCTGAGTGCGTCGGCCACCGAGCGGCGGTGGCAGGTGGTGTGGTCGCGTTCGTAGCACAGCAGCGCCACGGTACCGCTCAGCTCTTCGGCCAGTTGTTCGAGCAGGTCGTTCTGCTTGTCGAGATAGCGGTCGAAATCGCGGAAGAACTTCTTGTAGTCGCCGTCATCGCGCAATTGGTGGCGGATGGCCTTCGGCGACCCGAGGCGTGGCTCGTGGCGGTAGTCGATGCCGACGCTGGCCAGTCCCTCGCGCAGGGCGGTCTTGGCGAAGCCGCGACGACGCGAGATCGGCAGTTCACGGATGTCGAGCAGCGTGTTGACGCCGAGGGCATTGAGGGTCTCCAGGAAGTCGCCGAAATCCGCAGCCTCGTAGCCGATGGTGAGGATCTTCTTGAGCTTCATGGCTTGGTTCCCTGTCGGTTCTGTTCTGCGGTGATGAAGGTGTCGATCAAGCCCAGCAGTTGTTGCTGGAAAACAGGAGTCAGAGTGCACTTTCTTCTATCAAACGTCCTACGTTTGAGCCGTAAGCAACAAACCAGAACAGGATACCTCACAGCATGTTCTTCTGGCTTCCTCCAAAATCGACACCGGCCTCCTGTAACGCCTGCCGCAAGGGCTCCAGGTGCGAAGAGTAGTTGCGCCAGCGCCCTGAGGCGCGGTCCGACAGCGGCTGCCGGATCTGCCAGTAGCTCGCGGTCTTCACCGTGTTGCCGAGCCGGTGGAATTCCAGGCAGCGATCGTCCCAGTCGAGGCCGAGGAAGGCGAGCAGCCGCTCCAGCGCCGGTTTCGGCGCGCGCACGAAGTCGTCGTAGTCGAAATCGAGGATGGTGTCGCCGTAGAGCGAATGCCAGTGCGCCATCAGGCGGCGGTACTGGCCGTAGAAATGGCCGATGTCGCCCAGGTCGCACGAGTAGCCGGCCACGCGCAGGTCGAGGTGGTGCATGAACACCGAAAGGCCGGTGTCGAGCGGGTGACGGCAGGTGTGGATGATCTTCGCTGTCGGGAACAGGCGCTTGATGAGGCCGATCAGCAGGAAATTGTCGGGGCGCTTGTCGGTGATGTAGCGGCCGGCGATGCCCTCGGGAAACAGGTTGGCCATGTGTGCGCGGTAGCCGTCGGCAAGCCTGGCCTCGCGCTCCGGATCGGGCGTGGCCATCGACGCGGGGTAGGGCGCGAGCGAGCCGAACGCGAGCCGCAGCAGGTAGTCGAGCTCGCCGCCGGCGCTCACCTGCGGATGGGCGGCCAGCACCTGTTCGATCAGGGTGGAACCGGAGCGGAACATGCCGCAGATGAACAGCGGTTCCGCGCTGCCGCCGTCGATGGCAGCCGGGCTTTCCTGCCCGGCGGGCGTGAAGGTCCGGATCATGTCGTCGATCCATGCGGCGGCACGTGCAGGCTCGTAGGTGCGGCCCGCCTGTCGCTGCAGGCAGCGGTTGGCCTTGGCCCAGGCGTCGAACGCCGGATCGAACTGCCCCAGCCTGTCGTAGGCGCGTCCGAGCGCGAACAGCAGGTTGGCCCGCATGGTCTTGTTCGGCTGGATCGCGGCCGCCTCGCGCAGCCGGTGGAACAGCGGGTCGTCGACGCCGGCGGGCGGACGCAGGTTCGCGCTGCGCGCCAGCGCCTCGCCGCGAAGATCCTGGTATGGGCGATCGGGCTGGTCCGTGCCGGCGAGCAGGCGGTCGTAACAGACGAGGGCGTCCTGCAGCCGGCCGCGCTCCTCGTGCAGGTTGCCGAGGTTCAGCAGCGCCGGCACGTAGTCGGGATCGATCGCCAGCGCCACACGGAGCTCGCGCTCCGCGTCCTGGTCGCGGCGCAGGTGGTCCGAATAGATCACCGCCCGGTTCAGGTGCACCTCCTGCGGCCGCCCGATGCCGCGCGCCAGCGCCTCGCCGTAGGCCTCGAGCGCCTCCTCGTGCCGGCCTTCGGCCTTGAGCAGGTAGCCGAGTTCGTACCAGCCCTCGGCCACCTGCGGACGGGTGGCCAGCACCTGCCGGAAGAGTTCGATGGCTTCCGGGCGACGGCCCTCGCGGTGCAACTTGGCCGCCTGGCGCAGCAGTTCTTCGGGCTGATCGGTCATCGCATCATTCGGGCCGGTCATGGGCGATGGAGCAGGAGTTGCCAGCCGACGAGGTTGCTGCCGTCGTGGAACTGGGGGAGGCGCTCGATTCGGGTGAAGCCCGCCGTCGCCGCCTGCTGCTCGATGGCCGCCATGTCCGTTTCGTTGCGGGCATGGGCGATGAGGTCGTTCAGGCGCCGGGCCGAGGCGTGCAGCTCGGCTTCCGCGCGATCGACTTCCAACCCGGCCGCCTGCGGCTTCATCTCCCGCCTGGCGACCAGCAGCTTCTGGACGGCGTCGAGGGCCACGCTCAGCACCTGTCCCGCGCCCGCCTGCCTGGCCTGCTGCAGAGCCTGCTTCAGTGCCTGGATCGCGGCACGCAGTTCCGCCGTGACGCGTTCGGTGGTGCCTGGCGTCACCTGCTCCATGGTGACCAGCCGGTGCAGCCGCCGGTAGATCTTGGTCCGCTTCAGCACGAATTCCGATTCGCGCAGCGACAAGCGCGCGCTATGCACCAGCGCCGAATCCGCGTGATGCATGATGAACTGCGCTTCGCTGCCGGGCTTGAGCACCCGCCGGATCTCGGCGAGCGCGGCGGCGGTATCGGTGTATTCGAGCGCGTAGTGGCCGGAGACCGCATCGAAGCCTTGCGCTTCGAACGGCAGGCGCTCGGTCGCCACGCCGGCGTGGAAGGTGATCCCGGCAAAGCGGCGCGCGCCGTCGGGGACATGCCGCGGCGGATCGATCTGCGCCAGGTCGGTGCCGTGGATTTCCCAGTGCCGGCCGGTTGCCGAAGCCGTTTCCGATGCGATCAACGCCACCACGCCATTGCCCGTGCCCACATCCAGGATCCGCGCGCCGTCGGCCAGCGTGGAGAAGAATTCGACCCACGCCTGGCGCACCTCGAGGTCGTAACCTCCGTCCGGCGCCGTCGGGCAGGTCGCGATTGCGCCCCCGCGGTAGTAGGTTTCCCACGGCTCCCGGCTCAATGCTTGCATGTTCCTGAAGGGGCGAAGAAGATTATCACGGTGCAGGTGCGGCGATGGAATGCGCCGGCGGCGTGGCCGATGCCTGCAACCTTTGGGTAAGGAGCGACGCATGTCGATCTCATTGTTGCGTGCCGTCGCGGGAGTCGTGCTGATCGCGGGGGCGGCCATTGCCGTGTCGGCCGCCGAACCGGCGGAGGGATCCCACCCCTGTGCCGCCGTGGCGGATTCCGCCGAACGCCTGGCCTGCTACGACGTCGCCTTTCCGCCCGCGACCGGTGCTTCAACGACGGCCGCTGCCAATGAATCCGAACGGGACGCGGCGCAGCAGGAGTTCGGCCTCAGCCGGACGCAGCTGCGCGCCCGCGCGCCCGAAGGCCAGCGCGACGCTGCGCTCGACCGGATCGAGGCCACGCTGGCGAACGTCATCCATCGCTCGTCCGGCGGGCGCGTAGTCACCCTGGACAACGGCCAGGTCTGGCTGCTGCCCGAGGTGACGTCCAGGGGTCATCTCGAGAAGGGCGACCGGGTGACCATCCGCAGGGCCGCCCTGGGAACATACCTCCTGGTTCCCCCGGGACGCCGGGGGGCGCTGCGGGCGCGGCGCATCCAGTAGCGACATGGCAGCGCCGCGTACCGTCGTCCAGGCTCTCGACGCGGGACAGGCCCGGCAACTGGAGACTGCGCTCCGGCTGCTCAAGGCCGGCAACACCAGCGACGCCCTGGCGATCGGTCGCCGCGTCGCCGCAGAGGCGACCCTTGCCCCGGACGCCCAGCAACTGCTGGGCATGTGCCATGCCGAAGCGGGGGATGTCGCGGCGGCCGAACAGGCATTCCGGCGCGCGCTCGAACTCGCGCCGGAGCATCCGCTGATCCTGGTCAACTACGCGACGCTGCTGCGCAAGGCCGGGCGGACGGAAGAGGCACTGTCGACCTTCCGGCGCGCCGTCGATGCGGCGCCGGACTTCGCCAAGGCCTGGACCGAGCTGGGGATGACCGCGCTCGGGGCCGGGCAGCGCCGGCAGGCGCTGAAGGCGCTCGAACGCGCCGTGCAGTTGCAGCCGGGCTCCGCACTCGCCTGGCACGCGCTCGGCAACGCGCGCCGCGCGGATGGCGAGTTCGAGGCCGCGGAGGAGGCGTTCCGGAAGGCGCTTGCGCTGGTTCCGGGATACGGATCGGCCTGGGTCAATCTCGGTGCGGTCCTGCGGCTGCTCGGCCGGTCCGGCGAAGCGATCGCCTGCTTCGACCGGGCTGCCGAATCGGGACAGGCCGGCGCCGAACTGTCCGACGCGCGCGCCGGGGTACTGCTGGACGACGGCCGGCCCGGCGAAGCGCTGGAGCAGGCGCGGCGTGTCGTCCGGGAACACCCGGGGTTCGTCCCCGGGCATACCACCCTCGCGCATCTGTTGTGGGAATACGGCCCGGCGCTCGCGTCGGACGAGGATCCGGTCGCCGGGTTCCGCGCGGCTGTGCGCAGCCAGCCGCGCAATGGCCCGCTGCGGTCGGCGTTCGCGCGATTCCTGCTGTCGGCGCGCCGCGCGGACGAGGCGCTGGACGAGATCCGGATGCTGCGTGCGCAGGATGACCGCCCGCTGTTCGCGTGGCTGGAAGCCGAAGCGCTGGAAGCCCTGGACCGCGCGGAGCAGGCCGGTGCGCTGTATGCCGGGGTGCACCGTGCCCTGGGCGGCCGCGATGCCGATTTCCTCAACGCCTACACGCGCCACCTGCTCAGGCGCGGCAAATGGGATGCGGCGGCCGGGCGGGCTGCGGAGGCGACCCGGATCGATCCGGCCAACCAACAGGCCTGGGCCCACCTGGCGACCGCCTGGCGACTGCTGGACGACCCGCGCGAGTTCTGGCTGTGCGACTACGAGCGCCTGGTCGCCCTGGTCGAGGTGGAGCCGCCCGCGGGGTTCGTCGGCCAGCCGGACTTCCTGGATGCGCTGACGGCGACCCTGGCGCCGATGCACCAGGCCGGACGCGAACCCGTCCAGCAAAGCCTGCGCGGCGGTTCGCAGACGCCGGGTCGCCTGTTCGGCCGGCGGGATCCGCTGCTGGAGGCTGCGCGGTCATCGCTGCTGCGGGCGGTCGAACGCTGGGTGGCGACGCTGCCTTCCGATCCCCGCCACCCGTTCCTGATGCGCAAGGCCGACGGCGTGCGCATCGTCGGCTCGTGGTCGGTCAGGCTGTGGTCGTCCGGAAACCACGTCAACCATATCCATTCCGAGGGCTGGATGAGTTCGGCCTATTACGTCTCGTTGCCGCCGTCGGTCAGGGCGCCGGCGGTGGACGACGGGGATGCCGGGTGCATCCAGTTCGGCCAGCCGCCGCTGGAGCTGGGGCTGGAGCTGGCGCCGCGGCGGTTGATCCGGCCGGAACCCGGCAAGCTGGCGCTGTTCCCGTCCTATCTCTGGCACGGTACCGTCCCGTTCCAGGACGAGCAGCCGCGCATCACCATCGCTTTCGACATGATCCCGCACGACGGCAAACGCTAAATGGCATCGCGGCAAGCCGCGAGGGATGTCCGGGTGTAGAGCTGAGCTTGCTCGGCTGCGCTTGCTCGGACGGCAGCGGAGCAAGCTCCGCTCTACGACGACATGACGAGGCCAGCGGGTGGTCCCGCTTCGCTGCACGGTATTCTTGCCGGGCCGGGGACGCCCATTTCCTTCGGACGTCCGGGAGCTTTCGATGAACGACACGCTCAAGTCGCTGGCCCATGCAGCCGGAACCGCCGCCAGCCAGGGCCGCTGGGACGAGGCGGAGCGGTTGTGGAAGCAAGTTCGCGCCCGGGATCCCCGGCATCCGCAGGCGCTGCACAGCCTGGGCGTGCATGCGTTCAGGCGCGGCGAACTGGCCGAGGCGCTTCAGCTGGTCGAGGCCGCGCATGCCGCGGCGCCGCGCGATCCGATGGTGCTGCTGTCCAAGAGCGTGATCCTGCGCGAACAGGGCGACAGCGCCGGTGAACTGAAGGCGCTCGACGCTGCGCTCGCCGCCGATCAGTATTTTCTTCCCGGACTGCTCGCCAAGGCCGACCACCTGGAACGGCACGGCCGGCCCAAGATGGCGGCGACCGTCTACCGTAATGCGTTGCAGGTGGCGCCGTCCGAGCCGCAATGGCCGCCGGCGCTGCGCGGTCAGCTGGCGCATGCGCACAGCCAGGTCCAGGGTTACGGGCGGGCGCTGGCCGCGTTCCTGGCGGATCGGGCCGGCACGCAACTGGCGGCCCTCACGCCGTTCGAAGCCCAGCGCTGGCGCGAGGCCGGCGCGATCCTGAGCGGGCAGTCGCGACCGTATCCGTCGCAGTGCAACCGGCTTCATGTCCCGCGGCTGCCGGCGATTCCGTTCTTCGAGCGCGACGCCTTCGACTGGGTCGAGGCATTGGAGGCGCAAACCGGTGCGATCGCATCGGAACTGGACGTCGTGCTGGCGCAGGAACGGGAGGCCTTCAAGCCCTACGTGGCCTACGAGCCGGGCGCCCCGGTCAACCAGTGGCAGGAGCTCAACCATTCCCGGCGCTGGAGCAGCTACTTCCTGTGGCAGAACGGGGAGCCGCTTGCCGAACACCAGCAACGCTGTCCGCAGACCGCGCAGGCGCTGGCGGCCGTCGACATGGCCGACATCGGGGGCCTGTGCCCGAATGCGATGTTTTCCGCCCTCGCGCCGCATACCCGGATCCCGCCGCACCAGGGCGAGACCAATGCCCGGGTGATCGTGCATCTGCCGCTGGTCGTGCCGGAGGGCTGCTTCTACCGGGTCGGCTTCGAGCAGCGGCGGTGGAAAGTCGGCGAGGTGCTGATCTTCGACGACAGCATCGAGCACGAGGCCCGCAACGACAGCGACGAACTGCGCGTGGTGCTGATCTTCGACGTATGGAACCCGCTGCTTTCCCCGGGCGAGCGCGATATGGTCAAGACCTTGTCCGCGGCGGCGCGCGAGTTCCATGGACAGGCCTGAAGAATCAGGTAGCGACCCGACGGCAGGCCGCAAGGGACTCACGGGCCGTAGAGCCGAGCTTGCTCGGCTGCTCTTGACCACGGAGCCGCCGCCACAGGCGATGGCCCATCGGCCCGGAAGCGCAAGAAAACAGGTAGAGGCACAGCATGATCGACGCTCGGATGAGCAGTACTGCGGCAAGCGCCACGCTACGACAGCAGATCGGACAAGGCTTCGAACTGCTGCGCCAGGATCGGATGGAAGACGCCGCACGATTGAGCGAAAGCCTGCTCGCGGCGCATACGCGCGATCCCCAGGTGTTGTTGTTCGCCAGCGAAGTCCGACTTGCCGGCGGTGATGCCGAGACGGCGCTTGGCTTGATCGATGCAGCGATCGGCGTCATGCGCGGCGAGGTGGCGCTTCTGCTGAAAAAGGCCCGCATCCTGCTGCAGCTCAGGCGCCGGGCGGAGGCACGGCAGGTGGCTGCAGAGGCTGCTGCTCTCGCTGGTGACGACGGGCGCGCACTGTGGTCGATCGGCAAGATCTACGGCGGCTGCAACGATCCGGCGCGTGCGCGCGAACTGTACGAGCAGGCGCTCGCCGTCGGGTGCGGCAGTCCGGATCTTCTGTACGACCTTGCCACTGCCCAGTTCTTCACCGGCGATTTCGCCGGTGCGGAAAAGAGCCTCGGAGCGCTCCCGACAGACTCGCCCGCGATCGGGCACGCGCTGTACCTGCGCTCCACCCTGCGCCGGCAGACGGACGTTCGCAACCACGTCGACGACCTGCAGGCGCGACTGACGGCGGGATTTCCCGATGCGACCAGGCGCGCTGCCTGCCTGTATGCGCTCGCCAAGGAGCTCGAGGACCTGGGCCATGCCGATCGTTCCTTCACCGTTCTGACCGAAGCCGCCGCGCTCAAGCGCCGGACGCTCCGCTACGACGCCGCGGCCGAACGCACCGCGATCGACGGCATTCGCGCGACCTATACCGCCGAGGCGATGCGGGCGGAGATTCCAGGCCATGGCGAGGAAGGCGCCATCTTCATCGTCGGCATGCCACGCACCGGCACGACGCTGGTGGAACGCCTGCTGGGACGACACGGTGAAGTGGCCTCGGCCGGTGAGCTGCCGGATTACGGCCAGGCGCTGGCGGCCGCGGCGCATGAGCGCCTCTCGGCCCATCCCGGCAAGACCATGGTCGAGGCTTCGCTGCTACTGGATTTCGCCGCGCTCGGGCGCGACTACATGCGCAGCGCGCGCGAGGCGGCTCCCGGCAGCCGCATGTTCATCGACAAGATGCCCATCAATTTCATGTATTGCGGCCTGATCAGGAGAGCGCTGCCGAAGGCGCGGATCATCCACCTGGTGCGCGATCCCATGGACAGCTGCTACGCGGTGTACAAGACGCTGTTCAACCAGGCGTACCACTTTTCGTACGACCTCGCGGAACTGGGGGCGTACTACATCACCTACCATCGGCTGATGCGGCATTGGCATGCCGTCATGCCGGATGCCATCCTCGACGTGCGCTACGAGGACCTAGTGACCGACACCGAAGGACAGGCCCGCCGCCTCCTCGCCTGGTGCGGCCTGGACTGGCGGCCCGAGGTGCTGTCGCCGGCGAAAAGCGATGCGCCCTCGACCACTGCCAGCGCCGCGCAGGTCCGGGAACCGGTCTACACGAGTTCCGTCGGCAAATGGCGTCGGTACGAGGCCGGCCTCCGTCCGCTCGCGGACCAACTGATGCGGGCGGGGATCAGTACGGGCCGGACATAGGCGAATTCAGTCGCAAGACTGGCCTTCGCCCGGGGTGCAGACGTTGCGAATCAGCTTTTCGGTGTTTTCGCGCGCAACCTGGGCACGCACTTCGCGCTCGGCCACGGTCAGGCACTCGTTAACCGGAACACGGGAACCGGTCGTGGTTATGCGTTTGCAAACCACGCGGTCCTTGTCGTTGTTGCGCAGGATCGAACTGATCTGTTCCTGGGCCTTGTAAAGCGCGATGCGGTCTTCGGTCGGCAGTTCCCGCGCGCTTTCATGACCGTCCAGAAGGTCGACGATACGGTCCCGCGAAGACTCCAGACGACCCATGGAACCACGCTTGAGTCGGCCGTAGTCGCCGTTTCGCGCCAGCACCAGGGAGTCTTCGATTTCCGCAATATACGCACCCGTGTCGGTGATGCGTTCGGCATGTGCCGTGGCAGGTTCCGCCGCTTCGGCCGCGTCGTCGGGCTCTGCGCACTGGACATTGCTGGCGAAAGGAAACGCCAACAGGCAAATCGAAACCAGAATACGTACGTTCATCGACACACTCCCCTGGTGAGGTTGACGGACGGCATATCCGATGCCCCCTTTTCCCGGAGAATTACGCAGTTCATCGACGTAATCAAGTGCTTTGCATGCGTCCATGCCGACTCTGGGGGTGCTTTTGCCCATGGCCGTTCACGTCACACGAAGCGGGGTGCGCGGTCGATTCCCATGATGCGCCGTCAACACTGCCGAGGGCAAAAGAACGCAGGTGCGGTTCGGACGACGAACTGGTCAGCCTTCAATTCTTGCCGAAGGCTTCGCGAGATTCTCGCAGGCGCGCAACGTGGGGGCAAAAAAAAGCGGCGGGCCGTAGCCCGCCGCTCGAAGTCGCGCGTCAGTGTCCTGCTTAGAACCGGAACGTGATGTTGGTGAAGACGAAACGGCCCGCCTGGTCGTAGCCGCCCGGTGCATTGGCGTTCAGCGCCAGCGAGGCGCCGACCATCGGCGGTTCGCGATCGAAGATGTTGTTGACGCCGAGCGTCACCTCCGCCGTTTGGCCGAACAGGATCGATCCCGAGAGGTCGATGTAGTTCTGGGCGCCCAGCTTGCCCTTGTCGCGCAGCAGGACATCGGTGTCCAGCCGGTTGCCGTCATGGTCGACATAATCCATCTCACCGACATAGCGCCAGCGCAGGTTTGCGGTGTAGATGTCGCGGGCATAGCGGAGATTGGCAATATGGCGCCATTCCGGGGTCTGGCAATCCACGTTGATCCTGCCCGCGCAGTCGTAGATGGCATCGTCGTTCACGCCGGGTAGCGGATTGAACTCATTCTCCAGTACGTGAGAACCCATGAGCGAGGCCGACACCCGGCCGCCGAGCATGTCCCAGCGATAGGAGGCGCCCAGGTCGATGCCGCGGACGCGCCGCTCGCCGAAGTTGTCGGTCAGGTTCTCGACAAAGCCGGAGCTGTTCGGATCGCTGCCGCGCCAGAGATCGCCGGTGGCCGCGTTGCGTTGCACCTTGTCGCACAGGAACGGGTCGCCCGTCAGGCCGCAGAAACGCAGGATGGTGATGGCGCCGATCGGGTCGATCGTGTCCGTGATCTTGACATCGTAGTAATCGACGCTGAATTGCAGGTTGTCGAGCGGGGTGGCCACGAAGCCCAGGGTCCAGGTGTCGGCCGTTTCGGGCTCGAGCTCGAGATTGCCGCCGATGAACTGGTTGTACTGATCCGCCGTGGCGGCCGGGACCGAGCCGTAGCGGCCGGGGCTCACGCCGGTATTGGCACACTGTTCCTGCGTGAACTCGGGAGTGGCACCAGCGCAGGGGTCGGGGCCGGCGAACAGCGCGAGCTGCTGAATGGCGAACAGGTCGTTGATGCCGGGTTCGCGGATGGCGCGGTTGTAGCCGCCGCGGAGTCGATAGTTCTCCAGCATGGTCATGCTGAACCCGATCTTGTAGGTGTTGGCCGTTTCGGAGTCCCTGTAATCGGACAGCCGGTAGCCGAGATCCAGGTTGAGGTTGTCGATGAAGCCGGCATCCTTGACCAGCGGCACGATGCTCTCCAGGAACAGTTCGGTCACGCTGATCTTGCCGCCGACCGGCAGCGTCGGTCCGCCCGATCCGGCGAAGTTGCCGGCCTGGCTGTCGCTATCGGGGGTGACGTCGATTCTCTCCTCGCGCCATTCCACGCCGCCGACCAGGGACACGGTGTCTCCCTTCGCCGAACCGAAGCCGAAGCCGAGATCGCCGGTGACGTAGGCGTTGACCACCTTCAGGTCGGTGCTGACTTTGAGCAGGCTGACGCCCGCCAGCGCCGCCGCAGCCTCGGGCGTCACGCTGTCGGGCTCCCAGACATTGTAGGGAATGCAACCGTTGAACGCGTCCGGCGGGCAGCCGACCAGGGCGTCGACGATGCGGTCGCTCAGCAAGTCGTTGAAGCCCTGCGTGTCCGTGCTGTTGTGGCCGATCAAGTAGGATGCGTTGTAGGACCAGTTGTCGTTGATGTCGCCTTCGGCGCCCGCCATCACGGTAAAGGCGGAAGTTTCGCTATCGAAGATGCGCGGGCCGCCTTCGACATTGCGCTTGGCGACATAGACGCCGACCGGAAGGTCGGGATCGAGGCCGAGGTCGGCGCATGCGCTGCCGAGAAACGGGGTAGTGCAGTCCAGCCCGTCAACGAGGGTGAAGAAAGCGCCGGACTCCGCGATCTGTATCGAGTCCTGCTTGTTGACGTACATGGTCTCCAGGTAGGGACGGAAGTGCTCGTTGACCTCGTACTTCAGCGAGGAGCCGAAGGTGTAGCGCTCGTCAGGACGCTGGTAATAGTTCGGAGGCGCATAGTTGTAGGGTGCGCCATAGGCATTGGTGTAGCTGCCGTCGGGATTGAGGCTGGCCGGGGTCGTGTTGAGGAAATCTTCGGTCTGGAAGAAGTAGAAGTTGCCGGTGGCATTGGTATCGGAGCCGCCGCAGCCGGAACCGTTGGCGGTCAGGGCGCAGGAGGAATAGTCGCGCTCTCCGTGGAACAGCGCATCGTTCTTGCGCCAGGTCAGCCAGGCCATCGCATGGCCGGCGCCGTCGGCAAAGCTGCTGCCGATGGCGATGTCGATGTTGTTGGAGGCGCCGTCGAAGCCGGAGCTGCCCGTGGGATAGTCGAAGTCGCGTGCATCCATGAGCCCCTGGATGTACTCGTTGTCGTTGCTGTGCTGGTAAGCGCTGTGGCCGGCGGTGAGGCTGACGCCCTCGAACTCGGTGTCGAGGACGAAGTTGACCACGCCGGCGATGGCGTCCGACCCGTACACGGCCGAGGCGCCGCCGGTCAGGATGTCCACCCGGTTCACCAGCGCGGCCGGGATGATGCTGATGTCACGGAATCCGACGTTCAGGCCGCCTGGCGGCAGGCGATGGCCGTTGACCAGGGTGAGGGTGCGCTGCGGTCCGAGGCCGCGCAGATCGACGGTGGGATAGCCGGTAGCGCCATTGTTCTCGAACGAGTCGAAGACCGGAGACAACTGTGGATACTGGTTGACCAGGTCGTCGACACGCGTGGCGCCTGCGAACTGGAACTCCTCTTTCTGGATCTCGGCCACAGGGGACGAGGCGGTGATCGTCTGGCTCTGGATACGGGTGCCCGTGACGGTGATCCGGTCGAGTTCGGCCACGGTGGGGTCGGTCTGTTCCTGCTGGTCCTGCGCAATGGCGACGCCGGTGCCGGCCATGGTCGTGGCGCCCACGGCGAGTGCGAAGACGATCGCGTCACGGAGCTTGGTGGTCTTGAGTGTCATCTCTCTTCTCTCTCCGAAATGTGGTTTGAGGTCCCCCCAAGTAAGCTCGCCGACGGAGTCAATTCAGGCGCCAAATTCGGCAAGCCGTCTCGATAGTAGTCTCGGCCTGACGAAAATTAAAGCCTCGTTAAACGGCTCATCTTGAAGAACGGAACTTCGCTGCTCTGGTCACGGAGTTCGTCTCAAATAATACTGAGACTGGCCCGGCAGACGGTGGCATCATCCGCAGCAGCATGTACTGTCTGCCACCCGGCCTCGCCGGAGGATCTGGCACTGATGCGCCGGGTCGACGAATTCCATCTGGAAGCCCCTTTCCCGGCAGCCGGGTGCTGCGCCACTTGAAGATCGACCGGCCCAGTCGGGTCGAGACCATCGATATCAGTGACGTCCCGATGGCCCGTGTTCGTCTACCTGGCCGCGGTGATCGACTGGTACAGCCGCAAGATGATGGCTCGGCGGGTCGCGATCACGATGGACATTGACTTCAGGGGTGCGTTGCCTTTTGAGCACCCGACGCAGGCGCTTGAATTGCTCCGCATGCGCATAGCCACCAGCTTGGCAGCGTAGCTGCTTGCTCTCTTTGGCGTAGGTCTGCTTGAGTTCGCGGCGCATTTGGCCAGCAGCGCGATCTTCGCGCGGGCCACCTCCAGAAAGCGGTCGCCAGTCGGATAGGCGATGACCTTCTCCCGCACCGTGGTGTCGACACCAATACCTGCCCGAACTTCTCCGGCTTCACTGTTTCGATGGCGATCGCAGTTTCGACCGTCATGGTCAGAAATTCTTCTTCCCCGCTTCGCCCAACACCCGGCAGAAGCGGTCGATCTGGGTGGAATCGCACGGCGGGATTCGTCATCAGGTCGCCCTCCAACTCTCGGAAATTGCCGCGAATTGAAGCCGAATCTTGGAACCACTTCTAACCAAAAAACTGCGGCCCCTTTCGGGGCCGCAGTAGTATTGCTTGGTTACATGCCGATCAGAAGCGCTGCACGTACTCCATGTACGTGTAACGGCCCGGAATGTCGTACTGCGGGTCGAAGTTGTTGGCAAACGCATTGAAAGCGACCGGCGGTTCCTTCGCGAACACGTTGTTCGCACCCAGCTTGACCGTACCGTTCCACGGCAGTTCATAGCGGAACTGAACGTCGTGGTAGGTGGTCGCGCCCAGGCGGTTGCGTCCGTCGGGACCTGCGTCATTGCGGCGGAACTCGTCCGAGCAAAGCCCGACCGCCGGCTCACCCGGGTCAGCAATGAACGGGCAGTCCTCGGTCAGGCCGGAGTTATAGCGGGCCGTCCATGCCACACCGATGTCACCCATCGTCCAATCGATCGTGGCATTGGCGCGCAGACGCCAGTACGGATCCGACTGCAGGTATTGGCCGACCAGGCTCTCGGGCTCGTCCCCGGGCGCGAAGGTCTCTTCCCACTTAGACGTATAGGAGCTGTCCAAGACGAAGCTGAAGCTGCCGTAGGCGGTGTCGGGCATGCGGTAGCTGGCGTTGAAGTCCCAGCCTTCCACTTCAATGATGCTGAAGTTCGCCGGCACGAGCTGCATGTCGACGATCAGGCCGTCCGCACGACGGGTCAGGAGGTCACAGAACCCCTGGGCGCCTTCCTCATAGCACTTCCTGAGGATGTCCGCGGCCGACGGAGTGTTGAGGGCGTCCTCGATCTCGACATTCCACCAGTCAAGCGAGATGTCCAGGTTGTCCACGAACGACGGGCTGTAGACGAAGCCGAGCGTCTTGCTGGTGGAGCTTTCCGGGCCAGCGTTCGGGTTGCCACCCAGTGTGAATGGAAAGATGGTCTGGCCGAAATAGCCCATGCCTTGGTTGGTCTGCTGGATGAATCCGGCAGGTACGCCACCGGCCGCGCAATTGGCGGCGATGGTGGCATTGCGTCCGCCGTAATCCTCGGAGCAGATGTCGCCGAACTGGGTGAAGGTGTCGGTCTGGCCGCGGAACAGCGTCTGGATCGGCGGGGCGCGGAAACCTTGCGACCAGTTGCCGCGGACGAGCAGATCGTCGATTGGCTTCCACTTGAAGCCGAACTTGCTGTTCAAGGTGTCGCCGAAGTTGCTGTAGTCCGAGTAGCGGGACGCCAGCGAGAACTCGAGCAACTGTGCACCGGTCACATCGGCCAGCAGCGGAATCGCGAGTTCGGCGTAGATCTCGTCGAGATCATAGGCACCTTCGGTCGGCTGGCGGGAGTTGCCGGAAGTAAAACCGGCCGCTACGAACGCGTCCGGACGGTCGAAGCCACTCTCCTTGCGCGACTCGATACCGGTCGCAAAGCCCATCATGCCACCCGGAAGCTCGAACAGCTCGCCGCTGATATTGGCCGTGAAGGATTCGCTACGGCCCTGGAAAGCGTCCTGCGCGGTAAACAGGATGTAGTCCAGCATTTCCTGGGTCACGCCGCCGGCCGGCGACAGCGGATTGAACGGCACGCAGCCGTCGATGATTTCGCCGCCCGGCGCGTCGACGCAGACGACGCGGCCATCGCGAACTTCCGACGGACCGATACCGGCAGCCACGTTCAGCATATTGGCGTCGCCGATCTGCGCATCTTCCTGGTCCGACTTGTTGAAGTTGTAGCCGACGTCCCAGTTGAAGAAGCGGTTGCCGAATTCGAACGCGCCTTCGAGACCGACATAGGTGTGGAAGGTCTTGACGTTCTGCTGATAGACGCGGGGCTGTTCGGTCAGGCGGTGGCTCCAGATCACGTCCCGGCCGTCGCCACCATAAATGGTGTTATACGGGTTGTAGTAGCTGTCGCCGCTCATGAGGAAATTATTGCTGACGCCGCCATTGAGCGGGAAGCCAGCCAGCTGCTGTTCCGAACGCCGCTCGTTGTACATCGCGTCGGCACGGAAACTGATGCTGTCGGTGATGTCGTAGCGACCCTTCATGTACAACGAGGTACGCGTCTGCGGTGTGAGCAGATAGTTATCGACGGCGTAGTTGTACGTGTACTCGGGGGACATGGGGACGGTCTGGTCGAGACCATAGCGAGGATCGCCTGGCACGCCAGAAGCAGTGGCGCCTGGGGGCACGATTCGCGAGACGATTTCGCCATTCGGGCCGGCATTCCAGATCCGACCGTTATTGGAATAGCCGCTGTACTGCGAAGCTCCAAGCCCGATGACGGGGTCACGAGAGATGGTGCGGTGGCCCGCCATGACTTCGTTTTCCTCGACGCGCGACAGGCTGACTACCACGTTGCCGCGGTCGTTGCTGGCACCGATCGTTGCGTCGACCGAGGAGCGCTCGCCGTCACCCTGGCCGAACTGCCCGTAGTGGGCCCGCGCCTCGAAGCCCTCGAAGTTGCTGCGGGTGATGATGTTGACCACGCCGGCGATGGCGTCGGAACCATAGATGGACGAAGCGCCGTCCTTCAGGACCTCGATGCGCTCGACGATCGCAGCGGGGATCGTGTTGAGGTCGACGGAGCCGGTGAGGGTGGAAACCCAGCGGCGACCATCGACCAGCACCAGGGTGCGGGACGAGCCGAGATTGCGCAGTGCGATCTCCGACGAACCGTCACCACCATTGTTGAAGCTGCGGTTGATTGCCGATCCGTTTGCGGAAATGCGTTGCAGGATTTCAGCGACCGAGGTCAGGCCGGTCTTTTCGATATGAGCGCGATCCAGGACGAGAACAGGCTGCGAGGTCTCGGCGTCGACCGAGCGGATACGCGAGCCGGTGACTTCGATGCGGTCGAGGGTGGTAGGAGCCTCGCTTTCCTGGGCAAACGCAATGCCCGTACCGCCGAGGGCGGTCGCGCCCGCCGCGAGCGCGAAGGTAATCGCCTCGCGGAGCTTGGTGGTCTTCAGTGTCATCTCTCTCTCCAAGTGAGTCTTGGGAAATTCCCATGGGAACCCGCCGTTGGCGTCAAACGAGACGCCTAATTCGGCAAGGCCGGGGCCGATGGTAGCCCCCCTTGGAGAAAAATTAAAGTGTCGTTAACACGCGAGCGGACAGCGGGAACTTCACGCCATTTCGAGTGCGGAAAGCAGCCTCGGTCAGAGGTCTTGCTCGTAGCGGACGTAAGGCACGGTGCCTTCGTCCTCGCCGTTCTCGCCACGCGGTGAGAACGGGTTCCTGCCGCGGGTGACGACGTTCTCGGCGCCCACGGTCAGCTGGCCGCTCCAGGGCGTGCGCCAGGTCAGGCCAAGTCCCAGGCCTTCCCAGCGCGGCTGGCCGGGCGTGTCGATGACCTGGCCGATGACGTTGGCGCCGAAGTCGCCGAAGCCGCCGCCGACGCTCAGCGATTTGCTGTCCCAGCGGTCGGCCAGCCCGTCGGGAGCCTGGGTAAAGGGAATGAGCCGGGCCTTGGCGACCGTGCCGGCGATCGAGACATAGCCCTGGTCGCGGATATTCTTCTGCACGAAGACGGTGAGGTCGTTGCCGTCCACCTGGCCACCGCCGCCACGCGCGGCGCCACTGGACGTCAGCCAGGGCGGCAGGCTGCCGCTGCTCTCGCCGACCGATACGCCGACGCTCCCGCCGGGGCGGCTGAGTGCGGCGGTCGCGGTGTTGCGGCGTGCGCCGCCGTCACCACCGATACCGTCGTCCAGCGACGCCAGCAGGCAGTTGTTGGCGAGATTGCCCAGCGCATGCGACAGGCCGTTCTGGTGATCGCAAAGCAGGGCCAGCGAATCGCCGGCTTCCAGGCCGAACGCGACATCGAGCCGGTTGCCGCCGAAGCGGAGCCGGGCGCCGGAGCGGGCGGCATCGTCGTCGGTGGGCTCGAGCACCAGCAACGCCTCCAACTGGCCGCTGGCGTTGTTCCAGATCGGCAGCACGGTCTGATCGTCACGCTTGGGCTGGTTCTGCGCGTGCGCACCCGCCGCAACGCCAAAGGCGAGCAGAGCGGCGAGCGCGAGCTTTGCGGGACGCAGAGACATGGCGGACGGTCGACTCGAAGACGAAGTCGGAAGTTCCCCGGAACGGCGGGATCCGACTCTACGCGGTTTATGTTTATTTAACAATCCCCTGCTCCCGTCGAGATGGTCCCCGCCGGGGGCTACTGCAACCGCGTCGGAGCCGACATTGGAACCGGTCCGGCGGTGAACAAGGCGTCAATGGCGGCGTGGTCGAAAGCGTAGCTCTGGCCGCAGAATTCGCAGCGGACGTGGACGCGGCCGTCGACCAGCGCGGCCCGGGCCTCGTCCTGTCCCAGCGACTGCAGCACCGCGGCCACCCGATCGCGGGAGCAGGAGCAGCCGAAACGCAGCGGCCGCCGATCCAGGAGTTGCGGCGACTCCTGGTGGAACAGCCGCTGCAGCAGGGTGGAGGTGGGGCAGGCGAGCAGTTCCGGTGCCGTCAGGGTGTCGAACAGGGCGCTGGCGCGATTCCAGCCGTCGGCGTCGCCGTCGTCGCCCGGCAGCTTCTGCAGCATCAGTCCCGCGGCCGCGGTATCGTCGGCCGCCAGCGCCACGCGCGTCGGCAGTTGTTCGGATTGGCGGAAGTAATCCTCGAAGGCGACCGCCAGCGAGTCCGAGGCGAGCGCCACCAACCCCTGGTAGCGCTGCGGCTCGCGGTCGCCGGCGCGCGGGTTCTCGATGGTGATGGCGAGGGTGGCGCCTTCGCCCGCCTCGCGCAGGCCGTGCGAGA
Source organism: Luteimonas salinilitoris (assembly GCF_041300785.1). NCBI lineage: Bacteria > Pseudomonadati > Pseudomonadota > Gammaproteobacteria > Lysobacterales > Lysobacteraceae > Luteimonas > Luteimonas salinilitoris. Next base: position 43,549 of record NZ_JBFWIB010000014.1, read on the forward strand.
GGGTCGTGGCGTCTTCGGCGAGGCGCACGATCCCGCGCAGCGTGCCGGCCGCTGTGCACTCGGAGAACAAGGTGCGCAGGGCGCCCTCGCCGCGCAGCTGCACCGACAGGCGCCCGTCGATCTTGGCGTGGCCGGTGAACAGCGCGGCGGCGGCGCTCGCTTCTCCCAGCAGTTCCGCGGCCGCGGCGGGGTAGTCGTCGCGTGTCCGGATGTCGCTCCAGGTGTCGCGCAGGTGCACGCGCACGCCGCGCACGCCGGCGTCGGGCAGCAGGAAACGGGTCAGGCAGTCGCTGTCGGGTCGGGGTGCGGTCATGCTCGGGACGAAGGATGCGGGGCGGAACCGCCATCATGTCGGATAATGCGCGATACGCAGGACAAGAATGGAGAGACGAACGTGATAGATGGGGCTGCGGTCGCGAGGCGCAAGCCCGGGGCTTGGCGATGAGCGCACGCGCTCGCGCGCCGCGGTGGCGGCGCTGGCGCAGGCGCTTGCTGATGTTGCCGCTGGTGCTGGTGCTGCTCAGCATCCTTCAGGTGCTGGCACTGCGCTTCGTCGACCCGCCGTTCTCGATGTTCATGGTGGCGCGGCAGCTGCGGGCCTGGACCGCGGGCGACGGCGACTTCCGCGTCGCCTATCGCTGGCGCGACTTCGATCGCATCGCGCCGACGCTGCCGCTGGCGGCGATCGCCGCCGAAGACCAGAACTTCGCTGCGCACCACGGTTTCGACCTGGAGGCGATCGAGAAGGCGCGCGAGCACAACGCCGGTGGCGGGCGGCTGCGCGGCGCCAGCACGATCAGCCAGCAGGTGGCGAAGAACCTGTTCCTGTGGAACGGTCGCAGCTGGGTGCGCAAGGGCCTGGAGGCCTGGTACACGCTGCTGATGGAGCTGATGTGGCCGAAGCAGCGGATCCTGGAGGTCTACGTCAACGTCGCCGAGTTCGGCGACGGCGTCTACGGTGCGCAGGCGGCGGCACGGACCTTCTTCGGCAAGGACGCGGACGCGCTCGGGACCGCCGAAAGCGCGCGCCTGGCGGCGGTGCTGCCCAATCCCAAGGGCTACAGTGCGGCCCGGCCCGGCCCCTATGTGCAGCGCCGCACGCAGGCGATCCAGCGGCAGATGCGGCAGATCGGGGGCGTGGCGCATCTCGAGCAGCTGGAGTGAGAAGGCCGATGTTCGCAGCCGGGATCCCCGCCTTTTGTAGGAGCGGCTTCAGCCGCGACCGCGCGCGCCATGATCTTCCCAGATCACCACGACAGGCGGCAACGAACAGCCGTCGTCGTTGTTCTCCGTCGCAACGCGCGGCGGCGCGTTCATCATGGCAGCTGCCTTGAGGGCATGCCTGGCGCGGTCGCGGCTGAAGCCGCTCCTACAGGAGGGGGCCGATGCCGGGGAGGCGGGTTAGGATGTGAAAATGCCCCGTGACCAGCTGACCGTCGTCGTCGTCGCCTACAACGAGGCCGAAGCGTTGCCCGTGTTGCAGGCGCGGATCGCGGCGGCGCTCGATACGCTGGCGGCCGATTGCGTGGACAGCCGCGTGCTCTACGTCGACGATGGCAGCCGCGACCGCACCTGGGAGGTGCTGCGGGAAATCGCAGCCGCCGACCCGCGCGTGTCGCTGCTGCGGCTGTCGCGCAACTTCGGCAAGGAAGCGGCGCTGACCGCCGGCCTGGACCTGGTGGAGGAGGGCGCGGCGCTGATCCTCGACGCCGACGGGCAGGATCCGCCGGAGCTGATCCCGCAGTTCGTGGCGCGCTGGCGCGAAGGCTACGACGACGTCCACGGCACCCGGCTCCAGCGCGAAGGGGAAGGCTGGCTCAAGCGCGCCTCCGCGCACGTCTTCTATCGGCTGATGCAACGGCTGTCGAAGACGCCGATCCCGGTCGACACCGGCGATTTCCGCCTGCTATCGCCGCGGGCACTGGCGGCGTTGCGGCAGCTGCGCGAGCGCCACCGGTTCATGAAGGGACTGTTCGGCTGGGTCGGGTACAAGCGGGTGGCGATTCCCTATCTCCGCGAGCCGCGGCTGGCGGGCGCCAGCAAGTTCGGCTTCTGGCGGTTGTGGAACTTCGCCCTGGAAGGCATCACCAGCTTCTCCACCGCGCCGCTGCGGCTGGCGACCTATGTCGGCCTGGGAACCGCGGCGCTGGCGTTCGTGTACGCCGTGTGGATCGTGATCAAGGCCCTGTTCCTGGGCGACCGCGTCGCCGGCTGGCCGACGATGATGACGGTGATCCTGTTCCTCGGCGGCGTGCAATTGATCGCGCTGGGAATGATCGGCGAGTACCTCGGGCGCCTGTACGACGAGTCGAAGCAGCGGCCGCTGTATCTCGTCGACACCTGGCTGCCGGCGACCGGAGTATCCTCGCGCCAGGTCCAGCCGAGCGGAGGCGAGCATCATGCGTACGGTGAGACAGCTGCTGGAAGCGAAGGCGCCTGAGATCTTCGCCGTCGGGCCGGACGTTCCCGTGCTCGAGGCGATCCGGCTGATGGCGCAGAAGCACATCGGCGCGGTGCTGGTGATGCAGGGCGGCCGCCTGGCCGGAATCCTGTCCGAGCGCGACTACGCGCGCAAGATCGTGCTGGAGGGCCGCTCCTCGAAGGACACCCCGGTGCGCGACATCATGACCGCCGAGGTGATCACGGTGCGGCTGGAGGACAACGTGCAGCGCTGCATGCAGATCGTCACCCGCGAGCGCATCCGCCACCTGCCGGTGGCCGATGCCACCGGCAACGTGCTCGGCGTGGTCTCGATCGGCGACCTGGTCAAGGCGGTGATCGAGGACCAGCAGCTCGAACTCGACCAGCTGCAGCGCTACATCTCGTCCTAACGGGACGCACGTGGGCTGTAGTGTGAGAGCGACGGAAGTCGCGACAGGGAAAGCCGTCGCGACTTCCCGGCGGCGGCATGCCGCCGCCACTCCTACAAGGCGATAACTTGCAGCCCGAAGGCCGGAATCCGGGACTGCCCGCCTATTTCGCGTATTCGCCGCCGCAGTCGCTGTCCTCGCCGCCGCCCATCTCGATGGTCGCCAGCAGCGCCGCCGGCGGCGCGATGCTGCCCAGCGTCACCGCCAGCGCGCCGCGCAGTCCGAGCCGGCCGAGGTCGGGGCGGATGTCGGGATCGGCGAACGTTCCGTCCACCACCAGCGGCGAGCGCAGGGTGAGGATGCTGCGGTCCTTGGGGCGCGGCCGCAGCAGCAGGTCCAGCGTTTCCTCGCGCAGGCTGATGCGGCCTTCGCCGACGATGATGGTGTCGGTGGTGTCGAACGCCAGCGCGCGCGCTTCCATCACGCCGTCCTGGACCGTGAAGTCGCCGAACGCGCAGCGGACCGGGATGACGCGGTCGCCGGTCAGCAGGAAGGCCAGCGCTTCGGCGATGTCGATGCCGGCCAGTTCCAGCAGCAGGTTGCTGATCTTGCCGCGGCCCATGCCGATGGCGATGTCGCCGTCGGCGCTGCCGAGCATCCGTGCGATCGAGTTGCCGCTGCCGGCGATCGCCACGTGGCCGGCGATATCGCCCGTCGCCTCCTGCGCCAGTTCCGCATCCGGAAACAGGCGGCCCAGGTCGAGCCCGCGCAGTTCGGCATCCATGCGTGTGCGGATCGGCTGGTCGCGGGCGTTCATGCGGATGCTGGAACGGATCTCGCCACCGGCGGCGCCGAAGTTCAGCGGCTCCAGGCGCACCAGGCCGTCCTCGAGCAGCAGGCGGCCGTCCATGTCGTCCAGCGGCAATGCCGGGGACTCGATGCGCTGCGCGCGCAGGCGCACGTCGGCATTCATCGCGTTCAGCTTTTCGAGCCGATAGGGCGTGTCCGGAAGCACGCGGCCATCGGCGGCTTGCCGCGCCTGCTGCCCGGTTCCCTCGTCATCTGCCTGGGGGTCGCCGCCGATGAAACCGGCAAGGTCGTCGAAGTCGAGCAGTTTCGAGGTCAGCTGCGCACGGAAGAACGGACGCTCGCCGCCGACGGTGACGCTGGCGTCGCCGCCGAGATCGCTGTCGCCGACCTTCCCGGTGAATCCGTCGTAGCGCCAGGTGTCGCCGTCGCGGCGGAAGCGGCCGTCCAGCGAATACGGCGGCGTCGGCGGCAGCGCGATGCCGAGCAGGGGGTAGAGGTCTTCGAGATCGTCGCCCGACAGGGCCAGGCTCAGATCGAAATCCCGCAGCCGGAACACGTTTACCAGCGCGCCGCGGGCATGCGCATGTGTTGCGCCGGCGCTCGCACGCAGGTCGATGCGATATGGCTGCCCGATGTCCCGCAGGCCGAGCGGCGACTCCGCGCGCCCGCGCAGGCGGAAATCGCTGCCTCGCCAGCGGCCGCCGCCGTCGAGCACGACCGGTGGCGCGGCATGCGCGCGGCGCGGCGCGCGGCTTGCGATGTCGACCTCGATCTCGGTGTCCCGCGCCGCATCGACGAACAGCAGCTGGCCGTCCTCGACCCAGAGCCGGCCGAGTCGCGGCGGCGTGCCGTCGTCGTCGCTCTCCCCAAATTCCCAGTTGCCGCCCTCGGGCCCGGTCTCCAGGCGCAGGCGCGGCTTCGCCAGCCGGATGTCCGGAATCAGGATCTCGCCGCGGAACAGCAGCGACGGCACGTCGAGGCCGAACTCCAGCCGCTCCGTGCTCGCCATCAGCGGCTGTTCGGACCAGTCGGCGTTGCCGAGCCGCAGTGCGTCGGCGCGGACCGTTGCAACCCGGCCGAGGCCGACGTCGAGCCTTTCGATCTCGAAGCTGCGGCCGGTGCGCGCCTCCACGGCGCGCTCGACCGGGCCCTTGAACCAGTTCCAGTCCCATAGCGCGAACAGCACGATCAGGGCCAGCATCACCGCGGCAAGCGCGGTCCACCAGGGATGATCGACGACCGCGGCGAGGTGTCGCGGCCGATGTCGGGGAGCGGGCGTCATGGGCTTGGTCGCAGCGCTCGAGTTTCCCGCACCATCGGCATGCGCCGGTCAAGCGGGAGTGAATGCAGTCGGCGCCGGTTCAATCGCGGCGACGCGGCGGTTGTGCCGCCCGTGCCCCGGCGGGAGGCCAGGCAGCCTCCCGCGGCCGGCTTATTCGCCCGCCCGCTCGCAGCGCAGCGTGCGGCCGGTGTCGTCCTGGCTCAGCGCGGCATAGTCGCCGTCGACGACGAAGCGCAGGCCGACGTCGGACCAGGTACTCGGCTTGCTGCCCGTGATCGCGCCCAAGTTGACCACGCGACCGTCGCTCATGCTGACCCGGGCGCTGTGCCCGTCGCGGACCAGGTCGACACGATTGCCGCCGTCGCAGCGGTAGCGCGCGTCGATGGCTTCGTCTGCGACCGCGGCCACGGTCGCCGGTTCGGGCTCCGGTGCGGCATCGGCGGCGGCAGGCGCTTCGTCGACCTGCTGCCGGCAGGAGGTCGCGAGCAGCGACAGGCCGAATGCGAGACAGAAGAGGGGTCTGGTCATGGGGAGTTCGCCTCCGGGCGCGGGATGGCCGGACGCCGATGATAAACATCCGGCGTCAAACGGGCGCGATCACCTGGGCCATCACCGCGATGTAGTGGCAGACGCTGCCGGCGATGCAGAACAGGTGCCAGATGGCATGGGAGAACGGCACCGACTCGCGGTGGTAGAAGTACGTGCCCAGGGTATAGGCGATGCCGCCGGCCATCAGCCAGCCGAACGTCCACGCATCCAGCGCCGCGACCACCGGCTTGATCGCGACCAGTACCAGCCAGCCCATGGCGATGTAGATCAGCGTCGACAGCCGCTTGAAACGCCCGGTGAAGAACAGCTTGAAGATCACGCCGGCGAGGGCCAGCGTCCAGATCGCGGCGAACAGCGACCAGCCCAGCGTGCCGCGCAGGGGGATCAGGGTGAACGGGGTGTAGGTGCCGGCGATCAGCAGGTAGATCGCGCAATGGTCGAACACCTTGAGCCGGCCCTTGAGCACCGGATGGGCGACGGCGTGGTACAGGGTGGAGGCGAGATAGAGCAGCAGCAGGCAGAGGCCGAACACGATCGATGTGCCCAGCTGCCAGGCGTTGCCGTGCAGCGCCGCCAGTGTGATCAGCACCGCGCCGCCGGCGAGCGCGGCGGCCGCGCCGACGCCGTGGGTCAACGCGCTCGCCAGTTCCTCGCGTTGCGCACGCAGTTCGGCGGTCAGGATCATGGCGACACCTTCGGCGGGACGCGTGGAGCAATTGCTCGGTTTTCGCGACGTACGCGGAAACGGCAGACTGGAGAAGCCATCGTTGCGATGGCAGGCATCACCGGATCCGGTCGTGATCGCAGCCACGACCGCAGGTGTTGCCCATGGGCCCAGTCGTCGCGGGGATCACAATTTGCTGCAGTTCCGTGTCGGGCCCTCATCCTGGTGCAGTTGCACGTTCGGGTCTTCGACCATCAGGCTCAGTGCTTCGCCGACGTACGCGTCGTCGCCGCCCTGCGAGGCGGACTCCGCACGCGGCAGGGCGATGGTGCGGCCGTCGGGCAGGGTGACGTCGGCGATGGCGCCGGCATAGGAGATGCGCAGCTCGCTGCCGTCGTCGCAGCGATAGCGGACGGCGATGTCGTCGGCCGCGACCGGCGGGTCCACCGGGGCGATCGCGTCGGGCGCGGTCTCGATGTCGGCCGTCGCGCCCTCGGCGCCGGAGGGCTCTCGCGGCTGGCAGGCGACGCATGACAGGACCAGCGTCGCGCAGAGCACGGCATGCCGCTTTTCGTTCATTGCTCGCTCCCGTGCGTGGGCAAGCGCGGAGCCTAGCGGCGCCGCCGGCAACGGCAGGTGATGGCGATGCCGTCAGTCCACGGCCACCGCGTGCGCATGCTCGCGGGTGGCCAGCAGCCGCACGTCGGGCCAGCGCTCCGTCGTCAGCTGCAGGTTGACCCGCGTCGGCGCCAGGTAGACCAGCTGGCCGGCGGCGTCGATGCCGAGGTTGGAGGCGTTCTTCTCGCGGAACTCCTCCAGCTTCTTCGGGTCGTCGCAGCGCACCCAGCGGGTGGTGACCACGCCGACCGGCTCGAAGCCGGCGTCGACGCCGTATTCGTCCTTGAGCCGGTAGGCGGCGACGTCGAACTGCAGCACGCCGACCGCGCCCAGGATCAGGTCGTTGGACATGAGCGGGCGGAAGAACTGGGTTGCGCCTTCCTCCGACAGCTGCGCCAGGCCCTTCTGCAGCTGCTTGAGCTTGAGCGGATCGCGCAGGCGCGCGCGACGGAACAGTTCCGGGGCGAAGTTGGGAATGCCGGTGAAGGCCAGCGCCTCGCCTTCGGTGAAGGTGTCGCCGATCGAGATGGTGCCGTGGTTGTGGATGCCGATCACGTCGCCCGGCCAGGCCTCGGCGGCGATCTCGCGATCGCTGGCCATGAAGGTCAGCGCGTTGGCGAGTTTCTGCTCCTTGCCGCTGCGCACGTGGAAGGCCTTCATGCCGGCGACGAACCGGCCCGAGCACACGCGCATGAAGGCGACGCGGTCGCGGTGCTGCGGGTCCATGTTGGCCTGGATCTTGAACACGAAACCGGTCAGCTTCTCCTCGGCCGGCTGCACGGTGCGGGTGGTAGTGGCGCGCGGCTGCGGCGACGGCGCGTGCTGCACGAAGAAGTCCAGCAGCGGCTGCACGCCGAAGTTGTTCACCGCCGAGCCGAAGAACACCGGTGTCTGCCGGCCGGCCAGGTAGGCTTCGGCGTCGAACGGGTGCGACGCCCCCTGGACGAGCTCGAGTTCGTCGCGCAGCTCGGCCAGCATTCCGGCGCCAATGCGCGCCTCCAGGGCGGGATCGTCGATCGAGGCGAAGATGGTCGAGTCCTGGCGGGTGAAGTTGCGGCCCGGTTCGTACAGGTGCACCTCTCCGCTGACCAGGTGCACCACGCCCTTGAGGCGCTGGCCCATGCCGATCGGCCAGGTGACCGGCGCGCACTGGACGCCGAGCACGGATTCGACCTCGTCGAGCAGGTCGATCGGATCGCGGCCCTCGCGGTCGAGCTTGTTGATGAAGGTCATGATCGGCGTGTCGCGCAGCCGGCAGACCTCCATCAGCTTGATGGTGCGTTCCTCGACGCCCTTGGCGACGTCGATCACCATCAATGCGGAGTCGACCGCGGTCAGCACGCGGTAGGTGTCCTCGCCGAAGTCGGCATGGCCGGGCGTGTCGAGCAGGTTGACGATGCAGCCTTCGTACGGGAACTGCATCACCGAGCTGGTGACGGAGATCCCGCGCTCCTTCTCCAGCGCCATCCAGTCCGAGGTGGCGTGGCGCGCGGCCTTGCGGCCCTTTACCGAGCCGGCCATCTGGATCGCGCCGCCGAACAGCAGCAGCTTCTCGGTCAGCGTCGTCTTGCCGGCGTCGGGGTGCGAGATGATGGCGAAGGTGCGGCGGCGCGCGGCTTCTGTGGAAACGTCGGACATGGGGAGTAGCGCCGAGGGGCGCCGTTCGGGAGGCGGAAAGACGCAATTATAAGAGTTCCTCCGTTGTTCTGCGCTGTAGTGCGTAGCCCGGATGCAGCGCAGCGGGGCGCTTTTGACAATGGCTGAAGGCGGACATCCGGGGCGGTGCTTGGATTTGCGGGCTTCGGGTACAGCGGCGCCCGGGCCGGGGCATGCTCCCCGGCTCGGTCCGCCATCCATGGCGGACTCGCCGCCGCAGGCCGCGCCAGGCAGTTCCTTCCGTGGCGACGAAGTAGCCCCGTCGCCACGGGCGGCACCCAGTGAATAGCCGCTCCAGGCAGCCGTCGCAACCAGGCAAGCCCCGTTGTCATGCTGGTTCCGGAAGAGATCTTCGGCTTCGGAACGAGCGGCGCCCGGGCCGGGGCATGCTCCCCGGCTCGGTCCGCCATCCATGGCGGACTCGCCGCCGCAGGCCATCCATGGCCTGCTCTCCGCATACCCCAGCCCGGGCGCCGCACCGGCAATTCGCTTTCGGATGCGCGGAAGCCCTCCTACCGAAGCCGACGAGGGTTGGAGCGGGAGACGTGTCGTGGGGATCGCGGAGAGCTGCACAGGGATGTGCAGCGGCCCTGAGTCCGGCCATGGATGGCCGGACCGAAGGGCGGAGCAATCCCCGCGGCGCGGCTCACGCCCTGCGCGCTATACCGAAGTCGCTCTTGATCAGGGGTGCGCGGGCTTCGGAGCCAACTGCGCTCGGGCCGGAACAAGATGGAAGAAGGAACTGTTTGACGCAGCTATTCAGTGACGTCACCCGTGGCGACGGGGCTTTGCATCGTCGCGGCGGAAGGAACTGCCTGGCGCGGATCTCGGAAGCGCAGGATCCCGCGCGGGCCGAACATGCGGAACGGGATCGACTGCAGGCGCATGCCGCGGTTGACCTGCACCACGAAGTGCAGGTGCGGTCCGCTGCTGAAGCCGGTGTTACCGGACAGCGCGATGCGCTGGCCGCGGCGCACGTGCTCGCCGGCGCGCACGAACACGCGGTCGGCGTCGAGGTGCGCATACACCGCCATGCTGCCGTCGTCGTGCAGGATCCGCACGAAGTTGGCGCGGGTGTCGTAGCGGTCCTCGGTGCCGGCGTCGCGGAATCCGGATTCGACCTGCATCACCGCGCCGTCGCGCGCAGCCAGCACCGGGGTGCCGACGTCCACCGCGAAATCGACCGCGTGCCGGTTCTCGATGTCGGCGTGGCTGAAGGCGCCGCCCCAGCCCTGCTCGACGTACAGCTGCCGGGTCTGCAGCGGCCAGGCGTATTCGACATCCCGCGGGCGCGCGCTGGGGTGGCCGGGCACCGCCTCCAGGCGCAGCTCGGCACGGCCGGACGCGTCGCCGGCGATCCGGGCGACCAGCGTGCTGTCGCGCGCAGGGACGGTGGCGCGGGCCGGCAATGCCGGTTCCGACTGCGGTCGTGCATCACCGGTGGCGTGCAGCATCACCTCGATCGGACCGTCGAGCGGGTTGTCGGCCCAGGCGAGGACGACGCCTTCGCGCTGCTCCAGTCGCAGCCGCGCGACCGGACCGGGCGCGACTTCCATGGGTACGACCGTGATCCCGGGGTCGCGGACGTCCTCGCCGACGCGGTCGCCGTAGTGCACCACGCCGTCGGCGCCGACCCAGCGATAGACCCGCGCGGCCTGCGCGGATGTCGCCGTCAACAGCGCCGCGAACAGCAGCGCGGCCGGGTGTGCGCGCGGGCGCATCGGGTCAGCGCAGGCAGCCGGGGTCGAGCTGCAGCGCCTGCACCACATCCTGCAGGTCGAACGCGGTCACGGCGCGATCGTCGTGCACCGCGTACAGCGCGCCGGCGGGAAACCGCGGCGTGGCCGCGGCATGCAGGGCGATGCCGTCGGTGTTCGCGGTCAGGCGACCGCTGAAGCTGCCGCGCGGGGCGAGATCGGCGCGATCGAAGACGTGGAAGGTGGTCAGCGGCGTGAGCTGGTCGACCGCGATCCAGTAGCCGTCGTCGGCGCGGCAGGACCACAGCGCCATGCCCTCGGCCTCGCCGACGAAGCTGTCGTCCGGAAGGCTGATGCCGGTGTAGCGGCCGTCGAGCGTGTACTCGCGCAGGGTCGAGACGTTGCGGCGGTCCTCATCGGCGATCAGCAGGCGGTCGTGCAGCGGATCGCCGGCGATCGACTCGACCATGCGCAGCGCGCCGCGCTCGCCGGTATCGCCGAACGCGCCCAGGTACTCGGCCTCGAACGTCCCGTCGTCGTCGAACTGCAGGCGGTATCGTCGAACCCGCTGGTCGAGTTCCTCGCGCGGGGGCACCACGTCGAAGCGCTCGCCGTACATGAAGCTGTCGGTGATGTAGGCCTGCAGTTCGCCGGGCGCCGCCTCGTGCAGCCACAGGCCGTAGGGGCTGCGAAGCTGCTGCTCGCCGAAGCTGCCGAGCGGGCGGAAGTCCGGAAGCCGCAGCACCTGCGCACGCGGCACGTCGCGTTCGACCACGAACGCCCGGTCACCATAGACCAGCAGCCCGTTCGGGCGGGTGAACTCGCCCAGCGCCTTGCCCTTGCCGCCGACGGTGCGCAGGCGCTCGCCGCTGTCGCCGTCGAACAGGACCAGCCGATGGCTCGACTTGGCGGTGGCGATCACCCAGGTGGCGCCGTCCGGATGGGCCCAGGTGGTCAGCGAGTCGAGCTCGTCGGCGTGATTCTCCTCCGTGACGAAGACCTCCCCGACGGTGACCGCGTCGCGGGCCGTGCCGATGACGCGCTCGTCTGACTCCGGCTGTGGCGAAGGCGCGAGGGTGGCGCAGGCGGCAAGCAGGCTGCAGGAAAGCAGCAGGGCGAGGCGGCGGACGGTCGGCATCGCGGAAGTATGGCGGAGCGGTGCGCGAAACGGGCGTGCCGGATGTGGTGCGACTGTCACAGAAATTTCATCTCTCAATCCGCATGAAGCGATTGACATTGCGGAAAACCGCTGGCAACCTGCGATCTATCCATCGAGACCGGCGGAGGGACAGGCCCTTTGATGCCGGGGCAACCTCACCCGGAGCCGCATTGCGGCTCCGGGTGAAAGGTGCCAAGTCCTGCGGGGACCTGAGCGTCCACCGGAAGATGGTTGCGAACCGCCTCCCCCACGGCGGGCGCAATTCCGCCGACCGGCTCCCTGCAGGCATCGATGGCTCCTCCACTTCCGGAAGGCGCCATGAGCCTGGTCGAACCCGCGGTCTCCACCCCCGAACCCCTGCAACGTTTTCCCGTGTCGGCCGAACCCGCCGCGCCGGCGGGCGATGCCGTGCGCGGCAGCGTCGAGGTCGAACTCGCGTTGCGCCATGCCGGTTCGCAGCGGGTGCGCCTGGCCTGGGAGATCCAGGGCGCGGCCGAAGCGCCGGTGGTCCTGGTCGCCGGCGGCATCTCGGCGCATCGCCACGTCGCCTCCAGCGCCACCTTTCCGGAACGGGGCTGGGTGCAGGGCCTGGCCGCGGCCGGGCGCGCGCTCGATCCGGCGCATTGCCGCATCCTCGCCTTCGACTACGTCGGCGCCGACGGCCGCCTCGATGCGCCGATCGACACCGCCGACCAGGCCGATGCGGTCGCCGTGCTGCTCGACGCGCTGCGGATTCCCCGCCTGCAGGCGTTCGTCGGCTACTCGTATGGGGCGCTGGTCGGGTTGCAACTGGCGGCACGTCATCCGAGGCGTCTCGAGCGCTTGGTCGCGGTCAGCGGTGCGCACCGGGCCCATCCTTACGCTGCCGCCTGGCGCGCGCTGCAACGGCGCGCGGTCGCGCTCGGGCAGCTGCAGTGCGCCGACCTGCAGGGGCTGTCGCTGGCGCGGCAGTTCGCGATGCTGAGCTACCGCACCGAGGAAGAATTCGGCGAGCGCTTCGACGCGCCGCCGGAGATCGTCAACGGCCGCGTGCGCGTGGCCGCCGAGGACTACCTCGACGCGGCCGGTGCGCAGTACGTGGCGCGCACCCCCGTGACCGCGTGGCTGCGGCTGTCCGAATCGATCGACCTGCATCGCATCGACCCCGCCGCGGTGCGCGTGCCGACCACCGTGGTCGCCGTGGAAGGCGACCGCCTGGTGCCGCTGTCCGATTCGGTGGCGCTGGTGGAGGGGCTGGGCCGGCGCGGCCGGCTGCGCGTGCTGCGCTCGCCCTACGGCCACGACGCATTCCTGAAAGAAACCGACCGCATCGACGCGCTGCTGCGATCGGCGCTGCACAACGAAGGAGACGCCGCATGAGCATCATCGAAGACACCGCTCCCGCAAACGCCTGTCCGGGCGCCGCTACCCGCGCGGTGCGCGCCGGCATCGATCGCGATCCGGCCTGGGGCGCGGTGACGCCGCCGCTGGTGCTGTCGTCGAATTTCAGCTTCGCCGGCTTCGCGGCCAAGCGCGAATACGACTACACCCGCAGCGGCAATCCCACCAGAGACCTGCTCGGCGACGCGCTGGCCGAGCTCGAGGGCGGCGCCGGCGGCGTGATCACCTCGACCGGGATGTCGGCGATCACCCTGCTGCTGCATGCGCTGCTGCAGCCTGGCGATCGCCTGGTGGTGCCGCACGATGCCTATGGCGGCAGCTGGCGGCTGTTCGATGCGCTTTCGCGCAAGGGCCATTTCGAGCTGGTCACCGCCGACCTGACCGATCCGCGCGCGTTCGCCGACGCACTGGCGCAGGCGCCGAAGCTGGTGCTGGTCGAGACGCCCTCCAACCCGCTGCTGCGGATCACCGACCTGCGTTTCGTGATCGACGCCGCGCACCGCGCCGGGGCGCTGGTCGCGGTCGACAACACCTTCCTGTCGCCGGCGCTGCAGAATCCGATCGCCGCGTTCGGCGCCGATGCGGTGCTGCACTCGACCACCAAGTACATCAACGGCCACAGCGACGTGGTCGGCGGCGCGCTGGTGGCGGCGACGCCGGAGCTGCACGAGCAGTTCGCCTGGTGGGCCAATGCGCTCGGCATCACCGGCGCGCCGTTCGACAGCTTCCTCACCCTGCGCGGGTTGCGGACGCTGGACGCGCGGCTGCGCGTGCACCAGGAGAACACCGCCGCGATCGCCGCCCAGCTCGACGCGCATCCCGCGGTCGCGCGCGTGTACTGGCCGGGCCTGGCGTCGCACCCGGGTCACGCGGTCGCGGCGCGGCAGCAGAAGGGCTTCGGCGCGATGCTGAGCCTCGAGCTCGCCGGCGACGGCAGCGCCGCGCAGGGACACGCCATGCAGGGGCAGGCCGTGCAGGAGCAGGCGGTACGCGCCTTCGTCGACGGGCTGCAGTGCTTCACGCTGGCCGAATCGCTCGGCGGCGTGGAAAGCCTGATCGCGCATCCGGCGACCATGACCCATGCGGCGATGACGCCGGAAGCGCGGGCGCAGGCGGGCATCTCCGACGGGCTGCTGCGGCTGTCGGTGGGGATCGAGGCGGTCGAGGACCTGCAGGCCGACCTGTCCGCGGCGCTGGTGCGCGCCGAAGCCGCGCAGCGCAGTGCCACGCGCAAACGGGTGGATGCATGAGCACGGTCGTCAGCCTGCCGTTGCCGGCGCGGCGCGGTGCGCGTTCGCCGGTGCAGCGGCCTGCGCCGCGGCTGGCGTTGCTCGGCACCGGCACCGTCGGCAGTGCCTTCGTCGCTCGCTGCGAGCGCCTGCGCGCGCAGGGCATGGCATTGCCTGCGTTCGCCTGGCTGTCGAATTCGCGCGTGCTGGTGAATGGCGAGGGCGATCCGCGACGTGCGGTCGAGGAGGCGCGGGCGGCGCCCGCGCGCGCCGGCGGGCGGCCGCCGTGGGTGGAGAACGAAGGCCTGCGCAGCGACGACATCGTCATCGACGCCACCGCCAGCGACGGCGTCGCCGGCTGGCACAGCGAGTGGCTGGCGCGCGGCATCCATATGGTCACCGCCAACAAGCTCGGCAACGGCGCCGATCTCGCCCGCGCCCAGGCCATCGCCGCGGCGCAGCGCGAGCGCCCTGGCGTGCACTACGGCGACAGCGCCACCGTCGGCGCCGGGCTGCCGCTGCTGCGCAGCATCCGCGAGCTAGTCGCCGGCGGCGACCGCATCCGCATGATCGAAGGCGTGCTTTCGGGATCGCTGGCCTGGCTGTTCGACCGCTACGACGGGTCGCGCGCGTTCTCGGAACTGGTGCGCGAGGCGCGCGACGCCGGCTTCACCGAGCCGGACCCGCGCGACGACCTGGGCGGCGAGGACGTGCGCCGCAAGCTGCTGATCCTGGCGCGCGCCGCCGGCGTGCCGCTGGAGCCGCATGCGGTGCAGGTCGAGTCGCTGCTGCCCGAGGCGCTGGCGCAGGCCACACCCGCGCAGGTGGACGAACGGCTCGTCCTGCTCGACGCCGACCTCGCCGAACGCCGGCGCCAGGCCTGTGCCGACGGCGCGCAGTTGCGGTTCGTCGGCCGTTTCGACGACGACGGCATCAGCGTCGGGCTGCGCGCGCTGCCCGACGCGCATCCGCTGTGCGCCGGCCGTGGGACCGACAACCTGGTCGCGATCGGGAGCTGCCGCTATCGCGAGCAGCCGCTGGTGATCCGCGGCCCCGGCGCCGGTGCCGAGGTCACCGCGGCGGCTTTGCTCGATGACGTGCTGCGCATCGCGCGCGCAGCGGCGTGACCTCCGTCGTTCGCAGCGCGGAGCGCGCTCCGTCGCGATTTCGGCCGCGGCGCGCGCGACCGGCTCATTCCGCCTGCAACAGGCGCTGGTAGATCCGCAGGTCTCCCGGCGAAAAGCAGCAGAACACCACGCGCTCGATACCGTCCAGGCGCGTCGTGGTCTCGCGCACGGTCGTCACCGCGAGATTCACCGCGGCATCGGCCGGATAGCCGTAGATGCCGGTACTGATGCACGGGAAGGCCATGCTGCGCAGTCCATGGGCGTCCGCCACTTCCAGCGAGCGCCGATAGCACGAGGCCAACAGCTCCGGTTCGCGGCTGTCGCCGCCGCGCCAGACCGGGCCAACGGTGTGGATGACATGGCGGGCCGGCAACCGATAGCCGCCGGTGAGCTTGGCGTCGCCGGTGTCGCAGCCGTCGAGCGTGCGGCATTCGGCCAGCAGCTCCGGACCGGCCGCGCGGTGGATCGCGCCGTCCACGCCGCCGCCGCCGAGCAGCGACGTGCTGGCGGCGTTGACGATGGCGTCGAGCCGCAGCGTGGTGATGTCGGCCTGCAGGGCCTCGAGCGCGGCGGCCATCGTCATGCCTCCATTCCCTCAGCGCGCCTCCAGCGCCTGCAGCAGCGCAGCGTTGAAGCGCGCCGGCGCCTCCACCTGCGGTGAATGGCCGAGATCGTCGAACTCGACCAGGCGCGCCCCCGGGATGGCCGCGGCAGCGCGCTTGCCGAGGGCGGGATAGTCGCCCAGCCGCGCCGCGAGCTCCGGCGGCGCGCGGTCCCTGCCGATGGCGGTGCGGTCGCGCTGGCCGACGAACAGCGTCGTCGGCACGCGGATGCCGCCGAACTCGTGCACCACCGGCTGGTTGAACACCATGTCCGAGGCCAGCGCCTGGTTCCATGCCACCTGCTGCTTGCCAGGCCCGGCGTACATGCCGGCCAGCATCTCGACCCAGCGTTCGTACGCCGGCTTCCACCGGCCGCTGTAGTACACCTCGCGCTGGTAGCGCTTGATCGAATCGAAATCGGTTTTCAGCTCGCCGGCGTACCAGGCGTCGACGTCCCGCCAGGGCGCGCCCTCGGCCTTCCAGTCCTCCAGCCCGATCGGATTGACCAGCAGCAGCCGCTCGACCGCGTCCGGATACTGCAGCGCGTAGCGCGCGGCCAGCATGCCGCCCATGGAGTGGCCGACGACCGCGGCGCGTTCGATTCCGAGCGACGCCAGCAGCGCCTGCGTGTTCGCCGCCAGCTGCGCGAACGAGAATTGGTAGCGCTCCGGCTTGTCCGACTTGCAGAAGCCGATCTGGTCCGGCGCGATGACGCGGTAGCCGGCGCCGGTCAGCGTCTCGATCGCCGATTCCCAGGTGGCGGCGCAGAAGTTCTTGCCGTGCAGGAGTACCACGCTGCGGCCGTTCGCTTCGCCCCGCGGGGCCACATCGAGATAGGCCATCGACAGCGATTGCCGTTGCGAATCGAGGTCGTATCGCCGGACCGGGTGCGGATAGTCGAAGCCTTCCAGCTGCGGGCCGTAGGTCGGCCGCTCCGCGGCCGACACGGACAGGGCCGTGCCTGCGGCAAGGAGTGCAATGACGAGGAATCGGCGCATCGGAAGTCCGTGGAGGCGGGAGACGTCACGATCCTAGCGCGATGCATCTCCTGCGGCATCATGGGCAGCCGTTGCATGTGGGAGCGACGAAACGAGCGTAGCGAGTTAACGGCGAAGCCGGCTCGAAGAGCGAGCCGCGGAGCGGTGAGTCAAGTCGCGACTCGCGGCGACATCGCAGGCGCCGGCCATGCGGCCGGCGCCCGTCCGATCATCGGATGCGTTTGGCGGGACGGGTTACTCCAGCCCGTCGCCGATCGCGTCCACCAGCGAACCCTGCGCGTCGTCGCCGCTGAACTCCCAGAAGAACGCGCCGCCCAGGCCCTGCACCTTCACGTACTCCATCTTCTCGGCGACCATCGCCGGGGTGTCGTACGACCAGAAGGTGTTGCCGTCGTACTTCCAGGTGGCGCGCGCCTGCGGATCGGTGTGCACGCTGCCGGGCCGGTCCTTGAGTACCTTGTAGTCCTCAATGCCGGCCTCGTAGGTGCCAGGCGCGGCGCTGCCGCCTTGGTACAGGCCGTTGTCGGCGCCGGCCACGCCGGTCCAGCCGCGACCGTAGAAGCCGATGCCCAGGTTGAGCTTGGACGCCGGCACCCCGCGGTCGAGGAAGGCCTGGATCGCGTCGTTGCTGTTGTACCGCGCCTGATCGCCGGTGGACGGGTCGTTCGGCGAGTCGAACAGCGCCGAGTGGTGGTTGGTCTGCGGATCCCAGGCGCCATGGAAGTCGTAGGTCATGACGTTGATGAAATCCAGGTACGGGTGGTACTGGTCCGGGTCGGTGACGCGAATCTTGTCGATGCCCGCGCCGACCGCCACGGTGAGCAGCAGCCCCGGACGCACCGCATCGAGCTGGCGGCGGAATTCGGCCAGCAGGGCGGTGAAGTTGGCGCGGTCCTCCGGCGTCCCGCAGCTCAGCCCGCAGGCGACCGGGTACTCCCAGTCGATGTCGATGCCGTCGAACACGCCCGCCGCCGCGCCCGGACCGCCGGCGCCGTCGGTGACCGGCAGGTTGCCGTGGATGTAGGCGTCGATGCAGGAGGCGACGAAGGCTTCGCGGTTTTCCGGTCGCGCCGCCGCGGAGAATCCGCGCGACCAGGTCCAGCCGCCGAGCGAGATCAGCACCTTCAGCCCGGGATGCCTGGCCTTGAGCTTTTTCAGCTGGTTCCAGTTGCCGCGTAGCGGCTGGTCCCAGGTGTCGCCGACGTCGTCGACGCTCTGCGCCGCGCCGAACGACTTGGTGTAGTCGGCGAAGGCATCGCCGCCGGCGCCGGTGTTGGGATTCGAGGGCTGGGTGACGCCGACCTCGCAGCGGTTGTTGCGAACGTTGCCGAACGCATAGTTGATGTGCGTCAACCTGGCGGCCGAGCCGCTGGTGTCGATGTCCTTCACCTGGTAGTTGCGGCCGTAGATGCCCCACTGGGTGAAATAGCCGATCACGTGCTTGCCGCCGCCTCCGCCGCCGGGCAACGTGCCGGCGCTGATCTGCGGGCTCAGTCCGGAAGGGTTGCCGGCGTGATCGCGGGCGCGCACCCGGTAGGCGTAGGTGCTATCGGCCGTCAACGCGCTGTCGGTATAGCCGGTGGTCGCCGGCGATCCGACCAGCGTGCCATCGCGGTAGACGTCGTAACCCGCCACGCCGCTGCCGCCGGCGTTGTCGGTCGACGCGTCCCAGGCGAGGGTGATGCTGCTCGCGGTCTGGCTGGGCGAACGCAGGCCGGTCGGGACGCTCGGCGGGGTGTCGTCGTCGACGGGCAGGTCGGTGACGGTGATCGAAACGGTTGCCGAGGCGGTGCTGTCGCCGTCGTCGTCGGTGGCCACGGCGCCGAGCGCGTAGTTGCCGGCCGCAACGCCCTGCCAGTCGATGCCGTAGGGCGCGGTGGTGTCGATCCCCAGCGACGCCTGGCCGTTGAAGAACTCGACCTGGCCGATGCTGCCGTCGCCGTCCGTCGCATCGGCGGCCAGGGCGATCGTGCCGCCTGCCGTGAAACTCGCGCCGCTGGCCGGCGCGGTCAGCGACACCGACGGCGGCTGGTTCTCGCCGCCGCCGGTCCCGCAGGCGCCCAGGTCCTGATACCAGCCGCAGGACGGGCAATGGGTCGGCGGTGCGTTCCAGATCGGAACCAGGGCCTGGTAGAGCCGGTTCTCGTAGACCAGCCGGTCTCCCGGATCGTAGACCGTGGCGGCGTTCCAGGCCGGAACCCCGGCGCAGCTCGCGCTCTGTGCCTGGACAGGTGCGATCCACGCGGACGCGAGCAGGAAACACAGCAGCAGTTTTGCGTGCTTGCGATACATGACGGACTCTCCTTGGATTCGGCGCCTCGATGAAGGCGAAGGATCGGACGGTCGCCAGCGGTCATCCCGCAGCTGAAAGCAGCGGGGCGACCGCAGACGCCGGTCGTCCGTCACTGCATGCAGGTTGTCCGACGGATCGGTGGTGCAGCCTGGTGGGGGAGGCGTTGGCAGGGCCGATGCGGAGGTCGCGTTCCGCCTGCATCGGAAACCGGGTGCAGACGGCGCGCACGAATAAGGTGGCTGCGCAGACGGTCGTGCCCGATGACATCGTTGTCAAAGGGAAATTGTGCGATGTGAGAGGAGAATCACACATGTCGGTGACAACGATGACTCCCGCCACGCACGCGGGTCGGGACGAGTCCGTGCGGGGCGCGAAACACGCCAGGAGAAGGACGCGACGTGTCTCGTGCGGAGGCAAGTGCGGTCAGGCGGGACTCTGCGGCGGTCCGTGCGGCGTTGCGCACGGACGTGGCCGGGACAGGATCGGTCCGGCTGCGGCGAAATCGGTCGGCAGCCCGCCATGCCGGGCAGGATCAGCGCATGTACGGGCGGACGATCAGCACTCGATGACGTTGACCGCCAGCCCGCCGCGCGAGGTTTCCTTGTACTTGTCGCGCATGTCGCGGCCGGTGTCGCGCATGGTCTTGATCACCTTGTCGAGGCTGACCTTGTGCTTGCCGTCGCCGCGCAGCGCCATGCGCGAGGCGTTGATCGCCTTCACCGATCCCATCGCGTTGCGTTCGATGCACGGGATCTGCACCAGGCCGCCGATCGGGTCGCAGGTCAGCCCCAGGTTGTGCTCCATGCCGATCTCGGCGGCGTTCTCGATCTGGCTCGGGTCGCCGCCGAGCGCGGCGGTCAGGCCGGCCGCCGCCATCGAGCAGGCGACGCCGACCTCGCCCTGGCAGCCGACCTCGGCGCCGGAGATCGAGGCGTTCTCCTTGTACAGGATCCCGACCGCGGCCGCGGTGAGCAGGAAGTCGAACACGCCCTGTTCGTCGGACTTGGGACAGAAGCGGTCGTAGTAGTGCAGCACCGCGGGCATGATGCCGGCCGCGCCATTGGTCGGCGCGGTCACCACGCGGCCGCCGGCGGCGTTTTCCTCATTGACCGCCAGCGCGTACAGGTTGACCCAGTCGAGCACGCTCAGCGGATCGCGCATCGCCGCTTCCGGGCGCGAGGACAGTTCGCCGTACAGGATCGGCGCGCGCCGGGTCACGTGCAGGCCGCCGGGCAGGGTGCCGGTCTGGCGGATGCCGCGCTGCACGCTGGACTGCATCGCGGCCCAGAGCTCGCGCAGGCCGTCGCGGATCTCGTCGGCGCTGCGCCAGCACTGTTCGTTGGCGAACATCAGCTGTGCGATGGTGAGGCCGTTGTCGCGGGCGCGCCGCAGCAGTTCGTCGCCGCTGGAGAACGGATACGGCACCTGGGTGGTGTCGGCGACGATGCGGTCCTCGGCGGCCTCGTCCTGGTTGACCACGAAGCCGCCGCCGACCGAGTAGTAGTCGCGGCTGGCGATCTCGTTGCCGTCGGCGTCGAAGGCGGCGAAGCGCATGCCGTTGGTGTGGTAGGGCAGCTTCTGCCGCTTGTTCATCACCAGGTCGCGCTTTTCCTCGAACGCGATCTCGTGCTCGCCGTGCAGGCGGATGCGCCCGCTGCCGCGGATGCGCTCGAGCGCGCCGGGAATGACGTCCGGATCGATCCGGTTCGGCAGCTGGCCCTCCAGCCCCATCATCACCGCCTTGTCGGTGCCGTGGCCGCGCCCGGTCAGCGCCAGCGAGCCGAACACCTCGGCACGCACCCGCGCCACGTCGCGCAGGTGGCCGGCCTCCACCAGCCAGCGCTCGACGAAACGCGCAGCGGCGCGCATCGGCCCCACCGTGTGCGAGGAGCTCGGCCCGATGCCGATCTTGTAGAGGTCGAAGGTGCTGACGGCCATCGGGCTATTCTACGCGCCCGCCCGCACGCTCCCTGTCCGCCGCATGTCCAGCCTGATCCTGTACCAGCGCGACGACTGCCACCTGTGCGACCTGGCGCTGGCCGAACTGGCGGCGGCACGCGTGCCGGAGTTCGACAGCGTCTTCATCGACGGCGACGCCGGGCTCGAGGCGCGTTACGGCGAGCGGGTGCCGGTGCTGCGCGATGCGCGCCGCGGCACGGAACTGGACTGGCCGTTCGACAGCGATGCGGTGCGTCGCTGGCTGTCGCCGCTGCTGGTCGCCGCCGTGTTGCCGTGGACGGCCGTGGCGGCGCATGCCGGCGAGGCCGATCTCAACCTGGCCAAGGCGACGGCGCCGCAAACGGAGGCGGGGGCGTGGCTCGGACGGCCGTTGCCGGAGGTGCTGGACGCGGGCGCGGTGGAGCGCGTCGTCCTGACCCGCGCGATCACCAGCGCGCCCGGCGATCTCGACCTGGCCAACGTGCGCCGCTTCCTGGCGGCGGCGGCAGGGGCCGGGCACGCGGGGCGCCGCCTGCGTCCGGCGCTGCTGCGCATCGGCAGCGAGAACGCGACCTGGGAAGGACTGCTGCTGATGCGCTCGGGCGCCATCTACGGCTTCGCCATCGCCGACGACGAGCTGTGCCTGCACGGCGCGCGCGGCGAACGCGCCTGCTGGGATCTCGCTTAGGGCGTCATTCCGCCGGTTGGAACACCACCTTGGTGCTGATCGCGATCGCGTCCGGGATCACCGAGGTGTCCTCCCAGTCGCCGCTGCCGACGCCGAACTCGAGCCGGTTCACCGTGGCCCTGCCGGTCAGCACCGGCTGCTCGCCCGGCGTCCAGGTGAAGGTCAGGGTGACCGGCCGGCCGACGCCGCGCAGGCTCAGGGTGCCGTCGGCGGCGTAGCGGCCGTCGTCGAGCGCGCGGAAGGTATCCGCGCTGTAGCGCGCCTGCGCGAACTTCACGCTGTCGAAGAACGTGGGGCCGCGCAGTTCGCCGTCGTAGTCGGCGTTGCCGGTGGTCGCGCTCGCCAGCGGGATGACGACATCGAGCCTCGCATCGGCGAGATCGTCCGGATCGAACGCGAAGGTGGTGCGGAAGCCCGGGAAGCGGCCGCTGAAGACCTCGCCCTGGTAGGTGCCGGCGAAGACCAGGCTCGAACCCGGCGCCTGCACGTAGTCGGCGGCGAGCGCCGGCGCGCTGAACAGGAGAGCGGCGGCGAGCAGGAGGGCGTTACGCATCACGAGGATCCTTGGGAGTGGAGGCAGGGGGCGTGGAGACAGGGTCGATGGCATCGGTGCGCAGCCAGCCGCGCGGCAGCATCCGCGCCAGGGTGGCGTCGCGCTGGAACAGATGGTGGTAGAAGGCGGCCGCCGCGTGTACCAGCGCCACCGTGACCAGCAGCCAGAACAGCCATGCGTGCGCGGCGACGGCCGCTTCGCGCAGCGCTTCGTCCTTGCCCGCGAGCGGCGGCAGGTTGAACAGACCGAACCACTGCAGCGGATATCCGGCGGCGGAATTGAACAGCCAGCCGCTGAGCGGGATCGCGAACAGCAGCGCGTACAGCAGCCAGTGCGTGAATGCGGCGGCGCGCTCCTGCCATCGGGGCATGCCCGGCACCGGGCGCGGCGCCCCGGTGAACAGGCGCCAGAGCAGCCGCAGCGCCACGAGCGCCAGGATGGTGAGGCCGAACGACTTGTGCAGCGCGTAGATGCGGATCTTGTCCGGACTGTTGAGCATGTCGACCATCAGCAGCCCCACCGTCCCCTGGCCGAGGATCAGCAGCACGATCAGCCAGTGCAGCAGCTGGCTGACGCCGCCCCAGCGGTGTTCGCTGTTCTTCCAGCTCATGGATTCGGGTCCGGTTCGGGTTCGGGCGGTGGCGGCAGCGGCAGGTCGCCGGGCGACACCGGCACTACGGTCGCACCGGGGGCCGCCGCGGGCGGGGGCATGGCGCGCCCGGAGCCGCCGCGGATACGCGTCGCCTCGGCCTCGATCCGCAGCTCGACCGTATCTCCGATCATCGACCGCCACGCGTCGATGCCGAACTCGGCACGGCTGAGGGTGGTGGTCGCCGAGAAGCCGACGGTGCGGCGGAACGGCGGCATCGGGTGGCGCTTGAGCGCGTTGAACGTGACCTCGAGGGTGGCCGGCCGCGTCACCCCGGCCAGGGTGAGGCTGCCGTGGACGGCGGCGCGGTCGGCGTCCAGCGGCTCGACGCGTTCGGAGACGAACCATGCCGCCGGGTAGCGCTCGGCGTCCAGCAGGCCGCGCGCGAGCACGGCGCGGTTCCAGCGTTCGTCGCCCAGGTCGAGCGCGGCGATCGGCACCAGCGCCTCGAGCCGTGCGCTGGTCCAGTCGTGGGGATCGAACAGCAGCGTGCCCCGGCTGCCCGACACGGTGCCGACGGCCCTGGAGAACCCGGCATGATCGACCGCGAACACCACCCGCGTATGTACCGGGTCGAGCGCGTAGGCCTGCGCCTGCGCGCGGACATGGCCGCCGCAGGCGAGGCCGGCGAGCAGTACGAGCGCTGGAACGGGCAGGCGTGGCGCGGATCGCGACATGATCGGCCATACAATGGAGGTGCCACGATTCTAGGCCACGCGGACGCGCGGATGCCGCCGCGACGTGCTTGCGCCGGCAACGCAGCGTTGCGAGGATTCATCTGGCTGCGCAGGGACAGCGGGGAGACTGGACATGGAGATCAAGCCGGTGTTGCCGGGGTTGCTGGCGCTGTTGCTCGCGCTGCCGGCCGCGGCCAGCGTGCCGGAGACGCCGCGGTTCCGCGCCGTCGGCGTCGCCGAAGGGCTGCCTTCGACCGACATCCTCGGGCTCGCCCGCGACCGCACCGGCTATCTCTGGATCGCGACCGCGGACGGACTGGCGCGCTATGACGGCAGCGGCACGCGGGTCTGGCGCCACGATCCGGACGATCCGGATTCGCTCGGCGAGAGCTTCGTGCAGGCGGTCCACGTCGACGGCCGCGATCGGGTGTGGGTGGCGACCGGCGAGTTCGGCATCAGCATGCTCGACCGCGACAGCGGCGGCTTTCGCCACTATCGCAAGGCGACCGATCCGCGGATCGACAGCGACAACGTGTTCTCGCTGACCCATCGCGGCGACGAGATCTGGTTCGGCACCTACGAAGGCAGCCTGCACCGGTTGTCGCCGGATGGCGCCATCACCGTGTTCGCGCACGATCCGGACGATCCGGCGAGCCTGCCGCCGGGCCTCGTGTTCGCGCTGGCCGCCGACGACGCCGGACGGTTGTGGATCGGCAGCTTCGGCGGCCTGGCGAAGTTCGAGGACGGAAAGATCCAGCGGATCGCCCTGCCGGGCGGGCAGCCGGCGCCGCGGATCTTCTCGATTACCGTGATCGGCCCGGAGCTCTGGATCGGCACCGCGGCCGGCGTGTTCGTCGGCGACGGCGACGGCGACTGGCGGCAGCCGCCATGGTCGTCGATGTTCGAACATCCCAACGCGGTCATGGCGATCGCGCGCGACGTCGACGGCGGCTTGTGGATCGCCAGCCAGCGCAGTCTCTGGCGCGGGCTGCCCGGGCAGGCGCCCAGGCCGGTCGCGCTCGGATCGGCCATGAAGCAGCAGGTCCTGCACGCACTGGTGCTGCAGGACGATGGCGCGCTGTGGGTGCCGATGCCCGGGATCGGGTTGGGCTACCTGCGTTCGGACTGGCGCCAGGTGGCGCAGTTCAGGGGCGAGGAGAACGGCCTGTCGGACGACATCTATCGCGCCGTGGCCGCGGCGGGCGACGGTGGCGTGTGGCTGGGCGGGCACAACGGCGCGCTCAACTGGCTCGGCGTCGACGGCACCGTCGAACGCTTCGAGCAGGCCATCGACGACGCGCTCGCCGGCCGCCGCATCTATGCCGCGGCCGAGGATCGGATCGGCAATCTCTGGCTCGGCTTGTCCAACGGCCTGCTGCGGATCACCGGCGCCGGCGCGGTCGATGGCTGGCGCGCCGACGACGCGCGGGCGCCGACCCTGCCCGGCTGGACCGATCATCTCCGCATCGCGCCCGACGGCAGCGTATGGGCGTCGATGCAGGGCGCGGGCGTGCAGCAGCGCGATCCGGCCAGCGGCGCGGTGCTGACGAATATCCCGGCGCGCCCAGAGACGGGCCTGAACACCGGCGACATCGAGGACCTGGCGATCGCGCCGGACGGCGGCGTGTGGGTGGCGGGGCACGAAGGCCTCTCGCGCCTGGATCCGGAGCGGGCGGTGTTCACGCTGGTGGAAGCGACCCGCGGCGGACGCGTGTTCGCGCTCGCGTTCGAAAGCGCGGACGCGTTGTGGCTGCAGCGCATGGAGGGACTGGCGCGCTACCAGCGCGATGACGACGGCTGGCGGCTGACCGCGCGCGTCGGCGCCGCCGAAGGGGTGCCGGCGATCGGCGCCAGCGCGCTGCGGGTCGACGGCCGCGGGCGGGTCTGGCTGTCGACGCTGCGCGGGCTGTATCGCTGGGATCCGCAGGCGCGCACGCTGCGCCACTACGGCGTCCAGAACGGCTTCAGCAGCCAGGAGTTCGTCGATCGCGCGCTGGCGCTGAGCGAGCGCGACATGCTGGTGGCCGCCGCCGCGGACGGCAGCGTGATCATGATCGACACCGAGGCGCCGGATCCGTCGCCGTCGTCGCCGACCCTGGACTTCGACGCTTTCGAAGTACGGCGCGAGGGCCGCTGGCAGGCGGTCGCGCAGTCCGACCGCATCGAACTGGCCAGCGATCAGCGCGAGTTCCGCATCAAGACGCGCCTGCTGGCCTACGACGACCCGTTGGCGAACCGCTACTGGTCGAAGCTCGACGGCATCGACAGCGACTGGGTGTCGCAGGGTGCGAGCGGCGAGCGGGTGTTCGCGGGATTGCCGGCCGGGGACTACCTGCTGCACCTGCGGGGGCTCGCCGCCGGCGGCGCGCTGGCGCCCGGGCGGCAACTGCGGATCCTGGTGCATCCGCCGTGGTGGAAGACGCCGTGGGCGCTGGCGCTGTTCGTGGCGGCGAGCCTGCTGCTGGCGTGGTGGGCGGCGGCGGCGTACCGCACGCGGCTGCGGCGGCGCAACGCCTGGCAGCTGGTGCAGCACAAGCGCGAGCTGGCCGAGCAGGCGTCGGAGGCGAAGACGCGTTTCCTGGCGACGCTGGGGCACGAGGTGCGTACGCCGATGACCGGGGTGCTGGGGATGAGCGAGCTGCTGCTGGAGACGGCGCTGGACGGGCGCCAGCGCGGCTACACCGAGTCGATCCGGCGCGCCGGCGAGCACCTGATGCGGCTGGTGAACGACGCCCTGGACCTGGCGCGGATCGAGGCCGGCAAGCTGCAGCTGGACCCGCAGCCGTTCGACCTGCGCGGGCTGCTGGACGACGTGAGCGGGCTGATGGCGCCGCTGGCGCGGCAGCGCGGCCTGGACTACCGGGAGCAGGTGGTGCGGGGGGTGCCGCAGTGGGTGCGCGGCGACGCCGGCCGTGTCCGGCAGATCCTGCTGAACCTGCTGGGCAATGCGATCAAGTTCACCGAGCAGGGGCAGGTGGGGCTGCGGGTGGAGCCGGGGGAAGGTTTGGTGCGGTTCGTGGTGTCGGATACCGGCCCGGGCCTGAACGCGGAGCAGAAGCAGCGGTTGTTCCGGCGATTCGAGCAGGCGGAGGGGGCGCGCACGGCGGCGCGCTACGGCGGCAGCGGGTTGGGGCTGGCGATCTGCCAGGAGCTGGCGGCGGCGATGGAGGGGCGGATCGAGGTGGACAGCGCGCCGGGGGAGGGCACGCGGTTCACGGTGGCGCTGCCGCTGCCGCCGGTGACCGCGGTCCCCGGCACCTCTCACGCACAGGCGTCGCGGACGACCACGGGTCGCCGCCTGCTGCTGGTCGAGGACGACCCGACCGTCGCCGAGGTCATCGCCGACCTGCTGCGCATGCACGACCACCGGGTCACCGCGGTCGCGCATGGCCTGGCGGCGCTGACGGAGGTCGCACGCGACGATTTCGACCTGGCGCTGCTGGACCTGGACCTGCCGGGCATCGACGGCCTGGCGCTGGCGCGGCAGTTGCGCGCACAGGGCTTCGAGCGGCCGTTGGTCGCGGTCACCGCACGTGCCGACGCCGAGGCCGAGCCGCTGGCGCGCGCCGCCGGCTTCGATGCCTTCCTGCGCAAGCCGGTCACCGGGACGATGCTCGCCACGGCGATCGAGGTGGCGCTGGATCAGCGCGATGCGCCGGTGTCCGCGGCGTGAGCGGTCCGAATCGCATGCATTGCCTGCAGCCCTGATTCCGGCGAACCTGCGTGTCCGGGAAGCGGTGAGGGGTTCGTGGGGAACATGACGGGTCTGCGTGATCTCGGCGTCGGTTGCCTGGCGCTGCTGCTGTGGCTGGTGCCGCTGGTCGCCGCCGCGGCCCTGCCCGATACGCCGCGGCCGCGGCAGTTCACCGTCGCCGACGGGCTGCCCTCGAACCGCATCAACGCGCTGGTGGAGGACCGCCACGGCTACCTGTGGATCGCCACAAGCGACGGCCTGGCCCGCTACGATGGCACCGGTTTCCGCATCTGGCGCGAGGAGCAGGGACTGCCCGACAACTTCGTCTGGTCGCTGGCGCTGGACGCCGCGGGCCGGCTCTGGATCGGCACCATGTACGGCGGACTGGCGGTGTACGAGCCGGAGGAGGATCGCTTCCGCTACATCAACCGCGCCAACACCCCCGGATTGGGCAATGGCGAGATCTGGTCACTGGCGGTGATGCCCGACGGCACCGCCTGGATCGGCACCGCGACCGGCGGGCTGCATCGCCTGACGCCGGACGGTCGCATGACGCGCTTCATGCCGCGCCAGGGCGACGACCGCAGCCTGCCGGGCGAAGGCGTGATCGCGCTGGCGGCCGCGCCCGACGGCACGCTGTGGGTCGGTACGACCGGCGGCGTGGCGCGCTGGACCGGCAGCGGATTCGAACGCCTGGCGAACGACGGCCCTGCCGCCGGCCGCGTCAACCATCTCCATGTCGACGACGACGGCACGCTATGGGTCGGTACGCCCGCCGGCGTGGTAGTGCGGCATGCCGACGGGCATCTGTCGCCGGCGCCGTGGGATGCGGCCGATCCCGATCTGCGGGTGTTTCAGGTGTTGTTGCACGATTCGCGCGGCGACTGCTGGCTGGACGTGCCGAAGGGGCTCGGCCACGTCAGCGCCGGCCGGGTGAGCAACGTGCCGCTCTACAGCGAGACGGCGCAGGGCC
Organism: Luteimonas salinilitoris; assembly: GCF_041300785.1. NCBI lineage: Bacteria > Pseudomonadati > Pseudomonadota > Gammaproteobacteria > Lysobacterales > Lysobacteraceae > Luteimonas > Luteimonas salinilitoris. The sequence goes on from NZ_JBFWIB010000014.1 coordinate 71,595, forward strand.
TGGTGCGGCCGCAATGGACCGCAGCCCACGAGGATCGGGAGGGCGGCGTCTGGCTGGTGAGCAACAGCCACGGCCTGTGGTACCAGCCGGCCCACTGGAGCCAGTTCGCGGTGCTGAGCCGGCGACTCGACGATCCGGACACGCTGGCAAACGCCCACGTGCGTGCGATCGCGGCGGCGTCCGATGGCGGCATGTGGCTGGTCGGGTCGGGCGGCGTGCTGGACTGGTTCGATCCGGAAAGCGGTGCGATCCGGCATGTCATGACCGACGTGGGCCAGGGCATGTTCCTCGGCGGCGTGCACGAGGATCGCCACGGCAGGGTATGGGTCGGCTGGCGCGGCGGGCTGGCGCGGATCGAACCGCGGACCCGGCGCATCCGCCGCTGGAGCAGTCGCCAGCCGGCGGATGCCGCGCGCGGCGAGGCGCAATTCTTCGTCGAGACCGGTGATGGCCTGCTGTGGCTGGCGTTCGAAAGCGGCGTGGTACAGGCGCGCGATGCGGAAGGCCGGGTGCGGCGCGAATACCTGCCCGGTGCCGACGACGGCCTGGAACCGGGCGAGATCATCAGGCACATGCGCCTGGGACCGGACGGCGCCCCCTGGCTCGCCACCACGTTGGGCTTGAAACGCCTGCTGCCGGCGGACGGGCGCTGGGCGCCGGTGCCGGGCGCCGGTTCCGACGTCCGCACCGACTTGGCGGTGCTCGATGCGGAACGCGTCTGGCTGTCCGGGGTCGGCACCCTGCAGCGGTGCCGCTGGGACGGCCGGGCGCTGGATTGCGAGCCGGGGCTGGGCCCGGACGATGGCCTGCCGCGCTTGATGTTCGGCGGCATGGCGGTCGATGCGGACGGCATCGCGTGGCTGACCAGCGTCCGCGGACTGGTGCGCGTGGATCCGGAGGCGCGCGCGGTGCGCATCTTCAGCGCCTGGGACGGGCTGCCGGGGCAGGAGTTCGTGCATTCGCCGGTCGCCTGGCCGGTCGATGGCCGCATCCTGGCCGCCACCCCCGACGGGCTGGTGGTGTTCGATCCGGCCCGCATGTCCATCTCCGGAGGCACCCCCAGCCTGGTCATCGAGCGTATCGACGTGCGCGGGCGCGACGGGGCGGTCCGGTTCGCGCCGGAGCGGCCGTTCGCGATCGACCACGACGATCGCGACCTGCGGGTGGTTGCACGGTTGCTGTCGTTCCGCAACACCGCCGCCAACGTCTATGCGTTCCGGCTCGATGGCCACGACGAGGACTGGGTGGAGGCGGCCGCGACCGGGGAGCGGATCTTTTCGCAGCTGGCGCCGGGCCGCTATACGTTGCAGGTGCGGGCACGGAATGCCGACAACATCTGGTCGCGGACGCACGAACTGTCGTTCGAGGTGAGGCCGCCATGGTGGAAGACGCCGTGGGCGCTGGCGCTGTTCGTGGCGGCGGGCCTGCTGCTGGCGTGGTGGGCGGCGACGGCGTACCGCACGCGGCTGCGGCGGCGCAACGCCTGGCAGCTGGTGCAGCACAAGCGCGAGCTGGCCGAGCAGGCGTCGGAGGCGAAGACGCGTTTCCTGGCGACGCTGGGGCACGAGGTGCGTACGCCGATGACCGGGGTGCTGGGGATGAGCGAGCTGCTGCTGGAGACGGCGCTGGACGGGCGCCAGCGCGGCTACACCGAGTCGATCCGGCGCGCCGGCGAGCACCTGATGCGGCTGGTGAACGACGCCCTGGACCTGGCGCGGATCGAGGCCGGCAAGCTGCAGCTGGACCCGCAGCCGTTCGACCTGCGCGGGCTGCTGGACGACGTGAGCGGGCTGATGGCGCCGCTGGCGCGGCAGCGCGGCCTGGACTACCGGGAGCAGGTGGTGCGGGGGGTGCCGCAGTGGGTGCGCGGCGACGCCGGCCGTGTCCGGCAGATCCTGCTGAACCTGCTGGGCAATGCGATCAAGTTCACCGAGCAGGGGCAGGTGGGGCTGCGGGTGGAGCCGGGGGAAGGTTTGGTGCGGTTCGTGGTGTCGGATACCGGCCCGGGCCTGAACGCGGAGCAGAAGCAGCGGTTGTTCCGGCGATTCGAGCAGGCGGAGGGGGCGCGCACGGCGGCGCGCTACGGCGGCAGCGGGTTGGGGCTGGCGATCTGCCAGGAGCTGGCGGCGGCGATGGAGGGGCGGATCGAGGTGGACAGCGCGCCGGGGGAGGGCACGCGGTTCACGGTGGAGTTGCCGCTGCCGCCGGCGACGGCGCGTGCCGCAACCGCACCGGAGGCGACATGTGCGCCCCAGGGATGCGAGCTGCTGCTGGTCGAGGACGACGCCATCGTCGCCGAGGTGATCGGCGGACTGCTGCGCCTGCAGGGCCATCGGGTGACCCATGCCGTCCATGGCCTGGCGGCCCTGGCCGAAGTGGCCGCCGGCGATTTCGACCTGGCGCTGCTGGACCTGGACCTGCCGGGCATCGACGGCCTGGCGCTGGCGCGGCAGTTACGCGCGCAGGGCTTCGAACGGCCGTTGATCGCGGTCACCGCGCGCGCCGACGCCGAGGCCGAGCCGCTGGCGCGCGCCGCCGGCTTCGATGCCTTCCTGCGCAAGCCGGTCACCGGCGAGGCGCTCGCGGCGACCATTCGCGAGATGCTCGATCTGCGGGATCGCCGGGAGACTCCAGGGTAGTCGAAGCGCTTGCCGAAGCCCGGTGGCCCCCTTGTGGGAGCGACGGAAGTCGCGACGGGCCGCCCGCGGAGTCGCGACTTCCCGGCGGCGGCATGCCACCGCCATTGGCGCGAAAGCGCCGCGCCCGCAGGTTCGGGTTCAGCGCGCGCTGTGGGTATGCACCGCGTCGACCAGCACCGCCACGTGCTCCGGGTCCATGTCCGGCGACATGCCGTGGCCGAGATTGAAGACATGGCCCTCGCGCGAGCCGCCGTTGCCGGCGGCGTAGGCGTCCAGCACCACGGCGACCTCGCGGCGGATCGCCTCGGGCGATCCGTACACGACTGCGGGATCGAGATTGCCCTGCAGCGCGACCTTGCCGCCGGTACGACGCGCGGCTTCTTCCAGGCCGACCAGCCAGTCCACGCCGACGCCCTCGGCGCCGGAGTCCGCCAGCGCTTCCAGGTGGGCGGCGTTGCCCTTGCCGAACAGGATCAGCGGCGTGCGCTGGGCGTCGTCGCCGCGCTCGAGTTCGCGGGCGATCCGGGTCAGGTACGGCAGCGAGAACTCCCGGTACATCGCCGGCGACAGCACCCCGCCCCAGGTATCGAACACCTGCAGCGCCTGTGCGCCGGCCGCCCGTTGCGCGGCGAGATACGCGATCACCGCGTCGGTGTTGACCGACAGCAGCGCGTGCAGCGCCTGCGGCTCGTTCAGGGCCATCGCCTTGATGCGGCCGAAGTCCTTGCTGCCGCCGCCCTCGACCATGTAGCAGGCCAGCGTCCACGGGCTGCCGGAGAAGCCGATCAGCGGAACATTGCCGTCGAGTTCGCGGCGGACGGTGCGCACCGCGTCCATCACGTAGCGCAGTTCGGTCTCCATGTCCGGCACGCCGAGCTTCGCGATCGCCGCGGCGTCGCGCACCGGGTGCCGGAACTTCGGCCCCTCGCCCTCGACGAAGTACAGCGCCAGGCCCATCGCATCGGGAATGGTGAGGATGTCGGAGAACAGGATCGCGGCGTCGAGCGGGAACCGGCGCAGCGGCTGCAGGGTGATCTCGCAGGCGATCTCGGGGTTCTTGGCCATCGCCAGGAAGCTGCCGGCCTTGCGGCGGGTCTCGCGGTACTCCGGTAGGTAGCGCCCGGCCTGGCGCATCAGCCAGACCGGGGTGCGGTCGACGGGTTCGCGGCGCAGCGCGCGCAACAGGCGTTCGTTCTTCAGCGGTGCGGACAAGACGGTTTTCCTCGGGTCAAGGCGTGCCGCCGGACGCGTGCCGGGGCGCCGCGGGCGACGGGACGGGCAGGGAATCAGGGTTTCGGCGCGTCGGCGCCCTTGGCATAGACCAGGCGATAGCCGCGCTTGAGTTGCGTATCGCGCGCCTGCTCCAGCGCGGCCGCCGCGCTGGCCTGGTCCAGGAACTGCTCGCGCCGCAGCTGGCTGCGGCCGCCGATCTGCCCGGACTCGCGGATCAGCGTCCAGCCGCCCAGCAGGTCCGGCTGCAGCATCAGCTGCACGAAGCGCGGGGCTTCGTGACCTTCGGCGGGTTGTTGCAGCAGCAGGCGCATGGGCGCAATTGTAAGGTGCCCGGCGTGCGCTGCGTCGTCATGAAGGTCTTCCCCTCGTAGGAGCGCGTCATGCGCGCGATGCCGCGCCAAGCAGTCCTATCCGCTGCAGTGAAGAATGGGCCGTCGCCACGGGCGGTGTCAGTGAAATAGCCCGCACCTCGCGCCAACGGGTGAGGTTTTGGTCCATCGTGAAGGGCTTGGCTATTGATTTGTACCGCCCGTGGCGACGGGCCTTGTCTCGTCGTAACGGAGAAGGCTGCCTGGCGCGGCATCGCGCGCATGGCGCGCTCCTACGGAGGTGCGGTTAGCTGCGCAATGCGGCGAGCACGGTGCTCTCCGGCACGTCCGACAGCACCCGCGCGCGGCCGGCGCGCTCCCAGACGATGAAGCGCAGCCCGCCGGCCTGGGCCTTCTTGTCCAGGCGCATGTGCGCGAGCAGGGATTCCGCGTCGAGACCGGCGGGAAGCGCCACCGGCAGGCCGAACCGCGTCAACAGCGCGCGCAGGCGTTCGCCGTCCTCGGGCCGCGACAGCCCCAGCGTCTCCGACAGCCGCGCCGCCAGCACCATGCCGACCGCGACCGCCTCGCCGTGATTGAGGCCGCCGTAGCCCTGCTCGGTCTCGATCGCATGGCCGAAGGTGTGGCCGAAATTCAGCAGCGCACGTTCGCCGTGCTCGAACGGGTCGCGTTCCACGATCGCCGCCTTGTGCGCGCAGCTGCGGGCGACGGCGGCGGCCAGGGCGTCGTCGTCCATCGCCAGCAGCGCGTCGGCGTGGGCGTCGAGCCAGTCGAGGAACGGCGCATCGACGATCGCGCCGTACTTCACCACTTCCGCCAGGCCCGCGCGCAGCTCGCGCGGCGGCAACGTGCGCAGCACGCCGGTGTCGGCCAGCACCGCACGCGGCGGGTGGAAGGCGCCGACCAGGTTCTTGCCCTGCGGCAGGTCGACCGCGGTCTTGCCGCCCACCGAGGAATCCACCATCGCCAGCAACGTGGTCGGCAGCTGCACGCAGTCGATGCCACGCATCCAGCAGGCCGCGGCGAAACCGGCCAGGTCGCCGACCACGCCGCCGCCGAGCGCCAGCACGCAGGCGTCGCGGCGTGCGCCGAGCGCCGCCAACGCGTCGATCGCGCGGCCGAACCAGTGCAGCGTCTTGGAGGATTCGCCGGCCGGCAGCGCGAAATGCGCCAGCGAGAGTTCCGGCCTCGCCGCGCGCAGCGCCCCGGCCACGCGGGCGGCGTACAGCGGCGCCACCGTGTCGTCGCTGAGCACCAGCGCCTGGCGCCCGCGCACCTGCGCCGCCAGCGCGGCGCCGTCGTCGAGCAGGCCGGGCGCGATGGTGATGCGGTACGGCTGCGCGCCCGCGACCTCCACCTCGATCCTGCCGGGTGCCGAAGTGCTCATGCCGACCCTGCCCGGGACCGGCCGTCGCGCGCGTCGGGCCGCTGCCAGCGCTGCTGCAGCAGGCGCCCGAGTTTCGACACCGCGGCGGTGGCTTCCAGGGTTTCGGTGTCGAAGCGCAGGTCGGCGATCTCGCGGTACAGCGGTTCGCGGATCCCGGCCAGGCGCCGCAGCACGTCCTCGCGATCGTCACCGGCCAGCAGCGGCCGCGAGCGGTCGCGCGCCAGGCGCTCGAGCTGCCGCTCGACCCCGGCGTGCAGGTGCACCACGAAGCCGCGTTCGCGCATCAGGGCACGGTTGCCGGCATCGAGCACCGCGCCGCCGCCGGTGGCCAGCACCAGTCCGGCGCGTTCGAGCACCGCCGCCAGCGCGGCGCGCTCGCGTTCGCGAAAGCCGTCCTCGCCCTCGCAGTCGAAGATCATGGTGACGCTGGCGCCGGTGCGTTCCTCGATTTCGTGGTCGAGGTCGACGAAGGCCAGGCCGAAGCGGCTGGCCAGCCGTCGGCCGACCGAGGACTTTCCGGCGCCCATCGGCCCGACCAGAACGAGATTGGGAGCGGGGTTCATGAAGGCGATGCTAGCAGCGTGCGGACACTTTAGCGTCGCCGTCACGTCGTATTCGCGCCATGGTTACGAACGCGCGTGCACTTTGGTTGTTCTGGCGCCCGGCGCCGCCAACATCCGGTTCGGGAGGACGCATGTCTGTTGCGAAAGTCATCGAGATCAATGCCGCATCCGCCACCAGCATCGAGGATGCCGTCAAGCAGGGACTGAAGAAGACGTCCGAGTCAGTGAAACGCATCCGCGGCGTCTGGGTCAGCGAGATCAAGGCGGCAGTCGGCGACAACGGCGACATCGAGGAGTGGCGGGTGAACCTGCGCATTACCTTCGTGGTGGAGTGAGCGCCGCGCCAGGCAGCCCTTTCCGCCGCAGCGAAGCATGGGCCGTCGCCACGGGCGGTGTCGGTGAATAGCTCGCACCTCGAGCCAACGGGTGAGGTTTTGGCTCATCGTGAAGGGCTTGGCTATTGATTGACACCGCCCGTGGCGACGGGGCTAGTCTCACCGCAACGGAGGAGGCTGCCTGGCGCGGCGCGCTCCTACGGTGCGACATTGGGGACGCGGTCGGCCGATAGCCCGACCGTCCACTGCGCGATCGTCGGCAGCGTGCGCAGCGCCTGGCGGCTGACGCGCTCGTAGTGCTGCACGAAACGTTCGACCTCCGCGCGCGACATCGCCCGGCGCCGCGGTTGCGCAGCTTGCAGTGCCCGTTCCTGCTGCCACCGCCACTCCGGCACGATGTCGAAGCCGGGCGGCCGCAGGAACAGGAGGCGGTCGATGCGGCGCCATAGCCGCGGATAGTCGCGTGCGAGCGCGCGGTTGCAGTGGCGCCGCCAGACGCCGTCGCGATCCTCGTTGCGTTCCAGCCCGTTGACCGGTTCCGCCAAAGCCGCGTCGTCTTCGGCCGGCGTGCCCAGGCACCATCCCTCGAAGATCGTCAGCCTCGCTCCCTCGACGCATGGCCAGTCGCCCCGCGGCAGGCGCGCGTCGGCGATCTTGTCGAATCGCGGGAGTGCGACCTCGGCGCCAGCGCGCAGTGCGTCCAGGGTCGCGCAGGCCAGGGCGAGATCGTGCGTGCCCGGCGGGCCGCGGGTGGCGAGTAGGGGGTGGACATCGCGGGCGAGGGCGGCGCGGGCGTCGCGGTCGAGATAGAAGTCGTCGAGCGAGACCGTCGCCGTGCGGATCCCGCGCGCCTGCGCCCGTGCCGTCACCTGCGCGGCGAGCGTCGACTTGCCGCTGCCCTGCAGTCCGCAGATGCCGTAGATGCGGGCGCCGGACGCCAGCGCGTCGTCGAGCACCCGCGCCACGAAGGCATCGGCGAAACCGTTGCCGGACGTCGGGTGCGGGGACGGCGCCATCGCGCCACAATAGCGCAATGACCGATGCCGACCTCTACGCCGAAGCGCTGTCCACCTTCGATGCGCTGTTCGACCAGGCGCAGGCCGCGGGTGAGCCCGACCGCACCGCGATGACCCTCGCCACGGCCACGCTCGACGCCCGGCCGTCGGCGCGGATCGTGCTGCTGAAGGCGCACGATGCGCGGGGCTTCGTGTTCTACACCCACCTCGACGGACGCAAGGGGCTCGAGCTGCAGGCCAACCCGCACGCGGCGCTGCTGTTCTACTGGCCGCGCGTGCGCGGCGGCGTGCAGGTGCGGATCGAGGGGACGGTGGCGCTGGTCGACGACGCCGAAGCCGATGCCTATTTCGCCGAACGCCCGCGCGGCAGCCAGCTCGGCGCCTGGGCCTCGAAACAGTCGGAAGCGCTGGACACGCGCGAGGTGTTCGAGCGGCAGCTGGCCGACCGCACGCGCGAATTCGACGGCCGCGCGGTGCCGCGTCCGCCGCGCTGGAGCGGCCTGCGCGTCCGCCCGCAGCGGATCGAATTCTGGTACGCCGGCGCGTACCGCCTGCACGAGCGCCAGCTGTACGTCTGCGACCGTGCCGGCGAGTGGTCCAAGCGGATGCTGTATCCATGAAGAGCCGGGAGTCGGGATTGGGGATTCGGGATTCGCAAAGGCGGGGGAGGCCGGTCGTCGGCGCGTCGTCCGGGCGGCCTGTGGCAGGGCCGGATGCGGAAGGCTCCGCTCTTGCCCCATCCCGAATCCCCAATCCCGAATCCCGGCGGCCCGCAGGGCCGCGCCGCATCGTCTGCCTGACCGAGGAGCCGACCGAGACGCTGTATGCGCTCGGCGAGCAGGACCGCATCGTCGGCATCAGCGGCTTCACCGTGCGTCCGCCCCGGGCGCGGAAGGAAAAGCCGAAGGTCAGCGCGTTCACCAGCGCCAGGATCGACGAGATCCTGAAGCTGCGGCCGGACCTGGCGATCGGGTTCTCCGACATCCAGGCCGACATCGCCGCCGAGCTGGTGCGCAACGGCGTTGAGGTGTGGATCAGCAACCACCGCAGCGTCGAGGGCATCCTCGACTACGTGCGCCGGCTCGGGGCGCTGGTCGGGGCCGGGCCGCGCGCCGATGCCTACGCGGACGAACTGCGGCGCGGACTCGATGCGGTCGCGGCGGAGTCGGCGCGTCTGCCGCGGCGGCCGAAGGTGTACTTCGAGGAATGGGACGAGCCGCCGATCACCGGTATCCGCTGGGTCGCCGAACTGATCCGCATCGCCGGCGGCGACGACGTGTTCCCGGAACTGGCGGCCGAGCCGCTGGCGAAGCAGCGCATCCTCGCCGACGGCGCCGAGGCGGCCCGGCGCGCGCCGGACATCGTGCTCGGGTCGTGGTGCGGCAAGCGTTTCCGGCCGGAGAAGGTGGCCGCGCGGCCGGGCTGGGCGGCGGTGCCGGCGGTGCGCGACGGCGAGCTGCACGAGATCAAGTCGCCGCTGATCCTGCAGCCCGGCCCGGCGGCGCTGACCGACGGCGTGCGCGCGATCGCCGCCATCGTGCAGGCCTGGGCCGCGCGCCGCGCGCGCTGATCAGGCCGGCGCGCGAGTGCGCCCGGCGAGCGCGGCGCCGACGGCCGCCAGCGCGCAGGTCAGCGCGAAACTCAGGCCGAATGCCAGCGCCGGCGCGCGCGTGAGCAATGTCGCCACCACCGAACCGCTCACCGCCAGCACCGTGGCGATGGCCAGCGCATCGGCCAGCTGCAGGGCGGAACTGTTGCGGCCCTGTTCCGCCGGCGCCGACAGCGCCAGAGTGAGCACCGACAGGCTGGGGTAGGTCACCCCCATGCCCAGGCCGGTCAGCGTCCAGCCCATGAGGGCCAGTGCCACGCCGCCGGGCAGTACCAGTCCCAGCGGCACCAGTGCGATGCCGGCGGCCATCAGTGCCAGGCCGACCCGCAGCAGCGCGGCGCGCGTCCACGGCCGCGTCGTGTGGCCCTGGTACCAGGAACCCAGCGACCAACCCAGGGCACCCACGCTCAGACCCACCCCGGCCCACGCCGGCGACAGCCCGAACTCGCGCGACAGCATCAGCGGGATGAATACCTCGGTGCCGAAGAACGCCGCGCTGGCCAGCGCGCGCAGCGCGATCACGCTGGGCAGCCCACGCCGCAGGCCGAAGCTGCCGGCCGGCAGCAGCCGCCGCGCCGCGAGCAGCAGCCCGCCGAGGGACAGCGCCAGCAGGGCGAAGCCGAACGCATCGTGGCGCTGCGCCGCCAGGTGCAGGATGCAGGCGCTGACGGCCGCGAGCACCGCCCATTGCAGGCGACGGCCGCCGTCCGGCGCATCGGCCGCCTGCGCGGCAGCCAGCCCGCGCAGCCCTGGTCGCATCAACCATGCCGCCGGTACCGCCAGCAGCGGCACCGCCAGGAACACCCAGCGCCAGCCCAGGTGCTGGACCATCAGCCCGCTGATGGCCGGGCCGATCAGCGACGGCACCACCCAGGCTGCCGAGAACGCCGCGAATACGCGCGGCCGCAGTGCGACCGGATAGGTCCGTCCGACCACCACGTAGACCGCGACCGACAGCGCGCCGGCGCCGAAGCCCTGCACGATCCGGCCGGCCAGCAGCATCGCCATGTTCGCCGACAGCCCGGCGATCAGCAGGCCGGCGACGAACCAGGCCACCCCGCGCCACAGCACCGGTGCCGGACCGCGCGCATCGGCACCGCGTCCGGCGGTGACCATGCCGACCACGCTCGCCGCCAGCGTGCCGCCGAACGCGAGCGCATACAGCGGCAGTCCGTCCAGCGCCTGGGCCACGGTCGGCATCGCGGTGGCGACCGCCAGCGCCTCGAACGCCACCAGCGACACCAGGGCTACCATGCCGATCGTCAACGTCCGGTAGCGCGGCGACAGCACGCCTTCCGGTCGTCCGAGAGCGGCTGCGCCGTCTGGCGCCGGCACCTCGACATCATCCTGCGTCTGCATTCGGCACCTCGGGAAAGACAGGTGCGCAGCTTAGGACCTCGAGTCCACTTGAGATCAATGTGCCTGTTGGGCAGGAAAGACGGATGGACCCCAGCTCGTGCCGGGATGGCGGGCAATCTTGCCGGCTCCTGCCTGCGATTCCCAGGCCGCCCGACGCGCAAGGCAGTTCCCATCGACCGGCACGCCTGCGATCATCGCCGCTTCCTTTCCCGGAGCGATGCGATGAACCAGGCGGCAATGCAGGATCTGGCCAAGCTGTTGTTGCGCATTACGCTGGGCGCGTTGATCCTGTTGCACGGCATCGCCAAGCTGCAGAACGGGCTCGAGCAGATCGAGTCGCTGCTGCGGATGCACGGCTGGCCGACGTTCTTCGCCTACGGCGCACTGGTCGGCGAGGTGCTGGCGCCGCTGATGCTGATCGTCGGCTTCCATGCCCGCATCGGCGCGGTGCTGGTGGCGCTGCACATGCTGTTCGCGCTTTGGCTGGTGCACTTGGGACAGCTCGGCCAGCTGAACGCCCAGGGCGGCTGGGCGCTGGAACTGCAGGCCATGTTCCTGGTCGCCGCGGTCACGGTCGCGCTGCTGGGGCCCGGGCGCTTCTCGGTCAACGCGCGCTGACGCCGCCCGGGCCGCGCCGCGGACCGCTCGGTCCGATTTGGATCGATGCTTGCCGGTCACGGCGGCCCGCGCGTAGAGCGGAGCTTGCTCCGCTGCTCCAGCCCCCGGCTCCAGATCAGTCGAGCGAACCCGCCGCGTGTCCGTTCATTGCGGATAGACGTCGCGGCTGAAGCGCAGCTCCGAGCGCACGCCGTCCTCGGTCACGATCTCCAGGTCGAAGCGCAGGGTATCCGGCGGGGTAACGCGGACGATGCCGACGTAGTCGAGCAGCACCTGTTCCGGATCCGACCCGGCGTCGCCGCTGCGCACCTCGCGCAGCTCCAGCGGCTGGCGCACGCCGCGGAGGTCGATGACGTTGCCCCGGATCCGCGCCGGCAGCGCCGTTTCCTGGCGCTCCGGCCCCTCGCGCACGCCGACCAGCAGCAACACGCTGCGCGGGCTGCGTTCGATGCCGTACTGTCGTGCCACGGCCTCGTTCAACGTCGCCGTGGGCACCACGCTGGCACGGACGGTGACGTCGCCGGCGCGCACCACCGCCTCCCGGCGGCTCTGCGCAGCGCGATCGTCAGGCGGCCCCGGCGCGACGCCGCAGGCGGACAGCGCCATCGCCAGCAGCATCGCGGCCACCGCAACTCGGCCGATCGCCGCCGCCGATCCGTAGGAGCGCGCCATGCGCGCGATGCCGCGCCAGGCAGCCCTTTCCGCCGCAGTGAAGCATGGGCCGTCGCCACGGGCGGTGTCGGTGAATAGCCCGCACTTCGAACCAACGGGTGAGATTCTGGTCCATCGAGCTTGGCTATTCATTTGCACCGCCCGTGGCGACGGGGATTGTCTCACCGCAACGGAGAAGGCTGCCTGGCGCGGCATCGCGCGCATGGCGCGCTCCTACGAGAGCGGTGTTGATCGCTGCGATGCGACCGCGGCTCAGCTCAGTCATTGGCCGCCGACAGCTCGCCGCCGCGGACAGTCGCATTACGGATCGCCTGCGCCGCAAGCGCGCGCAGGCCGCCGGCCTCGAACGTCTCCACCGCGGCGTGGGTGGTGCCGCCGGGCGAGGTCACGCGGCGGCGCAGCTCGGCCGGCGACTCGCCGGACTCGGTGAGCATGCGCGCGGCGCCGAGCACCGTCTGCAGCACCAGTGTGCGGGCGGCGTCGGCGGGCAGGCCTTCGGCCTTCGCCGCCTCTTCCATCGCCTCGGCCAGCAGGAACACGTAGGCCGGGCCGCTGCCGGAGACCGCGGTCACGGCGTCCATCTTCGCTTCGTCGTCGATCCAGACGGTGGTGCCGGCGGACGCCAGCAGCGCCTCGGCCCGCGCGCGGCCCGCGGCATCGACCAGCGGATTGGCATACAGCCCGGTGACACCGGCGCCGAGCAGGGCGGGGGTGTTGGGCATGGTGCGCACCACGGCCATGTCGCCGCCGAGCCAGCGGTCGAGCTGCGCCGAGGTGATGCCTGCGGCGATCGAGATCGCCAGCGGCCGCTCGGCGCGGGCCTTGTCGCCCAGCGTCGCGCAGACCTCGCGCATCACCTGCGGCTTGACCGCGAACACCCAGGCGTCGGCGCCGTCGACCGCCGTGCCGGCATCGGCGAACACCGACACGCCGAAATCGGCGGCCAGGCCCTGGCGAGTGGCCTCGTTCGGTTCGGCGACGCGGACCGTCGCCGGCGCCGCGCCGTTGGCGATCAATCCACCGATCAGGCTGCGGGCCATGTTGCCGCCGCCGATGAAGGCGACGGTGCCGGGCGCGGCGGGCGAAGGGCGGTGGTCGGTTGCTGTGGACATGGAGTGCGATCCGGTACGTGCCGACCGCCTAGAATGCCTGACCGACCGCGGGAACGCACACCGCCGGTCGTTTCGTAGGAGCGCGCCATGCGCGCGATACCGCGGGCATGTCTTCGTCCGCGGATTCCGGTGACCGGCGCGCCTGCCGGTCCAGAAGCGCGGCATCCACCGGATCCTGCCGGCACCCGCGGCATCGCGCGCATGGCGCGCTCCTACGAGGGCCGGGTGCGATTCACCGTGTGCGGCCGTTCCCACGCGGCCCGAACAGCGCCGTCCCCACCCGCACCAGGGTCGCGCCCTCGGCGACCGCCTGTTCGAGATCATCGCTCATGCCCATCGACAGCGTGTCGACGCCTGAATGCGTTGCGGCCAGCGCACCGAACAACGCCCTCATCCGTGCGAAGGCGGCGCGGCGGCGCTCCGGATCCGGGTGCGGCGCCGGGATCGCCATCAGCCCGCGCAGCGCCAGTCCCGATTCGGCGGCGATCGTGGCGGCCAGAGCCGGCACGTCCTCCGGGCGGCAGCCGTGCTTGCTGTCCTCATCGTCGATGTTGACCTGCACCAGCGCATTCAGCGGCGCGTGCTGCGGCGGGCGATGGCGCGCCAGCGCGGCGGCCAGCTTCGGCCGGTCGATCGTCTGTACCCAGTCGAACAGCTCGGCCGCCTGCTTCGCCTTGTTCGACTGCAGATGGCCGATCAGGTGCCACTCGATCGGCCGGCCGGCGAGCGCTTGGATCTTGCCGGCCGCTTCCTGTACGTAGTTCTCGCCGAAGCCCGGACGCGGCTCGCCCCGCGCCATACGCAGCGCACACAGCGCGTCGATCTCGCCGGCGTCGCGGGTCTTGCCGACCGCCAGCAGCGCCGGCGCTGGCCGGTCCGCACGGCGGGCGGCGTTGACGATCCTGAGAGTCACGGCCTGTAGCCGCTGGGCGAGTTCGGTGTCCTGGGGCATCGGCGGGAGTGCCGGCGTGCGGCCGGCCAGTTGTTTGCGGGCTGGATTTGTGACGCGAGTAGAGGGCTATACTGCCGCCCGGGGGTAGGCTGGGCCAGCCTTGGCGCTGGTCCGGGCTTCATCGATACAGTTGCTGTGCAGGGGACACGCATGGATATCGCCGAACTGTTGGCGTTCTCGGTCAAGAACAAGGCATCGGACCTGCATCTGTCGGCGGGACTTCCGCCGATGATCCGCGTCGATGGCGACGTACGCCGCATCAACATCCCGGCGCTCGACCACAAGCAGGTGCACGCGCTGGTGTACGACATCATGTCGGACAAGCAGCGCCGCGACTACGAGGAATTCCTCGAGGTCGATTTCTCGTTCGAGATTCCCGGCCTGGCGCGTTTCCGCGTCAATGCCTTCAACCAGAACCGCGGCGCCGGGGCGGTGTTCCGCACCGTGCCCTCGGAAGTGCTGACGCTGGAGGACCTCGGCTGCCCGCCGGTGTTCCGGCAGCTGATCGACCAGCCGCAGGGCCTGATCCTGGTGACCGGCCCGACCGGCTCGGGCAAGTCGACCACGCTCGCGGCGATGGTCGACCACATCAACAAGAGCGAATACGGGCACCTGCTGACCATCGAGGACCCGATCGAGTTCGTGCACACCGCGCAGAAGTGCCTGATCAACCAGCGCGAAGTGCACCGCGACACCCACGGCTTCAACGAGGCGCTGCGCTCGGCGCTGCGCGAGGATCCCGACTACATCCTGGTCGGCGAGATGCGCGACATCGAGACCATCCGCCTGGCGCTGACCGCCGCCGAGACCGGCCACCTGGTGTTCGCCACCCTGCATACCTCGAGCGCGGCCAAGACCATCGACCGCATCATCGACGTGTTCCCCGCCGGCGAGAAGCCGATGGTGCGCTCGATGCTGTCCGAGTCGCTGCGCGCGGTGATCAGCCAGGCCCTGCTGAAGAAGGTCGGCGGCGGCCGCACCGCGGCCTGGGAGATCATGGTCGGCACCCCGGCCATCCGCAACCTGATCCGCGAGGACAAGGTGGCGCAGATGTACTCGGCCATCCAGACCGGCCAGCAGATGGGCATGATGACCCTCGACCAGCACCTGCAGGACCTGGTCAAGCGCGGCCTGGTCACGCGCGCGCAGGCCAAGGACTATGCGAAGGACAAGCGTCTTTTCGAGTGATCGAAAAGACGCGGGAATCGGGAGTGGGGAATCGGGAATGGTTGAAGCAACTGCAACAGTAGCCCTTCCTTCCTCCGCTATCCCGGGCTCCCGCTCTTACGATTCCCGATTCTCCATTCCCGATTCCCGGCTCCGCAGGAGCACTCCATGAGCAGCATCGATTTCACCTCGTTCCTCAAGCTGATGGCGCACCAGAAGGCGTCGGACCTGTTCATCACCGCCGGCATGCCGCCGTCGATCAAGGTCCACGGCAAGATCTCGCCGATCACCCAGAACCCGCTCACGCCGCAGCAGTCGCGCGACCTGGTGCTCAACGTGATGTCGCCGCCGCAGCGCGAGGAGTTCGAGAAGACCCACGAGTGCAACTTCGCCATCGGCGTGTCCGGCGTGGGCAGGTTCCGCGTGTCGTGCTTCTACCAGCGCAACCAGGTCGGCATGGTGCTGCGCCGGATCGAGACCAAGATCCCGACCATCGAGGAGCTCAACCTGCCGCCGATCATCAAGACCCTGGCGATGACCAAGCGCGGCATCATCATCTTCGTCGGCGCCACCGGCACCGGCAAGTCGACCTCGCTGGCGTCGATGATCGGCTACCGCAACCAGAACTCGACCGGCCACATCATCACCATCGAGGACCCGATCGAGTTCGTGCACAAGCACGAGGGCTGCATCATCACCCAGCGCGAGGTCGGCATCGACACCGACAGCTGGGAGAACGCGCTCAAGAACACCCTGCGCCAGGCGCCGGACGTGATCATGATCGGCGAGGTGCGCACCCGCGAGGGCATGGATCACGCCATCGCCTTCGCCGAGACCGGCCACCTGGTGCTGTGCACCCTGCATGCCAACAACGCCAACCAGGCGATGGACCGCATCATCAACTTCTTCCCCGAGGACCGCCGCGGCCAGCTGCTGATGGACCTCTCGCTCAACCTCAAGGGCGTCGTCGCCCAGCAGCTGATCCCGACCCCGGACGGCAAGGCCCGCCGCGTCGCCATGGAGATCATGCTCGGCACCCCGCTGGTGCAGGACTACATCCGCGACGGCGAGATCCACAAGCTCAAGGACATCATGAAGGAGTCCACCAACCTCGGCATGAAGACCTTCGACCAGGCCCTGTTCGAGCTCTACCAGGCCGGCGAGATCTCCTACGAGGACGCCCTGCGCTACGCCGACTCCGCCAACGAGGTCCGCCTGCGCATCAAGCTCGCCCAGGGCGGCGACGCGCGCACGCTGTCGCAGGGCTTGGACGGGGTGGAGGTCGCCGAGGCGAACTGACCGGTTCCGGCAACGCCGCGAGAGCGTGCAGGTTGGGGTGAGCGCAGCGTACCCAACGTGTCGCCGCTCTCAGGCTGCTTCGCATTGCCTGGGTGCATTGAAGAGACGACGTCCGATGGTGCGTGCGGCGTCCAGATGCGCGCGCGGATCCTGTGTCTCGGACTCGAGCAGGAGTTCGGACGTTGCGACGCACGCGCCGCAGTAGTCGAATATCCCGTGATCGATCTGCGTCTTCATGGCGCCGGAATAGCCGTGCCGCGCATAGGTCCGCGCGTCGGCCCCCGCGATGGCGACGAGGTCGACCCGCAGGTGGCGAAGCTTTTTCACCAGCCCGGTCTCCGGGCCGAAATCGAAAGCCCAGCCATTGGCGAACACGCGATCGATCCATCCCTTCAGAAGCCCCGGCATCGACCACCAGTAGACGGGGTAGACCAGCACCAGGGCATCCGCCCGGTCGATCCTCGCCTGCTCGGCAGCGACGTCGGCGGGCGGCAGCGCCTGGCTGCGGTGGACGGCGAG
Organism: Luteimonas salinilitoris; assembly: GCF_041300785.1. Lineage (NCBI taxonomy): Bacteria > Pseudomonadati > Pseudomonadota > Gammaproteobacteria > Lysobacterales > Lysobacteraceae > Luteimonas > Luteimonas salinilitoris. The sequence goes on from NZ_JBFWIB010000014.1 coordinate 88,404, forward strand.
ATCCGCCGCGGTGAACCTCGGGTCGAAGCCTTCCGCCGCGAGGTCCGCGATCTCATAGGAATGGCCGGGGCCGGACAACGACACGCCTTCGGCAATCTGCGCGGCGATGCCATGGCTGAGCGATGCGGGTTCGGGGTGAGCGACAACGATAAGCGCGTGCATGCGGGGCGACTCCTGTTGACGGATGGCGGGCCAAGCGCGAAGCTTGTATACCAATAGTAAGTTACGTTTAGTAGGTTATCGTGTCAAGCGCCCAGGACAAACAACACCCCGCGAACCCGCCGCCGCGCCGCCGCCTGTCCAGGGAGGAACGGCACCGCCAGCTCCTGGACATGGCGTGGCGGTTGATCCGGGAGAAAGGCACGGATGCCTTGACCTTGGGTCGGCTGGCCGAACTGGCGGGGGTGACCAAGCCCGTGGTGTACGACCACTTCCAGACACGATCCGGCCTGCTGGCGGCGCTTTACCTGGAGTTCGACGCAAGCCAGACGGCGCTCATGGACGCCGCGCTCCACGCGAGCGAACCGACCCTGGCGAGCAGGGCAGGGGTCATCGCGTCTTCCTATGTCGATTGCGTGCTTCTCCAGGGCCGCGAAATCCCGGGCGTGACCGCGGCACTGGCCGGTTCGCCGGAACTGGAACGGGTCAAGCGGGAATGGGAAACTGGATTCATGGACAAGTGCCGGGCCGTCCTCGCTCCGTTCACCGGGACGGGGGCGATCGCAACGGCGGGCCTGCGGGCGATGCTCGGTGCGGCCGAGGCCCTGTCCTATGCGGCCGCGGCCGGAGAGATCACGGCCGAGCAGGCGAAGGACGAACTCTTCGCAACCATCGTCGCGATGGTGGATAGAAGCCGCACGTAGCTGATATCGCGCGAGTTGGCGCGGTATCGGGGTTCTCTGCGCCCGTCCCGACCTATGCGACTACATGCGTCGTCGACGTATGTGAAACTCTGCACTCCGCCGCCGCAGATGGCCATGGCCATGTCGTTCCCGTCCTCACTGTCCGAGCCGGTTCTCCTGCTCGACGAAGCGCGCGTTCGCCACAACCTGAAGCGCATGGCCGAGCGTGCCGCCGCTGCCGGGGTCCGCCTTCGGCCGCATTTCAAGACGCACCAGAGCCATACGGTTGGCCGCTGGTTCCGCGAGCTTGGGGTCGAGGCGATCACCGTCTCCTCCCTGTCCATGGCGGAATACTTCGTCGCCGACGGCTGGCGCGACATCACGCTGGCGTTTCCGTTCCATCCGGGGATGCGCGATCGGGTCGATGCGCTGGCCCCGCGCACCGCATTCGGGATCGTCCTGGCCGATCCGCAGGCGTTGGACGGTGTGCGATTTTCCACGCGCGTGGACGCGTGGCTGAAGATCGACGTCGGCAGCCGCCGCACCGGTTTCGATCCCGAGGACCTCGACGTCCTGCGTGACCTGGCCGCGGCGCTCGCCGGGCGCGACGACATCCGCCTGCGCGGCCTGCTCGCCCATGCCGGCCACAGTTACGACGCGCGCGGCGGGCAGGCGATCGCCGCCGTGCATGCCGAGACGCTGGGCCTGCTCGGCCGCCTGCGCGATGACCTGGCCGACATTTCCGGCCCGCTGGAACTGTCCGTGGGCGATACGCCCACCTGTTCCACGGTCGGCGCTTTCCCGGGGGTGGACGAGATCCGCCCCGGCAACTACGTCTTCTACGATCTGTCGCAGTGGCAGATCGGCGCCTGCGCGGTGGAGGACATCGCCGTGGCGATGGCCTGTCCGGTGGTGGCGCGCCATCCGGCCCGCGGCGAGCTGGTGGTCCATGGTGGCGCGGTGCATTTTTCCAAGGACGCGATGGACTTCGACGGGCAACGCATCTTCGGCCTGGCGGTGGAGGCCGCGCCCGACGGCTGGGGCGCGCTGCGCCCCGAGATCCGGCTGGTCCGGCTGTCGCAGGAGCACGGCATCGTCGCTGCGCCCGACGAGGTGATCGCTCGCACCCGTCCCGGCGAGACGTTGTTGTTCCTGCCGGTGCACTCGTGTCTCACCGCGGACGCGATGGGGCGCTACCTCACCCTGACGGGCGAACCCGTCGAGATGACGGGATAGCCGCGTCGGCTCATTCGTGCTGCAGGCGCATGCTCACACCCTCGACGCTGTTGCTGACGAGGATGAGGTCGAAATAGGGCGTCTCGCGGCGCCGCTTCACCAGCACGTCTTCGCCGTCGTCGCTTTCGACGCGATAGCCTTCGCCGAGCCGCGCATACAGGCCGTCGCGGATCAGCTCTGCGACCTCGTTCTCGCCGGCGATCCTGGGGATCAGGATCTCAATATCGGTGGGCACGCCGCCCACCGGGGCCACGCGCAGCACGATCGCGCCGTTGGAATGGGCGCCGCCGCTGATCTCGATCCGCCACTTGTTTGAGGGCTCGGCCAGCGCCTCGCCCAGCCAGAGCAGCGGCAGCAGCGCGAGCGCCGGCAAACCGCGTCGGAAACCGCCAGTGATCTTCGCCATGAGGCCTCCACAGGGTCGTCGACGATGGTCATCTAAGTCCCGGCCGCAACAACGTGGGGTGAAGGGTCGGGATGTGGCGGCCGTCCGTTTATCGACGCGACGGGAGGAGAGGAGGGCGTGTTTAGGAAACCCTGGTGCGCATTGCGCTGGGATCGGGTGCAGCGATCTTCGCGCGGCTTTTTCGGACCGGCTGGCAAGATCGTGTCGCACGTGCGGTCATTGCCGGCCTCGGGTGCGGGCTTGCCGATCCAAGATGCCTGCGCCGCCGATGGATGACCGCTCGCCGGTGCCATTCATTCCGATCGGAGAGACATTCATGAATACCGTATTCAGACTGGTCGCCACCTTCGCCGCCGGTGCGGCCGCGATGTACTACCTCGATCCCACCGTCGGCCGCCGCCGGCGCGCCCTGGCGCGCGACCAGGCGGTGTCCGCCTGCCATGACGCCGAGCACTTCGCGCGCGCCAAGTCCAAGCGCGCGGCCGATCGCGTGCACGGCGTGCTCGCCGAGACGCGCTCGAGGATGGCCGCGCAGCCGGTCGACGACGATCGCTTGCAGGAGCGGGTGCGCGCCAAGCTCGGCCATGTGATCGACCAATCCGGCGCCGTGGAGGTGAAGGTGCACGACGGCCGCGTGGTGTTGAGCGGCGAGGTGTCGGAAGCGGAGCTCGAGGAGGCGGTGCGGGCCGTGTCGGCGATGCGGGGCGTGGAGGGCGTCGAAAACCGGCTGTCGCCGATTCCGCGCGGCGACCGGAGCAAAGGGGTTGGCGACGAGCCGAGCCCGAACGTGCCGCACTAGGATCCAGGATCGCGGGTGGCGTTCGTCCCGAATGCGATCGGGACGGCGTGTAGGAGCGCGCCATGCGCGCGATGCCGCGGGCGCTTCCGGTGTCGGCCATCGGCGGTTCCTGCGCGAGCCGGAAGGCGCGTCGGTGCCCGGAATCCCGTGGCGGCGAAGTACCCGCGTTATCGCGCGCATGGCGCGCTCCTACGGAAGGGCATCGGGTGATCGTCCGCCGATGCGGCACGCGCTTCCCTATGTCGCCGCCCGCGTGCGGCGGCGGACGCGCTCGGCCAGGCCCTGTGCGTCGAAGGGTGCGCGTCGTGAAGCGGCCTTGCCGTCGACCGGAGCGGTGGTCGCAGGTCCGGGCGGCATGGCCGCACCGGCGCTACCGGCCGACAGCGGGCCTGCATGTCCGCGGTGCAATGGACCGTTCCCGCGGGCTTGATGCTGTTTTTACTCCATCCGTAGCACAATGACCGACTTCTTCCACCGGACCGGAGACCGCAATGGCCCACACCCTCCCCGAACTGCCGTACGCCTACGACGCGCTCGAGCCGCACATCGACGCGCAGACGATGGAGATCCATCACAGCAAGCACCACCAGACCTATGTCAACAGCCTCAACGATGCGGTCAAGGACACCGACTACGCCGACACGCCGGTCGAGGCGCTGATCGCCGACATCGATGCGCTGCCGGAGAAGATCCGCAAGGCGGTGCGCAACCACGGCGGCGGCCATGCCAACCATTCGCTGTTCTGGACGGTGATGTCCACCGACGGCGGCGGCAAGCCGGGCGGCGAGGTGGCTGCGCGCATCGAGAGCGACCTGGGCGGTTTCGAGGCCTTCAAGGACGCCTTCACCAATGCCGCGAAGGGTCGCTTCGGTAGCGGCTGGGCGTGGCTGGTGGTCGGCAAGGACGGCAAGCTCGCCGTCGAGGACACCGCCAACCAGGACAACCCGCTGATGAAGGGCATCGGCTCCGGCAGCACGCCGATCCTGGGCCTGGACGTGTGGGAGCACGCCTACTACCTGAAGTACCAGAACCGCCGTCCGGACTACATCTCGGCGTTCTTCAACGTCATCGACTGGAACGAGGTCGAGCGGCGCTACCGGGCCGCCGTCGGCTGACCCTGCGGCGTCCATACGATCCGGAAGCCGGGGCTCGCCCCGGCTTTTTTTTGGCCTGCTCCCCGGTCCTCGTCGCACCCCTGCTCTTGTGGGAGTGGGGGGGGGGGGGGGGGGGGAACCCCCCCAG
>NZ_JBFWIB010000015.1:0-72407 GCF_041300785.1 Luteimonas salinilitoris
GACCACAAGGGCTGGTTCGTCAACTTCGTCGGGAGCTACTGATGCGAACCACGGTCGCGCCGCATCAGGTGACGCCCAGCATTCCGTAGGAGCGCGTCATACGCGCGATGCCGGCGCCGCACGGCGTGCCGGCATCGCCGGAACCCGGTGATCGCGTCCACGCGAGCGACAGCAGCGGCCGCGTGGGATTGCCGGAGGTGCGGGACGACGACGCTCGGGGGCATCGCGCGTATGACGCGCTCCTACGGGGGCGTACCAGCCACGGTCGCGCCGCCTCGGGTGGATTGTGCTCGCATTTCGTAGGAGCGCGCCATGCGCGCGATGCCGGCGCCGTACGGCGTGCCGGCATCGCCGGAATCCGGTGATCGTTTCCACGCGGGCGACAGCAGTGGCCGCGCGGGATCGCCGGAGGTGCGGGACGACGACGTTCGGGGGCATCGCGCGCATGGCGCGCTCCTACGGGGGCGCCAAGGTTTCCTGAACTGCGCGGTCGCGCCGGCCGTCAGCGGAAAGCCGTGCCGCCGCCGCGCGTCACTCTTCCGCGTCCAGCTGCGCCCGGCGCCGCTCGTCGGCCTCGCGCACCGCGTCCTCCACGGCGCGCGCCTTCTCCAGCGGCGCCTGCATCGCGTCGCGCAGTTGCGTGGCCTGCGGCTCCGGCGGCAGCTCCGGGGGTTGCTCGGGCGGCGAACAGGCGCCGCAGGCCAGCGCCAGGGTCGCGATCGACAGTGCGAAGGCGGTGCGGTTCGGCATGGCCGTTCTCCGGTGTGGACCGGCGTTATCCTACGCCCAGTGCACAGGCAGGGCCGACCATGGATCCGCATCGCTGGCGTCTCGACGGACAACTCGCGCTGGTGACTGGCGGCAGCGCCGGCATCGGCCGCGCGGTCGCGCGCGAACTGCTCGGTTTCGGCGCCCGCGTGCTGATCGTCGCCCGCGACGGCAATGCGCTCGAATCCGCCCGCGACGAGCTGATCGACGAGTTCCCCGACGGCGAGGTGCGGGCGCTGGTCGGCGACGTCGCCGACGAGGACCAGCGCCGCGAGGTGCTCGACTGGATCGAGGACCAGGGCGACGGCCTCAACATCCTGGTCAACAACGCCGGCGGCAACCTCACCCGCGCGGCCGCCGACTACACCGAGGACGAATGGCGCGAGATCTTCGAGGTCAACCTGTTCAGCGCCTTCGAGCTGTCGCGTTACGCCTTCCCGCTGCTCACCCAGCACCCGGGCTCTTGCATCGTCAACGTCGGCAGCGTGTCCGGCATTACCCACGTGCGCTCCGGCGCGCCCTACGGCATGAGCAAGGCCGCAATGCACCAGATGACCCGCAATCTCGCCGTGGAATGGGCCGAGGACGGCGTGCGCGTGAACTCGGTGGCGCCCTGGTACATCCGCACCCGCCGCACCTCCGACAAGCTGACCGACCCCGACTACCTGGACGAGGTGCTGCTGCGCACGCCGATGGGCCGCATCGGCGAACCCGAGGAAGTCGCCGCCGCGGTGGCGTTCCTGTGCCTGCCGGCGGCGGCCTACATCACCGGCGAATGCATCGCGGTGGACGGCGGCTTCCTGCGCTACGGGTTCTAGGGCCGGATGCGGCCGCCGGCGAACCGGGCAGGCGGCGATGACACCTTGATGTCAAATGACGCTAGGGTGTTCCCCAGCTGTCGGCATCGCGCGCGGACTGCTGCAATCGGGTCCCTGGAACCGTCACTGCGAGCAGCGCCATGGCACAGATGATCGACGACCGTAACGTCTACGTCCCACCACCGCCGCCGCCGCCCCCGCCACCGCCACCGCCGCCCGTGCCGCCGCAGGGCCCGCAGGAACAGGTCCACACCGTCAAGCCGGGCGACACGCTGGAAGGCATCGCGCGCGAGTACACGACGCCCGACGCCGAAGTGACGGCGCAGGAGATCGCCGATCGCAATGCGATCGAGACCACCGACGTCCTCAACCCGGACGACCGGCTGATCGTCCCCACCGCCCGGGACCACCCGGCGCCGGCCACGCCGGCCGCGACGCCGGAAGCGGAGCGCGTCGACACGGCACTGCAGGCGCATCTCCTCGCGCAGGACAATTTGGCCGTGGTGTCGGCCACGCCCGGTGCGCGCAACGATCCCGACTGGCAGGCCCACCGCGCCGGCTTCGCGCAGCAGGTGAACGACACCGACGCCGAGCTGCAGGAGGCGGTCGCGGCGCAGATCGATGCCGACTTCGCCGCCAACGCGCGTCCGACCGGCGACATCTTCGATGCGGCGGCCATCCACGCGTACGGCAATACCCTTGCGCAGCGCTACAGCCAGGATCCCGCCGCGCTGACCGCGATCGAGGGCGCGGTGCAGGAAGTCGCCATCGATCACGAGGTCGACAGCACGCTCGGCACGGCGGGCGCGATGCCCGACGCCGAGGGCACGATGAACTACCTCAACACGACGCTGCCGACGCTCTCGCCCGAAGCGCAGTCGCGGCTGCTGTCGAGCGCCGAGTACGACACCCTGATCGATCAGCAGGTCGCGCCCGCGATTACCGACCCGCTGCAGGGCGAGCCCTGGGTCAGCAGCATCAACGGCCAGGTCGAGGTTCGCGAAAGCCTGCAGACCCTGCAGACGCTGATCGCCGATGCCGACCCGCGCCTGGCCAACGATCTCGTCGACCGCACCCTGACCGCGCTCGACGACCTGCAGACCCGCGCGACCGATGCCGGCTACGGGATCGATATCGGTCCCGAGGGCACGCGCGCGCTCGAGCACATCGCCGGCCAGGTCGGCGGCACGCCCGCCGGCGACGCGCTGGTGCAGCGCATGGCCGAACTGCCGGTGAACGGGCTGACGCTCGGCCAGGCGGTCGCGGAAGGCGCCTCGCCCGACCTGATCCTCGCCATTGCCGCCAACGGCGGCGGCGAGCGGATCTACCAGCAGGCGATCGACAGCGTGCAGCAGTTCCAGAGCAGCATCGAAGACAATGCCGACGCCTACATCGAGCACATCGAGGAGCTGAACTTCCTGATCGCCAACGGCGGCACGGCAGCGACGCCGGAGCAGCTCGATGCCGTGATCGAAAGGTACGTCTCCGACAAGGGGCCGGAGTGGGAGCAGCAGCTGGAGACCCTGCAGGACCAGCTCGCCGACGACGGCGCCCGGCTGCTCGACCAGACCGCGGCCCTGAGTGCGGCGATCAACACGATGCCGTCCGACCTGCAGGCCGACTTCCGCGACCGCAGCGCCGCTGTCCTGGAGGATCCGATCTCGCAGCTCGCGGTGACCACCGCGCTGCGTCAGCAGCCCGAACTCGCCCGCGGCGAACAGGGCGAGCGCCTGATCGACTCCTTCGCGCAACTCGGCATCACCGGCGGCGACAACGCGCTGGCGACCACCGCGACCGCGGCCTACCTGCGCGAGAACGTGCTGGCGCCCTCGGTCGATCTCGATCTCACCGATCCGGTGGCGCTCGCGCAGGCGCGCGACGACCTCGACGCCGCGCTGCGCAACAACCCGGAGCTCGCGCAGGTGCTGGATGTCACGCCGGAGCAGCTCGACGGCGTCGCCGACGATCTGCTGGCGCTGGTGCCGGAGTCGCCGACGTCGGTGGACAGCGTCGCCGCCGTCAACAACGTCTCCCGCAACCTCAACAACACTCTCGACAACATCGATCGGGTCCTCGGCCGCGACACTCCCTTCGGCGTCCAGTTCCGCACCGCCGCGCTCGGCATCGTCAGCACCGGCCTGGTGAACTCCGCAGGCAACTTCGCCGAGAACCCGACCCTGCGCAACGGCCTGCAGGTGATGGTGGACTCGGCGCGGGTCGGCGTCGATGGCGCGCAGTTCGTCGCCGCGGTCAGCAACGTGCCGGAAGGCTCGCTGGTCTCCGGCCTCAAGACCGCCGGACGCGTGGTGCACGTGCTCGGCGCCGGCCTGGCCGGCATCGATGCACTGGGCCGGCTCGAGCAGGGCGATCTCGCCGGCGCCGGGTGGAATGCCGCGATTGCGGGCGGCGTCGGCTACGCGGTGTTCGGTACCGCCGCGTGGGCCGGGCCGATCGGGTTCGGCGTCGCCACCGTGGCCACGCTCGGTCTGTTCATCCACGACAGCATCAACTCGGCGCAGCACAACAGCCGCTTCGAGACCGAGGCCGCGCAGAATTTCCTCGCCGGCATCGGTTTCAACGCCGAGGCGGCGGAGATCCTGCGCGACCAGAGCGGCGAGAGCTACAGCCCGGTGCCGTTTCTCATGCGCTACGGCGAATTGAGCGGGCTGGACCAGCAGCAGACCGTGGAATGGATCAACGGCCTGCCGCCGGCCGCGCTCGAACGCCTGCGCGACGTAGCGCATGTCTACCTGGACAAGAAGGACGGTGACATCGCCGGTTTCGCCGACAGCGCATCGGGCGATAGCGAACAGCTCGCCGACATCCAGAGCGCGCTGGACAACCGCATGTCGCTGCCGCAGGGTGCGACGGATCCGTTGCAGAACGAACCATGGCTGCTCGAGCTGGAGAACGTCACCGTCCCCGAGTCGGCGGCGGTGCTCGACCGTTTCATGGAACTCTGGCAACTGCCGCGACCGGGACAGCCCTGATCACCGGGTAGCACAAGGCGCGGCGATGCATCCACGCGCTGGTGTATAACTCGCCGTGACCACGGGTTCCGAAGGGACCGGAACCTGGCAGGCGGGTTCCGATTGCATCCGTGCACGGCAGTTTCGTCGCCGGACCGGATCCGGTGCGGGTTGCCACCCACCAGGAGAGTCCATGAAAGCCGTCCACTGGTGCGTTGCCGCGGCGCTCGCGGTTCCTGCGTTGCCGGTCCTGGCGCGCGATGCCGCGCAGGACCGGCATGACATCCTCGAGACCGAGACGGCGCTGTGCGAAGCCTTCGAGAACGGCGATGCCGACACCCTGCGCGCATTGCTGGACGAGCGCTTCGTCCTGACCGGATCCAACGGCATTCCCGCCGACCGCGCGCAGACCATCGCCGAAGTCGAAAGCGGCGAACCGGCCTACGACGTGTTCCGCAACCACGGTCAGACGTTCCACCTGTACGGCGACGCCGCGGTGGTCATCGGCATCACCTCCGTGGAGGGCAAGGCCGGGGGCGAGGCGTTCGCGGCGGATTTCCAGTTCACCGACACCTGGGTATATCGCGACGGCCGATGGTTGCTGGCGGCAAGCCACGCGACGCGCGTGTCCGCGCCGTGAGACCGCCCGGCGTCAGCGTGCCGTAGAGCCGAGCTTGCTCGGCTGCGCGGGCTCCGGAGCCGGGAGCAGCGGAGCAAGCTCCGCTCTACGGGTCTGCGCCCGGTTCGGCCGCGTGGGTGCCGTAGCCGCAATCCCGTAGAGCCGAGCTTGCTCGGCTGCGCGGGCTCCGGAGCCGGGAGCAGCGGCGCAAGCTCCGCTCTACGGGTCTGCGCCCGGTTCTGCCGCGTGGGTGCCGTAGCCGCAATCCCGTAGAGCCGAGCTTGCTCGGCTGCGCGGGCTCCGGAGCCGGGAGCAGCGGAGCAAGCTCCGCTCTACGGGTCTGCGCCCGGTTTGGCCGCGTGGGTGCCGTAGCCGCAATCCCGTAGAGCCGAGCTTGCTCGGCTACGCGGGCTCCGGAGCCGGGAGCAGCGGAGCAAGCTCCGCTCTACGGATCCGGGTTCGGTTCGGCCGTGAACCGCCCCGGGAATCCCGGAGGCTGTAACGTGCTGGGCGGCTGCTGCGGCACCGATCACCGCCACATCGAGCAAATCGCCAGGGCATGCGCGCTGGCGGTCTGAGCCGCCGCGGCTGCCCGGGAGATCGATGCCAACGGCACCATGGCGCGGTGAGGGTGCTTCCTACCGCGGCACCATCCGTTCGACCGGCCGCAGGGCGAGGCTGCCGCGCTCGCCCATCAGCTGCAGCTCCCCGTCCTGGATCAGCGCGGTCAGGCGCATGCCGCGCTCGCCGATGGCGGGCAGTGCCTCGATCACGTCCTCAGGGATGGCCAGTACGGTGAGGTTCTTCAGCCGGGTCAGCGAACTGGCGATCTTCTCCCACCAGATGTCGGCGGCGCGGCCACCGTAGTTGATCACCACCACCTGTCCGGCGCGGGCGCAGGCCTTCTTGATCCGGGTCTCTTCGGGTTGGCCGACGTCGATCCACAGTTCGATCTCGCCGCTGTAGCTGCGCCGGCACAGCGCCGGCTGGTCCTCGTCGCTCAGGCCGCGGCCGAACTCCAGGCGCTCGTCGGCGTAAAGCGCGAACGCGACCAGCCGCACCATCAGCCGCAGGTCGGTCTCCGACGGGTGCTGGGCGAGGGTGAGGTTGTGGGTGCCGTAGTAGTGCCGGTCCATGTCGCTGACCTGCAACTCGGCTTTGACCACGGTGGAGTTGGGTGCCATGGCGGGCGGGTGCCGATCGGAAGTGGGCGCCATTGTAGGCGGCGGACCGCTGCCGCACCGGAACGGCACGCCGTCGCAAAGCGCGGCGACCTGCCCGCCTGCCGGACGCGCCCGGACCGGGCCGCGCGCAGCGGAGAAGAGGATGGCGAGAGCGATCCATGGCAAGCCTCTCCGGCCCATTCTATTGCGAATGAGTTGCATTAACGATATGCGGAATCGATAATGCGCACTGCATTTCCAAGGTCATGAACGATGCGCGATTACGTTCCGCGGCGGCGCCTGCTTGCCGTTTCCCTGTCACTGGCGGCGACCATGCCCGCCGCCTGGGCGCAGGACGCCGCCACGCTGGATACGGTGACGGTGGTCGCCGAGCGCGCCACCACCGCCACCAAGACCGAAACCGCCCTCACCGAGACCCCGCAGGCCATCAGCGTGGTGTCGTCCGACCTGTTCCGCGAGCGCGGCGCGCTCAACCTGCAGGACACGCTGCGCTACAGCGCCGGCGTCACCGCCGAGGCCTTCGGCCTGGACACGCGTGCGGACGTGTCGACCGTGCGCGGCCTGGATCCGGTGCAGTACCTGGACGGCATGCGCCAGCTCTTCAACTACAGCCCGATCGCGCGCCCCGAGGTCTACACCCTGGACCGGGTGGAAGTGCTGCGCGGGCCGTCGTCGGTGCTGTACGGCGCGGGCGGCAACGGCGGCATCATCAATGCGATCAGCAAGCGTCCGCAGTTCCTGCCCGCGGGCGAGTTGGCGCTGCAATACGGCAGCTTCGACCGCAAGCAGGTGCAGCTGGACGTCACCGGACCGCTGAACGACGACGACACATTGGCCGGCCGCGTCGTCGCGGTCGCCCGCGACAGCGGCATGCAGACCGACAGGCTGCCCGACGATCGCCTGCTGTTGTCGCCGTCGCTGACCTGGCGCCCCGGCGACCGCACCGAGGTCACGCTGATCGGCCTGTTCCAGCGCGACGAGACCGGCTCCAGCCAGCAGTTCCTGCCGGTGGTCTCGACGCTGCAGGCCAGCGGTCCGCGCCGCCTGGACGTGTCCACCTTCCTGGGCGACGAGGACTACGACCGGCTCGATGCGCGCCAGAACGCGGCCACCCTGCTGGTGGAGCACCGGCTCAACGACACGACGACCCTGCGCAGCAGCTCGCGCTACGTGGACGCGCGCACCACGTTCCAGCAGATATTCCCGGACGTCTATGCGACTCCATCGAATCCGTTCAATGCCGACGGCCTCGTCGAACGCGACGCCTATGCGATCAAGCCGCATATCCGCATCTTCACCACCGACAACAACGCCGAATACGCCTTCGACACCGGCGCCTTCAGCCATCGTCTGCTGGTCGGCCTGGACTACAGCGAGTTCCGCCAGAGTTCGCATTCGGCCTTCGGCAGGATCACGCCGATCGACATCTACGATCCGGTCTCGACCGGCGTGGTCGCGCCGGAGTACGTGCGCGATCCGGACCAGCGCAACACGCAGGTCGGCCTGTACCTGCAGGACCAGATCCGCTACGCCGATCGCGTGTCGCTGGTGCTCGGCCTGCGCCGCGACCGCGCGCGTTCGACCACCGAGGGCTCGGACACGCAGACCGACGAGGCCACCACGTTCAAGGTGGGCGTGATCGGCGAAGTCGCCGCGGGCTGGTCGCCGTACGTGAGCTACTCCGAGTCGTTCCTGCCGGTGGCCGGCCTGGACTTCTACGGCGACGCCTTCAAGCCGGTGCGCGGCAGCCAGTACGAGGCCGGCGTGAAGTGGGCGCCGAACCGCACCGCGCTGGTGACCGCCAACGTCTACCGCATCGAGGAGACCAATCGCGCCACCAACGATCCGGAGAACGTGCTTAATACCGTACAGACCGGCGAGATCCGCTCGCAGGGCTTCGAGCTGGAAGGTGCATTCGTGATCGCCGGCGACATCGCCCTCAACACCAACTACAGCTACAACGACGCCGAGGTGACGCGCAGCAACTTCGCCCCGGAGGTCGGCCAGCGCCTGAGCGACATGCCGAGGCACCTGGCCTCGGCGTGGGCGGCGAAAACCTTCGCGGTGAGCGACGATGCGCAACTGCGCGTGGGGCTGGGCGGGCGCTACGTGGGCGCCACCATGTCCACCGCCGGTGACGGCGTGCTGCGCACCCCCGGCTACACCCTGGCCGATGCGCTGGTCGCCTACGAACTGCGCGACTGGTCGCTGTCGCTCAACGCCACCAACCTGTTCGACAGGCAGTACTACGCGCCGTGCCGCGCCTTCGGCGACTGCTTCACCGGCACCGGCCGGTCGCTGGTGGGCACGGTCGCGTACCGGTTCTGAGCCGCATGCAGCGTCGTACGCTCAAGGCCTGGTTCCTGGTCCACAAGTGGACCAGCCTGGTATGCACGCTGTTCCTGCTGCTGCTGTTCGCCACCGGGTTGCCGCTGATCTTCTGGGAGGAGATCGCCCACGCCACCGGCGCCGAGCCGGAGGCCGAACCGATGTCCGCCGGCATGCCGCGCGCCAACGTGGACGAGCTGATCGACAAGGCGCTGGCGCGCTATCCGGGCGACGTGCCGCTGTTCTTCGGCTGGGACGAGCACGCGCCGCTGGTGTACGTGAACACCGGCGCGCGACCGGACACGCCGCCGCCGGAGATGCACACGGTGGTCCTGCACGAGTACACCGGCGAGGTGCTGCCGGCGCCGCAGTTCAACGAAGGCGTGATGTTCTTCCTCTATCGCCTGCATACCGACGTGTTCGCCGGGCTGCCGGGCACGCTGTTCCTGGGCGCGATGACGCTGTTGTTCGTGGCTGCGATCGTCTCCGGGGTGGTGTTGTACGCGCCGTTCATGCGCAAGCTGCCGTTCGGCACGCTGCGCACCGGCCGCAGCCGGCGCCTGGCCTGGCTGGACCTGCACAACCTGCTCGGCATCGTGACGCTGGCCTGGGCCCTGGTGGTCGGGCTGACCGGCGCGATCAACACGCTGGCGCAGCCGCTGGAGCAGGCCTGGCAGGCACGGCAGCTGGGCGAGCTGGCCGACCGCTACCGTGGCGCACCGAAACCCGTGCGCTTCTCTTCGCTGGACGCCGCCATCGCCAGTGCCCGCGCCGCGGAACCGGACAAGGAGCCCGCCTACGTCAGCTTTCCCGGCACGGGCTACAGCGGCGAGCACCACTACGGCGTGTTCATGCACGGCAGGACGGCCATCACCGAGCGCATCTACAAGCCGGTGCTGGTCGACGTGGCGACCGGCGAGCTGACCGCGCAGCCGGAACTGCCGCTGTACATGAGCGTGCTGCTGCTGTCGCAGCCGCTGCATTTCGGCGACTACGGCGGGCTGCCGCTGAAGATCCTGTGGGCGCTGCTGGACCTGGTCACGCTGCTGGTGCTCGTCAGCGGCCTGTACCTGTGGTTCAAGCGCGGCTCCACCGAGAGCCGGTTGAAGGAACTCGAGAGCGGACTGGTGGCGGACGCCCCCGCCGGGGCGGCGCGATGAGCGCGCAGGATCTACGCCGTACCTTCGCGGTGCCCGGCGTCATCGCGCTGTCCAGCATCGTCGGCCTGGTCAGTGCGCTGGTCGGCGACGGCATGTTCGACGCCGTGTCCTGGCTCGCGCTGGGGACGGTCGTCGGCGCGGTGCTGTGGGCGGCGGCCGTTTCCGGCAACCGCGGATAGCTCGCGATTTCCGTAGGAGCGCGCCATGCGCGCGATACCGCGCCAGGCAGCCCTTTCCGCCGCAGTGAAGCATGGGCCGTCGCCACGGGCGGTGTCAGTGAATAGCCCGCACCTCGAGCCAACGGGTGCGGTGTTGGTCCATCGTGAGGGGCTTGGCTATTGATTGGCACCGCCCGTGGCGACGGGCCTTGTCTCGCCGCCAACGGAGAAGGCTGCTTGGCGCGGTATCGCGCGCATGGCGCGCTCCTACGGTGCATCCGGACGTTCGATCGGGAAAAGCGGGCGGGTCATGCGGCGCTCTCCAGCAGCGTGCGCACGTCGGCGGCGGTCGGCATCGCGGCGAACGCGCCGTGGCGGGTGGTGGCGAGCGCGCCGGCGGCGGCGGCGTGGCGGAGCAGGTCGTCGCGCATGGCGGTATCGGCGAAGGCAGCGACGAGACCGTCGCGATCGATCCCGCGCGCGACGATGCGCTGCAGCAGGCCGGCGACGAAGGCATCGCCGGCGGCGGTGGTGTCGACGGCGGCGACGCGGAACGTCGGCGCCGTGCCCGCCGCGGCCGCCGTCCACCAGCGGATCGGCGCGGCGCCGTCGGTCACGACCACCACGCGCGCGGCGCCACCCAGCAGGCGAGCGATCACGGCCTCGTCGGTACCGTCGTCGGCGAGGAAGGCCAGTTCCTCGCGGCTCAGCTTGACCAGGTGCGCGGCGGCCAGCGCGCGCCACACGGTCGGCGCCGGATCGACGTCGCGCGGCCACAGCGCCGGGCGCAGGTTGAGATCGAAGCTGACCAGCGCGCCGGCCTCGGCCGCCAGGTGCATGCCGTGCAGGGTGGCGTCGGCGATCCCGGGCGCGGTCAGGCTGTTGGAGCAGACGTGGAACACTGCCGTGTCGGCGAACGCGGCGCGTTCGAAGTCCTCGGCGCGGAACAGCAGGTCGGCCGCCGGCGGCCGGTAGAAGTTGAAGCTGCGCTCGCCGTCGGCGTCGAGCGACACGAACGCCAGCGCGGTGCGTGCGGCGTCGGTGCGCCGCACCTGCGCCACGTCGACGCCGTACCTCGCGAACTGCGACAGCAGCGTGTCGCCGAACATGTCGCGGCTGAGCATGCCGACGAAGCGTGCCTCGCCGTCCAGCCGCGCCACCCCGACCGCGACATTGGCCGGCGCCCCACCGGCGTGCTCCTCGAACTGCCGCGGTGCGCTCGGCGCCGCGGGCGGCCGCGCCAGGAAGTCGATCAACGCCTCGCCGAAGCAGGCGACCACGGTGCGCGCCGCCGCCGCCATCAGTGGGTCAGCCCCGCGGCCTGCGGGGTGTCGGATGCGGGCACCGGCAGGTTGCCGCCGAGCCGGGCGCCGCGCAGCCCGTACCAGATGATGAAGGCGTAGCAGACCAGCGGGATCACGAACGACGGCTGGATGCCGATATGGTCGGCCAGCTTGCCCTGCAGCCATGGCACCACCGCGCCGCCGACGATGCCCATGATCAGCAGACTCGAGGCCTTGCTGGTGAGCGGGCCCAGTCGCTCGATGGCGATGGTGAAGATGGTCGGGAACATGATCGAGTTGAACAGCCCGATCGCGATTACGCTCCACATCGCCAGCTGGTCGGCGGTCGCCATGGTGGCGACCAGCAGCAGCGACGCGATCACGGCGAACAGCGCCAGCAATCGGCGCGCGTCGAACGTCTTCAGCAGGCCCGCGCCGATGAAGCGGCCGACCATCGCGCCGCCCCAGTAGAAGGCGAGATAGCGCGCCGCGCTGGCCTCGGTCAGGCCGCCGGTGTCGGGGCCCGAGATGTAGTTGATCAGGAAGCTGCCGATCGAGACCTCGGCGCCGACATAGACGAAGATCGCCGCCACGCCCCAGCGCAGGTGGCGGTGGCGCAATACCTCGCCGAAGGTGTGGTGCCGTTCGTCGCCGCGGTCGGTGGCCTCGCGCAGCGAGGGAATGCGCATGGTCACCACGAACACCGCCAGCAGCAGCAGGCCGCCGGCCAGCAACAGGTAGGGCGCCTGCACCGACTGCGCCTGGGTGGCGCGGTAGGCCATCTGTTCGGCCATCGACATCGCCGCCAGCTCGTCGGCGCCGAGCACCGCGCCGGCCAGGATCAGCGGCCCGATCAGCCACGGGAACAGGGTGGTGCCGAGCGAGTTCAGCGCCTGCGCCAGGGTCAACCGGCTGTGCGCGGTCTCGGGCCGGCCGAGCAGGCTGATGTAGGGATTGGCCGCCACCTGCAGCAGGGTGATGCCGCTGGCCAGCACGAACAGCGCGGTCAGGAACAACGGGTACGACGGCATGCGCGCGGCCGGGGAGAACATCGCCGCGCCCGCCGCGGCCACCACCAGCCCGACCACGATGCTCGCCTTGTAGCCGATCCGCGAGACCACCGCCCCCGAGGGCAGCGACATCAGGAAGTAGGCGCCGAAGAACGTCGACTGGATCAGCATCGTCTGCGCGTAGCCCATCTCGAACACGGCTTTCAGGTGCGGGATCAGCACGTCGTTGAGGCTGGTCAGCCCGCCCCAGGTGAAGAAGATCAGGCTGACCACCGCGAGCGCCGCGGTGTTGGAGAGGTGGCGCTGGTTCATGCGGGGATTCCTTCGGAAACGGGAACGGCGAAGCTGCTGGCGCGCACGCGCAACTGCGCGGGCACGACCAGGGTACGGGAGGCTTGCGGCGCGTCGCCGCGCACGCGCGCCAGCACCAGGCGCGCGGCCGCGATGCCGCATTCGCGCGGGGCGACCGCGACGGTGGATAGCGGCGGCATCGCCACCGCGGCCTCGGGAATGTCGTCGAAGCCGACCACGGCGAAGTCGCGTCCGGCCTGGCGCCCGCGCGCCGACAGGCCCGACATCAGGCCGAGCGCGACCGCGTCGTTGTAGCAGATCGCTGCGGTCGGGGCCGGATCGCGCACGAACAGGGCGCCGGCGTGGCGCGCGGCCTCCAGCCGCGTCGGCGCGCATTCGATCAGCCAGGCGGGGTCCGGGGCGAGGCCGGCCGCGGCCATCGCTTCGCGGTAGCCGCCGCGGCGCTCGTCGCAGGAACTCGAATCGCGATGGCCGCCGAAGAACGCGATCGCGCGGTGCCCGCGCGCCAGCAGGTGTTCGGTGGCCAGGCGCGCGCCGCGGCGGTTGTCGAGGGCGAGGAAGTCCCAGCCGGCGGCGGCGTCGGCGCGGTCGAGCGCGCGGTTGAACACCAGCACCGGCAGCCGCGCGGCGAGCACCCGGTGCAGGCGCGCCGGGTCGCTGTGCTCGGCCGGCGACAGGATCACCGCCGCCGGATCGTGTTCGGCCAGCGAGGTGAGCACCGCCTGCTGGCGGTCGGGCGACTCGCCGGTGCTGCCGAGCAGCAATACGTAGCCGGCCTCGGCCAGCGCCGCGTCGACGCCGGCGGCGAACTCGGCGAAGAACGGGTTGGCCAGATCGTTCACCACCAGCGCCACCGCGTTCGAGCCGCGCCGGCGCAGGCTGGCGGCGCCGCGGTGGTAGACGTAGCCCTGGCGCGCGATCTCGGCCTGCACCCGGGCGCGGGTCTCGGCGCGCACCAGCGGACTGCCGCGCAGCACCAGCGACACCGTCGCCCGCGACAACCCGCAGCCGGCGGCGACGTCGGCCAGGGTGACGCGGCGTTCGCGGGCGGAGGTCGGCTGCGGGGATGGCTCGTGCTGCATTCGGACCGGTTCGACTGCGAGAAAGGAAAGTAGTTTAGACCGATCTAAATTGCCAGGTACCCATATCCTGTGCCGTCACCCTGCAGGCGGAACCGAACCGAGACTGGCCCGGCAAGAACGCGGAGCAGCCGTACTCGATGTCGATCGACTGACCCGATTGGCTTTGAAGCCCCTCTCCCTCCGGGGTGAGACCGCACGGCTTGCGCGCCACTGGCGCACGTGCGGTGGAGCGCCCGCGCCGCTGGCGCGGGCCGGGGCGCGGAGCGGGGGTTGGGGTGAGGGTACGGCGAAGTCGCGATGGTTCGGATCTCTGCCGCTTCGCCGTACCCTCATCCGGCCCCCGGACTAAAGCATTCGGGGCAGGCTCTTCGGGCCACCCCCGACCGACAGCGCTTCGGGGGCAGGCTCTCGCTCCGGGCCCCGGCCCTTGCGCAGGGCGCAAGGGCGTTCAGGCGTGCGCGAGCCAATGGCTCGCAAGCAGCACGCCTTCACCCCGGAGGGAGAAGGAAATGCGTGCGGCGCGGGGCATCACTCGGCGGCGCAGGTGCTGGTGTCGCGGACCCGCGCCAGCGCCTCGTACTCCGCGCGCCGGTCCTCGGTGGCGTAGTGGCCGCCGGCGAATTTCCAGCGAAATTCCGCCTCGTCGACGCGCGCGTCCCAGGCTTCGCAGAGAGCTTCGTCCGGCACCGGCTCGCAGACGTCGGTGACCTGCATGCAGGCCTTGCCTGCGCCCAGGCCCTGCAGACCGCCGATGCCGACGGTGGCCATCGGTTGGCAGCGCGACGCGGGCTCGCTGTCCTCGGTGTAGTAGCGGGTCTGGTCGTAGGTCGTGCACAGGAACAGCGGCGGCGGCAGTTGCAGTTCGAGATCGATCACCAACGCGGCCGGGTCGAAGCCGTCGTCCCTTTTCACGCGCGTGATCGGGGCCAGGTGCGACGGCGCCGGCGGCGGCGTCATCGGCACGTAGGCCGGTAGCGGCGGCGGCGGATCGATCACGCGCGTCTTCTGGGTGCTGCCGGCCGGGCAGGGCGTATCGTTCTGCACGGTGACCGCGCCACCGGCATCGGTGCAGTGGTAGATCACCATTTCGTTCTTCTGTGCGATCGCCGGCGCCGCGAGCAGCAGCGCGGCGCAAAACAACGCATGCCGCATCATCGGATTCCGCAATCGTTGGCCAGGCGCGCGCTGAGCGCGCGCTCCTCCTGGCGCAGTGTATTGCGTTCGCTTTCCTGGGCGTTGAAGAAGCGCCGGCGGATCTCCTGGCGGCGGTCGCGCAGGCGGTCGCAGACATCGCCCTGCGGCAGGCGCGTGCATTCGTCGCGGATCCAGGTGCCGCCGCCGCCGTAGCCATGGCCGTAGCCGGGGGGATGGGGACGGGGCCGATCCAGGCGGCCATGCAGGATGCCGGGCGATGGCTGCGGACGATCGTACGCCGGCGGGATGCTGATGTTTGCCGGTGGCGGCATGCGCGTGCGGTCGTCGACGAAGGTGACGCCGCGCTCGGCGCTCGGACGCGCGGGATGGTGATCGCCGCCGTGACCGACCGGATAGCCGAGCGTCCACAGCGGCACCCAGCGCGGATTGCCGTCGCCGGTGTCGCTGGTATAGCGGTCGCCCTCGGGGGTGACGCATTCGTACATCGGTTGCGGCGGGCTGACCACGACCACCTGCGGTTCGGCCGGCGCGGGCGCCGACTCGGGTCCCGGCGCGGGCGCGCGCGCCGGCGCGTCCTGCGGGCGCAGCATGGTGCGGGTCTGCTGGGTCTGCGCATCATCGCAGGGCGTGTCGCGCAGGGTCAGGCTGCCGTCCGCGTCGGTGCAGCGGTAGATGACGACGTCGTCCGCATTCTCCCCAGGTGCCTCCTGCGCCACCGCGGCGGCGCAGGCGAGCAGGGCCGACAGCGTGAGCATCCAGGCGCGCATGCCGACATCATGCGCCGGCTTGCCGCCCGGCGGTAGGCGCGGATCCGCCTTCGGGCAGGGATAGGTTCAGGCTGTCCCGTGCGATGGCCGCGGCGCTCCTCTTGTCTCTCGTAGAGCGGAGCTTGCTCCGCTGCTCTCGTCTCGAGCCACCGGCGCACCAGGAAGAAGCAGCGGAGCAAGCTCCGCTCTACGGCGACCGGGCGGCGGGGCGGCGGGGGCCGGTCAAGCGGCGTCGAGTGCGGAACGAGTGCTGCCGGCGGTCAGCATCCGGGTCATCGCCCCGGCGGCGTCGCGGCCTTCCTGCACCGCGGTCACCACCAGGTCGGCGCCGCGCACCACGTCGCCGCCGGCGAACAGTTTCGGATGCGAGGTCTGGTACGGCAGCCGGCCTTCGCCGCCGACCACGATGCGGCCGTTGCCGGTCGCGTCGACGCCGTGGGCGGCCAGCCACTCCGGCAGCTCCGGCGTGAAGCCGAAGGCGATGATCACCAGGTCGGCATCGATCACCCATTCGCTGCCGGGCACCGGCTCGGCCCGGCGTCGCCCGCGCGCGTCGGGCTCCCCCAGCCGGGTCTCGGCCACGCGCACGCCGGTGACGTTGCCGGCGCCGTCGTCCGCGATCGCCAGCGGCTGTCGGTTGAACAGGAACTCCACGCCTTCCTCGCGCGCATTGGCCACCTCGCGCGCCGAGCCGGGCATGTTGGCCTCGTCGCGGCGATAGATGCAGCTGACGCTGGCCGCGCCCAGGCGGACCGCCGAGCGCACGCAGTCCATGCCGGTATCGCCGCCGCCGAGCACCGCCACGCGCTTGCCGCGCAGGTCGGGAATCTCGACCCGGTCCTCCCAGCCGGCGATCGCCTGGCCCTGCGGATCCGACCCGGTGACGATGCGCCCGTTCTGCACCAGGAACGGCAGCGCCGGCAGCACCGCGCGCAGGTCCTGGCCGGGCAGGCCGCCATCGGTGTAGCGGTAGGCACCGAGGCCGAGGAACACGGCGTCGTAGTCGCGCAGCAGTTCGTCCATCGACACGTCGCCGCCGACCTCGACGCCGAGACGGAAGCGCACGCCCATGCCCTCGAGCACCTCGCGCCGCATCGCGATCACCGACTTGTCGAGCTTGAAACTGGGAATGCCGAACTGCAGCAGGCCGCCGATCTGTTCGTAGCGGTCGAACACCGTGGCCTCGATGCCGCGCCGCACCAGCCGGTCGGCGCAGGCCAGGCCCGCCGGGCCTGCACCGATCACCGCAATGCGCTTGCCGGTGGGTGCGACCTTGGACAGGTCGGGTCGCCAGCCCTGGGCGAACGCGGTGTCGGTGATGTATTTCTCCACCGCGCCGATGGTCACCGCGCCGAAGCCGTCCTCCAGCGTGCACACGCCCTCGCACAGGCGATCCTGCGGACAGACGCGCCCGCACATCTCCGGCAGCGGGTTGGTCTCGTGGCACAGCGCGGCGGCCTCGAGGATGCGGCCTTCCTCCACCAGCCGCAGCCAGTTGGGAATGTAGTTGTGCACCGGACAGCCGGTCTGGCAGTACGGGTTGCCGCAGTCGATGCAGCGCCCGGCCTGGTGCGCCGCCTCGTCCTCGCCGAAGCGGCCGTAGAGCTCGTTCCAGTCGCCGGCGGTCCGCAGCTGCAGCGGGATCCGCCGCGGCATCTCGCGCGGCAGATCTAGGAACTGGAAGGCGTGCCTCTTGCTCATGAGTCGACCGGATGGGAATGATGAGGAACGAGTGGAGAGGAACGAGGAACGAGTAACGGCAAAAACGGGGGCGCGCGCCCGCTTTTACTCGTTCCTCGTTTCTCGTTTCTCGTTCCTCGCATCATGCTGCTCGCCGCAAATCCTCCGTCAGCGCTTCCAGGCTCGCCGCCTTCGGCTTGACCAGCCAGAACTTGCCGACGAAGTCGCGGAACTCCTCGACGATCTGCGCGCTCCAGGCGCTGCCGGTCAGGCGCGCGTGGACCGCGACGAGGTCGGTGAGGTGCTGGCGGTAGTTCTCGAAGCCTTCCGGCGAGACCCGCAGGATGTCGATCAGCTCGTGGTTGTAGCGGTCGACGAAATCGCGGTCGAGGTCGAGCACGTAGGCCAGGCCGCCGGTGAAGCCGGCGCCGAAGTTGAGCCCGGTGCGCCCCAGCACCACCACCACGCCGCCGGTCATGTATTCGCAGCAGTGGTCGCCGGCGCCTTCGAGCACCGCCACCGCGCCGGAGTTGCGCACCGCGAAGCGCTCGCCGGCGCGGCCGGCGGCATACAGCTCGCCGCCGGTGGCGCCGTACAGGCAGGTGTTGCCGAGGATCGGCGTGTACCGCGGATCGAACGTGCTGCCAGCCGGCGGGTGCAGCACGAGGCGGCCGCCGGCCATGCCCTTGCCGACGTAGTCGTTGGCCTCGCCCTCGAGGGTCATGTGCAGGCCGCCGGCATTGAACGCGCCGAAGCTCTGTCCGGCGCTGCCGGTCAGCCGCAGGTGGATCGGCGCGCCGGCCATGCCGGTGTTGCCGTGGTGGCGGGCGATCGCGCCGGACAGGCGGGTGCCGATGGCACGGTCGGTGTTGCGGATCGCGTAGCTGTACTCGCCGCCGCGCGCGTGTTCGATCACCTGCGCCAGGTCGGCGTCCAGCCGTCGCGCGAGTCCGTCCACCGGTGCGCGCAACGCGGCGCCGCAGCCGGCGCCGTAGCCCGCGTAGCCCGGATGCAGCGGCGCGGCGCCCTGCGCCGGCATGCCGGCGACTTGCGGCGCGTCGGGATCGGGGTTGCCGGCGGCCGCGTCCGGCGCCGCGCTCGTCGCGGTCTCGTCGGGCTCGAACCGCCGCGCGTGCGCGGGATCGCGCTGCAACAGCCGCGACAGGTCGATGCGTACGTGCTCGCGGGGCGTGTCGACGGTCTGCTCGAGCAGTTCGGTGCGGCCGACGATCTCGTCGAGCGAACGCACGCCCAGCCGCGCCAGCTGCTCGCGCACGTCCTCGGCGACGTTGCGGAAGAAGCATTCCACGCGTTCGGGCAGCCCCTTGAAGTGGTTGGCGCGCAGGCGCTCGTCCTGGGTGGCGACGCCGGTGGCGCAGTTGTTGAGATGGCAGATGCGCAGGTACTTGCAGCCCAGCGCGATCATCGGCGCGGTGCCGAAGCCGAAGGTGTCGGCGCCGAGCAGCGCGGCCTTGATCACGTCGAGCCCGGTCTTCAGGCCGCCGTCGGTCTGCAACAGCACACGCCCGCGCAGCCCGTTGTACTGCAGCGCCTGCCGCGCCTCCGACAGCCCCAGCTCCCACGGCACGCCGGCGTAGCGGATCGACCCCAGCGGGCTGGCGCCGGTGCCGCCGTCGTGTCCGGAGACGGTGATCAGGTCGGCGCCGGCCTTGACCACGCCGGCGGCGATCGTGCCCACGCCCGCGTGCGCGACCAGCTTCACCGAGATCAGCGCCTCGGGGTTGACCTGGCGCAGGTCGAAGATCAGCTGCGCCAGGTCCTCGATCGAATAGATGTCGTGATGCGGCGGCGGCGAGATCAGGCCGATGCCGGGCTTGGCGTAGCGAAGCCGCGCGATCAGCGGATTGACCTTGCTGCCCGGCAGCTGCCCGCCCTCCCCGGGTTTCGCGCCCTGCGCGATCTTGATCTGCAGCACGTCGGCGTTGATCAGGTATTCCGGGGTGACGCCGAAGCGGCCGGAGGCGATCTGCTTGATCCTGCTGCGGCGCTCGTCGTGATAGCGCGCCGGATCCTCGCCGCCCTCGCCGGAATTGCTGCGCCCGCCGAGCCGGTTCATCGCGATCGCCAGCGCCTCGTGCGCTTCCGGCGACAAGGCGCCCAGGCTCATCGCCGCGGAGTCGAAGCGCTTGACGATCGCCGACACAGGCTCCACCTCGTCCAGCGGCACCGGCACGGCGGCATCGCGCGGACGCAGCAGGTCGCGCAGCGCCGCCGGCGGGCGGCCGTCGACGTGGTCGGCATAGCGCTTCCAGTCGCCGCGGTCGCCGGTCACCACGGCGCGCATCAGCGACTGCACCACGTCGGGATTGAACTGGTGGTACTCGCCGCCGTGCACGTAGTGCAGCAGGCCGCCGAGTTCGGGCAGGGCGTTGTCGTCCCAGCCCTGCGCGGCCAGATGGCGCGCATCGGCCTGCAGCCGCGCGAAGCCGGCGCCGCCGATGCGCGAGGGCGTGCCGTCGAAGCACAGCGACACCACCTCGTCGTCGAGGCCGACGATCTCGAACAGCTGTGCGCCGCGATAGCTGGCGATGCTGGCGATGCCCATCTTCGACAGGATCTTCAGCAGCCCCTTCTTGACGCCGCGGCGATAGCTGCGGCCGATCTGCGGCGGCTCGCTGCTGGTCTTGCCGCCGAGGATGCCGCGGCGGCCGAGCGCGTGCAGGGTCTGGTAGGCGAGGTACGGATACACCGCGGTGGCGCCGTAGCCGATCAGGCAGGCGAAGTGGTGCGGATCGCGCGCAGTGCCGGTCTCGACGACCAGGTTGACGTCGCAGCGCAGTCCGGTGCGCACCAGGTGCTGGTGGATCGCGCCGGTGGCCAGCAGCGCATGCACCGCGGCGCTGTCGCGGCGCGGGCGGCGGTCGCTGAGGATCAGCAGTTCGACGCCCTCGCGGGCGGCGGCCTCGGCCTCGTCGCGGATGCGCACGAGCGCATCGCGCAGCGATTCGCCGTGGTCGAAGTACAGGTCGACGTAGCGGTAGCGATCGACGAAGCGCGGCAGCGCCATCAGCTGGTTGAGCTTGCGCTGCGACAGCACCGGCGAGTTCAGCAGGACGTGGTCGACGTTCCCGGGGCCGTCCACGAACAGGTTGCCCTCGCGCCCGATCTGCGTGGCCAGCGTCATCACGCAGTCCTCGCGCAGCGGATCGATCGGCGGGTTGGTCACCTGCGCGAAGGCCTGGCGGAAATGGTCGTACAGCGGCCGCACGCGCTGGCTGAGCGCCGCCATCGGCACGTCGTCGCCCATCGAGCCGGTGGCTTCCTGCTCGGTCTCGGCCAGCGGCCGCAGCACCGACTCCTGCTCCTCGCGGCTGAGCTGGAACAGCTTCTGGAAGCCGAGCAGGGTGTCCGGCGTGAACGGCGCGTCGGTCAGCGCCGGGTCGATCAGTTCCGTCTGCAGATAGGTCATGCCGCGCTTGAGCCACTGCTTGTAGGGCGCGCGGGCACGGTTGACGGCGTCGATGGCGTCGTTGTCGAGCAGCGCACCCTGCCGCAGGTCGACCGCGATCATCTCGCCGGGGCCGAGCTTGCCCTTGGCCAGCACCTGCTCGGGCGGCAGGTCCCAGACGCCGGCTTCCGAGGCGATCAGGAACAGCCCGTCGCGCGAGCGCGTCCAGCGCGCTGGGCGCAGGCCGTTGCGGTCGAGGGTGCAGGCGGCGTAGTGGCCGTCGCACATCACCACGCCGGCGGGACCGTCCCAGGGCTCGGAGTTGATCGAGTAGTACTCGTAGAAGGCGGCGAGGTCGACGTCTTTGTATTCCAGCGACTGCGTCGCCGGCGGCATCAGGATGCGGATCGCCTGCAGCAGGTCCATGCCGCCGAGCAGCAGCCACTCGAGCATGTTGTCGAGCGACTGCGAGTCGGAGCCGTGCATGGTGACCGGCGATTCGAACTCGGACAGGTCGAGCACCGGCGAGCGCCACACGTTGCGGCGGGTGAGCGCCCAGCGGCGGTTGCCCTCGATGCTGTTGATCTCGCCGTTGTGCGCCAGCCGCCGGAACGGGTGGGCCAGCGCCCAGCGCGGCAGGGTGTTGGTGGAGAAGCGCTGGTGGAAGACCGTCGCGCTGGCGGCGAGCTCCGCGCGCGCCAGGTCCGGGAACAGTTGCGGCAGGTGGTCGGGCAGCACCATGCCCTTGTAGCCGAGCAGTTTCGCCGACAGGTTGACGATGTAGAAGTCGGGGTGGTCGGCGGCGAGTGCCTGTTCGCAGCGGCGCCGCGCCAGGTACAGCGCGCGCTCGAAGTCGTCGTCGTCCGGGCCGTCGCATTCGATGAACACCTGCTCGATGCGCGGCATCGACGCGCGCGCCTGTTCGCCGCAGGCGTCGGCGTCGACCGGCACCGTGCGCCAGCCCACCAGGCGCGCGCCGGCGGCGGCGACCTCGTCCTGCAGCCGCGCCCGGCAATGCGCGGCGGCATCGGGGTCGTGCGGCAGGAACACCAGGCCGGAGGCGCAGGTGCCGGGATGCAGCGCGATGCCGGCCTCGTCCGCCAGCAGGCGCACGAACGCGCCGGCGCCGCAAAGCAGCACGCCGCAGCCGTCGCCGCTCATGCCGTCGGCGTTGACGCCGCCGCGATGGCGCATGCGCGCCAGCGCCTGCAGCGCGGTATCGACCAGGGCGCGGTCGCCGTCGCCGCCGATTCGCGCGATCAGGCCGAAGCCGCAGTTGTCGCGCTCGCTGTCGGGGTCGTAGAGGCCCCGATCCGGAAATGCCCGCATCGTGTGTTGCCGTGACCGTGGGTGGAGGGAGCCGCGGGGATCGTGGCTGCGGCCTCCCTGCCGCCGCGACGCATCCGCGGACCCCCGAATAGATCACAGTTTGTGCAGTGCGGCAACGTGTGACTGCACGAAAAATCCGTTGCACGCGCAACTATGGGCGCCAGGCAATCCTATCCGCCGCGACGATGCAAGCACCGTCGCCACGGGTGTCGCCAATGAATAGCCGCGCCAGGCAGTCGTTTCCGCTGCGATGAGAGATGGGCCGTCGCCACGAGTGCCGCTACGAAAGCGTCGCGTCTGTGCTTCTCCGCGGGTTTTAGCGCAAAATCTCGCCACTGCGCGCGTCACAGATCGCCGTGGGCCGTTCCAGGCCGGAAGTCTCGCCGGCGACGACGGCATCGACGCCGACCCGGATCGCGGGATCGAGCTCGGCCAGCGTGCGCGGCGCCGGCATGCCAGTCAT
Organism: Luteimonas salinilitoris; assembly: GCF_041300785.1. Classification (NCBI taxonomy): domain Bacteria; kingdom Pseudomonadati; phylum Pseudomonadota; class Gammaproteobacteria; order Lysobacterales; family Lysobacteraceae; genus Luteimonas; species Luteimonas salinilitoris. The sequence continues at coordinate 22,495 of NZ_JBFWIB010000015.1, forward strand.
GTTCGCGCTGGTGGAGACGATTGCGCCACCGAATGCGTTGCAGAGCGCCACGACGCCGGGATGCGCGCTGACGCGCACCGCGACCCCGGCATGCGCGCCGCGGATCCAGGCGGGCGTGTCCGCGCGTGCCGGCACGATCCAGGTGTGCGGTCCGGGCCAGCTGGCGGAGACCGCATTGCGGCGAACGTCCGCCAGCGCGTCCCAGTCGACGAATGGATCGAGCTGCACGCGGGACGCGGCGACCAGGATCAGCCCCTTGTCGACTGCGCGCCGCTTCAGTGCCAGCAGGTGCAGCGTGGCGGTCTCGTCCATCGGATCGCAGCCCAGCCCCCACACCGCCTCGGTCGGGTATGCGACCACTCCGCCGGCACGCAGGACGGCGGCGGCTTCGGTGACGTCGGTGGTGGAACGGGCGGCCATGCCGCCAGCTTACGATGCAATCCGCGGGCCGGCACCGCGTCTCTCGTGCCGCCCTTGTGGGAGTGGCAGCGGCATGCCGCTGCCGGGAAGTCGCGACTCCCGTCGTTCCCGCACAGAAGGCCGAAAGCAGCCAGGATGCGTCAGTACAAGACCCAGGCATCCTGCCAGGCGACGCCGGTACCGGGCGCATAGTGATAGGCGCTGTCGATGTTGCACCAGCCGCCTTCCGGGTACGGCCGGCAGCCATAGAGCTTGCCGTCGCTGCCCTTGACCACGGTTTCGCCCGGCACGTATCCGCCGATGCCGTCCGGATAGACGTAGTCGTAGTCGCCCGGTGGTGGTGGGTCCGCCGGCAATTCGACGTCGATCTGGTGGCTGCGGCCCTCGCCGCTCAGATAGACGCGGTTGCCGCTGGCCGAGGCGATCGGGGTGATGGTGCCGTTGTCGAGCACGCCGATGCGGGCGTGGCCGGCGCGGGCGTTGACCGCCTGCCCGACCCGCAGCGGCCAGGCGCTGGTCGAGGTCTGACCGGCCTGCAGCACGGTGGCGATGCGCTCGGCATCGCTGCCGTCGGCGTTGAACACGCGCAGCGTCACCGTGGTGCCGGCCGGCAGCGCGTTCTGCGCGACCAGCGCGCCGGCGTCGCGCCATTGCGGCGGAGGCGGCGGATTGCCGCCTCCGGCGAACTGCACGTCGACGCAGGTATAGAACGCCTCCTGCGAATCCGAGCGCTGCCAGGTGTTGTAGATCACGTGCCGGCCGCTGCGCTGCGGCAGCGGGCAGTCGAGGCGGTAGGTGCCGTCGGCGGACAGCGGCACGTTGCCGAGCCGGCAGAATTCCTCCAGGTCCGACCAGCGCAGCGTCGTCTCCGGATTCCAGCCCTCGCGGGTGACATAGAAGGTCCAGTCGCGGGTCGCGTGCGGCGCGGTGCCGCGGAACAGGAATTCGTAGCGGCCGTCGGCGTCGGGTGCGATCGGCGTCGCCTGCCAGTCGCCGCGCACCAGGTCCAGGCCGCGGAAGGTCGGGTTGTTGCCGCTGCACAGCGTGCCGTCCGGCACCACCGCCTGGTGGTTGCCGTTGGCGGCGGCCTGGTTGATGCCCATCCAGTCGTAGAACAGCTGCGGGCCGGCGACTTCCCATGCGGCGCGGCAGGCCGGATCGGCCGGGTTCTCGCGGTTGCCCTGGGCGCAGGCGTAGATGCGACTCTCCGGCCGGACCATGCTGCCGTGCGCGTGCACGGTGGAGGCAGGCAATGCGCAGGCGGGCGAAAGGATTGCGATGGCGAGCCATCGCGTGTGCGGTACGGATGTCATGTCGGCCTCCCGGCGCGGATGTGGTTCCGGCCCCCGGGGCAACATAGACAACGTTGTCGCCGCAAACTGTGACCGCGGCGTTGAACGGATGAAGTTGACCGTTGTTGTCGCGGGAAAAACTTTTCGCGACACGATGGCGTCAATGCGTGACCGTTCGGCGCGATGCGATGTCCGCGGGCTGTCCCGTTGCGAAACGAATGCCGTAGAGCGGAACCGCCGCAGACGGTTCCGCCCTACGGATCATGGTCTGGACGCGTCGGCGCCTCAGAACGGCGCGTCGTCGTCGGCATCGGCCGACCGTGGTGCAGCCTTCTTTCCGGTGCCAGCGGCTTTTTTCGCGACCGTCTTTTTCGCTGTCTTTTTCGCGGCTTTCTTGGACGCGGTTTTCTTCGCTGGCGTCTTCTTCGCCGGCGCCTTCTTCGCAGCCGTCTTCTTCGCAGCCGTCTTCTTGCCGAAGCGACCGCGCGCCGGCTTGCCGGTTTCCTCCATCAGTTTCTGCGCCTCTTCCAGCGTCAGCGAGGCCGGTTCGCGATCCTTGGGGATCTTGCCGTTGAGCTTGCCGTCGCTCAGGTACGGGCCGTAGCGGCCGTTGAGCACCTGGATGTCGCTGCCCTCGAACTCCTTGATGATGCGGTTGCGGGCGATCTCCTCCTTCTCCTCGATCAGCGCCACCGCGCGCGCCAGGTCGACGGTGTACGGATCGTCTTCCTTCTTCAGCGAGGCATAGACACTGCCGCGCTTGGCGAACGGGCCGAAGCGGCCGATGCCGACGCTGACTTCCTCGCCCTTGTCCTCGCCCAGCTTGCGCGGCATCAGGAACAGCTCCAGCGCCTGCTCGAGGGTAATGGTGTGCATGCTCTGGCCGGGCCGCAGCGAGGCGAACTTCGGCTTGTCCTCGGCGTCCTCGGCGGTGCTGCCGATCGCCGCGTACGGCCCGTAGCGGCCGAGCCGCACGCTGACCGGCTTGCCGGTCTTGGGGTCGGTGCCGAGCTCGCGCGCGCCGGTGGCCTGGCTGCGGTCGACCGATTCGATCTTGTCGGCCACCAGTTCCTTGAACGGCCCCCAGAACTTCTCCATCAACGGCACCCATTCCTCCTCGCCGCGCGAGACCGCATCCAGCTCGTCCTCGAGCTTCGCGGTGAAGTCGTAGTCGACGTAGCGGGTGAAATGGCTGCTGAGGAAATTCGACACCGCGCGACCGACATCGGTCGGGTGAAAGCGGCGGCTCTCCAGCTCCACGTACTTGCGGAACTGCAGGGTCTGGATGATCGAGGCGTAGGTCGACGGACGGCCGATGCCGTATTCCTCCAGCGTCTTGACCAGGCTGGCCTCGGAGAAGCGCGGCGGCGGCTCGGTGAAGTGCTGGTCGGCATGGATGCGCTCGAGCGGCACGCGTTCGCCCGTCTTCATCAGCGGCAGCTTGCGGCCCTCGTCCTCGTCCTCGGCGGCCTTCTGGTCCTTGCCTTCCTCGTACACGGCGAGAAAACCGGGGAACACCACCGTGGTGCCGCTGGCGCGGAAGGTGTGCTCGCTGCCCGCGGCCAGGTCGACCGAGACGGTGTTGAGCGTGGCCGGCACCATCTGGCAGGCGACCGCACGCTTCCACACCAGCTCGTACAGGCGGCGGCCGTCGTCGTCGAGATACTTCGCCACCTGCGCCGGCGTGCGCAGCGCCGAAGACGGGCGGATCGCCTCGTGCGCCTCCTGCGCGTTCTTCGACTTGGTCTGGTAGAAGTTCGGCTTGTCCGGCAGCGAGCGGGTGCCGAAGTCGCGGGCGATGACGTCGCGGATCTCCGTCAGCGCATCGGCCGACAGGTTCACCGAGTCGGTACGCATGTAGGTGATCAGGCCGACGGTGCCCTCCTTGCCGATCGCCACGCCTTCGTACAGCCTTTGTGCCACGCGCATGGTGCGGCTGGTGGTGAAGCCGAGCTTGCGCGCGGCCTCCTGCTGCAGGGTCGAGGTGGTGAACGGCGGCGCCGGGCGGCGCTTGCGTTCCTTGCTGACGACGTCGGTGACATGCAAGGTGCCGTTGGCGGCGGCGGCGATGCGGCTGCGCGCAGCCTCGGCGGTGTCGCCGTCGGTGACGGTGAACTGCTCGAACTTCTTGCCGTCGAGCCGGGTGAGCTTGGCGGTGAAGGCCTGTGACGGGTGCGCGCACTCGGCCTCGATCGACCAGTACTCGCGCGCGACGAAGGCCTCGATCAGCTCCTCGCGCTCGACGATCATGCGCAGCGCCGGCGACTGCACCCGGCCCGCCGACAGCCCGCGCTGCACCTTGCGCCACAGCACCGGCGACAGGTTGAAGCCGACCAGGTAGTCCAGCGCGCGACGCGCCTGCTGCGCGTCCACCAGGTCGCCGGCGATCTGGCGCGGCTTGGCCATCGCCTCCTTGATCGCGCGCGGCGTGATCTCGGTGAACACCACCCGGTGCAGCGCCTTGTCCTTGAGCAGGCCGCGCTCCTTCAGGATCTCGACGATGTGCCAGCTGATCGCTTCGCCCTCGCGATCCGGGTCGGTCGCCAGGTAGATGCCCTCGGCGCCCTTGGCGGCCTTGGCGATCGCCTCGACATGCTTCTGGTTCTTCTCGATCAGGTCGTAGCGCATGCGGAACCCCTGGTCGGGGTCGACCGCGCCTTCCTTCGGCACCAGGTCGCGGACATGGCCATAGGAGGCCAGGACCTGGAAGTCCTTGCCGAGGTATTTGTTGATCGTCTTGGCCTTGGCGGGCGACTCGACGATGAGGAGGTTCTTGGCCATCTAGGGGTTTCCGGGCACCGGTGGCCGGCGCCATGAGAGGGGTTTCGCAGACACGGACGCCCGGGGACCGGGCCCCGGGCGTTCAGGTTTCACCTTATTACAGGAATCATGCCAGGCCCGGCGCTGTCAAGCCGGACCGGCGCCAAGGGGGCGCATTGTCGCCGGTTTGCGCCTCAGGTGGCGAAACGCAGCGCGACGGCGGTCACGGCCAGCAACGCCGCGACGATCGCGGCCGCCGGCCGGACCCAGCGCGGCACCGCGGGCGTGGGCGGAACCGATGCGGGGTGGCGCTCCGCCGCCGGGGCCTGGGCCGCCGCATCGTCGGCCGGCTCTCCGGCCGGCGGCAGCTGCGCCGCATCGACCGCGTCATCCGCAGCGGCGGATGACGCGGGTGCGGCCTCGACGGCTGGCGCCGACGGCAGCGGCGCCAGCCGGATACGGCTACCGGGGCCGATCTCGAAGCTCTCGGTGCAGTCGCGCAGGGGCCGGGCCGCGGCCGGGTCGTCGTGCCAGACCGGCGTGTCCAGGCGGATATGGCCGAACTGGAACAGCCGCACCAGGCCTGCGGCCGGGTAGGGGCCACAGGGCAGGCCGTGCTGGTCGGCGTAATGCCATTGCGCCGGATTCCGGTCGCGTCCTTGCGTGATCTGCATGCGGTCCATTGCGGTGAAAGGCGGGGATCGTCGCAAATCCCCGGTGGCGGGTCCTAAGATGCTGCCCGGGCGGAGGCTCAGTGCACCGGTTCGGGTTCGTCGGCGAACATCTGGGTTTCCATCCAGGCGTAGGCGGCCTCGCTGCCGGGCTGGTTGAACAGCACCATCAGCACCACCCATTTGAGGTCGTCGAGGTCGAGCTCGTCCTGGTCCAGAGCCATCGCCCGGTCCAGCACCAGTTCGCGCTGGTCGGCATCGAGCACGCCGTGCTGCTCCAGGAACAGCAGGAAGCCGCGGCCTTCGATGTCGAGCTTGTCCAGTTCCGGACCGGCGTAGACCCGGGTCGGGCCGTCGCTGCGCGGCGTCGCCGGTCCGGGCCGCTGCTCGGCCAGGGCATCGAGCCAGTCGAAGGCCTTGCTGATCTCGGTCGGGCTGAACCCGGCCTGGAGCAGGCCGGTCTGGAGGGAGTCGCGGTCGCGGAGCAGGTCCGCTTCGTCGGTGAAATAGTGTTCGAACAGGTAGAGCAGGACGTCCAGAATGCTCTCTTTCATTGCCCCCGGCCTGCGCCCCGTCGTGGACGCTTCGTTCAGGATTTGCGGGAATACCGGCCGTGTTCGGCTACGACCCGGCCCTCAAGCTCCATGACCAGCAGCATGGAGGACAGCTGGGCCGTCGTCAATCCGGTGCGTTCGACCAGTTGATCCATACCGGTTGGGTCGTGGCCGAGGGCCAGCCACAAGCGGTGGTAGTCGGGGTCGTCGCTGCCCGGCATGTCCGGCAGGGCCCCGGATGGGGCCTCGGACGGGGAGTTGGGGGCGGCCAGGCGCCGGCGCAAGGCCTGGCCCAGCTCGGCGGCCAGCGGCGCCAGCGCGGCGATCACCTCGTCGGCACGCTCCACCAGTGCCGCGCCGTCGCGGATCAGCCGATGGCAGCCACGCGCCATCGGGTTGTGGATCGAACCGGGGACCGCGAACACGTCGCGCCCGGCCTCGCTGGCCTGGCGCGCGGTAATCAGGGCGCCGGAGCGCTGCGCCGCCTCGATCACCAGGGTGCCCAGCGACAGCCCGGCGATGATGCGGTTGCGGGCGGGGAAATGCTCGCGCAGCGCCCCAGTGCCAGGCGGGTGCTCGCTGACCACCGCGCCGGCTTCGGCGATGCGCGCGTGCAGGGCGGCGTTGCTGCGCGGGTAGGGCCGGTCGATGCCGCTGCCGAGCACCGCCACCGTGAGCCCGCCGGCGGCCAGCGCGGCGGCGTGCGCGGCGGCATCGATGCCCAGCGCCAGCCCGCTGGTCACGGCCAGCCCGGATTCGGCGATGGCGCGGGCGAAATCGCGCGCGTTGTCGCGACCGCCGGCGCTGGGCGAACGGCTGCCGACCACCGCCACCGCCGGATGCCACAGCAGCGCCGGATCGCCGGCGACGAACAGCGCCGGCGGCGGATTCTGGACCGCACGCAGCAACGGAGGGTAATCCGGGTCATGCCAGCCGAGCAGGTGGTGGCCAGGCTGCGCCAGCCAGTCGCGGGCGCAGGGATCGCCGGCAGGCGTCGCCTCGAGCGCGCGGATCTGCTTGTCGTCCAGGCCCGCCGTGCGCCAGGCACGGGTGCCGGCATCGAGTGCCGCGCGCGGGGAGCGGTGCGCGTCCAGCAACGTGCGCCGCGGCGCGGCGGGGCCGCCGGCGGCGATCAGCCGCAGCAGGGCATCCCGGTCGGCGGCGGCGGGAGTCGAAACGGATGCGGGTACGGCGGTCATCGCCACAGCCTAGTGCGGAAACGGCGACGGCGCCCGAGGGCGCCGTCGCGATCGCTTGTAGGAAATGTCCGAACCCCTGTTCGAAGGGGAGAATACGGCGCGTCGAGTCAGCTCCGCTCCAGGGCGCAAGCGGGAAGCGGAAGGTCAAAACGGGTCCCAGCTCGCGCTGGGACGACGGGCCTTACGCCTTTCCGACTCCCGTTCCCGGCTCTCAGTAAGGCGCGTCCGGATGCTTGAGGTGATAGCCCACCCGGGTCGGCTTGATGCTGTCCATCACCAGCGCGTAGGCGATCTTGTCGTAGGTGCGGAAGACCATCGCGTGGCCGGCGAACTCGTCCGGCAGCCGCACCTTGTTCTCGAAGAACACGGTGTCGGCGTCGCGGTCCTTGCCCTTCTCGACGCGGTCGACGGTATTGGTGCCTTCGCGCCAGATCGAGAACACGGTGCCGTTGTCGATGCCCTCGCGCGCGCCGATGGAGACGGCGATGACGTCGCGGGGGCCGCCGCTGGTCAGCATGTCGGCCACCGCCAGCACGCGGGCGCGGCCGTACTCGGTCTGCTGCGCCGGCGGATGCGGGAAGAACTGCAGGTCGTAGGGCTGGGCGTCGACCGGGATCAGGCGGTCGCCGATGCGGACCTCGCGGCCCTCGTCGTCGAGCGCCAGGGTGCTGGCGCCGATGCCGCCGACTTCGCCGCGGGTGATGGTGCCGGCATTGACCTGCACCAGCTCGTAGCCCAGCACTTCCTTGCCCTTGTCGGGCATCACCACGTCGGCCCAGTACTGCCGGGTGTCCAGGGTGCGGCGGCCGCGGAAATCCAGGTCCTGCTTGGAGAACGTGTCGCAGCAGAAGCCGCTGCGCTGCAGGTGGTGGTAGCGGGTGGTCGGGCGCACCACGGCAAAGCGGTCGCCGGGGCTGGCCTCGGCCACGCCGCGCACGTAGGCCACCTGGCCCTGGACCGCGCGCAGCCGATCCTCCTCGAGCCCGACCACGTAGGGCAGGTGCTCGAACGCGTCGACCACGCGCAGGTCCTTCAGGAACGGTTCGATATCCGACAGCGGAATCGCATTGATCGGCGCGACTTCCTCGCGCGGCCCCGGCTGCACCGCCACGCGGTCCAGGTAGGCCAGGCTGATCACGTCGCCCGGATAGATCAGGTGCGGATTCTGGATCTGCGGATTCGCCTGCCAGATTTCCGGCCACAGCCAGGGCCGTTGCAGGAACTTGCCGGCGATGTCCCAGAGGGTGTCGCCGCGCTGAACCACGTACGTATCCGGATGATCGCCGCGCACCCCTTGCGCGGCCGCGTATGTTGCGACAGTGAGCAACGCCACGGCGCAAACCGTACGAAGCCCCTGAGAAAGGTGCTGAAGCATGCCAGCCATCTACCCGCTCCCCTTGGGATTTCCCCTTGCAGCTGGGCCACTATAGCCCACATGTACCGGAGCAACGCAAGCCTGGCGGGCGTTACAATGATGTCCGCGCCCACGGTTGTGATCCACGCCACCTTTTGTCCGCCATGTCCCAGCTTCCGATCCTCGAATTTCCCCACCCGCAGTTGCGCAAGGTCGCCGATCCGGTCGATCCGCAGCGGATCGCCGAGCCCGCGTTCCAGCGCCTGCTCGACGACATGTTCGAGACCATGTACGAGGCGCCCGGCATCGGCCTGGCGGCGCCGCAGGTGGATACGCTGGACCGCTTCATGGTCATCGACGTGACCGAGGGCAAGGACCAGCCGCTGGTGTTCATCAATCCGCAGATCCGCACCCGCTCCGACGAGCTGCGCGCGCACCAGGAAGGCTGCCTGTCGATTCCCGGCGTGTACGCCGACGTTACCCGCGCCGACGGCATCGAGGTCGAGGCGCTGGACCGCCACGGCAAGGCCTTCACGCTGCGGATCGACGGCCTGCTGGCGACCTGCGTCCAGCACGAGGTCGACCATCTCGACGGCAGGCTGTTCATCGACCATCTGTCGCCGCTCAAGCGCGAGATGGCGCTGAAGAAGCTCGCGAAGCTTCGCAGGAATCGGGAATAGGGAATCGGGAATTGGAAAAGCGCGACGGCGGTCTTGGGCGGTCGTACCAGCTTTTGCCTTTACCATTCCCCATTCTCCATTCCCCATTCCCGAACCCTTGAAAATCGTCTTCGCCGGCACCCCCGAATTCGCCGTGCCCTCGCTGCGCGCGGCGGCCGGCAAGGCCGAGATCGTCGCCGTCTATACCCAGCCGGACCGTCCGGCCGGGCGCGGGCGCGCGCTGACGCCGTCTCCGGTCAAGCGCGAGGCGCTGGCGCGCGGTTTCGAGGTGCGGCAGCCGGAAACCCTGCGGACCGCGGCGGCGCGCGAGGCGCTGCGCGCGCTCGAGCCCGACCTGATGGTGGTGGTGGCCTACGGCCTGCTGCTGCCGCAGGGCATCCTCGACATCCCGCGGGACGGCTGCTGGAACGTGCACGCCTCGCTGCTGCCGCGCTGGCGCGGCGCGGCGCCGGTGCAGCGCGCGATCGAGGCCGGCGACACCGAGACCGGCGTCTGCCTGATGCAGATGGAGAGGGGCCTGGACACCGGCCCGGTGCTGCTGTCGCAGACGCTCGCGATCGGTGAGCACGAGACCGGCGGCCAACTGCACGACCGCCTCGCCGAACTCGGCGCGCAGGTACTGGCCGACGGCCTGGGGCTGTTGCGCGCCGGCATTCGCCCGGTCGCGAAGCCGCAGCCGGAGGCAGGCGCGACCTACGCGCGCAAGCTCGACAAGGCCGAGGCGCGGCTGGACTGGTCGCAGCCGGCGCAGGCGCTGGCCAACCGCGTCCGCGCCTTCAACCCGTGGCCGATGGCCGAGGCCGAGGTCGCCGGCGAGCGCCTGCGCATCCACGCCGCGGTCGCGTTGCCGGCGCAGCACCAGGCGCCGCCGGGCACGGTGCTGGCCGCCGGGCGCGACGGCATCGACGTCGCCTGCGGCGACGGCGCGCTGCGCATCCGCACCCTGCAGCGCGCCGGCGGCAAGGCGATCACCGCCGCCGATTATCTGAACGCCCGGCGCGACCTGGCGGCGGCGCGGTAGTCGCGTTGCTGGCCACGCCCGCACTCGTGGGAGTGGCGGCGGCATGCCGCTGCCGGAAGCCGCGATGAATTCGGGAATCCGCAGCCGACCGCACCTTGCACTTGTGGGAGCGACGGAAGTCGCGACGGTGCGAAGGAGGGCTGTCGCGACTTCCGTCGCTCCCACAAGACAGCAAGAGGCAAGGTTTCCTGAATGCTTCCCAGCGAGCCCTCACCCGGCATCGCAGGTAATCTCCACCGACCCATCTATGTTGCGAAGACGAAATCGGCGCCCGTGCCAATGCGTGAGAGTGTCCGAACCGTGTCCATCCGCATGAATCCGCATAGGAAGGCGCCTCCGGCCGTCGGTTCGGCGCCGCGTGCGTGCGCCGCGCGGGTGCTCGATGCGGTGCTGCACCGCGGTCGCTCGCTCAAGGCCGAACTCGCTGCCGCGCTGCCGGAGCTCGAGGATTCGCGCGACCGCGCCCTGGTCGAGGCGATCTGCTTCGCCGCGCTGCGCCATCGCGCCCGCTACGACGTCGCGCTGGCGGCGTGGCTGGCGAAGCCGCTGGCGGCGCGCGACCGGCCGTTGCGCGCACTGCTGCACGCCGGCTTCGCCCAGCTCGATCCGCTGGCGCTGCCGGCGCACGCAGCCGTCGCCGCCACCGTCGAGGCCGCGCGCGCGCTCGGGCGCACGCACCAGGCCGGACTGGTGAACGCGCTGTTGCGCCGCGCCCAGCGCGAGGGCCTGCCGCCGGCGGATCCCGCCGCCGCCTGGCCCGATTGGCTGTGCGCGCGGCTGCAGGCGGACTGGCCGGACGAGGCCGAAACGATCGTCGCCGCCAGCGCCACGCCCGCGCCGCTGTGGTTGCGGGTCAACCGTCGCCTGGGCGGCCGCGACGCCTATGCCGCCCGCCTGCGGGAAGCCGGTATCGAGGCCGAAGCGCCCGCGGGTCTGGCCGATGCCCTGCGCCTGGCCGAGGCGGTGCCGGTCGCGGCGCTGCCCGGCTTCGCCGAGGGCGCGGTCTCGGTGCAGGACGGCGCCGCGCAGCAGGTCGCCGACGTGCTGGCGCCGCCCCCGCGAGGGCGCGTGCTCGATGCCTGTGCCGCGCCCGGCGGCAAGGCGGCGCATCTGCTCGAGCGCGATCCGTCGCTGCGGTTGACCGCGCTCGATGTCGATGCCGCGCGCCTGGACCGGGTGCGCGAGACCCTGGACAGGCTCGGGCTCGCTGCCGACGCACGGCTGCAGGTCGCCGATGCCACGCTGCCGGCGCAATGGTGGGACGGCGATCGCTTCGACGCGATCCTCCTCGATGCGCCGTGCTCGGCCACCGGCATCGTGCGCCGGCAGCCGGACGTGCTGCTGCACCGGCGCGCGCGCGATGTCGAAGCGCTGATTGCGCTGCAGGCGCGGCTGCTCGATGCGCTGTGGGCCATGCTCGCGCCCGATGGCGTGCTGGTCTATGCCACCTGCTCGATCCTGCGCGACGAGAACGCACGCCAGATCGAGGCTTTCCTCGCCCGCACCGCCGATGTCCGCGTCGAGGATCCCGGCGACGGCTGCGGCCGCCGCGACGGGCCGGGACGGCAGCGGCTGCCGGGCGAGGGCGGCATGGACGGCTTCTTCCTGGCGCGGCTGCGGCGCAGCACGGCGGCCTGAGCGTCGCATGGGATGACAATAGCGTCGTCATGAAGAAGCCGAAGTTTCGGCGGACAGACTCCGCCCGCCAGAGAGAGGCCGTATGCGAATCGTCCACGTACTTCTCACCAAGCGCTTTGCCGGAACCGAGCGCCACGTCATCGAACTGACGGCGGCACAGGCCGACGCCGGGCACGAGGTGATCCTGATCCTGCGCCGCAAGGCGGCGCGCCGGCGCGCCGATGCGATCGTGCATCGCGTCGATCCACGGGTGCGCGTGGTCATGGTCAGCGACTGGCTGGCGCGTTGGCCCGCGGTAGTGATGGCGCGCTGGCTGCTGCCCCGGCTGCGGCCCGATATCGCCCATGCCCATCTCGGCTCGGCGTGTCGTGCGCTGCGTGGCGCGCGGACCGGATGCCCGCGGCTGGCCACGCTGCACATCGGCTACGTGCCGGAGCAGCATGCGCACCTTGACGGCCTGGTCGCGATCGCGCCCTGGCAGCTGCCGACGATTCCGTCGCCGCTGCGCGAGCGCTCGGTGCAGATCGACAACTGGACGGTGCCGCGCACGCCGTCCGCGGACGCGCGCACGCGGTTGCGCGCACAGTTCGGCATCGGGCAGGACGAATTCCTGTTCGGCGCGCTGGGCCGGATGGAGCACAGCAAGGGCATGGACCTGCTGCTCGATGCGTTCCACGCGGCGGACCTGCCGGGTGCGCGGCTGGCGATCGTGGGCCAGGGCGAGGCTTGGCGGGCCTTGCGGCAGCGTGCGGGCGCGGCGGTGGTGATGCCCGGCTTCGTCGAACGCTCGGAAGACTGGCTGGCGGCGTTCGACTGCTTCGTCAGCTCGGCGCGCGAGGAGCCGTTCGGCCTGGTGCTGCTCGAGGCGATGCAGGCCGGGCTGCCGGTGGTCGCCACCGCGACCGCAGGCGCGGTCCACCTGGCGCCGCTGATCGGCACGCCGCTGGTGCCGACTGAAGACGTGCCGGCGCTGTCGCGGACGCTGGCTGCCGCGCATGCGGCGCGACCCGCGCGCCGGCGCTATGACCTGGATGGCCACCGCGTGCAGGCCAAGGCGGCCGAACTCGAGCGCTATTACGTCCAGGCGCGCCGACGCTTGGCGATCATCACGGCGCGATGACGAAAATCGAATCCTCCATGGTGTATATCCCGCTCCGAACCTGCGCCGGTGGCGGCGGGATTTGGCCCGTGGAGGTCATGCGTGTTGAAGATTTCGGTCATCGTCAGTACCTACAACGCCGAGGACTGGTTGGAGAAGGTGCTGTTCGGCTATTCGCAGCAGAGCCATCCGGCGTTCGAGGTGATCGTCGCCGACGACGGCTCGCGCCCGGCGACCGCCGAACTGATCGCCGGCTACGCGACGCGCTACCCGGTGCCGCTGCGGCATGTCTGGCACGAGGACGACGGCTATCGCCGCCAGGAGATCCTCAACAAGGCGATTCCGCTGGCTGCGCACGGCTACGTGCTGTTTACCGACGGCGACTGCATTCCGCGCCGCGACTTCGTCCAGACCCACGCGCGCCTGGCGGAACCCGGCCGCTTCCTGTCGGGTGGCTACTGCAAGCTCGGCATGGAACTGAGCCGGCGCATCACCCTGGAAGACATCGCCGCCGGGCATTGCTTCGATCTCGACTGGCTGCAGTCGCACGAGCACATGAACGACTCCAACCGGCGAAAGCTCGGCGCCAGTCCGTTCGCGGCGAAGCTGCTCGACGCCATCACCCCCGCCGGTGCGACCTTCAACAACTGCAATTCCTCGGCCTGGAAATCCGACCTGCTGGCGATCAACGGCTACGACGAGCGGATGAAGTACGGGGGCCCGGACCGCGAACTCGGCGAGCGGCTGGAGAACTACGGCGTCCGCGGCAAGCAGATCCGGCACAAGGCGGTGTGCGTGCATCTGGACCATGCGCGCGGCTACAAGACCGCGGAATCGGTGCGCGCCAACCTGGCGATCCGCGCAAAAACCCGCACCGAGAAGCTGGTGTGGACGCCCTACGGCATCGCCAAGGGCGCGGCGATCGACGCCGCGCAGGCGGCCCGCGACGGCCTGCGGAAATTCGAGGCCGGCCGGCGCCACGCGTCCGGGCGGCAGGCGATGCGCTGATTCCTCGAAACAGCCCCTCGGCTCTGCCGGGGGGCTGCCAAAGATTCGCTCCCGGAGCGCAACCGGCGCAACGCCTACAGGGATGACACGTCCGTCAGGGCCGGAGGTTGGACAGCCCACGCCAGGCGGCGATGACCGCTTCGGGGGAGATGTCGGCCACGCGGCTGCGTTCGCCGTGCTCGCCGCCCAGCACGGCGATCGGTCCGGCGCCGATCGGGCGCCACTTCGACGGCGGCGCCGCACCGAACAGCACCACCAGCGGACAGCCCAGCGCGGCGGCGGCATGCGCCGGGCCGGTGTCGACCGAGACCAGGCTGTGCGCCTGCTCCAGCAACGCGAACAGGCGCGGGATCGGCAGGTCGTTGGCGAGATTGCGCACCTGCGGGCGATGGCCGGCGGCGGCGCGGATGTCCTCGAGCACGGCATGCTCGGGCGGCGAGCCGCACAGCAGCACCTGCGCGCCCGGCAGTTCGGCCAGCACCGCACCGGCCACCGCCGCCCAGTTGCCGGGGTCCCAGTGCTTGGGATGATCGGCGGTCATCACCTTGCCGCGCTTGTGGGTGCGCTTGTTGCCGGGCTGGAACAGCACCAGCGGCCCCTGCAAGCCCTCTCGCTCGCGCCATTGCGCCAATGCGTGCCGCGACGGCTCCGGAATCACCAGTCGCGGCAGGCGGAACTGCGCCGCGTCCACCTCGGCGGTGGCGTAGCACCGCGCCGGGTCGCGCTGGCCGAGCCGCAGCCAGCGATCCGGCCACAGCATCTCGGTCCCGATCTCTTCCGCATCGCGTTCGACCAGGTCGTCCGGGCGCACGCCGCCACGCGCCAGCAGGCGACGCATCTCCGGATCGGTATCGCACAGGTAGACCGGTCCGCGTCCGCGAGCGCGCAGCCAGCGCACCAGCGCCCATTGGCTGGGGCACAACGGGTACGGCGTCTTGCGGCTGGTGACCAGCTGCAGGTGGCCGAGGGTCGGTTCGTGCGCCAGCACCGGCGCGGTCCAGCCGCCGGAGCTGATGACGTCGACCTGGCTTTCGTGGCGCGCCGCCGCCAGGCGCATCAGCGTGGTCAGCATGACCATGTCGCCCAGTGCGCCGCAGCGCACTACCAGCGGCGGCGCCGACGCGGCATCTCCGTTCGTGGTCACCAGTGCAGCCTCCTCTTCGCGACTTCGTTCCCGATGCGCGCCAGCAATGCACGGGCGTCGGCCTCGGGCAGATGGCGGATCCGCAACGGTGGCGCCAGCGCGCCGGCGCCGGCGCTGTCGAGCCACAGCGAGGCCATGCCGAAACGGCGGTCGAGCGGCGACTGCCGCAATTGCAGTGCCTGCAGCTTGTCGAGTTCGGCGAAGCGCCAGTGCCGCGACCACCAGCCTTCGCGTACCGCGACCAGCTTGTCGTCCAGCGCATAACCGGCACGCCGTGCGTGCTGGCGCGCGACGAACGCCGACCACGGGATCCACAGCAGGCCGAACAGGCCCCAGGTGCCGAAATGCCACACCAGCGCGGCCGTCAGCAGCAAAGCGAACACGGTTCCGCTCAGCGCCAGTCGCCACCAGGCGTGCGGATGCAGCGGCCGCCAATCCGGCGGCGGCCACGCCGCCTGCGGCAGCAGGTGGCGCACCAGCGCATCGCAGGTCGCGGGTGGGGCGATCGGCGCCAGTTCGCTCAAGCCGCGTTCCTCGTTCCCCTGTTCGACGACCGCGGTATCGATGCCCAGGCCGCGGCGGCTGAGCAGGCGGTGCAGGACGCCTTCGCGCAGCGTCCAGGCCTGGATGCGCCGGCGCGGCACGCTGTTGCGGCGGCGCGTCAGCAGGCCGCGGCCGACGGTCAGGCGGCGGCCGTGCTGCTCCAGCCGGAAGCCGTGGTATTGCACCAGCGCCAGCGCCACCGACAGCAGCCGCACCAGTACCAGGGCCAGCAACACCAGGGCGGCGATCGCAACGCCGCGCCCGATCCAGTCGCCGCCGAGGCCGCCGGCGTAGCCGAAGGCCTCGCGCCCCAGGCGCGCGATGGCGTGGCCGACCGTGCGCTCGGGCAGCACCTGCCAGGCCAGGGCGAAGGCGCCCGCGACCACCACCATGCCGCGGTTGGAGACCAGCCCCAGCCGCACCACCTCCGGCGTCGGCAGCGCCAGCAGCAGGTCGCCTTCGGCGGCGTCCGCGGCGGCGTCCGTTGCGGGTGCCGCCTCGCCGCGCCGACGCACCAGCCGCTCGAGCGCCAGCGCCTCGTCCAGCCGCAGCACCTGCATCCGTGCCTCGGGCCTGTTGCCGCTGGCCGATTCCAGCCGTACTTCCGCCACCTCGAACATCCGGTGCAGCAACGACTGGTGCACGGCGACGTCATGGATGCGCGAGAACGGCACCTGGCGCAGGCTGCGTTCGAACAGGCCGCTGCGCACGAACACGCTGTCGCTGCCGATCCGGTAGCGGTAGGTGAAGTAGCGCCACAGCGACAGCAGCGCGATCACTGCGACGGCGATCATCGCCGGCATCATCTGGTAGCCGTTGCCGCGGCCGCCGAAGAACAGCAGCGCGATCAGCGGCACCAGGAACTGCTTGAGCTGCGCGATCAGCACGAACAGCCACGACAGCGGATGCAGCCGGCGTTCGACCCCGGTGGGCAGGGACTCCTCCGGCACCGGGTCCGGCGCGGCCGGCTCAGGCGTCGTCATCGTCGTGCTCGACCCGTTGCGCGAGATGGTCGCGCAGGCGTTCGGCGTCGTCGGCGTCCAGGCCCGGCACGGTGACCGCGCTCTGCTTGGTGCCGGCGGTGTGGATCACCAGCGTCGCCAGGCCGAAGCGCCGCTCCAGCGGCCCGCGGCTGATGTCCAGGTGCTGCACCCGCGATCCGGGCACCCGGGTCTCGCTGCGCCACAGCCGGCCGCGGCGCAGGGCGAAGCCGTCGTCGTCCAGCAGCCAGTGGGTGTACCGGTACTTCTTGTGGCCGAGCCAGATCGAGAACAGGCCGAACAGCAGCCAGCCGGCCGCCGCCGCGGCCAGCAGCGCCGGCCGGTGCCACAGCACCACACCGCCGGCGGCGAGGGTGATCACCGCCGGAACCGCGGCGCCGAGCCCGCCGGCGAGCATGAACAGCGTGCGCGCCTGCGGCGGCAGCGGCTGCCAGCCGCGATCGCCCTCGGGTACGTCCGGTCCGTCCGGCGCGGTCAGGCCGAGGTCCTCGATGTCGATCATGCGGGCGTCTTCTCGTAGGGATTGGGTTGGCCGCTGCCGGCCGGGCGCCAGCGCCAGCGCTTATAGGTCCACTGGTACTGCGCCGGATCGCGGCGGGCGATGCGCTCGACCGCGGCATTGAGAGCGGTGGTGGCGACGCGCGGGTCGGGATCGGCGATCGCCTCGGGCGCCGCCTCGATCCGAAGCGCGAACGCCGGCTCCGGCCCGATCCGCTCGCAGTAGGCGAACAGCACCGTGGCATTGGTGCGCGCGGCCAGGCGCCCGAGCAGGGTCATGGTGAGCGCGTCCATGCCGAAGAACGGCACGTACTCGCCGTCGCCGACCTTGGGTTGCTGGTCGGGCAGGATGCCGGTCACGCCGCCGTCCTTGAGCAGGCGCAGCAGCTGCCGCACCGCGGATGCGCCTTCCGCCCGCACCTGGGTCACCTGCGCCCCGGCGTCGGCGCGCACCCGGCGCAGGAAGGCTTCGCCGACCGCCGCGTCCGGCGGCCGGTACAGCACCGAGATCGGCGTACGCGAGGCCAGCCACTGGTTGAGCAGTTCCCAGTTGCCGTAGTGCGGCGCGGCCACGATCAGGCCGCGGCCGGAGGCGAGGGCGGCGTCGAACAAATCGACGCCGCTGGTTTCGCGGATCAGCGCCAGGTTGTCGGCATGCGTCCGGGTCCAGAAGCGCAGCGTCTCCAGGAACTGGCGCGCGGTGGTGCGCAGGACCGCGCGATGCCACTCGTCGCGCTGTTGCGGCAGCAGCTCCGGATAGGCGATCTCCAGGTTGCGCCGCGCCACGAAGCTCTCGCGCGCATCCAGCCGTCGCCACAGCCACGCCAGGGCATCGCCGATGCGGTACAGGACCGGCCATGGCAGCCGGCCGAACGCGCAGGCGAGCAGATAAAGGAGTCCGGCGACGAGGCGGGTCATCGGCGCAAGTCTAGCGGTGCGTGGGGGCCGGGCGTGAGCGGGCAGGGTCGGCCGACGGTGATGGGAGAATCGTGAGCCGTCGATGGTCGGTGATGGGCGATGGGCGCGCAGTCTCGACACCGTCATCCCAGCGTGAGCTGGGATCCCTTGTCCTTGCCCGTTCGTTCAAACGTGCCGGAAAAAATCAAAATGGATCCCAGCTTGCGCTGGGATGACGAGCAAAGGCGTTACGCTTTCCCGATTCCCGATTCCCGATTCCCGATTCCCGATTCCCGATTCCCGATTCCCGATTCCCGATTCCCGATTCCCGATTCCCGATTCCCGATTCCCGATTCCCGATTCCCGATTCCCGCCCATGCTCAGCCTCATCCAGCGTGTCACCCGCGCCAGCGTCAGCGTCGACGGCGAGACGATCGGCGCGATCGGCCCCGGCCTGCTCGCCCTGGTCGGCGTCGAGCCGGGCGACGACGAGTCGCAGGCGCGGCGCATGGCCGAGCGTCTGTTGGGCTACCGGGTGTTCGCCGACGACGACGGGCGGATGAACCGTTCCCTGGCCGACACGGCCGGCGGATTGCTGCTGGTCAGCCAGTTCACCCTCGCCGCCGATACCGGCTCGGGCACGCGCCCGGGATTCAGCACCGCCGCCGCGCCGGCCGAAGCTGAACGGATTTTCAGTCTTCTTGCGGCGATCTGCCGCGAAAAGCATCCTTTGGGGGTGGAAACCGGCCGCTTCGGTGCCCATATGAAGGTCAGCCTGGTCAACGATGGCCCGGTGACCTTCCTGCTCAGGGCATGAGCGGGCGCTTTGGCGACAGCCCCGCGCGGCGGCGCGTTCAGGAAGACCCGCACGCCGGCTTTCTTCCTGGCGCGGGTGGAAACCGGCCGCTTCGGTGCCCATATGGAAGTCAGCCCGGTCGATGACGGCCCGGTGACCTTCCTGCTGCGTTCCTGACCTCCCGTCCCGCAGCGGCCGAATCGTGCCCGCCGGGACGGCAGGGCGCCGCGGCTGGTATAATTACGGGTTCACTTTTTCCTTCTGCCTGGTAGCGCAATCCTATGGCCAATGAACGTCAGACGGCACCGCAGTCCGACATCAAGCAGCTGATCAGCAAGGGCCTGGAACAGGGCTATCTGACCTATGCCGAGGTCAACGATCACCTGCCCGATGACCTCGTCGATCCGGAGCAGATCGAAGACATCATCGGCATGATCAACGGCATGGGCATCGCGGTCCACGAGACCACGCCCGATGCCGAGACGCTGCTGCTTGCCGGCGAGTCCAGCGGCAACCGCGATGTCGACGACACCGCCGCCGAAGAGGCCGCGGCGACGCTGACCGCGCTCGATGCCGAGGGTGGCCGCACCACCGACCCGGTGCGCATGTACATGCGCGAGATGGGCACGGTGGAGCTGCTGACCCGCGAGGGCGAGATCGCGATCGCCAAGCGCATCGAAGAAGGCCTGAACCAGATGCTGGCCTCACTGGCGAGCTTCCCGTGGTCGATCCAGCTGCTGCTCGAGGATTTCGAACTGCACAAGGCGGGCAAGAAGCGCCTGGCCGAGATCGTGGTCGGCTTCAACGACCATCTCGACGAGGAGAACGAACCGCCGGCCGCCGCCAACAACGGCGACAGCAAGGGCGCCGCGGCGCAGAAGGACGGCGACGGCGACGACGACAGCGAGTCCGACGACGACGACGACAGCACCGAGGAGGCCGGCCCGACCGGTCCGGATCCGGAGGAGGTCGCGCGCCGGATGGAGGCGCTGGCGGCGCTGTACGCCAAGTTCCAGAAGACCTACGCCAAGTACGGTCCGACCCACAAGTCGGCGCTGAAGCTGCGCGAGGAGATGGCCGCGCAGCTGATGACCCTCAAGCTGCCGCTGCCGCTGACCGACACCCTGGTGCGCAAGCTGCGTGAGGTGGTCGGCGAGATCAAGGATCACGAGCGCCGCATCCTTGACCTGTCCACGCGCGTGGCGAAGATGCCGCGCAAGGACTTCCTGCGCGCCTGGGACGGCAACCAGACCAACACGGACTGGGTCGACGAGATGCTCAAGCGCAAGCAGAAGTGGTCGTCGGGCTTGCGCGAGGTCAAGGACCAGATCGTCGCCGAGCAGGAATCGATCGCCTCGATCGAGAAGACGATGAGCGTGACCCTGGCCGATCTCAAGGAGATCAACCGGGCGATGGCCTACGGCGAGGCCAAGGCGCGCAAGGCCAAGAAGGAGATGGTCGAGGCCAACCTGCGGCTGGTGATCTCGATCGCCAAGAAGTACACCAACCGCGGCCTGCAGTTCCTGGACCTGATCCAGGAGGGCAACATCGGCCTGATGAAGGCGGTCGACAAGTTTGAGCACCGCCGCGGCTTCAAGTTCTCGACCTACGCCACCTGGTGGATCCGCCAGGCGATCACCCGCTCGATCGCCGACCAGGCGCGCACCATCCGCATCCCGGTGCACATGATCGAGACGATCAACAAGCTCAACCGCATTTCCCGGCAGATGCTCCAGCAGTACGGCCGCGAGGCCACGCCGGAGGAGCTGGCCAAGGAAATGGAGATGCCCGAGGACAAGATCCGCAAGGTGATGAAGATCGCCAAGGAGCCGATCTCGATGGAGACCCCGATCGGCGACGACGAGGACTCGCACCTGGGCGACTTCATCGAGGACATCAACGTCGAGTCCCCGGTCGAGGCCACCACCAACATCAACCTGTCCGAGACCGTGCACGGCGTGCTCGCCGGCCTCACCCCGCGCGAGGCCAAGGTGCTGCGGATGCGCTTCGGCATCGACATGAACACCGACCACACCCTCGAGGAGGTCGGCAAGCAGTTCGACGTCACCCGCGAGCGTATAAGGCAGATAGAGGCCAAGGCGCTGCGAAAGCTGCGCCATCCCAGCCGCTCGGAGCAGCTGCGGAGTTTCCTCGACATCGATTGACGTCATCCATGGCGTGAGATCAAGGCCCCGCTTCGGCGGGGCTTTTTTGCGTCACGGAAGCGGCATCGCTCCCGTAGAGCGGAGCTTGCTCCGCTGCTCCCATCTCCGGAGCCCGCGCAGCGGAGCAAGCTCCGCTCTACGGGGGTCAACCGACGTTGTAGAAGAACTGCTCGCGCACGACCTTGCCGTCGCGCACCTGGTACACGCAGATCTCCTCCATCGGCATCCGCCCCATGTCCTTGTAGGTCGCGTCGATGCCCATGGCGACGCTGAACCAGTCGCCGGTGACCACCGGATCGCTGACGCTGCCGCCGTGGATCTCGACGATGTTCTCCTTCCACTTGCGGCCCTTCTCGCGGATCGCGTCCATCCCCTTGACGTTGCCGGCCGTGCCTGCCGGCAACCCTTCCATCTCGATGCTCGCCGCGTCCTCGGCGTACAGCTCCTCCTGGGCCTGCTCGTACTTGCCCTCGCGGCACAGCGCGACCAGGCGTTCGGCGACTTGCTGGGTGTTCATGGCACTACTCCTGCGTGGCGAAGGAGCGATGAGTCTACGCCGGGCTGGCTCACCAGATGAGACACGTGGCGCTTTCCTGGGCGCGGGAGCGATCCGTGGTCGAAGGTCGATGCAGCGGACGGCATCGGGGCGCGGAAAGTGCGCTTGCAAGCGCCGGGATTGGGTATGATCCGTTCCGCAGGGCCTATAGCTCAATGGTTAGAGCAGAGGACTCATCGAAAGGTGCCGCCGCGCCGTAATGCGCGGATGGAACGGGATGAATTCAGGGAAACCGCAGCGGCCCGGCCGGCGGCAATCCTGAGCCAAGCCAGCGGTACACCGCTGGAAGGTGCAGAGACTACCTGGGGGCTCGAGTGCCCTTGATCACAGGCTAGAGCGTCCCGCACCCGACCCGCCTCGGCGGAGGGTGATGAGATAGTCCACGCCGGGAGGAAACTTCCGGATCACGTGAATCCTTTGGTTCCAGGTTCGAGTCCTGGTGGGCCCACCATTCGTTGATCCAACGCGGTCCGTGTGGGGGAAAGCATGAGTTGGCCGCTTTGGCCAACTTTTACTTAACAATCAACCATGAGTTGGCCGCCTAAGGGGTGCTGCATCGCACGAGGTGGCCCTGTCGGATGTCGAACCGGTGACGGCCGCCAAACAGGTCCGAGATCCTAGCGCCGGCTAGTGTCTTGCCGATCTAGGCATGCCCGCCCGCGCGTCCCGCAGGTATGGGGGGCTGGCCACTTTTGAGTGAACGCCGGGTCGGCGGCTATGGGGGAAAGTTATTTCAGTCGCAAATGCTTTCTCGCAAACGCGCCAACAAAAAGGAAATGACCTTGTTTTGTCGAAACTCATTCCGAACGCCTGGCCATAAAATCGAGGATTAGGCGCGCAATCTCGTCGGTCTTCTCGTCGAGCGCAAAGTGGCCCGCGTCGAGCAAGTGAATTTCCGCGTCAGGCAAGTCTCTCTTAAACGCCGCGCCCCCCGCGGCGATGAAGGAAGGGTCATTGGCCCCCCATACAACCAGGGTCGGCGGCTGACGTTCGCGAAGCCAAGCCTGCCACTGCGGATAGGCCGCGACATTGTTCCGATAGTCGTAGAGCAACGCCGACTGGATCGCGCGTTGGCCGGGTTTTGCAAGGTGCGCAAACTCGTTTATCCAAGTGTCCGGATTGTAGCGCTCTGGATGCGTTGTGCCGGCTGTATGACGCTGCATCGTGGTGTCGAAAGACAAGAAGGTATCAAGAACCTCCGGATGACCTTTCGGATCAGCCCAAAATTTAGCAATGCCGGGCCATTTCTTGCCCAAGCCTTCTCGATAAGCATTGCCGTTCTGCGTTATTAGTGCCTCCAATCGCTCTGGATGCGCCAGCATCATCCGGAAACCTACCGGAGCGCCGTAATCGTGAATGTACAGGCTGTAACGGTTGATCTTGAGGCGTACCAGCAGGTCATCCATTACCTTCGCGAGATGATCGAACGTATAGGGGAAGGCGGACGGTTCGGGTGCGTCGCTTTGTCCGAAGCCCGGGTAATCCGGCGCGATGATGTGGTATCGAGTCGCCAGCAGCGGGATCAACGCTTCGTACTGGCGAGACGACGTCGGAAAACCATGCAGCAAGACGATTGTCGGCGCATCTTTCGGTCCGGCTTCGCGATAGAAAACCCCGACGCCGTCGATCTGCATCCTGTGATAGGTCGTAGTCGAATTGGAAGACGCCTGTGGAGCGGCCCACGCCGTCGGTGTGAAGCTGGCTAATAAGGTAGCAGCTGCCGCCACGCTAAATAACCGATTTTTTAGGCGAATAAGTAGGTGGCAAATCATGAAAGAATCCTCGCTCGAGCCAATGTCAGTTTTATCGCTGCCAGCGATCCAAAACCGCTCTTGGGGAACGCGGCACCCAGAAAGGTCAGAAACGTGGTCATGGCTCAGTATTCGTCCGGGGAGGCTGATCGGTTACATCAATGAGACTGCGGTATCCGTACCCGCGCAGAAGCTGCCGGGCAGCTGAGTTCCGAATGTCGGTCATTTCGAGCGCTGATCGGAGCCTGCGACGTAGATAAGCTTGAGAATGTTCGATCGCTCCGGTGAGAATTCCCTTCCAGAACGCGAATGTCAGGATGTTACCGGAGGGCAATTGAACGGCGCCGGGTTTGGCTGTCCTGAAGCGAGGACTCGACGCTCTTCAACGCGCGATCGACCTGACCGCCGTCATAGCCGGTGACCCAATCATCGATCACCTGAAGCCGGGATCGGCCATCAGCCTCATGCCCGGCGGGGTATCCCGGTTCGAACGGGCGGATCACGGTGCGCGACGGATCGTGCCTCAGCATCGCATCATGGTGATGCACGAGCATTCTAGCCTCGGATGGACGCCAACCGGCAAGACGGTCGCCCGGCTCAGATCTAGCATCGTCTTCTCCCTTGATGGCGCGCGGCAAGACCAGCAGCGGTTCAGGCGGGCGCGAAACGCATCGCGACACCGTTCATGCAGTAGCGCAGGCCCGTCGGCTTCGGCCCGTCATCGAAGACGTGGCCGAGATGGCCATCGCAGCGCGCGCACCGGACCTCTGTGCGCACCATGAACAGGCTCGCGTCGCGCTTGTTCGTGATCGCGTCAGGCAAGTGCGTCCAGAAGGGGGGCGAGCGCGCGCAGCAACGAAGGTGTCGGTGCATCGCGGCCTGAAGGCACTTGGCGCGCCGAATCGATCCCTCCAATTCGTGATCGAAGCGGAGTCTGATCATCGCGAAACCGAGGTCGTAGCGATCGCGCAGCGGCCTCCCACGATCGCTGTGACCTGAGACGACCCCAGGACCGCTGGTCTGCTACGGAAAACCCGCACGTCGTGCACCCGAGGAAGCGTCGATGACCCGCTCGGTGCGCCGAGGGTTGCGCCCGGCCGCGTCTGCAGCGGCGTCTACGCATCTTCCAGCCTGATGTAACCATTCGCCCCCTCGAACGAAGTCTCCTGATGCGAGCGGCGCCCGGACTGCCATACGCGGTTCCTCGGCGCCTCGCTACTACCCATTCCCAGGAGAATTTCCATGACGACCCGTTTCCAGTCCGCCGTTCCCGCCTTGGCCCTCGCTGCTGCGCTGGGTTCGGCGCTGGCCATGAACATCGCGCCAGCACAGGCCGGCGAGAAAGGCGCCGCGCAGGAAAAGTGCTACGGCGTGGCTCTCGCCGGCAAGAACGATTGCGCCGCCGGCCCCGGCACCACCTGCGCGGGCACCGCCAAGACCGATCACCAAGCCAATGCCTGGAAGCACGTGCCGGCCGGCACTTGCACCAAGACGACGTCGAAGACCTCGCCCACCGGCTACGGCCAGCTGGCGGCGTTCGAAGCCAAGACCGCCAAGTCCAGCTAAGCCGCGCTGCTTCTTTCGGAGACGGTCGGTGAACCTCCTCCACAGCACTCACTACGCCGAACCTGCTCCGGCCGGCACCGGCCTGCCCGCGCGGGCCGGTGTTGGATTCAAGCCACGCCATTTCGACGAACTGCAGGCGGATTTCGCGCCACCTGGTTTCGTCGAAGTGCATGCGGAGAACTACATGGGCGCCGGCGGCGTGCCGCATGCGCAACTCACCGCGCTGCGGGAGCGGTTGCCGCTGTCGCTGCACGGCGTCGGTCTGTCGCTGGGCAGCGAGGCACCGCCGGATTCGCTGCACCTGGACCGGCTGGCGACGCTGATCGCGCGCTACCAGCCCGCGTCGTTCTCCGAACACCTCGCCTGGTCCACGCACGATGGCCGCTTCTTCAACGACCTGCTGCCACTGTGCTACGACACACAGACCCTGTCCCGGGTCTGCGCGCACATCGACCAGGTCCAGGAGCGGCTCAAGCTGCGGATGCTGCTGGAGAACCCCAGCACCTACCTGGAGTTCCAGGGCAGCAGCTACAGCGAGCCGGATTTCATCGCCGCGATCGTGCAGCGCACCGGATGCGGGCTGCTGCTGGACGTGAACAACGTGTACGTGTCCTGCCACAACAACCGTCACGATCCGCTCGCCTACCTCGCCGCGCTGCCGATGCACGCGGTGCGGCAGATCCACCTCGCCGGGCACGCCGAAGAACACGATCCCGACGGCGGCGATCCATTGTTGATCGACCATCACGGCGCGCCGGTCGCCGATGCGGTGTGGGCGCTGTATGCGCGCACGCTCGCACTGACCGGGCCGGTGGCGACGCTGATCGAATGGGACTCCAACGTCCCCGCCTACGCAACGCTGCGCGAACAGGCACAGCGCGCCGAGGCGATCCTGCGCGATAGCTGCGCGGTGCCCGACGAGATGGCGGCATGACCGCGACCGCCTCCCAGCAGGACTTCGCCGCCGCGTTGCGCGTGCCGACCCGGCGCGCGCCTACCGGGCTCAAGGCCGCCGGCCGCGCGGACGCCGAGCGCCGGTTCGCCGTGCACCGCAACAACTTCGTGGTGACCCTGATCGACGCGCTGGCCGAAGCCTTTCCCGTCACCCAGGCGCTGGTCGGCGTGGAGTTCTTCCGCGCCATGGCGCGCGAATGCGTGCTGACGCCGCCGCCGCGCACCCCGGTGCTGACCGACTACGCGATCGACTTCCCGCGGTTCGTGGCAGGCTTCCTGCCGGCAGCCGAAATCCCCTACCTGGCCGACGTGGCCACGATCGAAGCACTGCGCATCCACGCGTATCACGCCGCCGATGCCACACCGATACCCGAGGCCGCATATCGCGAGCTGTTCGCGGCGCCCGAGCGCCTGGCATCCGCCCGCGTCATGCTGCATCCAGCCTGCCGCTGGCTTGCGTCGCGCCATGCGGCGTATTCCATCTGGCGGGCACACCAGGGACTGCACGACCTGTCCGACGCGGACCTTGCCGGCATCGACGTCGAGCAGGCTGAGGACGTGCTGGTCGCGCGCCCGTCATTCGAGGTCGTCGTCACCGATCTGCCGCCGGGTGCGATCGCATTCCTGGACGCACTGCGCAACGGCGAACCGCTGGGCGCGGCATTCGACCGGGTGAACACCACCTGCGTGCACGTCGACGCCAGCGCGCTGTTCGCCGTCCTGATCCGCCACGGCCTGGAGGCCGGGCCCGCCATCGAACTGGAGCACTGAGATGAGCACCCTCCTCGCCACTTCCCGCAGCTCGCGCGCGCCGGTCACCGCCAGCGCCATCCAGGCCGTAGACCACACGATCGCGCTCTTCAGCCGCATCCCGCACAGCGCGATCGCCCTGCTGGCGCGGTTCTCGGTGGCGATGACGTTCTGGATGTCCGGCCAGACCAAGATCGAGGGGCTGGTACTGGATCCGATCGGCGCCACCGTCGAATTCGGTTGGCCGCGGATCTCCGACAGCGCGCTGGAACTGTTCCGCAGCGAGTACGCGCTGCCGCTGATCCCGCCCGAGTTCGCCGCGCCGATGGCCGCCGTCGCCGAGCACGTGTTCCCGCTGCTGTTGCTGGTCGGCTTGGCGAGCAGGCTGTCGGCGTTCGCGCTGCTGGTCATGACCCTGGTGATCCAGATCTTCGTCTACCCCAGCGCGTTCGCCACCCATGGGCTATGGGCGGCGCTGATGCTCTACCTCATGGCCAGGGGCCCCGGCAGGGTGTCGTTGGATCACCTAGTCGCGCGTCGCGTCCGCGCCTAGGCAGGCGCGCTTGGTAATCGCATCGGACCGTCGCATCATGGCCGAGATCGTTCCCTTCCCGAGACCGGAGCAGGCGACCCCCATGCCCCTGCGCAGCGCATCGGCTGCCCCCGCGAGCTCCTACGGGCAGACGCGGGACAGCGGCGAAGTCTGGGGCACGTGGATGGTCAGCGCTCAGGACGGCGACCGCGATGCGTATCACGCGCTGCTGGTCGGGATCACGCCCTACCTGCGCGCCATCACCCAGCGTTACCTCGGCCGTGGCGACGACGCCGAGGATGCGGTGCAGGAGATTCTTCTGGTCGTGCACGACATCCGCCACACCTACGAGCGCGGGCGTCCGTTCAAGCCGTGGCTGAGCACGATCGCCACGCGCCGCTGCATCGACTTGTTGCGCCGCCGTTCGCGGCGGTTCGAACACGAATTCACCACGGACGAGGATCTGGACCACCTGCAGGAAGCCGCGTCGACGCCGGACGAAACCACCGCGCGCCTGCACGACGCGCGCAGCGTGCGCGATGCGGTCGCCGGCCTGTCTCCGAAGCAGCAGGAAGCGATCCGGCTGGTGCACCTGGGCGAGATGTCGCTGGGCGAGGCCTCGGCGCAGAGCGGGCAGAGCGTCGGATCTTTGAAAGTGGCTTGCCATCGGGCGCTGAAGACGTTGCAGCGGACCCTCGGCAACAAGGGGCAGGACCATGACTAACACCAATACCCTGATCGAACAGCTGGCATCACGGGCCAGGCCCGTGCGGCCGCTCGCGTCGCCGATGCGGCGGACCATGTTGTGGATCGCGATGGCGAACGCCGTCGTCGCGCTGATCGCCGCTGCCATCGGCCTACGTCCGGGCCTGGCCGCCGAGCTCGACGCCGCGCCGGCGCTGATCGAATGGATCGCCAGCGTGCTGACCGGAATTCTCGCCGCCTACGCCGTGTTCCAGATCAGCGTGCCGGGCCGGTCGCCGGCATGGGCCTGGCTGCCGGTGCCGACCTTGCTGTTGTGGCTCAGCGGGCTGGGCTGGGGCTGCCTGCGCGATCTCGCCCGCATTGGCAGCGACGCGTTCCTCTTCCAGTTCACCAGCTGGCATTGCGCCGTGGCGATCACCATGACCGGCGTGCCGCTGGGCCTGGTGCTGCTGCTGATGGTGCGCCATGCCGGGGTGGTCCGGCCGAGGGCGACCGCGATGCTGGCGGCGCTGAGCGCCGCTGCGCTGTCGGCTGCAGGCGTCACCCTCATTCACGGCCAAGAGAGCGCACTGATGGTGCTGGTCTGGCATCTGGGCGCAGTGGCGATCCTGTCGCTGCTGTGCCTGCTGTTCGGCCGTCCGCTGTTCTCGTGGATCGGACATGCGCGGCGCTGAGCTTCTTTGTCCGCTGCCAAGGAAGGCCGGGTAAGTCGTCACTCCAGCAAACGCTGGAGTCCACACCGGGCTTGTTCTTGAAATCGCCACATCGGAACGGATTCCAGCGCTTGGTGGAATCACGAGAGTCCGTCCACTTCCTCCGAAGGAAACGCATGTCCCGCTCCAGAACCCGCCTGATCCTCGCCATCGTGCTGGTCGTTGCCGCCCTGGCACTGTGGCGCAGCGGGCTGCTGGGCGAGCTCAGCCTCGAAGCGTTCAAGGCGCGGCAAGACGCGCTGCAGGCTTGGACGGCGGCGCATCCATGGCTCGCGGCCGGCGGATTCCTTGCGTTGTATGTCGTGGTCACCGGGCTGTCGCTGCCGGGCGCCGCGGTGCTCACGCTCGCCGGTGGCGCGTTGTTCGGCCTGCTCGAAGGCACGCTGCTGGCCTCGTTCGCCAGTTCGATCGGCGCAGCGCTCGCCTTCCTCGCCTCGCGCTTCGTGTTCCGCGATGCGCTGCGCGACAAGTACGGCGAGCGCCTGCGCACCTTCGACGAGGGCATCGCCCGCAACGGTGCGTACTACCTGTTCACCCTGCGCCTGGTGCCGGTGTTCCCGTTCTTCGTGATCAACCTGCTGGCGGGCCTGACGGCGCTGAAGACGCGCACCTTCTACTGGGTCAGCCAAGTCGGCATGTTGCCCGGCACCATCGCCTACGTGTATGCCGGCACCCAGCTGGCGCGCATCCGCGAGCCGGCCGACATCCTGTCGCCGGGGCTGATCGGCGCGTTCGCGCTGCTGGGTTTCCTGCCACTCATCATGCGCGCGTTCACGCGCTGGCTGGCGGCGCAGCGGGTGTATCGCGGGCACAAGCGCCCGCGCCGCTTCGACTACAACCTGATCGTCATCGGCGCCGGATCGGCCGGGCTGGTCTCGGCCTACATCGCCGCGACCGCGCGTGCGAAGGTGGCACTGATCGAGCGCGACCGCATGGGCGGCGACTGCCTCAACACCGGCTGCGTGCCGTCGAAGGCGCTGTTGCGCAGCGCGCGGCTGATGGCCGATGCGCGCAATGCCGAGCGCTACGGCATCGCCAAGGTCGGCGCCCAGCTGGACTTCGCCCAGGTCATGGAGCGCGTGCACGCCGTCATCCGCAGGATCGAACCGCACGATTCGATGGAGCGCTACACGAAGCTCGGCGTCGAGGTCATTACCGGCGAGGCCCGGATCGTGTCGCCCTGGGAAGTCGAAGTCGGCGGCAAGCGCATGAGCGCACGCAGCCTGATCGTCGCCACGGGCGCGCGACCGCTGGTGCCCGCCATCCCGGGCCTCGACGGCGTCGCGTACCTGACCTCGGAGAACCTGTGGGACCTGCGGTCGTTGCCCAAGCGCCTGCTGGTGCTCGGCGGCGGCCCGATCGGTTGCGAGCTAAGCCAGGCGTTCGCGCGCCTGGGCAGCGAAGTGACCCAGGTGGAAATGGCGCCGCGCCTGCTGCCGCGCGAGGACGCCGACGCGGCAGCAGAAGTCGAGTCGCGTTTCCGCGCCGAAGGCGTGCGGGTGATGACCGGCTGCAAGGCGCTGCGGGTCGAACGCGGCGACGGTGGCGATCGCCTGGTCTGCGAGCAGGACGGCATGGAAATCGCCCTGCCGTTCGACCGCCTGTTGCTGGCGCTGGGCCGCAAGGCGAACGGGGAAGGCTTCGGCCTGCAGGAGTTGGGCGTGGAGATCAGGAACAACGGCACGGTCGAAGGCGACCAGTTCCTGCAGACCAGCTTCCCCAACATCCTGGTGGCCGGCGATGTCACCGGCCCTTACCAGTTCACCCACGTCTGCGCGCACCAGGCGTGGTACGCCTCGATCAACGCGCTGCTGGCGCCGCTGTGGCGCTTCAAGGCCGACTACCGGGTGATCCCGTGGGCGACCTTCACCGATCCCGAAGTCGCGCGCGTGGGCCTGTCGGAAGACGAGGCCAAGGCGCGGGGCATCGAGGTGGAAGTGACCAAATACGGATTGGACGACCTCGACCGCGCGATCGCCGATTCGGCGGACCACGGCTTCGTCAAGGTGCTCACGCCGCCGGGCAAGGACCGCATCCTCGGCGCGACCATCGTCGGCGAGCACGCCGGTGACCTGCTCGCGGAATTCGTGCTGGCGATGAAACACGGCCTCGGCCTCAACAAGCTGCTCGGCACGATCCACATCTATCCCACGCTCAGCGAGGCTAACAAGTACGCCGCCGGCGCGTGGAAGCGTGCGAACGCGCCGCAGGGCCTGCTGCAGTTCGCCGCGCGCTATTTCGCCTGGCGACGGGGCTGATCGCATGTCGCTGATCCTGCTCGTACTGCTCACCTTGCTACTCGCCGCCGCGAACGGCGCGAACGACAACATCAAGGGCGCGGCTACCCTCGTCGGCTCAGGGCTCGTGGGTCATCGCGGCGCCATCGTATTCGCCACGGTCGCCACCGCGGTCGGCGGCGTGGCGTCGATCTACCTGGCCAATGGCCTGCTGGTGGCGTTCAGCGGCAGGGACATCGTGCCGCAGGAGATCACCGCTTCGCTCCCGTTCCTGCTGAGCGTCGCGGGCGGCGCGGCGATGACCGTGTGGCTGGCGACGTGGACCGGCATGCCCGTCTCCACCACCCATGCCCTGCTCGGCGGCCTGCTGGGCGCCGGTGTCGCCGTGGTGCCGCAACAGGTCGGCTTGGCAGTGGCCACGAAGGCGATGCTGCTGCCGCTGCTGGTTTCGCCGCTGCTGGCCTTGCTGCTGGCGCTGGTACTGGTGCCGGCGGTGCGACGCCTGCGTGCGCGACTGGCGCAAAGCGATCCCTGCGTGTGCTCCGATGTCGAGATGGTGGTCGACGGCCCGGCGCTGGCCGCCGCACGCACCACGATTATCTACGCTACTGCGGGCGCTACGGCGTGCGCGCCGGCGCCCGGACGGAGGGTCGCCTTGCTTCCGGTTCGCCTGTGGCTCGACCGCGCGCACCTAGGCAGCGCGGCCGCGGTCAGCTTCGCGCGCGGATTGAACGACACGCCGAAGATTGCGGCGCTGATGGTCGCGGGCGGCGGCGGCCTGGGTGTCGGCACGGCTTCGCTCACGGTGGTGACGGCCATGGCGCTCGGCGGCCTGCTGGCGTCGCGCCGGGTGTCGGAAACCCTCGCGCACAAGGTGACCAGGATGGATGCCGGCGAAGGTCTCGGCGGCAACCTGGTCACGACCGCCCTGGTCATCGGCGCATCGCGCTTCGGCCTGCCTGTGTCGACCACGCACGTGAGCACCGGCGCGCTGTTCGGCATTGCCGCAGGCAACGGCAGCGGCCACGCTAATGTGATCCGCCGGATCCTGCTGGCCTGGTGCATCACGTTGCCGCTCGCGAGCGTCCTCGCCTTCGGTCTCGGACTCCTTCTGCGTTGATTTCTTGGTGACTCCAATGAACCTGCACACCACCCACGACGATGTCCGCCACTACTACGGCGACGTACTCCAGTCCACGCGCGACCTGCGCACAGGCGCCTGCTGCCCGGCCGAGGCCATGCCGCCGATGCTGCGCACGCTGCTCGAGGATGTGCACCCGGAAGTGAAAGATCGCTTCTACGGCTGCGGCTCGCCGCTGCCGCCGGCGCTGGAAGGCAGGACCGTGCTCGACCTGGGCTGCGGCACCGGGCGCGACGTCTACCTGCTGTCGCGCCTCGTAGGCGAGTCCGGTAGCGTCATCGGCGTCGACATGACGACCGAACAGCTGCAGGTCGCCACCCGCCACCAGGATTGGCACGCGCAGCGCTATGGCTATGCGCAGTCCAACGTGCGCTTCGTCGAGGGCTACATCGAACGGCTCGCGGCCTGCGGGGTCGCCGATGCCAGCGTCGACGTGGTCGTGTCCAACTGCGTGCTCAACCTGTCGCCCGAGAAGGAACAGGTGTTCGCGGAGATCTTCCGTGTGCTCAAGCCCGGCGGCGAGCTGTATTTCTCCGACGTGTTCGCCGACCGCCGCATCCCCGACGCGCTGCGCACCGACCCGGTCCTGCTGGGCGAATGCCTGGCCGGGGCGCTGTACATCGAGGACTTCCGCCGCATGCTCGAACGCCTGGGTTGCGCCGACGCACGCGGCGTCAGCCAGTCGCCGATTCCGCTGCTCGATCCGCAGATCGAGGCCCGGATCGGCATGGTCGGATTCCGCTCCATGACCATGCGCGCCTTCCGCCTGCCGCTGGAGGATCGCTGCGAGGACTACGGCCAGATAGCCTCCTATCGCGGCAGCATCGCCGGCCTGCCGCATGCCTTCGTGCTCGACGACCACCATCGCTTCGAGACCGGCAAGCCGGTGCGGGTCTGCGGCAACACCTTCGACATGCTCGCGCAGTCGCGCTTCGCGGCGCACTTTGACCTGCATGGAGACAAGCGCGTCCATTTCGGCCTATTCGACTGCAGCACAACTCCCACGGCCGCGGTGGCAGCCGCCGGCGCCTGCTGCTGAAAACCATGTGCCCGAGCCTCGCCATCGTCATTCCTGCCGGTCCCGGCGATCGTGCCTGGGAGGCCCTGCTGCCGCAGCTCACCCAGGCGCGGGCGCGCGAGGTCGTGCTCGTGTTGGCCCAAGGCGAAGACGATGTCGTGGACCAGTTGCCTGCGAACGTGAGCCTGGTCCGCTCTGCCGCGGGACGCGCGCGGCAACTCAACGCCGGCGCGGCCCGGACGAATGCGGATTGGCTGTGGTTCCTGCACGCCGATTCCCGGATCGTGGCATCGACCGTCGACGCGCTGCATCGATTCATCGACGCCGACGCGACCGCGATCGGCTACTTCGACCTGCGCTTCCTGCGCGACGGTCCGCGCCTGATGTTCCTCAACACGCTCGGTGCGCAGGTGCGCAGCCGCCTGCTCGGGTTGCCGTTCGGCGACCAGGGCCTGCTGATGCCGCGGCGCGTGTACGACGCCATCAACGGCTTCGACGAGCACATCGGCGCGGGCGAGGACCATGCCGCGATCTGGGCGGCACGCGCGCTCGACATTCCGCTGCGCGCGTTGCGCGCGCCGGTCTACACCAGTGCACGCAAGTACGCGCAACGCGGCTGGTGGGCCACGACGCGCGAGCACCTGCGTGCGACCGCGGAGCAGGCACGGCGCTTCTCCCGCCAGGAGCGACTGTCATGAGCTGCGGCATCGCCATCTTCGTCAAGACGCCGTCGCTGTCGCCGGTGAAGACGCGGCTGTGGCCGGGCATCGGACGTCGCAATGCAGAGGCGCTGTACCTGTCGTCGGCACAAGCCGTTGCGTCGGTGGCGATGCAGGCGTGCGACCACGGCGAGATCGAGCCGTACTGGGCGGTGGCGGAAGGCGTTGCGCTGCAGACCGGTGCGTGGATCGACCTGCCGTTGCTGGCGCAGGGTGTGGGTTCGCTAGGCGCGCGCATGGCGCAGGTGTACCGGCTTCTGCGTCACCGCCATCACGCGGCGATCCTGATCGGCGCCGATGCGCCACAACTCACCGCGCAGGCACTGCAGCGGGCGGCGCACTGGCTGTCAGGCGCCGAACCGCGCCTGGCGATCGGCCGCGCCGAAGACGGCGGCTTCTGGCTGTTCGGCGGCAACACGCCGCTGGACGACGACGCGTGGACCCGCGTGCGCTACAGCACGCTCGGCACCGCGGTGCAGTTCATGCACGCCATGCACGGATCCGGCGCCTGGCTCGAACTGGAAACGCTGCGCGACCTGGATACGGCGGACGACATCCCCCACGTGCTCGCCGGCCTGGCCGCACTCGCCGCACCGACGCCTGCGCAGCAGCGCCTGATGGGCGAACTCGAAACGCTGGCCGACATCGCGGAGGCGGGCGCATGAACGCCTGGTGGCTCGCGCATGCCGGCCCAACACGATTGCTGGTCGTCGGCGCCCTGCTGCTGGTGCTGCTGCTGTGCCAGCGCGCGTGGCCGACGCGTGGCGAAACGCCTGCGCGCGGGCGGCGCTGGCGCAACGTTGGCCTGGCTGCGGTGTCGACGCTGCTGGTCTACCTGATCCTGCCGCTCACGGCGGTGACGTTCGCCTGGCAGATGACGACCCGCGGCATCGGCCTGCTGGCCGTGGTCGATATGCCCGCAATGCTGGAGTTCCTGGCCGCGCTCGTGGTCCTCGACCTAGCGATCTACTGGCAGCACCGCTGGTTCCACGTGATACCGCAGCTGTGGCGCATCCATCGCGTCCATCACAGCGACCTGCAGTTCGAGGTGACGCTGGGCTTGCGCTTCCACCCGGCGGAGATTCTGCTGTCGATGCTCTACAAGTTCGCCGTCATCGCCGCACTCGGTCCGTCGCCGGTGGCGGTGGCGGTGTACGAAATCCTGCTCGCCGCGTTCGCGCTGCTGACCCATGCCGACGTCGCCATTCCCCATGCCTGGGACCGGCAGCTGCGGCGCGTGCTGGTGACGCCGGACTGGCACCGCGTGCACCACTCGGTGTACCGGGACGAGACCGACAGCAACTACGGCAACATCCTTTCGCTCTGGGACCGGCTGTTCCACTCGCGCATCGAGCAGCCGCGCGACGGCCACCGCGGCATGCAGATCGGCCTGACCCAGTTTCGCGCCGCGCCGGAGCAGACGCTGATCGCGCTGCTGCAGCAACCGCTGGCCGACGACCTTCGCCTTCCTTCGAACCAGTAGACCCCATGCACGACACCTGGCCACTGCTGAAAGACAGCGACTTCCCCGAGATCGAGCGCGGCGCGGTGACCACGCTGCAGCTCAACCTCGGCTATCGCTGCAACCTGAGTTGCATCCATTGCCACGTCAACGCGGGCCCGCGCCGGACCGAGACGATGGACCAGGCCACCATGCGCTTGGCGCTCGAAGTGGCCGAACGCCTGCAGGTGCAGAACCTCGACCTGACCGGGGGCTCGCCGGAAATGAACCCGCAGTTCCGCTGGCTGGTCGAGCAGGCCAAGGACGCGGGCCTGCACGTGATGGACCGACTCAACCCGACCATCATGGAAGAGCCCAGCTACGATTGGGTCGGTGCGTTCCTCGCGCGCCATGAAGTCGAAATCGTCGCGTCGCTGCCCTGCTACAGCCAGGACAACGTCGACCAGCAGCGTGGCGATGGCGTGTTCGAAAGCTCGATCCGCGCACTGCGGCAACTCAACGCGCTCGGCTACGGCCGGCCCGGCAGCCCGCTGCAGCTCAACCTGGTCTACAACCCCAACGGCGCGTTCCTGCCGTCGGGCCAGGAGGCGCTGGAGCAGACCTACCACCGCCTGCTGGGCGAGAACTTCGGCATCGTCTTCAACCGCCTGTACGCGCTGGCGAACATGCCGATCCAGCGCTTCGGCTCCTGGCTGCTGTCCAAGGGCCAGTTCCAGGACTACATGGACACCCTGCGCACTGCGCATCGCGATGAGAACCTCGCTTCGGTCATGTGCCGCTCGACCTTGAGCGTCGGCTACGACGGCCAGCTCTACGACTGCGACTTCAACCAGATGTTCAAGCTGCCGCTGGCCGGGCGCGAGCAACCGACCCACCTGCGCGACCTGCTCGACCACGACGTGCCGCGCCGGATCGCCGTGGCGGGCCACTGCTACGGCTGCACCGCCGGGCAAGGTTCCAGCTGCGGAGGCGCACTCACATGAACACACCCATGTCGATGTCGAACCGCGTCCACCGCGTCCTGTTCCTGTGCACGCACAACTCGGCGCGGAGCATCCTGGCCGAAGCGCTGGCCACGCATCTGGGACAAGGGCGGCTGCAGGGCTACAGCGCCGGCAGCCAGCCATCGGGCACGGTCAATCCGCACGCGCTCGCCACCCTGGACCGGCTCGGCTGCCGCATCGACGGCCTGCGCAGTAAGTCCTGGGAGGAGTTCGTTGGACCCGATGCCGTGCCCATGGATCTGGTCATCACCGTCTGCGACAACGCGGCGCACGAGATCTGCCCGGTCTGGCCGGGAACGCCGGTGCCGACGCACTGGGGCTGCCCGGATCCTTCTTCCACCCGCGGCGGCGCGCACGAAACCGCGCGCGCCTTCCGCCGCACCGCCGAGTTGATCGCCGATCGCATCCA
Source organism: Luteimonas salinilitoris (assembly GCF_041300785.1). Classification (NCBI taxonomy): domain Bacteria; kingdom Pseudomonadati; phylum Pseudomonadota; class Gammaproteobacteria; order Lysobacterales; family Lysobacteraceae; genus Luteimonas; species Luteimonas salinilitoris. The sequence continues at coordinate 58,752 of NZ_JBFWIB010000015.1, forward strand.
GGGCCTGCTCGCGCTACCGCTGGAGGCGATGGACGGCGCCTCGCTCGGCAACGCGCTGGCCGCGATCGCCCAGCACACCCGTCCGGCTGCGCTCGAACCCGTCACTTGACCAGGAGAAACCCGATGTCTTCACCAACCCGCAAACTCGAAATCTCGCTGCTCGCGCTCCGCGTGAGCGTGGCCGCAGTGATGCTGGTCTGGGTCGTGGACAAGCTGGTGCGGCCGGAACATTCCAGCAGCGTGTTCGCCGGCTTCTACGGCATGGCCGGCGTTGGCGAGGGCATTGTCGTCGGCCTGGGCGTCGTGCAACTGTTGTTGGTGCTGGTGTTCCTGGCGGGTGTCGCTCGCACCTGGACGTATGGTGCGATCCTGCTGCTGCACGCCGCGTCCACCTTCGTGTCCTGGCGTCAGTACCTGGCACCGTACGAGAGCGCCAACATCCTGTTCTTCGCCGCCTGGCCGATGCTGGCAGCGTGCCTGACCTTGTTCCTGTTGCGCGACCAGGATCGCCTGTGGGTGGTCGGCAAGCCGGGATAACACCGTCACCGCAAGAGCGCGTGGATCGTCGCCCGGCACGCGCGCGTCCTTCGCTCCTCCGGGCTTCTGTAGGAGCGCCTCTTAGGCGCGCCCGAGCCCTGACGCACGCAAAAGGCGTCGCGCCTAAGAGGCGCTCCTACAAATCCGCATCTTGTTGTCGTTGGAGTCTCCGCATGAACCGTCGTAATGCATTGCAAACCCTCACCACGCTGGTCGCACTGCCGTGGTTGCCCGCCTGCTCGCGCGCGTCCGACACCGGCGCGGCCGCAGCCCCGGCCGGCGCGAAGACTGCGTCGTCGAAGATCGTCCGCTTGAACAGGCCCGCCGCAGCCTGGTGGGACCAGGTCAGCCCGGCCGCCTACCGTATGCTGTTCGAGGAGGACACCGAGCCGTCCTTCAGCAGCCCGCTGGACAAGGAAAAGCGCGACGGCACCTTCGTCTGCGCCGCCTGCCACCTGCCGCTGTTCGACAGCGCGCACAAGTTCGACAGCGGCACCGGTTGGCCCAGCTTCACCCGGCCGGTCGCCGGCCACATCGGCACCAAGAAGGATTTCAAGCTGGTCTGGCCACGCACCGAATACCACTGCGCGCGCTGCGGCGGGCACCAGGGCCATGTCTTCGACGACGGCCCGCCGCCGCGCGGTGAGCGCTGGTGCAACAACGGCGTGGCGCTCGCGTTCGTACCGAAGGGCCAACCGCTGCCCGCCTTGAGGAGCTGACCATGACCTTCCTTCGACATCGCCGTTCCCGCGCGATCGCCGCGATCGGTGGCCTGCTGATGCTGGCCGCGATCGGCGTTGGCGCCCAGACCGGTACCGCGCAACCCGCTGCCAAACCGTCCGCGCAGACCGCCGTCGCGATCTTCGCCGGCGGCTGTTTCTGGTGCATGGAGCCGCCGTTCGACAAGCTGCCCGGGGTGAAGTCGACCACGTCGGGCTATGTCGGTGGCCACGTCGCCAATCCCACTTATGAGCAGGTATCGGCCGGCCGCACCGGCCATGCCGAGGCGGTGCTGGTGCGCTACGACCCGGCATTGGTCAGTTACTCGAAGCTGTTGGAGGTCTTCTGGCGCAATATCGATCCACTCGCGGTCGATCGCCAGTTCTGCGACGTCGGCGACCAGTACCGCAGCGCGATCTTCACTCTCGGCGCCGAACAGCAACGGCTGGCGGAAGCGAGCAAACGCAATCTGGAAGCTTCCGGCCGCTTCAAGCAGCCGATCGCGACGCAGATCGTTCCGGCGTCGGAGTTCTATCCGGCCGAGGAATACCATCAGGACTACTATCGCCGCAATCCGATCCGCTACAAGTTCTACCGCTACAACTGCGGCCGCGACCAACGCCTCGAACAGCTCTGGGGAGCGGCTGGTCACTAGGGAGTATTCGGCCGGATCCTTAGCCGCAGATCACTCCATAGATACCGTTGTATCCGGCCTTCGAAGTGATTTTCAACGGCGGCTGGCACGTGATCTGGGAGGGGCCGCTGCGCCCGCTCTCTCAGACTTATGTTGTCCGTGTGGAGGTCGTGGAATTTCGCACCATCGGTGATCTGCGTGTGGTCGGGACCTTGGGCGCGAACGTAACACTGATTTCGCCTGAGCTGGAACTCTCCACTGACAAGGCGCCCGGCGAAGACACACCGCATCTCTACTGGAACGAACGAAATCCGCGCAAGTCACGATTGTGCCTATTTGATCCGGCCACTGCCGAGTGGGCGCGCGACAAGGCCATTGCGGAAACCATCATTCCGTGGGCCATCGATTGGTTGGCCAGCTATGAAGGCTGGCGGGCTACCGGGGGAGTGGACCGGGGGCGGCCGACACCCGGAGATTCCGAAGTGAGCGACCAGCTCATCGAGCCACGATCCAAAGGTGCCCTGACGCACCGACGTGTGCAGCAGCCTTGGCCGAAGGAGCGTGAGTTCAAGATCCTTTCGATTGACGGCGGTGGCATCAAGGGGATCTTCCCTGCAATGCTTCTTGCCGAGATCGAGGAGCGCTACCTGGGTGGTGGCACGGTGGCAGAGCATTTCGACCTGATCACCGGCACATCAACTGGCGGGATCATTGCGTTGGGCCTTTCCATTGGAATGCCCGCCCGCGCGATTGCCGGCCTATATACCGAGCATGGAGGTGAAATCTTCCCGGCAGCGCGATTCGGCTGGGTTGGTCGCAAGTGGCAGTGGTGTCGGGGTCTCGCTCGCTATCGCTACGACCGTGCTGTGTTGGCAGAACTCCTGTCGAATACATTCGGAGACCGGAAATTCGGAGATGCAAGGAGCCGGCTATGCATCCCATCTTGTGATGGTCGCTTTGGCGACGTGTATGTTTTCAAGACACCGCACCACCCAGATTTCAAGAAGGATAACCACGAACTCATGACGATGGTGGCCATGGCTACGGCCGCGGCACCCACCTACTTTCAACCCTTGGATTCCGGTGGTTACCGCTTCGTAGATGGCGGGCTATGGGCAAACAACCCGATCATGGTCGGCGCCGTCGACGCGCTCAGTTGCTTTGATCTGGACCGGCATCAAGTTCGGGTGCTTAGTCTAGGGTGTGGAGACGAACCTTATTCGGTGTCCGATCACATGATGAAGTGGGGTGGGTTGCTTTCGTGGAAGAAGGCCATCAATGGCTCCATTGCTTTCCAGTCTCAGAATGCGCTCGGACAAGTGAGCTTGCTTCTGGGTGCTGAACGTGTGTTCCGAGTCATTCCCGAACTGGTGATGCCACCAATCGAACTAGATGATTGGCATAGAGCGAAGAGCGAGCTTCCCGGTGCTGCTTTATCCTCATTCCAAGTTCACGGAGAGGCGATCCGAGAGTTATTTCTAAGTCAACGCTAGTAGATAAACCGTAACAGTCAGTCCCCGCGTTTCTATAAATGTAATGTCCGCTTCTGGCCGAAACAAGCCGTTGAGATGTCGCTGATTGACGTCGACCTGCTGATAATCAAGGCTTGGTTTATATGATCAACCCTGTCGGTTCAGTCAGTGGCGCGTATATGGCCACTTCGTCCGTCATCCGCGCAATCTATGGGATCACCGATGGAACACGTTTGGATATGGCGAGAGTTTGACAGTTGGGCTGGTCATTTCTGGGAAACGCTGAGCGACGTACTGACCTCGTCCGTGCTGCGAGCGTTCGACAATGAACCACCAGAATATGTAGTCGGTGATGACCTAGGATGGCTCGACGAGATTGTCGCAGCACAGACTGGTGCTCTGATCTCGACGAAGCACCTGTTGGCAGATCGCATTGAGAAATATTATGGGGCGATACGCGCCTTTCATGGTGCTCGACCGATCGATCCAACTAACTATCGCGTCCAGGGACTGAAGGTTCTGGATGGGCCGTCAAAAATCGCTTATCTACAGCAACTATTCGAGGGGGCGGGACAATCCGTTAGCGATGAAGTCCTTCTGCGGGCGGTCGAGAGAGTAGGAACTGACTATCGTGCTGGCCGGGTCTATTTCGAGGCAAACAGTAGATTTCTCCAGCGGCATTGTGGTCACTACATGCTGTACGGTAGCGAATACCTGAATGCTATCGCGGCTCATATCAGCGAACGCCACCGCGCCGTACTGCGGCAGGTGGGCACTCCCACGGTCTTTGTCTGCAACGTGCCGTTGAGCACTCTGTGCCATGGACAGATTGTTGACTATGCAGGGATGGCGCTACAAGCGTTGTTTGTTTCTAGACAGCTAGATCACTTCGAACATGCTGGTGAACACGAAGCATCCGGCCTCATGATCCAGCAAGATCTTCCAGCGGACTGCATCATCGATCATTTCCATCCAACTCGACTGTACGATCCATACCGACAGGTGTGGGAACGATGCAATTTCGCTGTGTGAGCGAGCGATAAACCCACATACAGTTTGCGGAGAACGCGTGACAGACGATCCACGTGACCGTTGACTATTTGCTGCGAACCGTAAGTCTATTTACTTGTGAGCTTTCGCCTTTGGTGCGCGTTGTCGGGCGTGCTTGACATACCGTCGATTCAACATGTCGATCGGACTGATTAGTGGCACGGGTACAAGCGCATCCAGCGTCTCCAGCAGCCCCAGTGCCTTCAGGACTCGAACGTAGGTGCCTAGCGCAGAGCCGTGACCTCCCTCGAGCGCTTGGAGAGCTTTCAGCGACACGCCTGCCTTGGCGGCTAAGGCGGCTTGCGATGTGCGCTTGTCCAAGCGCCAGCGCCGTAGACGATCACCAACCTCGGCCAACAGCTCATCAGGGGTCAGGAACTCAACACTACGCATGTGTATGACCATTCTGGCAACACGCGGAATATCGCATGTTGTGGTCAAGAAAGCCATGCAGTAAGTGCTTTTACGCGTGTTGCTGGCGAACCTTCCGACGAAGCTGGCTTGCGGATGGGGAACGCGGCTCGTGTCGGAGGCTAGCCACCCTGATCCGGTAAGGGCTTTACAGGTGGGCGCCTGTAGTTTCATTGCTGGAAGCGGAGCCTGCTTTATCTGCATTTGAAGTTCTTGAGCTTCAAAGGGTCTGGAGTGAAATGACAGAAGCTAGTGGCCAACATATTTGCTTTACAGAAACGGCCAACTCATGCTTTCACCCACAAGAGCCGGCCCCGGAAATCTGAACTGCACGATAGGTGGAATCCCTGCTCATTGAGGCGATGACGATCGCCATACCAGGAGCAGCCTATGACCCGCTGACCCCGACGCAACCACTCACTGACCTTCCGTTGCCGCTGAGGCCGTAGGTATAGACCCGAGACTGCCACTCCCGCGGCAGACCTCGGCGCCGTATCCGCTCCCGGAGACCGGGTGCCTGAGGCTGCACCAGATCAGTCGGTCGTTCGTGTAGAGGAGAGGCCGGCCGGCGATCCAGGCGCTGATCCTCGTTTCGCGATCGATCTGGTGGGCCGGTGTGAAGACCGGCCGGAGAAGCAAAGCGCTTGACATGCATCAAAAATGCATCACATTCTCAGCCTTTGGTCCTCCCATGAATGCCGTCCTGAACCACGATCATGCTGCCCGGTTTCTGGAAGACCTGCGGGAGCCCGGCGCCCCTTACTTCTCGCCGTCCGCCTTCAGCGACACGCTCCACATCAGTACCCAGCGGCTGGCCGAACTGGCGAAGGTGCACCGCACCACGACCACCCGTTCGCCGGACGCGGAGAAGCTGCAGGATTACCTTCGCGGCGCCGCCAGTGTGCTGGCGATTGCGGTGGAACTGACCGGCGGCGACCGTCAGCGTGCAGTGTTCTGGTTCCGCAACGTGCCGCTGATGGAGCTGGACGGACGCACCGCCGAGCAACTGGTGGCCGATGGCCTGGCCGAGGGCGTGCGCGACTACCTGATCAACCTGTCGGCCGGCGCGACCGGATGATCTTTGATGAGGTCGGGCCGGACGCGGTGTATCTGTCGACCACGCCGGACACCGCCATCGCCGAGTACGGCCAGGCCGAACAGCTGTTCTCGCCCGGCACGATGGCCGCTTACCGGGTGACGCTCGCACGCATTGTCGATTTCAGCGGTGGATTCTCACCGTCATGGGATGCGCTGTGGCGGGAGTGGGACTGCGCCTGGAAGGACCTGTGGTTCCGGCAACGGATCGAGCCGCCGACCTGGGAAATGGCCGACCGTGTGTTGGCAGCAGGTGCCGCCGGTTTGGCCTTTCCGTCGACGCAACAACCGGGCGGCGTGAATCTGGTGCTCTATCCGGACCAGATGACTGCGGATGATCTGTTCGAGGTGCACGATCCCGATGGATTGCTGCCGCGCGACCGGACATCCTGGCGCAGTTCGTTGTGAGTTCGCGTTCGGCGAACTGCAACAGGTGGTACGCATCGAGCGCAAGGCATAAGTAGTTATGGACGATAAAAAACGGAAAGAGGCCGCTGCTTCCTTGTTGAAGGACATGGAAGCCATTGCCGCCCGCATGCGCGAGCTGATCGTCGCCATGCCTCCGCATGATTTGCTCGGCTACATCTACGCCCAGCACATGATGAAATCGATTGCAGACCAAAGCGCTACTCAAGAGCAACACGAAGCGGCCGGCCCGGATGATCTGATCAACGAAAATCAGTTCCTGCTGGAGTACGTGCACGCGGTTCTCGCGTCAGATGCCGCTCCTGCGGACGTGACATTCGACGAAGCCAAGTGCGTCGAGCTGTTTGAACTTGGTCGAAAACTGCGAGAGCAGGCCATGTTTTTCGCCATGGTCTCGTCCGCCGATACCAAAGACGGCGTCTTCGGTCCCGACACGGCCGACATTGAATTCCGCGCGAAATCCACCTGGGTAATGCTGCGCGGGAACCGCTACCAAGTTTTGGAAGGCGAGTTCTACAGCTACGTTCTGGCGCCTCACAATGATGTCCTGAAAGAGGTATACGGCGTCGGTGCCGCCGATATCGCAGAAGGCTTCCAGGCCATGGCCGACGCAACCCGTTCCGGGCACGCCAACGCAATGATGGAGATGATGACGCAGTTTGAGGCGGCTCAAGCTTTCGCTACGGCACAGAACAAGCCTCTGGACGACGTTATGGAGGCGTGGGTGGCGGCAAATGCGGAACAATCGAAAGCCGCCGGCCGGGCGATGGATGACATGTTTCGAGGCGGCATCGCCAACGTGAGCCGTCACACCAAGCTGCCGCCGACGCTGTTGGAACTCGTGAGTGGTTCGAGACAAAGCAGCGCCAGTTGCGCTAGCGCGTCCGTCCGGGTGCCCTTGAGCACGACGTACTCGAGCTCGGGAGGCGCCGCCGCTCGCTCAATGATCTCCTCGAGCAGCGCAGGGCGCGGCGAACTGATGCAGACCCATCGCGCACCCTTCCTCACCGAGAGCCCTGCAATCGATTGCAAGACTGCCGCCCGCTGCCACGGGGGTGCCGCGGGGTCCCAGAAGTGACGCGGCCAGTCCGACGGCGCAAAGCGGGTGAGCGTCGTCCTGAACGTCTCGATGTTCGGATGCGCATTGGCGAGCATCAATAGGTCGCATGCGGTCCGGCACTTCGTGGACAACGCCATCGACCGGACGACATAGGCCAGCATCATTCGCGCGCCGACCTTGTTGATCAGGCTTTGCTTACCCGCCAATGCCAGCACGCCGCCGACGAGCTCGATATTGGAGAGCGAAATGTCCTCTGCGGCTATCCCGCGAAGACGTCGCCAGGGGTAGGCCGGATCAGCCGACTGCAGGGCGAGCGCAGCGAATACCGCCCAACCGACCAGCCCCCGACGGATGGATTTTTGCATCAAGCTCGACAGTAGCGAGTGCTCGATGCCCTCTAACGGAACGGCCAACAGCCCTTGTTCGTGCGTGCTCTCGATGATCCATTCTTCGATCAACTTCGTTTCGTAATGAGCGAAGCTTTTGAGCATCTAGCCATGAAAGAGTTTGCGTAGATTGAGCGTAACTTTTGACTCCGTCAGGTAAAGAGAAAAAGTGCTTTATATGCCTTTATTTTGTTCTTCTGCGTGCTTAGCCCGCATTATTCATGAGCACGGCCTCCCCTACGGGATCTGGCCGCTGCTTGGCCAGAATGTGCCCGCTCACAGCCCCGACTGCCACGCGACCACGATCGCCGATGCTGCACGGCGCCTTTGCGGTGCGTTGCCTGGAGTCGTGAGTGTTCCGGGCTAGTGGATGTCCCCGTGGTGCGATGGTTCTTCGGATGCTACTTTTGCTAGACCTGAAGACCCCATTCTCACGGACAACCGGAGCAGCAATCCCGGGTCCGCCCTGTGTGCGGACAGCCCCCATCCATGCGCCAGCGCGATTTCCCGGCAGATGGCCAGGCCGAGGCCGGCGCCTTGGTCGCGCCGATGGGCGCCACGCCAGAAGCGGGAGAACATTTGCGACAGTTGTTGCGGATCCACGCCGGGGCCCGAATCGCGTACCGTCACCGTTGCAGCGTCCACCTCCACCCGCACCTCGGTGCCGCGCGGAGCGTGCTGGATGGCGTTTTCCAGCAGGTTTTTCAGCAGCGTGAACAGCGCACCGCGATCGGCTTGCCATCGCGCAACGGACGCGCTTCCGGAAAAGGTCACATGCACGTGCGCCGCCTCGGCCATGCGCTGCAGGTGGGCAACGACGTCCTGCGCAACCTCCTGCACATCGATGATGGCGAAGCCGTAGTTCTGTACCTCGCTGGCTTCCGCCAGCAGCAAAAGTTGCTGCACCTGGCGCGTCATGTGCTCGACGTCACCGAGCAGCGAGTCGCGGTCCTCGCCCTCCTCTCTCAACTCGACCTGCGCGCGGATCAATGCCAGCGGCGTCTTCAACTCGTGCGCAGCCGTCGCAAGGAACTCCTGCTGCACGCGGTATCCGTGCTCCAGTCTGTCGAGTGCGCGGTTGAAGCTGTGCACCAGGGGCGCGATCTCGGACGGCACCGCCTCGGTGCGCAATCGCGCGTGGAGTGTGCGCGGCGAGATCGAGGTTGCGGACTCCGACAGCTTGCGCAAGGGCCCGAGCGTGTATCCGAGCGTGACATAGGCGCAGATGCCGAAGACGACGAGCAGCACCACGCTGAATATGACGACGCCCGCACCTATGAACGGCAAGGTAAATTCCTGGTAAATGAAGCCCATAATTCTCGTGCTGGCGGCGAACTGGAAGTACCACGTTCTTCCACCATGCTCGAACGGCTCGATGACGCTGTGCATCCGGACGCCCCCGCGCTCAAAGTTGAAGCTTCCAGGCACAAGTTGCCGCGATTCGGCGGGAGACCAGAATCCTTCTCCGGCAGCGGAAGTAAGGACCGGACGCCCGGATTCGTCCAGCACGCGGTAAGCAGTTTCCTCCTTGAGACTCTCGTAGATCCACCTGTCGTCATCCTCGCTGGCAGCGAGGCCGTCTGGGACACCCATGCCGTCGAACCGGACCGCCCCAACCAGGTCCCGCGTGTACTCGGTCAGGTCTGCCTTCAGCAACAGGTCGCTGCGGTAAGTCGTCAGCACGAGGGCCACCAGGATCGTGAGCAAGATGCTCAGGGTCACCCCGACCACGTACGCGAGCAGGACACGTAAGCTAAGGCTATTCGGCACTGCCGGCTTCACGAAGGACATAGCCGAGACCTCTGACATTGATGATCCGTTGGCGCGAGCCGATGACGAGCAGCTTGCGGCGAATGCGATGCAGGGCGACATCCAGCGCGCTCGGGGTGACGGCCTCGCCCAATCCCCACCCGACCGACTCCAGTGCGCCGCGGCGCACGACTTCCCCGTGCTTGCGCAGCAGCAACAGCATGATCTGCATCTCCGCCGAGGCCAGCGTCACGCTTTCCTCGCCGCAACATATGATGCCGGCGGCAGGCCGCAACGTCAGATCGCCATGGCTGGGATCGAGCGGGCGAACCTCCACCGGGCGGCGCAGCAATGCCCGCACGCGCGCCACCATCTCATTCATGGCGAATGGTTTTGTAAGGTAGTCATCGGCGCCGGCATCCAGACCTTCCACACGGTCGCGCAACGCATCCCGCGCCGTCAGCACCAGGCAGGGCATGCCGATTCCGGCGCGGCGCATGCGCTGCAGCAGGACGAGCCCATCGCCATCTGGCAACCCGCGATCGATCACCAGCGCCTGGTAAGGCATTCGCCGGATCGTGGCCCATGCCGCGTCGACGCGATCGACGACATCGACGGCGATTCCGGCTGCCACGAGTCCCTTGCAAACCAGTCGCGCAAGCCGCTCGTGATCCTCGATCAGGAGAATGCGGCTCATCGCGTCGTTTCGTTCTCTGGTGAGTGATGGAGGTAACGCGCTCGCACTGAAAGCTCCTGCTCCTGCATGCGTTCGACGAGCCGCGAATGAGCGGCGTTGTCGAGCGCCTTCCTTACTGGACACTTACCTGGCCGAACTTTTGCCTGGCCGGCGAGAACTTCCTGGCCGGTAAGTATCCGGAAAGACGCATCGCCTGACAGTCGCGCCTCGTTATAGCACGAGGCATCGCATGCGTCCGCACGCCGGGATCATTCCGCTCGGGCACGCCCCAAGCACGTGCCCGGGTCGCGAACGCATTGAAGTTTCGATCATCGTTCCGTTCTACGACGAGGCATCGGTGCTCCCGCATTGCCCGGAGCGCCTGCAGCGGATCGGCGAGCAGTTGGCCGTCCCTTGCGAGTTCCTGTTCGTCGATGATGGAAGCCGCGACGGCGGCGCCGAATACATGGCGCGGCAAGCCGTGACCGCCGATCCGGCTGGTGCGCCTGAGCCGCAATTTCGGCAAGGAAGCCACCATGACGGCCGGGCTGGACCCGGCGCTAGGGATGCTGTCGTCATCCTGGATGCGGACCTCCAAGACCCGCCCGAGCTGATGCCGCGGGTGGTGTCGGCGTGGCGCGAGGGCGCCGACGTGGAGCTGATGCGGCGCCGCACCCGCGCCGGCGAATCCTTGGGCAAACGCATCAGCGCCCATCCGTTCTACCGGGCGCTGAACCGGATCAGCGACTTCGACATTCCCGCCGACGCCGGCGACTTCCGCTTGTTGGGCCGGAAAGCAGTGGATGCGCTGCAGCAATTGCCGGAGCGAAACCGTTACATGAAGGGGCTGTTGCCTGGGTCGGCATGGAGACCCGGGTGATCGAGTACGACCGCGACCCGCGTGCGGGCGGCCGCTCGAAGTGGAGCACCTTGGGCCCGTTGCGACTGGCGATCGAAGGCGTCACCTCCTTCCCGATCAAGCCTTTGCGCTGGGCCGCCGTTATCGGCGTTGCGTCGGCTGCCGGCGGCGGACTGTTCGGACTGTGGATCGCGACCAACGCGCTGCTTCTGGGCGAAGCGGTGCAGGGGTATCCGTCGCTGGTTGCGGTCATCAGCTTCTTCGGTGGGGTGCAACTGCTGGATGAGCAACTATTTGTGTTTCTGAATTCGCTGGGTTCAGAACGCTGGGATGGTTTGTGGCTGTTTGTCACCCACAAACTTTCATGGATTCCTTTTTATGTGGCTTTAATGTATCTGGTGCATCGCCATTATGGATTGAAAAATATGCTGATTATTATGGCACTGATCGTAGTAATGATCACCGTAACAGATCAGTTGGCCAATCTCTTCAAACACGGTTTTGAACGCCCCAGGCCTTGCCGGGAAGAACATTTGAAAGAGATCATCCGTTATATCGCGCCGCGTTGCGGGCGTTATGGATATTTCTCGGCACACGCCGCGAGTTCGATGGCATTCGCAGTTTTCCTGGGTTTGCTATTCAGAAAAATCTATAAGCACCTGGTGCTTCTTTTGCTTTTCTGGGCGTCGATCGTGGGCTTTAGCCGTATTTACGTGGGGGTGCATTATCCCTTGGATACTCTGACCGGCTTGGTCATCGGAGCCTTGGTGGGTTTCCTTATCTACAGGATTTCACAGCGGCTTAAATTATCAGGAATTCTGTAGTTTTTCGGCCACGTAAACCGTCCTATTAATGGCCATGGCTCCCTCCCGAAGCCGAGGCGCCGTCAGACATAGGCCCTTCGATACGTGAAGACAATCCGGAGCCAGCGGCCGAAAGCAGGGCTGACGCATGTATGACCTGAGCGTAGTAATCCCCACATTCAACGAAAAGGACAATGTTCGGCCGCTGTTCGATCTGTTGCGCGCCGCGCTCGACGGGCGGTCCTGGGAGGCGATCTTTGTGGATGATGACAGCCCCGATGGCACGGCTGAGGAAGTGCGTTCCTTGGCTCTGGAATTCGACAATGTCCGTGTAATCCAACGGATCGGGCGGCGGGGCCTCGCCGGGGCCTGTATCGAAGGCATTCTGTCCTCCACGTCCCCGTTTTGCGCCGTAATCGATGCGGATTTGCAGCACGACGAAACCCGGCTGGCACCAATGCTTGATGCGTTGCAGGGTGATGGCGAATTGGACATCGTGATCGGCAGTCGCAACGTTGACGGTGGGTCGAGTGGGGATGGTCTGTCTCGTATCCGGCGATGCGGCAGCGATCGTGCGACAGCCCTAACACGGCGTATGCTGAACATCACAGCCTCTGATCCGATCAGCGGGTTTTTCATGGTGCGCCGCCTGTCTTTCAATGAGGTGGTCACATCCCTACAAGGCGAAGGGTTCAAGATCCTCGCCGACATGCTGGCCGCGTCTGCAGGGCGATGGAAGACGCATGAAATCCCCTACACGTTTCGGTCGCGTCACGCCGGAGATTCCAAGATGGATTCCGCTGTCGCTCTCGAATTCGTATCGCTGCTGGTGGTCCGGAAGACTGGCGGGCTGGTGTCGACGCGGTTCGTACTATTTTGTGCCGTCGGCTTTACGGGCATCTTCGTGCAGCTTCTTTCTGTCAAGATTGCGCTGGTCTTTCTAATAGATCAATTTGCGTTGGCGCAGGCCTTTGGGGTATTCGTAGCCATTAATTCGAATTTCCTATTGAATAACCTGATCACCTATCGAGACCGCGCTCTGCGCGGGCGGGCGATCTGGCGAGGGTTGCTGAGTTTCTACGCAGTCTGTGCGCTCGGTGCGGTCATGAATGTGGGTGTGGCCAATTCTTTCTTTGCGACTCTGCCGTTTTGGGCCCTGGCAAGTATCGTCGGCGCGATTGCTGGCGCACTTTGGAATTTTATTGCTTCTTCACTGTTTACTTGGCGCACTCGTTAACGAACGCAAGGGGCATATCGCTTGGCGACTAATCATTGCGCACAGAAACAGGGCGAACGCATAGTGATCGGCGGAAAGTTTGGCGCCGCTTTGCGTCGATACGCGCAGGCGCGAGCCATCGACTGCAACGACTCGCAGGCCATGCCAGCGATGTGCATCGATCCACGGCTCTACCAGATGCAACAGCTTGGTGTTGAGGTGATCGAACACCGCCCAGGACAACCCGCGCCGCGCTTTGGCGAACGCACGATCAGAGCACTCACGAGTGCGCACGCGGGCGCCATGAACCTGGGCGAAAAGATCATCGAGCGCGGCCTGCACGGAACTGCAGACACCGGAGAGCATCATCGCGAGGAGGCGTGGCGCAGTGAGCGTGCGCTGGCGGGTGAAGGCGGTCGGAACGAGGCGAAACTGTTCGATCAACGCCGGACCGAGGAGCTTGACGGAGAACTCAGACAACAACGACCCTGGGTCGAGTATTTGAGTTCATATTTTCTAAATATCAATGCCTTTCGGTCATGAAATTGTGCCTGATCTGGTA
>NZ_JBFWIB010000016.1:0-68490 GCF_041300785.1 Luteimonas salinilitoris
GGGGGGGGGGGGGGGTGATCCCCCCCCCCCCCTCCGCTCTACGGCGAGGCAGCGCTCAGATGCCGTCGCGGCCGCGGCGCACGCCCTCGGCCCAGTGCAGCACCTCGGCCACGGCCTCGAAGAACTCGTTGCCGATGTAGTCGTCGAGTTCCACCTTCTCGTTGAGCCCGCGCGCCAGCGGGATGTTCTGCAGGATCGGCACCCCCGCCTCCTCGGCGGCCTGCTTGATCATCTCGGCGAAGTGCCCTTCGCCCTTGGCCACCACCACCGGCAGCTCGGTCTCGCCGTGCTCGTACTGCAGGGCAATGGCGATGTGGGTGGGATTGGTCACGACCACGCTCGACTTGCGGACGGAGCTGAGCATGTTCTGCTGCGACCATTCCTGGTGCAACTGCTTGCGCCGCTGCTTGACGTAGGGGTCGCCCTCGTTCTCCTTGACCTCCTGCTTGATGTCGCGGCGGCTCATCTTCAGTTTCTTGATGTAGGATAACTTCTGGTACCAGACGTCGAGCGCCGAGACGAAGAAGAACACCGCCACCGTCCAGATCACGATCCACTTCAGCGCGTGCCAGATCGCCGATCCCATCGCCGCCGGCGTCATGTACGGCAGCTTCAGCAGGCCATCGAGCATGCCGCGCAGCACGACGTAGCCAATGCCGAGCAGCGCCGCGCTCTTGAGCACCGACTTGACCAGCTCGACCAGGTTGTCCATCGAGAACATCTTCTTGACGCCCTCGGCCGGGTTGAGCTTGTCCAGGTTCGGGGTGAGCTTCTTCATGCTCGCGATCGGCCCGACCTGCAGGAACTCGGTCACCGCCGCCAGCAGCATCGCCAGCAGCATCAGCGGCAGGGTCAGCCACAGCAGGGTCTGGAAGGCCAGGTAGCCGAGCCGCGGCAGGGTCTCGAAGAACGGCGCACCGACCGCCTCCAGGCTCTGGTCGAACAGCGCGCTGATGCGCGTGTGCATGAAGCCCATCAGCATCCAGGCGCCGGCGATCCAGCCCAGCACCAGCACGGTGCTGGTCAGCTCCTTGCTCTTGGCGACGTTGCCTTCCTTGCGTGCGTCGCGGATTTTTTTCGGCGTCGGCTTTTCGGTCTTGTCGGCGCCCTGGTCCTTCTCTGCCATCCGTGCGTACCCGCATTGCCGCGACGTCGGCGCGAGGCTAGCATGGCGCGGCTGCGCCGCCGACGCCGGCGCAGCCGCGCGATCGATGCTGAACAGCGCCCGGATGCCGACGCCGGACCTAGGGTTGCCCCGGGGTGACAGTGGCGCGGCAGCCTCGTTACATTGCCGGCAACGCCGCGAAAACGGCCCGTTCCGCGTTCCGCACACCAGGATATTTCGCCGCACATGAGCAGCATCGGTTCCGATCCGCACCTCAACGTCACCGGTCTCGGCCGGCTGGGCGGGCAGGGTGCGCTCGACGACCTGCAGCGGCAGCAGGCACCGCAGCAGGCGCCGGACGTCGCACGCGAGGCGTTGCGGGCCGATCCGGCCGCCGCGACCGACCCCGGCGAGCAGGTGCTCGCCGCCAGCGCCTGGGACGACATCGATCCCGGTGCGCGCCTGCTGGCCGGCGATCTCGGCTTCGAGAACGGCCTTGGCGCACTCGACCTGTCGCAGGCCGCCGACCACGCCACCGACGCGATCCTCGACGCCCTTGCCTAACCGCTTCCGCGCGGCATGCCCGCCGCGCTAGAGTCCGAAGCCGTCCCCACCGCGGCGCCGTCATGACCGAAGCCGTGCCTTCCCCCGCCTCCCTGCGCTCCGCCGCCGACCGCCTGGTGTCGGCGCTGGCCGCGCATGGCGACGCCGAGTACCGCCTGACGGTGCTCAAGCGGCTGGCGCGGCGGCTCGGCGAGGAGCACTACCCGATGTTCCTGCGCCTGCTCGCGGTGGTCGCCGAGAGCGACGACGAGCGCGCCAAGCGGCTGCTGGCCGAGACCTTCGGCACCGCGTTGCGGCGCATGGACCTGCCCGGCGGCGCGCTGAGCTCCTGGGGCGCGACCCGGCTGCCGGACAACGTCACCCCGTTCTCCGCCGGCGCCCTGTCCGGGCAGTTCTTCGGCGCCACCCCGCGCCGGCTGCTCGGGCCGGTGGAATACCTCACCGTCTGGCACCTGCAGCGCACCCAGCGCACGCCGCTCGGCGCGCAGGCCTTCCGCAGTGCGCTGGCGCACCTGATCGCCCTGCTCAACCACAGCGAGGACGCGCGCAGCCTGTATCCGCAGAAGCTGGCGGCCGATGCCGAGAACGAGCTCGAGGGCGCCTACACCCGCGCTACCCGCGAACGGCTGGCGGCGGTGGCGGCGGCCTGGAAGGCCGGCCGGACGCCCGACGAGGTGGCGCAGGCGGCGCTCGATGCCGTCCCCGAACAGGCGCCCGGCGGCTGGGTGGTGCGCGACCTGTAGCCGGGAATGCATGACCGGCGGAGCGCCGGGGTCGCCTGCATCCGGCCGGCGTCGTCGCGACTTGCCGCGGCCAAAGTCCACGGCCAAGATGCTGTCTGCGTCCCGGGAAGTACGCACCATGTCCGCAACCGTCCGCCTGCTGCTGCTGGCCGCGGCATTGGCCTGCGCCGCCATTGCCTGCAAGCGCGAGCCGCCCGCCGCCGCTGCGCCCGCGACCGCCGCCCGCCCGGTCGACGCGGTGCGGCTGCCGGCGCGGCACCTGCACGACGACGATCTGGTGGCATTCGCCCGTGCCGCGGTTCCGCCGGGCCTGTACACGCGACTCCAGGCGGCGTGGAAGAACGGCAGCCGCTGGCCACTGGACGAACTGCCGCTGCACGAGCAACTGCCGAACCTGCTGGCAACACTGGCCGAAGAGGGCTCGGAAGCCCGGCTGCGCCAGACCTTCCGCAGCCAGTTCGCCGGCGCCGATGGCGAGCTGCGCGGCGCGATGGAGACGTTGAGCCTGTTCGCCATGCATTACGTGCAGAACGACGAGACCCTGGACGAGGACGAACGCGAACGCCGGATGCAGCTGATCGAGGCGCTCGGCCGCTGGGGCCTGGACGCGCCGCTGGCCGATCCCGCGCGCGCGGATGCGGCGATCGCGGGGTTGGCGGCAGCCGCTCGCGCCACCGGCCTGCACGACGAGGAGGCCTTCGCCGCCGCCGGCATGGAGGACACCCTGCGCCGGCTGTCGCCGTTCCTGGCGGAGGTCAAGCGGGTGCTCGCCGATTACGGCCTGGACGTGGACGCTTCGCTGTCCGGCGCCGACATCGGCCTCGAGCGCCAGACCGGCGACAGCGCCCTGCTGCGGGTGCGCTACGAGGTGGCCGGGCATCCGGTGGACACCCGGATCGGCGTCGAGCGCCATGACGGCCGCTGGTACCGCAGCGACTATCTGCGGCACGCCGAAGCCAGTGCCGGCACGCCTGCGTCGCGGGCGCCGCCGCAGGCGCCGCAGGCCGACGGGACCTGAGGGCCCCCGCAGGTCCCGGCCCCGGTGGCGCCCCCTGCTGGGCGATAATGCCGCCCTATGCCGCAGCAACCCGACCAGTCCCCCCTGCCTTTCCCCGAGGCTTCCGGCCGCGCCGACACGCCGGCGGCGCCATCCGCTGCGCCCGGTGCCGAGGCCGGGACCGGCGGCTCCGGGCCGGCACCGCGGCCACCCGGCCGTGTCCGCGCGCCGCGCGCGCCCAGGCCGCCGTTGTGGGCGCGCATGCTGGGCCGGCTGCTGGCGCCGTGGATCGGGCTGAAGATCGAGCCGCCGGAGCCGGAGCAGTTCGTCGACCGGCGCCCGGTCTGCTATGTGCTCGAGGACTACGGCCTTTCCAACGCCCTGATCCTCGATCGCGCCTGCCGCAGCGCCGGCATGCCCTCGCCGCTGCAGCCGCTGCCGGGCGATCCGCTCGGCCGCAAGCGCGCCTACGTGGCGCTGTCGCGGCGCAACGCCGGCAGCGCCCTCAACGCGCTGGCACCGGGCAAGCGGTCGCCGCAGAAGACCCATTCCGAATCGCTGGCCCGGCTGCTGGAGGCGCACCGCGCCGATCCGGCCCTGGACGTGCAGCTGCTACCGGTCTCGATCTTCGTCGGCCGTTCGCCGGACAAGGCCAGCGGCTGGTTCTCGGTGCTGTTCTCGGAAAACTGGGCGCTGGTCGGCCGCTTCCGCCGGCTATTGGCCATCCTGCTCAACGGCCGCGACACCCTGGTGCGCTTCGCCGCGCCGGTCGACCTGCGCGCCAGCATCGCCGAGGACCTGACTCCCGAGCGCACCGTGCGCAAGGTCTCGCGGGTGCTGCGCACGCATTTCAACCGCATCCGCGAGGCGGTGATCGGGCCGGACCTGTCGACCCGCCGGCTGCTGGTCGACAAGGTGCTGTCGGCCTCGGCGGTCAAGGACGCGATCGCCGACCAGGCGCGCCGCGACGACAGCAAGCCCGAGGATGCCTGGAAGAAGGCCTACGGCTACGCCTACGAGATCGCCGCCGACTATTCGCACCCGGTGGTGCGCTCGGCCAGCTTCCTGCTGACCACGGTCTGGAACCGGATCTTCCGCGGCGTGCTGGTGCACCACCTCGACGCGCTGAAGGCGGCCGCGCCCGGACACGAGATCGTCTACGTGCCCAGCCACCGCAGCCACATGGACTACCTGCTGCTGTCCTACCTGCTGTACACGAAGGGCATCGTGCCGCCGCACATCGTCGCCGGCATCAACCTCAACCTGCCGGTGATCGGCACCCTGCTGCGCAAGGGCGGCGCGTTCTTCATCCGCCGCTCGATCCGCGGCAACGCGCTGTACTCGACGGTACTGGCCGAGTACGTCGCGCAGCTGGTCGCCGGCGGCTATTCGATCGAGTACTTCATCGAGGGCGGGCGCTCGCGCACCGGCCGTCTGCTGGCCCCCAAGGGCGGCATGGTGTCGATGACGGTGCGCGCGTTCCTGCGCCAGCCCACGCGCCCGGTGCTGTTCCAGCCGGTCTACATCGGCTATGAAAAGCTGATGGAGGGCACCAGCTATCTCGACGAACTGTCGGGCAAGACCAAGCCGAAGGAATCGATCTGGCAGCTGCTGTGGGGCATCCCCAAGGTGCTGCGCTCCAACTACGGCCAGGTGGTGGTGAACTTCGGCGAGGCGATCCCGCTGGCCGACATGCTGGCCACGCACGCCAGCGCCTGGGACGGCAAGCCGTTGCCGGACGAGGAGCGCCCGGACTGGCTGTCGCGCACGGTCGACGCCACCGCGCAGCGCATCCAGGAGCACATCAACCGCGCCGCCGACGTCAATCCGATCAACCTGCTGGCGCTGGCGCTGCTGTCCACGCCCAAGCACGCCATGGGCGAGTCCGACCTGCTGGCGCAGATCGCGCTGTCCAAGACCCTGCTGACCGAAGTGCCGTACAGCGACCTGGTGACGGTGACGCCGCATTCGCCGGCCGAGATCGTCGCCCATGGCGAGGAGATCGGCGCGCTCAACCGCGTCGCGCATCCGCTCGGCGACGTGTTCCGGGTCGACGACGACACCGCGGTGCTGCTCTCGTATTTCCGCAACAACGTGGTGCACCTGTACACCGCCTCGGCCTGGATCGCCTGCTGTTTCCTGCACAACCGCCGCATGAGCCACGCCAACCTGCTGCGGCTCGGGCGCGCGGTGTATCCGTTCCTGCAGGGCGAACTGTTCCTGCCCTGGGACGCGCACACGTTCGCCGAGCGCATCGACCGCACCATCGCGGTGTTCGTGCACGAAGGGCTGCTGAAGCGGGTCAGCGACGACGACGGCGGCATCTTCCAGCGCAACGCCGGCCAGACCGACGAGGTGTTCCGCCTGCGCGCGCTCGGCCATCCGCTGCAGCAGGCCTTCGAGCGCTACTACATCGCGATCTCGGTGCTGGCCAAGAACGGCCCCGGCACCCTCGGCGCCGGTGAGCTCGAGGGCCTGTGCCAGCTGGCCGCGCAGCGCCTGAGCCTGCTGTACGCGCCGGCCGCGCCGGAGTTCTTCGACAAGTCGCTGTTCCGCGGCTTCATCCGCAAGCTGCGCGAGCTGGAGCTGGTGAAGCTGGACGGCAACAGCAAGCTCACCTTCGACCAGCGACTCGACGCCTGGGCGCGCGACGCCAAGATCATCCTCGGCCGCGAGCTGCGCCACACCATCGAGAAGGTGAGCCCGGAAGCGGTGAAACCGGCCTCGGAGCCGCAGCCCGCCGCGGATTGACCGCCTCCGCGCCGGCGACCGCCGCTTCGTAGAGCGGAGCTTGCTCCGCTACGCGGACTCCGGAGCCCGACCTCTGTAGAGCCGAGCTTGCTCGGCTGCGCGGTCTCCGGAGCCGGAAGCAGCGGAGCAAGCTCCGCTCTACGCCGGTTCGTCGGGGATCAGCGCCGATTCCAGCCGCGAGATCGCGTCCTTCAGCTGCAGCTTGCGCTTCTTCATGCGCTTGACCGCCAGGTCGTCGTCGCCGCGGTCGGCCTGCAACCGGCCGATGGCGAGATCGAGGTCGCGGTGCTCGAGCCGGAGTTCGGTGAGCTTGCGGGAGACTTCGGCGGGATCGACGGGATGCATCGTGATCGCAGCTTAACGCTCGCCGGGCGCGCCGTCACCGCGGCCGCAGCCGGTAGACTATGCGTACGATGAGCAACGTCCTGCCCCTGCCCGAACCCGCACCGCGCCACGATCGCAACGCTGCGCACCAGGCCGAGCGGCTGGCCAGGCGCCTGCGCCACCAGGCCGGCCGCGCGATCGCCGACTTCGGCATGATCGACGACGGCGACCGGGTGATGGTGTGCCTGTCCGGCGGCAAGGACAGCTACACCCTGCTCGACGTCCTGCTGCAGCTGCAGAGGAAAGCCCCGGTGTCGTTCTCGATCACCGCGGTCAATCTCGACCAGAAGCAACCGGGTTTTCCCGAACACGTGCTGCCCGACTACCTGCGTTCGATCGGCGTCGAGTACCGCATCCTCGAGCAGGACACCTACTCGGTGGTCACGCGGGTGGTGCCCGAGGGCAAGACGATGTGCGCGCTGTGCTCGCGCCTGCGCCGCGGCGCGCTGTACGGCTACGCCGCCGAGCACGGCTACACCAAGATCGCGCTCGGCCACCACCGCGACGACCTGGTGGCCACGTTCTTCCTCAACCTGTTCTTCCACGCCAGGCTCGGCGGCATGCCGCCGAAGCTGCTGTCCGACGACGGCAGGCACGTGGTGATCCGGCCGCTGGCCTACGTGCGCGAGGCCGACATCGCCGCCTATGCACAGGCGAAGGGGTTTCCGATCATCCCCTGCACCCTGTGCGGCTCGCAGGAGAACCTGCAGCGCAAGCAGATCGAGCGCATGCTCGCCGCCTGGGAACGCGAAACGCCCGGGCGGGTCGAGACCATCGCGCGCGCGCTCGGCGACGTCCGCCCGTCGCAGCTGAGCGATCCGAAGCTGTTCGACTTCCTTGCCCTGGGCTCCGGCGATGGCGCCGCATTGCCCGATGCGCATGCCTGGCCCGCGGACGAAACGCACCAGGATCGAACCGCCGCTCACGGCGGGCGCTGAGCATCCCGATAGCCCCGCAGATGTCACTCCCGTCCAGGCGGGAATGACACGAGCAGTGGCCCTTTTCCGAATCCCGAATCCCCATTCCCCATTCCCGGCCCTTAAATGTTCTTCAAAAACCTCACCCTGTTCCGCTTTCCCGCCACCATCGACCTGTCCGAACTCGACGCCGGCCTCGCCGAAACCCGGCTCAAGCCCGTCGGTCCGCTGGAGCTGTCCTCGCGCGGCTTCATCTCGCCGTTCGGCCGCGACGCCGAAGCGTTGTCGCACCGCATCGGCGATGCGCTGTGGCTGACGGTGGGCGGCGAGGACCGGCTGCTGCCGTCCGCCGTGGTCAACGATATGCTGGCCAAGAAGCTCGCCGAACTCGAGGAGCGGGAAGGCCGCAAGCCCGGCGGGCGCATGCGCAAGCGGATGAAGGAGGAACTGGTGCACGAGCTGCTGCCGCGCGCCTTCGTGCGGCCGTCGCGCACCGATGCGCTGCTCGATCTCGAGCACGGCGTCTGCGTGATCGACACCTCCAGCCGCAAGAACGCCGAAGCCGCGGTCTCGGAAATCCGCCGCGCGCTCGGCAGCTTCCCGGCGCTGCCGCTCAACGCCGAAGTGGCGCCGCGCTCGGTGCTGACCGGCTGGATCGCCGGCGAACCGTTGCCCGACAGCCTCAGCCTGGGCGAGGAATGCGAGCTGAAGGATGCCGCAGATCACGGCGCGGTCGTCAAATGCCAGCGCCAGGACCTGCAGTCGGACGAGATCACCCGGCATCTGGAGTCGGGCAAGCAGGTCACGCGCCTGGCGCTGACGCTCGACGACCACGTCTCGTTCGTGCTCGGCGAGGACCTGGTGATCCGCAAGCTGAAGTTCCTCGACGGCGCCGTCGACCAGTTGGAAAGCACCGAGCGCGAGGACCTCCGCGCCGAACTCGATGCGCGCTTCGCGCTGATGAGCGGCGAGTTCCGGCGCCTGTTCGCGGTGCTGGAACCGGCGCTGAAACTGTCGCGGGCCGATGCCTGAGGAAACGGGCGCTCATGTTTTCGCCCCCTCTCCCCCGCTTGCGGGAGGCGAGACGGCACTGCCTGCGCACCACTGGTGCGCGTGCCGTTGAGCGCCCCGCAAGCAGGGGAGAGCGAACAGCGTCTTTCCGCCTCCCGTCCCGTGTCCCATAGAATTTCCCCATGCCCCCCTCCCCGCGCCGCCTGATCGGTCCGCGTCCGCGCACGCTGCTGCGCGACCGCACCGCCGTGCATCTCGACGACGGCCGCGAGATCGAGATCGAGCGCGTGCGCGATTCGCGCGCGCGCCGGCTGCGCCTGACGGTGGGCGAGCGCGGCGCGCGCCTGACCCTGCCGCCACGGGCTAGCCTGATCTCGGGCCAGCGTTTCCTACACGAACACCGCGACTGGCTGGCGCAACAGCTGGCGGCGCAGGACACCGGCGGCGTGGTGGCGCTGGTCCGCGGCGACAGCGCGTTCCTGCCGTTGCGCGGCGAGTTGCTGCCGCTGTGCTGGAGCGAGGGCCGCTTTGCGCAGCTGCAAAGCAGCGGCGACGGCGTCGAATTCCGGCTGCCGGCGCGCGCCGGGACCCCGGCGATCCAGCGCACCCTGCGCGACTTCTACGAGGCACAGGCGCGCGCCGACATCGGGCGCTGGCTGCCGCGCTACCTGCCGGGGCTGCCGCGCGCGCCGGCGCGTATCCGGTTGCGGCCGATGTCGTCGCAGTGGGGATCGCTGGCGGCCAACGGCGTGCTGTCGCTGGACCTGTCGCTGGTGCTCGGTGCGCCGGCCGCCTTCGAATACGTGCTGGTGCACGAACTGTGCCACCTGGTCCACGCCGACCACTCGCCGGCGTTCTGGCGCGAGGTCGAGGCGCGTTGCCCCGACTGGCGCCTGCAGCGCGACTATTTCCATGCCGAGGGCCGGCGCCTGAAGGCGCGGCTGCACGCCCTGCTGTCCGGCTGAGCGGCCGGCTACCGTTGTCTGGAGCAACGGCGCGGCCGGACCGAGGACATCGAACATGCGAATCGGCGGGCCCACCCTGCGGCGCACCGCGCTGCTGCTGGCCGCGATCGGCGCCGTCGCGCTCGCTGGCTGCAGCCGCACGGGCGAGACCGTCGATGCCGCGATCGCCCGCAACGACGGCGACAGGCTCTCCACCACGGCAGCGGCGGTCGCGCCGATGCCCATGCGCCCGCGCGCCCCGCTGCCGCTGCCCGCCGACTTCCCCGAGGACGTCTACCTGCCTCCCGGCTACGACATCGACAGCGTGCTCGACATGGATGGCGCCCTGGTCCTGAGCCTGCGCGCCCCGGGCCGGATCGTCGCCCTGTTCGCCGAGGCGCGCAGCGCGATGACACATCTGGGTTGGCGGCAGACACTGTCGCGGCAGGACAGCGACGGCAGCGCCATGCTCGCCTTCGAAAAGGGCCCGCGCGCCGCGGTGTTCTCGTTCGGCCGCGACCCCGATGCCGGCGGCGCGGTGATCGGCCTGCAGCTGCGCGACCGGCTGCCGGGGAACTAGAAACGAGTGAAGAGAAACGAGGAACGAGTGGGACAACGTTGTCGGAGCGGCGAGGCATACCGCTGCCGGGAAGTCGCGGCTGCGCCGGCGGCCGGTCGCGACTTCTCTCGCTCCCACAGGACTGTCGCTTCTACTAAGGAGTACGGCCAAGACAATTCGGGTGGCTGCACGCCCGCAAGGGTGTGCTCACCCACTCGTTGCTCGTTCCTCTTCACTCGTTCCTAAGCTCTCCGCCGGCGTTCAGGCGCCGGCCGCGGCGGCGCGTGGGCCCAGGAAGTCGCCGATCGCGGCGGCGACCGCCGCCGGATCCTCCATGTGCAGGTGATGGCTGCCCGGCACCACGACCAGTTCGCCCCGCGGCAGCAGCCGCGCCCGCCGGCTGCGCTCGGGTTCGGGCAGGTAGGGCTGCGGCGGGTCGGCGTAGATCACCCGGGTCGGACAGGCGATGCCGGCGACCAGGTCGTCGATCTGGGCATCGATCATGCGCACCGGGGTCGGCAGGGTCAGGCGCGGATCGCTGCTCCAGACGTGGCCGCCGTCGACCGCCAGCAGGCCGCGTTCGACCAGCAGCCGCGCGACCGGCTCGCTGAGCCCGTTGGCCTGCATGCGGGCGCGGATCGCCGGCGCCGGATCGACGAACAGCCGCAACCGCTTGCCGCGCAGCGCGCGGGTGGCGGCCACCGCCTCGCGCAGGCGCACGGCGGTGCGCGCCGGATCCTCCGGCAGCGCGCCCAGCGCCTCGATCGCGAGCAGGCGCTCGATCCGCTGCGGGCAGCCGGCGGCGACCAGGCTGGCGATGCCGGCGCCCATCGAATGCCCGAGCAGGGCGAAGCGCTCCCAGCCCAGGGCGTCGGCCACGTCGAGCACGCTGTGCAGCGCACCGGGGAACGAATAGTCGGTCCCGGGCGGCAGATGCGCGCTGCGCCCGTGCCCGGGCAGGTCCGGCGCCACCAGGTCCAGGTGCGCCAGGTACGGCGCCAGCGGCAGGAAACTGGCGGCGTTGTCGAGCCAGCCGTGCAATGCCAGCACCCGCGGCGCGCCGGTGTTGCCGTTGCGCAGGCCGGCGATGCGGCCGCAGGCGATGCCGACCTCGAATTCCCGCATCAGTCGCGTTCCGCCAGCGCCCGCCGCGCCAGCGCCGCCAGCGCGCCGGCGTGTTCCGGCGCAGCGTTGAGGCAGGGGATGTAGCGCAGCGCGTCGCCGCCATGCGCGCGGAACAGTTCGGCATTCTGCTGCGCAATCTCCTCCAGCGTCTCCAGGCAGTCGACCGCGAAGCCGGGGCAGATCACGTCGACCCGCTTCACGCCCGCTTCGGCCAGCGCGAGCAGGGTCCGGTCGGTGTACGGCCGCAGCCACGGCTCACGGCCGAAGCGCGACTGGAACGCCAGCAGCCAGTCCTCGTCGCGCAGCCCGAGCGCGTCGGCGATCGCGGCGACGCTGGCGCGGCTCTGCGCCTGGTAGGGATCGCC
Organism: Luteimonas salinilitoris; assembly: GCF_041300785.1. Classification (NCBI taxonomy): domain Bacteria; kingdom Pseudomonadati; phylum Pseudomonadota; class Gammaproteobacteria; order Lysobacterales; family Lysobacteraceae; genus Luteimonas; species Luteimonas salinilitoris. The sequence continues at coordinate 11,466 of NZ_JBFWIB010000016.1, forward strand.
GGCGTCGACCAGCCGCTGCGGAATGCCGTGGAACGAGAACAGCAGGCGCTCGCCGCGCCCGTGCGTCTCCCAGTGCGCGTGCACCGAGTCCGCCACCGCCGCCACCCAGCCGGCATCGTCGTGGTAGTCGGGCACCACCTGCACGTCGACGCCGTCGACCGTGGCGGCAACGTCGGCCACCGAGGCGGTGGTGGTGGTCGAGTACTGCGGATACAGCGGAAGCACCAGCACCCGGCGCGCGCCGGCGTCGCGCAGCGCTCGCAGGCCCGCCGCCAACGCCGGCTCGCCGTAGCGCATCGCGTGCGCCACGCGCAGCTCCGGCAGCCGCCGCTGCACCGCCTGCGCCAGGCGCGCGGTGTAGACCGCCAGCGGCGAGCCGTCCTTCATCCAGACCTTGGCGTACAGCTTCGCCACCCGCGGCGCGCGCAACGGCAGGATCACGAAATGCAGGAGCGGCCACCACAGCCAGCGGGTCAGCGCCACCACCCGGCGGTCGGACAGGAACTCGGCGAGGTAACGGCGCACCGCCGCCGCCGTCGGCGCCGCCGGCGTGCCCAGGTTCACGAGCAGCAACGCCTGTTCCGGACCGGTTGCCGGCGCAGTGTCGATGGCGGGAGGATGAACGGGCGCGGTCATCGGCATAGGATGACAGGCGCGAGCGGCGCCTGTCAGCGAGACGACGGCTCACCGGCGATTCATTGCCCCGGCCCTAGCCTGAACTTTGCACCGCCGCGCATGGTCCCTCTTCCATCGCCCGATCCTTCGACCTTCGGAGCTCCCACATGCCCCTGCCGTCCCGTCGTACGCCCGTCCCGCGCCTGATGCTGCTCGCCACCCTGGCGGCGCTGGCGCTGACGGCCGCCGCCAACGCCTTCGCCGGCCCGCAGGAGGATGCGCGCGCGCGCAACGCGGTGCGCGTATTGACGGAGATCCAGGCGATCCCGGAGAGCGCCATCCCCGACAAGCTGCTCGACGAGGCGCGCGCGATCGTGGTGGTGCCCGACACCATCAAGGCCGGGCTGGTGATCGGCGGGCGTCGCGGCCACGGCATGATGTCGGTCAGGAGCCCCGACGGTACCTGGTCGCAGCCGGTCTTCGTCACCCTGACCGGCGGCAGCATCGGCTTCCAGGTCGGGGTGCAGTCGGCGGACGTGGTGCTGGTGTTCCGCAACGACCGCAGCCTGGAATCGCTGGTCAACGGCAAGTTCACCCTCGGCGCCGATGCCGGCGTCGCCGCCGGCCCGCTCGGCCGCAATGCCTCCACCGCCACCGACGGCCAGCTACAGGCCGAGATCTGGTCGTGGTCGCGCGCGCGCGGCCTGTTCGCCGGCGTCGCCCTTGATGGCGCGGTGCTGAGCATCGACGATGCGGCCAACCGGGCCGTCTACGGCCAGGGCATCACCCCGCGGATGATCTTCGAGGGCCGCGTGCCGCAGCCGCCTTCCAACGCCGTGGTCGATTTCCGCGACCGCCTCGAGGAGGCCACCGCCATCGCCCGCGCCAACCGCGGCACCGGCGGCGTGCCGGTGGCGCCGGGCCCGGTGATCCCGCCTGCCGGCACCGAGGCATTGCCGTTGCCGCCGCCGGCCGACGCGCCCATGCCGCAGCCGTTCGAGCCGGTGCCCGAGGGCGAAATCCGTAGCGAGCCGCTCGACGATTCACCATAACCGGACCTGTCCGGCGACGGCGGGTTCCGGGCGCTCCGTCGCAACGTTGCCGGCGGCGCGCGCATTCATCGCCAACGCGACCGCATCCGGCAGCACGGCTGCGGTATCCTGAGCCTCTTTCCAAATTTTCGGGCACCCCATGGGCAGTTTCAGCATCTGGCATTGGATCATCGTGCTGGTGGTCGTGCTGCTGGTCTTCGGCACCAAGCGCCTGCGCGGCGCCGGGCGCGATCTCGGCGAGGCGATCAAGGGCTTCAAGAAGGGCGTGAAAGACGCCGATAGCGACGAGGACAAGCCGTCGGCGCAGCTGGAGGACCACAACCGCGACAGCGACGACGCGGCCGCCCGCGAGAAGCAGCGGCACGACGACAAGACCCCGCGCTGACGCCGCGTCCCGCGGCGCCCGGCCATGTTCGATATCGGCTTCAGCGAGATTTTCTTCATCGCGATCGTGGCGCTGATCGTGCTCGGCCCGGAGCGGCTGCCGAAGGCTGCGCGCTTCGTCGGCCTGTGGGTGCGTCGCGGGCGCGCGCAGTGGCATTCGGTGAAGTCGGAACTGGAAAGCGAACTGGCCGCCGAGGAACTCAAGCGCAGCCTGCACGACGCCGAGGGGGCCATGCGCGAGGTCGACAGCTCGATGCGCGGCGTCGGTGACGACGTGAAGCGCGAGGTCGACGCGGTGCGCGATTCGGTGCGGGAGACCGCGCGCGAGGTCGAGGCCGGCATCGCCGATCCCGACGCGATCGCCGAGGCCGACACCGACGAGACCCCCGTTCACGACGACGGCGGGCAGGTTGCCGACGACGACGAAGACCCCGACGCACCGCAGGCAGGATCCGGCACCCCCGACGACCACGACGATGTCCAACGACGCTGACAGCGCCACCGACAGCAGCCTGCTCGACCACCTGGTCGAACTGCGCTCGCGCCTGATGCGCGCGATCGCCGGCGTGGTGCTGGTGCTGCTAGGCCTGCTGCCGTTCGCCAACCGCCTTTACGGCCAGCTGGCGCAGCCGTTGCTGGACAAGCTGCCGGAAGGCGCGCACCTGATCGCGGTCGAGGTCGCCTCGCCGTTCTTCGCGCCGCTCAAGCTGGCGCTCTTCATCGCCGTCGTCACCACCATGCCGTGGCTGCTGTACCAGCTGTGGGCGTTCGTGGCGCCGGGCCTGTACCGGCGCGAGAAGCGGCTGGCGATGCCGCTGCTGGTCTCGGCGGTGCTGCTGTTCTACATCGGCTGCGCGTTCGCGTTCTTCCTGGTGCTGCCGGCGGTGTTCGGCTTCCTCACCAGCGTCACGCCCGAAGGCGTGGCGATGATGACCGACATCCATGCCTACCTGAACTTCGTGCTGGTGATCTTCCTCGCCTTCGGCCTGAGCTTCGAGCTGCCGGTGGCGCTGGTGATCCTGTCGCTGCTGGGCTGGGTGACGCCCACGCAGCTGCGCGAGTGGCGCGGCTACGCGATCGTCGGCATGTTCGTCCTGGCGGCGGTGATCACCCCGCCGGACGTGATCTCGCAGCTGATGCTGGCGATCCCGATGTACCTGCTGTACGAGGCCGGCATCGTCGCCGCACGGCTGCTGGTGTCGAAGCCGCAGGACGACCGCGGCGGCGACGAAGCCGACCGCCCGCGGCCGTGACCGCGCCGGCGGCGGCCGGCTTCTGGCAACGCTATGCGGCATGGTCGCTGGACGCCGCACTGGTCGCGGTCCCGGTGCTGCTGTTCGGCTGGCCTCGTCTCCTTGCGGGCTCCGAGCGGATCGTCGCGTCATTCGCGCGGCTCGCCGATGCCGTCGCCGCGGCGCTGGTGGCCGCGCTGGCCGCGCCGGGAGCGCTACTGGGAGGCCTGCTGCAGGCCATCGCAGACCCGCGCCTGCAGGCCGCGGCACACATGCTGACCGATGCCGTGGCCGCCACGCTGGCGCCGCCGCTGGCCGCGTTCGTCGTCCTCGGCCTGCTCTACCACGTCGCCTGCGAGGCCGCGCCCGGGCAGGCGACGGCCGGCAAGCGTGCGCTGGGCCTGCAGGTGGTGGACGAGAGCGGCGGCCGCGTGAGCGTGGCGCGCGCCCTGCTGCGCCATGTCGCCGGCGCGCTGTCCTGGCTGACGCTCAACCTCGGCCACGTCCTGGCCGCGCTGCCACCGCAGCGGCGGGCGCTGCACGACCGCATCGCCGGCGCCATGGTCCTGCAGGCCGGCGATGCGACACCGCGGCTGCCGCGCTGGGCGCGCGCCTGGATCGCGGCGCAGGCGGTCGCCGGCGGCGCCACGGCGCTGTGGCTATTGGCGGCGATGCAGACCGTGCTGCAGGCCGCCGTCGAACGCGCGCTGGGCTGAAGCAGCCGATCGTCTTTCGTAGCAGCACGCCATGTCCGCGATGAAGCGCCCACGCGATCTCGAGGGCCGGCGCGGCGCCCCGGTGCGGGACCGTCGACGCCATGGATGGCGTCGACGAGCCTCCATGGACGGATTCACGGCGTGTCCCGCACCGGGGCGCCGTGCCGGACCGCCCGCGATGCATCCGCCGCTCTTCACCCGCCGCCCGCCGCGCACTGGCTTTCCGCGATTCCGGCGACCGCGTCGCCTCCTCGCCGGAAGAAACAGCGGGCCGCGCCTGCGGTTTCCTCAGACTTCAATGCCGGACGGCGGCGGCGCAGCGGCGGCGGTTCCGGTCCCGTCCCCGGGCAGCAACTGCTTCCAGGCGCGGTAGGTCGCGCCCATCATCACCGGCAGCAGCACCGCCATCAGCAGCAGTTGCGACACGAACTGCATCGCCGTCGGCCCGGCGGCCACGCGGGCGATGATCGCGACCAGCTGTGCGCCGAGGCTGACCAGGAACGCGATGATGATCAGCAGCACGAAGAACACGAGCATCGCCGGGATGTTGCGCACGCAGGCGCGGAAGCTGCGCTTCATCGACGCGAACGCACCGCGGTTCTCCAGCATGATCTGCGGCGTGGCGACGAAGGTGAAGAAGTAGGTCACCACGCCGAGCACGAACACCGTCAGCAGCCACAGCAGGAAGGCGCCCACCGGCAGTTCCTGGAACAGTGCGGGATCGGGATTGGCCTGGCCCTCGACCTGCTCGAGCACGGCGATCGCTTCCTGCAGCTGCGCCGGCCCCACCATCACCACCAGCAGCAGCACGGCGACGATCCCGAGCGCCACCTGCGGCAGCAGCAGCGCCACCAGGCGCAGCGCCTTGCCCTCGCGAAACCCTTGCAGCAAATGACCGGGCTGTGCCTGGCGCCCGCTCTCGACCTCGTGCACGGCGTGGATGAAACCGCCCATCAGCACCGGCCCGAGCAGCACCAGCAGCACCTGCAGGGCGAAGAACATGCCGATATTACTCTCCGCGAACAGCATCGGCACCGCGCTCAGCAGGCCGAAGATCGCCCCCAGCACTCCCAATCCCAGCGGCGAGCGCCGCAGCAGCGAGAATCCCGCCAGCAACCATTCCGCGCCGCTACCCGCCGACGCCTTCCTTGCTTCCGTCATCGTCATGTCCCCGATCGGTCAGAATCGTTGCCAGTGTACGCGCCCGCCGCGCGAAGCGCCGCAGCAGGCGGCGCGCCTGCGGCGCGGCCCGCACCGCCGCGGCCAGGCGCTCCGGATCGGCGCCTTCGCGTCGCAGCAGGTCGGCGCGGGCGCGGATGTAGCCGCGCATGTGCAGGGCGCTGAACTCGGGATGGAACTGCACCCCCCAGACGCGATCGCGCCAGCGGAACGCATGGCAGGGATCGTGCCCGGCCGTCGCCAGCACCACCGCATCCGGCGGCGCGCGCAGCACGCTCTGCAGGTGCGTGACCTGCGCGGCGAAGCGCGCCGGCAGCGCCGCGAACAGCGGGTCCTCGTGCGCGGCCGTGGTGCACGCGACCTCCACCGTGCCCATCGTGCGCCCACCCGGACTGTCGCCGACGGTGCCGCCGAGCGCATGCGCGATCAGCTGGTGGCCGTAGCAGATGCCGAACAGCGGCAGCCCGGCCTGCGCAGCGTCGCGCAGCCAGGCGGCGGCATGCTCGCTCCAGTCCAGGCGCTCGGTGACCATCGCCGCCGAACCGCTGACGATGACGCCGGAAAAGCCCGCGCACGCCGGCAGCGCGTCGCCCGCTTCCACGTTCACCGCCACCGCTTCGCGACGCCCCAGCCCGGCCGCGACCCGGATCCAGTGCGCGAAATCGCCGTGCCGGCGCAGGGGCGCGACGGGTTGGCCGGCATCGATGATCAGCAGGGGCGGGATGGCGTGGGGCATGGGAGCAAGAGTGAGGAGTGAGGAGTGAGGAGTGAGGAAAGCATACGCACCTCGACCCGTCATCCCGGCGCAGGCCGGGATGACGCCCCCGAAAGCCTGTCTTTGCCCCGCCGTTGCGGGGAGGACGGCGCCAAAGCCCCGTCGTTGTCATTTCCGTGGGCTCGACTTACGGCTGCAGACCGCTCCCCATCTCTGAGCGAATCCAGAATCCGAACGTGGAGTCCCGGCTTCCGATTGCATCTCCGTCACTCCCGGGGCGGCAGCACCGTGAGCACTTCCTCCACCGTGGTCAGCCCCTGCGCGACCTTGGCGGCGCCGGCGGCGCGCAGCGTGCGCAGCCCGCCCTCTTGCGCGGCGGCGGCGAAGCCGGCCAGCTCCATGTCCGGGCGGATCCGCTTGCGCAGCGCCGGCGTGACCGGCATCAGCTCGTACAGGCCGACGCGGCCGAGATAGCCGGTGTTGCGGCATTCCAGGCAGCCGACCGCGCCCTGCGTCTCCCCGGCCGGCGGCCGCGCGCCGGCGCCGAGCAACGCCTGCCAGGCCTCGTCCGGTACCGCGCGCGGCAGCTTGCAGTGCGGGCACAGCGTGCGCACCAGGCGCTGCGCCAGCACGCCGTTGAGGGTCGAGGCGATCAGGTAGTGCGGCAGGCCCAGGTCGAGCAGGCGGGTGACCGCCGAGGGCGCGTCGTTGGTATGCAGGGTCGACAACACCAGGTGCCCGGTGAGCGAGGCCTGCACCGCCATCTGTGCGGTGTCGAGGTCGCGGATCTCGCCGATCATGATGATGTCCGGGTCCTGGCGCAGCAGGGTGCGCACGCCGGAGGCGAAGGTGAGGTCGATCGCGGCGTGCACCTGGGTCTGGTTGAACTCCGGCGCCACCATTTCGATCGGGTCCTCGATGGTGCAGACGTTGAGGTCCGGGGTGGCCAGGCGCTTGAGCGCCGAGTACAGCGTGGTGGTCTTGCCGGAGCCGGTCGGGCCGGTGACCAGCACGATGCCGTGCGGGCGCTGCACCAGGTCGTTCCAGGCCACGGCCTCGGCGGCGTCGAAGCCGAGCTGCTCGATCGGCTTGAACGCGGTGTCCGGATCGAAGATGCGCATCACCGTCTTCTCGCCGAACGCGGTGGGCATGGTCGACAGGCGCATCTCGACCTCGCTGCCGCCCGGCGAGCGGGTCTTGATGCGGCCGTCCTGCGGCCGCCGGCGCTCGCCCAGGTCCATGCGCCCGAGCACCTTGATCCGGCTGATCGCCGCGTTCATCACCGGCGGCGGCATCTCGAACACCTTGTGCAGCAGGCCGTCGATGCGGAAGCGCACCCGGCCGATGTCGCGGCGCGGCTCCAGGTGGATGTCGGAGGCGCGCTGCTGGTAGGCGTACTGCAGCAGCCAGTCGACGATGTGGACGATGTGATGGTCGTCGGCGTTGACGTCGCCCGAGCGGCCCAGCTCAACCAGCTGCTCGAAGCTCGGCGCCTCGCTGCCGCCCTCGCGCACGTCACGTGCGCCGCGGATCGAGCGGGTGACGCCGAAGAACTCCATGGTGTAGCGGTGCAGGTCGAGCGGGCTGGCCACCACCAGGTCGATGCGCCGCCGCAACAATCGCTGCAGGTCCGGCAGCCAGTCCAGCGCCAGCGGCTCGCTGGTGGCGATCAGCGCGTGCTCGCCGGTCACCTCGAGCGGCAGGATGCGGTGACGGCGGGCGTAGGCATGCGAGATCAGCTCGGTGACGCCGGCCACGTCGAGCCGGGTCGGGTCGATGCGCCGGTACGGATGGCCGCTGGCCTCGGCCAGCCATTCGGTCAGCTGTTCCAGGCCGAGATCGGTGCCCGCAACGCGCGCCGAGGGCAGCTTGAGGTTGGCCAGCAGCACCAGCGGATGCACCGCGTCGAGACCGCGCCCGTGTCGGCCGGAGACGCGCGCGCGCTCCGCCTGCTGCGCATCGACCAGGCCGTCGACGACCAGCGCGTCCAGCACCGGTTCCAGCGCCAGCCGCCCCGGCGGCAGCCGGGAAGCGGGGCGATCGGGATGCGAATGGCGCAGGTCGTTCAAGGCGTGCTCGCTGTCGCGGAGATGGCCGGACCGGTGCGGGCGCCGGGCGGCGCGGAGGTGGCCGCTATACTAGCGCGCCCGCGTTTCGAGCCCTGATCCTGACATGCGTGCTCCGACATGAGCGGTTCAACATGAGTGGTCCGACCTTCCAGCAGCTGATCCAGCGCCTCAACGTCTACTGGGCCGAGCGCGGCTGCGTGCTGATCCAGCCGCTGGACCTGGAGGTCGGCGCCGGCACCTTCCACCCGGCGACCTTCCTGCGCGCGTTGGGCCCGGAGCCGTGGAACGCCGCCTACGTGCAGCCGTGCCGGCGCCCGACCGACGGCCGCTACGGCGACAACCCGAACCGCCTGCAGCGCTACTACCAGTACCAGGTGGTGCTCAAGCCGAGCCCGGACGACATCGTCGCGCAGTACTTCGGCTCGCTCGAGGCGCTCGGCGTCGATCCGCAGGTGCACGACCTGCGCCTGGTCGAGGACAACTGGGAGTCGCCGACGCTCGGCGCCTGGGGGCTTGGCTGGGAAGTCTGGCTCAACGGGATGGAGATCACCCAGTTCACCTACTTCCAGCAGGCCGGCGGCCTGGAGTGCCGGCCGGTGCTGGGCGAGATCACCTACGGCCTCGAGCGGTTGTGCATGTACCTGCAGAACGTCGACGACGTGTTCGACCTGGTGTGGACCCACGGCCCCGACGGCACCCCGGTGACCTATCGCGACGTGTACCACCAGAACGAGGTCGAACAGAGCACCTACAACTTCGAGGTCGCCGACGTGCCGGAGCTGCTGCACCGCTTCGACGCCTGCGAGGCCGAGGCGATGAAGCTGGTCGGCCTCGACCTGCCGCTGCCGGCCTACGAGCAGGTGTGCAAGGCCTCGCACTGCTTCAACCTGCTCGACGCGCGGCGCGCGATCGGCGTGACCGAGCGCCAGCGCTTCATCCTGCGCGTGCGCAAGCTGTCGCAGGCGGTGGCCGAGAGCTACCACGGGCAGCGCGAGAAGCTCGGGTTCCCGGGGCTGAAGCGCGAGGCCGAAGCGGCATGAGCACGATTGGCGGCGATTTCGCACCATACGGACTGGTCGCATTCCTGTTCGGCGTGTTCTGCGCGTATTGGGCCCAGGAAACCGGACGCAGCGCCTGGCTTTGGTTTTTCCTCGGCCTGCTGCTGCCGCCGATCGCGGGCATCGCGCTGCTGTCCAAGAACGCGGTCCGGCTCGAACGCCTCGCTCGAACGCGGAAGGACAAGGCATGACCCGGCTCGCGCCCCTGCTCATCGAACTCGGCACCGAGGAACTGCCGGTCAAGGCACTGCCCGGGCTGGCGCAGGCGCTGTTCGACGGCGTTCTCGACGGGCTGTCGAAGCGCGGCATCGCGGTCGAGCGCGGCGATGCGAAACCGCTGTACACCCCGCGTCGGCTGGCGGTGCTGTTGCCGGGCGTGGCCACGGAGCAGTCCGAGCAGCGTTCGGAAGTCCTCGGCCCCTATCTCAACATCGCGCTCGATGCCGACGGCCAGCCGACCCGCGCGCTGCAGGGCTTCGCTTCGAAGGCCGGCGTCGAGTGGACGGCACTCGAACGCACCCGCGACGCCAAGGGCGAGCGCTTCGTGCACCGCACGGTGAGGCCGGGGGCGACGACCGCGGCGCTGCTGCCGGAGATCCTGCGCGAGGCGCTGGCGGCGATGCCGATTCCCAAGCCGATGCGCTGGGGCGCGCACGCGCATGCGTTCGCGCGGCCGGTGCACTGGCTGGTGCTGCTGCTCGGCGACGCCGTGGTCGGCGGCGAGGTCTTCGGCGTGCAGGCCGACCGCATGAGCCGCGGCCATCGCTTCATGCACGACAAGACGGTATGGATCGCGCACGCGGACGACTACCTCGACGCCCTGCGCGCGGCCAAGGTGCTGGCCGACCCCGACGAGCGCCGCGCACGCATCGTGCGGGAAGTGACACAGGCGGCGCAGGCCGCGGGCGGCACGGCGCGCATCGACGGCGACAACCTCGAGCAGGTCAACTGCCTGGTCGAATGGCCACAGGCGGTGGGCTGCGCGTTCGAGGCCGGGTTCCTGGCGGTGCCGCAGGAAGCGCTGATCGCGACCATGGAGGCGAACCAGAAGTTCTTCCCGGTGCTCGGCGAGGACGGGCGCCTGCGCGAGCACTTCGTCGGCGTCGCCAACATCGAGTCGAAGGATCCGGCCGAGGTGCGCAAGGGCTACGAACGGGTGATCCGCCCGCGCTTCGCCGACGCCAAGTTCTTCTTCGTCGAGGACATGAAGCAGGGGCTGGCATCGATGAACGCCGGACTGCGCACCGTGACCTACCAGCAGAAGCTGGGCAGCGTCGCCGACAAGGTCGCGCGGGTGGCGGCGCTGGCCGAGGCGATCGCGGCGCAGGTCGGCGTCGACCCGGCGCTGGCCAGGCGCGCGGCGGAACTGTCCAAGGCCGACCTGCAGTCGCGGCTGGTAAACGAGTTTCCGGAGCTGCAGGGCATCGCCGGCCGCTACTACGCCTCGCAGGACCCGTCGCTCGACGACCTGCCGCGCGAGGACCGCCTGGCGCTGGCCAACGCCCTCGACGAGGCCTATCGCCCGCGCTTCGCCGGCGACGACATCGCCCTGTCCGGCGTCGGCAAGGTACTGGCAATCGCCGAACGCCTGGACACCCTGGCCGGCGGCTTCGCCGCGGGCCTGAAGCCGACCGGCAACAAGGATCCGTTCGCGCTGCGGCGCAATGCGCTTGGCCTTGCCCGGACAATCATCGAAAGCGGTTTCGACTTGAATCTAAATGACCTCATCCGCTCCGCCTCTGGCGAAGTGCTCGGACAGATCATGTCGATGCATGCTAGTGAGCGTGCAGCGGCCAAGGCGCACGCACAGAGTCTTGGCGTGCCCATTAATGAAGTGGTATGGGGACAACTTAATTCCTTAAGTGAAGTCAATTACGAGGAGATTTATCCCTTTATCCTCGACCGCCTGCGCGGCTACTACGCCGACAAGGGCGTACCGGCGCAGCACTTCGCCGCCGTGGCCGCGAAGCGCTCACCCTCGCTCTACGACTTCGACCGCCGCATCGACGCAGTCGGCACCTTTGCCGCGCTGCCCGAGGCCGGGGCACTGGCCGCGGCCGACAAGCGCATCCGCAATATCCTGCGCAAGGCCGACGGCGCGATCCCGGGCCAGGTCGACCACGCCCTGCTGAGCGAACCGGCGGAACTGGCGCTGGCCGAGGCGGTGGAAGCGGTCTATGCCGAGACCGGCCACGCGCTCGCCCATGGCGACTACGTCGACGCGCTGGCGCACCTGGCGCGGCTGCGGCCGCAGGTGGACGCGTTCTTCGATGCGGTGATGGTCAACGCCGACGACCCGGCCCTGCGCCGCAATCGCCTGGCCCTGCTCAGGCGCCTGAGCGACCGCCTCGGCAGCGTCGCCGCGATCGAGCATCTGTCGATCTGAGGACCGGGCGTCGATGGAGAAGGGGCCTGTTCATGGCGATTCGCCGAAGTAGCGGGTCCTGATCTCCTCGATCAGGCCGCTTCGATGCGCGCCGACCAGCTCCACGGTGAGCGGTCGCGTCAATGCACTATGGCGCGACAATCCGAACCCGTACTTGTCCGGCTCGAAGATCGCGCCCACCACGGCGACCGGCCGGTCCGGGTTGTCATGGGCGAAATACTCGAGCACGGGTGCATCGCCGATGATCGCGGCAACCCGACCGTCGACCAGGGCCTCGGCGGCTTCGTCGATGTGCGCATAGCTGCGGGCATCCAGCCCGGCCTGACGGGCGTATTCCTCGGCCACGCTGCCAGAGAAGACCGCGACCGGACGTCCGGGCAGGTCCGCGACGCTGTTGATCTGGCTGGTCAACGACAGGGTGGTCATCACGCTGGTCACCGACGAGGTGACGTAAGCCAGCACCGCGATGCCGCAGATCAGCCAGAGACCCTGCCAGATCCGGCCGATCCAGCCGAACAGGTTCTTGCGCGACGGCGACTTGCCCGAGGTGGTGATCGACATGACGGCGTAGAAGCTCTCGGCAATGCCGTCGCGCCAGCTGCGCGGGAATTCCTTGTCGAAATGCCGGTCGAACACGGTTACCAGGATCGTGGCGGCGACGATCACCAAGGCGATCCATGCATACGCCCGCAAGTGGCCCGACTGGTTCAGTCCCGCGATCAGGCCCCGGAAACCCGCGCGACGCTCGTTGCTGACCATGATCCTGAGGCCGGCGTCGAACCAGGGATGGGTGAAGTCGATGCGTTCCACCCGGCTTCGGGTGATGGTCAGGTTGGTCACCGCGACATCGACCTCTCCGCTGGCCGTGGCGTTGACCAGTTCCCTGTATGTCTCCATCTCCACATAGCTGGCCTGCAGATGGAGCCGGTCGGCCAACTCGTCCCACAGGTCGATGGCCATGCCGGTGTAGCGGTCGTCCTTCTTGATCACGAATGGAGGACTGACGTACAACCCGACCGTCAGCTCCCTGGGCGCTGTAGTGGCATCAGCCGCATCGGCAGCGTCATTCTGTGCTTTGGTCGGCCCTGCGCCTGCGGACACAAGCAGCACGGCCAGGATCGCAAGGCATGCCGCACGCGGGAAACCGTGTTTCATGGGATCAATTCCCGTTGTTCGGGTTGCAGTCTATCTATTCGAGAACCGCGCACTACAGGCATTGCTGACCCAGATACCGCGGCGTGGCAGATAATCCCATGTCCGGCCCTCGCGGCACAGGCCGGAAGAAAACTCCTGGGCAAGCCGGGGCCGGCCTTTGCGGTCGTCCCATTCACACCAGCTGATCGCGCCAGCGCTGCTGGTGCACTGGACGTTGTACTCGGGCCTTGCCGAGCCGGCCACGCCGAAACGTGCGCGACAACCCCGGTTCACCCACAGCCGGTCGCCCACGTAGCCCCAGCCCAGCCCTTCGTCACACGGATTCTGCGACAGCTGTTCGACCAGCACGGGGCGGCCCTGTCGGCTGTCCCAGGTACAGCTGTATGGACGCCCGTCCGGGCTCGAGCAGGTCACCGTGTAGCCGGCGACCGGCGACGGGGTGGGACGGTGCGGTGGAGCGCTTCCGGGGACCCGGGTGAACTCGCCGCGGCAGCCCGCATCGACCCAGACCAGGCCCGGCGATTGCCCCCAGTTGCGGTCTTCGATGCAGGCCGTGGACGAAAGCTGGCGGGTCAGCAGCGCCTGGCCGCGAAAGCCGGTCCGGCACTCCTGACGGCTGCCACGCAGGCTTTCGCAGCGGATGGTCTCGTTGGCGGCCATGGCTTCCACGAAGCGTGCGCGGCAGCCCTGGTCGACCCAGACCAGACCCGGGCGCACGCCCCAGTTCACGTCTTCGATGCAGCGGGTCGAGGACAGGCTCCGGGACAGGGCCGCGTTGGCCCAGCCGGTGCGGCATTCGGCGTAGCGACCGCGCTCGCTTTCGCAGACGATGCTCGGGTCGGGGCCGCCCCCGCCGGCATGGCCGTCGCCGAGGGAGCGGGCGATGTCCTGCTTGATACGGCTGAAGGTCCAGTCGGAGCGGTTGACCTGGTCCAGATAGAAGCGCAACTGGTCGCCGGGGATCGAACGTCCCCCCGACTGTTCGCTGTATTCCAGACGGATGACCCGGGTCTGGTCCGGTATGGAAAGCGTCCGCAGATTCTCCGGCGCGTACGCCCGCTGTTGCGCATGCAGGCCCGGGATGGCCATGGCGGCGCACAGCAGCGTCGGAAGTGCGATCCACCGCAATCGGCCATGCGTACGGGACGGTTTCGACATGGGGCGGCCTCCGGGCGTCCTGCCTGCGCGCATGGCATCGGTCTCCGGTTCAGTACCCGCCATGCCCATGAAGGGCGAGGTACTGGACAATGAAATCCTGCTCGTAGGTGTGGCCCGGGTACTCCGCATCGACCCAGGCCCTGAACTCGGCTTCGCCGGTCTGGCCCCGGTACAGGCGGTGCAGGCGTTCGGTGAAGGCATTCACCCGCGCGGGGGTGTCCAGCGGAATCCGCCGGTACTTCGGATCCTTTTCGGCGGCATCGCCCAGCGAGACGACCCAATTCAGGAACTCGGTATCGTGTGCCGCCGCGGCGGGAAGTCCGGTCGCGGCCGCTTGCGGCGAAGCGCAGGCGCCCATGGTCAGTACAAGCGCGGTCGCCAGGACAAAAGCGGAGGATTTCATCGTGTCACGCCTCATGTCGTGGGGGGAGGGCGGATCCGCGCTTGGGGCATCGGGTAGTCGAACTCCTGCCGTTGATGCTGCCGCAGACGGCAACCGGTGAGGATCATGGGTGTTATCGGAAATTGGCCGCGTGACAGGACATCGCAAGCCCCATGGGAGCTCCCGAACTTATCCGGAGGTTCCCCCTGGCGCCGCATCACCGTCGCGGCTCGGCTTCGGCAAGCGCGATGACGGCCTGTTCCAATGCGGCGAGCCGGCGCTCGGCCGTGGTCACCCAGCCTTGGTGGCCGGCGCGCTCCGCCGCTTCGCGGGCATTCCGGAACGCCGTTGCCGCCTCGTCGAGCCGGTGCCGGCCCTGCAGCCAGCTCCCTTTCACCAGCCAGGCGGTATGCAGGATGGCGATGGCGTAGAGCGTGTCGAACCTCGCGGCATCGGCGATCAGCCGGTCCAGAGCCACCTCCGTCGCCTCGGGATCGACGTCGTCGCCGGCCATGAGCGAAGCCTCGGACAGCTGGAGTCCCAGCATTTCCTGGCTGTCCGCACCGTACTGCCACAATGTGTCCTCTCGTGCCCGCACCAGTTGCCGGCGGGCTTCCTGCTTTTTCCCGGCGCCCCGGAGCAGGTCGGCATAGGCGACCCGGTGGATCGAGTCCACGGTGCCGTGGGCGCGTTCCGCATCCTGGAGGGCCGTTTCCAGGAGCAGCAATGCCTTCTTGCGCGCTTCTTCGTCGCCGGTCATCGAGGCACGCGACCAGTACAGGTTGGCGAGCAGGGAGCGGGCGTGCAGGGTGAATTCGTGGGCCGGACCGTTGTGTGTTTCGTAGATCACCCGCGCCTTCTCCGTCAGGGCAATGGCTTCATCGACCCGTCCGGCATGGATCTCAACGAAGGCGCGGCCGATGTAGATCCGTGCCGCGGCCGGGTGGTCTGCTCCGAGCGGCGGTTCGACCAGGTCATGTGCGTGTTGCAGTGATGCCCGTGCCGAGTCGTAGTCGGAATTGATGCCCTGCATGAAGGCCAGTTCGGTCCACGCCTGGCCGGTCTGGATGTGCTGGCTGCCCAGTGTGCGCTGGCGACTGTCGAGCAGCTTCTTCGCCATCGCCAGCGCCCGCGCCTCGCGTCCCGACTTGCGCGAGGCGCGCACGGTGCGGATGAGCGATTCGCGAGCATCGTCGGCGGTGACCGGGTCGATCTGTCCGGCCAGTTCGATCGCCTGCAGGAGATCGGCCTCGGACTCGGCCAACCGCATGCGCCAGCGATACCAGGTGCCGCGCTGGATCAGCAGTTGCGCCAGGACGGGATCGCCGATCGAGGGTGACAGCTCGCGCGCTTCGGCCATGGCCCGCGCCAGGGTCTTGAATGCGAGCTTCGATTGCCCCTGTCCCGATTGCGCGATCGCGAGCTGGTCCTGCAGCCGCACCCAGGCCAGCCGGTACGGGTCGGTCAGGCGCAGCGACAGCGCGGCCAGCCCTTGCCTTGCCGTGCGTTCGGCCTCTGCATGCCGGGCCTGCAGGTTCTGGATCCGGGCCAGCGTCGCCAGGTTGAAGGCGGTCTGCAACGCGTCCTGGCCGCTGTGCTCCAGGGCCTCCCGCGCCAGTGCCTCGGCGCGCGGGTAGTGGCCGGTCAGGGCACGGCTCCGTGCCAGCAGGGACAGGCCGCGTGCCAGCACTTCCGGGCTCCCGGCCTCTCCTTCCCGCGCCTGCTCGCGCAGGGTGCGTTCGGCATGGTCCAGCAGTTCGGTCGCCTGCATCGGCATGTCGCCCAGCCCGGAAAGCGTCGCCATGCCGAGGGTGCTTTCCAGCAACTGGTTCACCCGGTGGGCCACCACGGCCTCGCCCCGTGCGCGTTGGGTCTGCCACGCCCAGAGCGCCAACACGACCACCGCAACGATGACGGCGGCGGCTGCCAGGATGGAGAAGTCGCGGTTGCGCCGGACGAAGCAGCCGAAGCGATAGCGCAATCCCTGTCCGTGGGCGGCGACGGGCCGCGTGGCCAGCCAGGCGCGCAGGTCGGCCTGCAGCGATTCGACGTCCGGATAGCGGGCTTCCGGATCGGTCGCCACGCAGCGCAGGACGATCGCGTCCAGTTCGCCTTTCAGCTGGCAGGCCAGTTCGTGTTGCCCGCTGGCGCCGCGCGCGCTGGCCTCGTTGTCGGTGATGCCTTCGGCCAGCCGGCTGGGAGGCATGGGGACATGCCGGATCGCGGCAGGCTTGACCGGCAGGCGGGCACAGAGCAGCTGGTACAGGACGACGCCGAGGGCGTAGATGTCGGTCGTGAATCCCGGGCTTTCTCCCTTTTTCAGTTCCGGAGGCGTGTAGCCCGCCGTCATTGCCAGCTGCTTGTAGTCTCCTACGTTGGCATCGACCAGCGAGTTCGACAGCCCGAAATCCAGCAGGCGCGGCCGACCTTCCGGCGTCACCAGCATGTTCGAGGGCTTCAGGTCCTGGTGCAGCGTGCCGCGTGCATGCGCATAGGCCACGGCATCGCAGGCATCGATGAACAGCTCGACCCGCTTTCGGATCGCCAGTTGCTGATGGTCGCACCATGAGGTGATCGGTTCGCCATCGACCCGCTGCATCACGAACCAGGGATAGCCTTCATCGTCGATGCCGCCGTCCAGCAGCGGCACGATGTCGGGATGATTGAGCTGGGCCAGCACGTCCCGTTCGTTGAGCAGCGCGCTGACCAGCCTGGGCGATGAAATATCCGCACGGACATACTTCAGGGCGGCGATCTGCTGGTACTGGCCGTCGATGCGCTCCACCTGGTAGACGGTACCCATGCCGCCGCGGGCGATGGTGTCCATGATCCGCCAGTTCCCGACCTCCTGGCCGATGCGCTTGTCGGGCGCCGGGGGCGCCTCGTAGTCCGAGAGCAGCGGGGCGAGCACATCCAATGACCAACGGTCCAGCCGCGTGTCCATACTGGCATCGGCCTTCAGGAGCGCGGCGAGCGCGCCGTGCAGATGCGGATCCTCGCGCTCGAGCTCGGCCAGGCGCCGGCGGCGCTCTTCCTCCGGCATGCCGGTGTAGCGATCGAAAAGCAGGAGGGCGCGAACCTCGAAGATGATCATGGAGCCTTTCTATGGCAGAACGATGGTATGACCGGAAGGTGATTCCGGGCCCGTGTTCCTGCATGGGCCGGCGGTGTGCTTGCCGTGCTGCCCATGTTGCCCATGTTGCCGGGAATGTCCGCGAACTGTTATGGATCAGGTCCCAAAGCCGGACGGCAACCGGACGTACGTTTCAAGCCAGTCCTCATTCGCCCCGCAGCAGTTTGCAGCCAAGGGGGATCGGAGAGCGGGTGGCAGTGGCCAGGCTGTCTTCGTAGAAGTCGCAATCGAGGATGTTGTCCTCGGAGGAGTGGCGGCCCGAAAGGACGTTGATGTTGACCCGCGGGCCACCGGAGATGCGCTGCAAGCGGTCGCGCTTGAACTGGCTCCCGTCAAAGACGGCCTGACGGCTCCTGGGCGCAAGTTCGGGTGATGCAGAGCCCAGGTCCACCAGGCCCAGGTCGTCCGCCATGTCCTTGGCGGCAGGTGTCGCAAACCCGAAGTAGGAAACGTAGACCATGAGGGTCTCGGCGTCCTTGTTCATCCGCTTGGCGGCGGCGTCGGAAAGCTCGATGTCCACGGTCAGCGGAAACTCGACGTCGCCCTTGGGCGCTTCCTGGATCCGGGAAATCGAGACCAGTGGCGTCTCGCACGCCTCGTCCTCGCATCTGCCGCTGAGCCAGACTTCGCCGTCGCCGAACATCACGCCCTGGGTGTTGACCAATACGTCCGAGAACTTTTGTGTGGTGATCGTCGAGGCGATTGCAGGGGTGATGATCCGGTCGTATTCGTTCACGAACTGCTCGGGGTTCATGATGACCCTCCGGCCATCCACCGAAATGCTCAGCGGGAAGTCGACCAGCTCGGATACGGCGGCCTCGTCGCCCGCGGCCACGGCTGTCTGCAACGCGATGAAGGCCGCCTTGTATTCCTCCGAACTGCTGAACAACGTTTCTATCTGGGCGATGACTTCACTGTCATCCTCCGTCGGCTCCACGGTATCCACGGATTCTCCGCCGGCCGGATTTCTCGGGATTTCCATTGCCTTCGAGGTTTCCATGTCCTGTCCGCCGGCCTGCGCCGAAGCGTCTGGATCCGCGCCGGGGGAACCGCCGCACCCCCATAACAAGAACAGCGTCCCCAGCGTGGTTATTGTGGTTCTGCGTTGCATTTCATGGTCCTCCATTGCCTTCCAGAACTGCCGCGCAGCGACAGCCATTGCCGCCGCCACTCGTTGTCGTTGTCCGGGAGTCCCAATTCCACTCGGTTTCGTCCGCGCTTTCGGACTACCAGTCTAGTTGTCGAGATCGCTCGTGTCCTGGAGCGTTGTGACCAGGATCGACTGCTTTTCGCAGGCATCGTCCTCGCAGATGCCGGTCAGCCAGACCTGGCCATTGCCGAACATGAGGCCGTTCTTGTTGGCCATCAGGTCGGCGAACTTCTGCCGGGCGACTGCATCGGCAATCGCAGGCGTGACGATTCTGTCGTACTCCCGTACGAACTGGCCGGCGTCCCGGATGGTCTGTTTTCCGTCGATGGCGCCATCCAGCGGATATAGAACCATCTGCGCCACGGCATCCTTGTCGCTTGCAGCCACGGCCTTCTGCAAGGCCAGGAAGGCCGATCTGTAATCATCCGCATTGCCGCCGAGTATCGATTCGATGTCCGCTGCGACCAAGGTGTCGTCTTCGGCAGGCGCCGCAGATGCATCCACAGCCCCGCCATTGCCTGCGCCATCGGTGCCGTCAGAGGAGGCGGCGCCCTGCGTTTCGGCCGCCGGTGCCGACGCTTCCGGCGCGGCGTCATGCGAGCCGCCGCATGCAGATAACAGCAGCAATATGCCAATGAGGGCGATTGAGTTTCCAGCGTTCATCCAGAGCCTCCTCTTGTTCTGATCGTTGCGGCACATGGGTGATGCGACATGTGGGCGATCTGCGTACGTCAGTTGATGACCGTCTCGGCAAAGCACGCCGCGAAATCGGCCGGCGCGCCCAGTCCCGCTGCCCATTCGGCCAATCCCTGCCTGTCGTCTTCATCAGCCTCCCCTCCCCAGACGTCCTTGAACTGCTGCCGGCGATCCGTGGACTCGAATACCAACCAGCCAGGGTCCGCGATCGGCGTGGTCGCAAATACGGCGCTCCATGTGCCGATCCCCATGAAGCGGACTACCTCCACCGCCTCGGGCTTCACCTTGTTGTCCATTGCGTCGGCAACGAGCTCGAGATATTCCTTGCGGCGCGCGTCAGTGAGTTCCACGTCGGCGCCGATGCAAGGCTGCGCATCGCCCGCAGCGGCAGCGACGGATGGATCCACCACTGCCCCGGCCGGGGGCGCGGCAGGGTCCGGCGCTTCGGCCACTGGTGTCGATGCTTCCGACGCGGTGTCGTGCGAGCCGCCGCATGCAGACAACAGCAGCAGCATGCCAATGATGGTGATTGAATTTACAGTGTTCATCTGGGGCATCCTCGTGTTCTGATCGTTGCGACACATGCGTGATGCAACATGGAGGTTTATCTGCGACCGCGGTGGTCAGTCGTCTTCGCTCGAGTCGTCGAAGCTGCTGTCGTCCGTGTCATCGGCATCGCTGTCGTCATCGGACGTGTCGTCCAGGCTGCCGTCGTCCGCGTCATCGGCATCGCTGTCGTCATCGGACGTGTCGTCCAGGCTGCCGTCATCCACGTCATCGGCATCGCTGTCGTCATCGGAAGCGTCGTCCAGGTTGCCGTCGTCCGTGTCATCGGCATCGCTGTCGTCATCGGAAGTGGACTCGACGCCGTCCGAATCGTCGCCGGAGTCGTCGGAGAACTCCGTCTGGCCCGGCTCCAATGGCTCGTCCGAGCCGTCGTCGAAGAACGTCGTCTGCCCGGGTTCCGGCGGCGAATCGTCGGAGAACGTTGTCTGGCCCGGCTCCGGTGGCGAATCGTCGGAGAACGTTGTCTGGCCCGGCTCTGGTGGATCATCCGTTATGAACGCATCCGGCTTGGTGGGGTAATCCGGCGTCGCATCCGGGTCGTCGACAAGGCAGCCTTCGCCGTGGCAGCCGGCATAGTCGTCATAGGTACTCACCGGCGGCGGGGGGTCCACCAGGCAGCCGACGCCATGGCAGCCGTCGTAATAGTAGTCGGCATAGCCTTGGTAATAGTGATTGTTGCTGGTGCTGTGGCGCCGGCCCCACGAGCGCGCAACGCCTTCTGCCACAGCACCCAGGAGGGCACCGGTCATGAACATGTTTGCATCGTCGGAACGGTCATAACGATTGGCCACCACGGTGTCGAAATCATGCTCGACGATCACTTCGCGCACCGCGGGGGTAATGATGGTGTCGTATTCCGCGACGAACTGGCCGGGCGTTGCAACAGTCTTCTGCACGGCCCCCTGCGATACCACCAGCGGGTAACTGACCAGCTTGGATGCGGCTGCCTTGTCGTCTGCAGCCACGGCCTTCTGCAGCGACGTATAGGCTGACTTGTAGTCATGCCTGTCCGGCCCGAGGGGTTTGTCCGGCTTCTCGACGATGGCGGCTTGCGCACTATCTTTCGCGGCCGTTGATGTCTGTTGCCCATTGTCAACCGAAACGTCGGTACATCCCAACAGCAGAACAAGGGCTCCCAACATGGTTGCCGTATTCTTGGCTTTCATCTTGCTCTCCTCGCTTCTGGAGTCCGTGGGCCGCGCGGCTCACAGTTTTCCAGTGTTCATTCAGAACGTCCTCGTTTTCTGATCGTTGCGACACATGCGTGATGCAGCAGGAGGGGGTTATCTGCGACCGCGGTGGTCGGTCGTCTTCGCTCGAGTCGTCCAGGCTGCTGTCGTCCGCGTCATTGGTATCGCCGTAGTCATCGAAGCCTATGGATTCAGTTCGCACCAGGAATTGCGCATTCGTCATCGCCGCCATCTTCCTTGCCGCAATTCAGATAGCCCTGGAAATCATTGACGCGTCTCTGTGTCAGGTCTGTCGCGCAGTTGTTGAAGTTCATGGGATGGATGCTACCGCCTGACGATCTGACCGTGGACAAGTTGCATTCCGCATCGCGGAATGCCACCCACTTCCTTTGCGCATCGATGAGCAGCTTCTTCGTGTCGTCATCGTCCTTCAGGCGCGCTTCCATTTCCCTGTAGCGCTTGTTCAGCTCGTCATCGACCGGCTTCAGGTCATCCTCGGAACACTCTGTCAGCTCGGCTTGACTCTGGGCCTTGCTGTAACAGTCGTCATCATCGCTCGCGCTCTGCGCAGCGCTTGCAGGCCGATCCGGGGCAACTTCCGCGGTGTCGTTGTCGCTGGCGGCTGCACTCTGCATGCCTGCCGGAAATGGCGATGCCCCCGGATCTTTGTCAGCGGGATCGCTGCAAGCCGACAGCAACAGGAGCGCTCCCAGTGCGGTTGCATGCTTGATCTGCATGTTGTTCTCCTTGTCCCATATGCTGCGGACCGGGCAGCCCTTAGCAGCGATGGTTGCCCGGACGCAAGAGATCAATCGTCGTCGTCCGAGAATTCCGTCTGATCCGGCTCCGGAGGATCATCCGAGCCGGAGTCGTCCGAATCGCCGCCGGAGTCGTCGGAGAACTCCGTCTGGCCCGGCTCCGGAGGGTCGTCCGAGCCGTAGTTGTCCGAACCGGGGTCATCCACATCGCAACCAATGCCGTGACAACCCTGATAGTTGCCTTGGGTGTCGAAGTTCGGGTTGCCCTCCCTGTCGAACTGGGGACGGTCGTCGGTCACCGTCTGATCAGGGTTGTCGATCAGGCACCCGACACCGTGGCATCCGTTGTATCCGGAAGGCGTGCTGTAGCGCCGGGCGTTGCTGTGCGTGTGGCGCCGATCGTGCCTGGAATCGGCCGCGCCTTCGATCAGCGCACCCAGAACGGCCCCGGCGACCAGTGTGCCCGCATCATGCCCGTGCTGGTCGTACTGACGTGCGTTCCCGTCTGCAGTGCCGGCCACGCCGTGGTGGTAGCCGCCAGCGTCGGCGAAGACGCCGGAGCATCCATCCGACACCCAGACACGGCTGGTCGCGGGGTTGAACCCCCATGTTTTGTTGATGATGCAGGCGGAGTGGGACTTCTGGTAGACCAGCTGCGGCTGCTCGAGCGGTGCGTAGCATTCGCTGTAGCGGTAGTCGTGCGAAATGCACTCCACGGTCGCTTGTGCGGCGGCGGACGATGGCAATCCGAAGCAGGCCAGAAATGCGGCCAGTGCCGGCATGGGAATTTTCGTGCTCATGGTTCGCTCCTCATGGTTGGGTTGAAGCGGATAAAGGCGCGGTGTCCCATCGACGTCAATGGCTATCGCGCAGCAACGATCCCACTTTGAAATAGAAAGAGCTGGCGCCGTGTTCCGCCCGCCCGTATCCAAGGAAGACCGGACCGATGCGGGTATCGATTCCCAGGAAGAGACTGCCCGCGCCGATCAGGTCGTTCGAGTCCAGGAAGCTGCGGTCGTTGGAGTATCCGCCCATTTCCAGGCTTCCGCCCAAGTACAGCGGCATCGACAACAGGGAGTCGGCATGACCAAGGCGACGGTAGTAGATCGCTCGTGCAAGCCCGGTCTGCATCGCGAAAATCGAATCGTCCTGATAGCCGGAAAGCCGGCCGAGCCCGCCGAGAAATCCGTAGGCGTCCAAGGCTTGTCCTGCGTCGACCTGCGCCGATGAACCGTGAAGCCCGATCAGCAGACTGTGCGAGCCGCGCGACCAGGCGACGTCCCAGGCAAGGCGAGTGACACCGGCGCGCAGGTCGGATCCAAGCGCCTCCCGGTACACCCGATGGGTGGCTTCGAGGCGTTGGCCGTGACGCGGGAAGCTGACGCTGTCGAGCGTGTCGTTGGCCAGTCCGAGCACCAGGCTGCCCAGGTCGGAACGGGTGCGTTCTCCGCCGTCGCCGACCTGCAAGCGGGTCCGTTCCCGCCCGCGTTCGACGCCAGCCGACAGCTCCCAATGGTTGCGCATGGAGTACGACCAGGTCAGCCCTCCGCCCCATGCGCTGTAGCGGTACCTGGCCGCGCTGTCATGGGCGGACGCGTCCACGGGAACGTCGAAGGCCCGGTAGCCGCCGTGCCACAGCAGGGCGTGCCGGCCGTCGCTCATCGGCTGGTGGAACTCCGCGGTCAGGCGCTCGATCCTGCCGAGACCGAGGCCGAAACGCGCTTCCGCGCCCATCGCCGTCAGGCCGGTCTGGGTCAGCTCTGCGTCGAGCTGGAAATCACTGTTTCCGTCGAAATCGCTGGACAGGCCCAGGCTTGCGTGGATGAAACCCGGCCCCCAGCGCTTGTCCTGCGGCTCGATGACCAGCCCGGCCCGGTTCTCATCGTTCACCAGCCGCCATTGCAGCTGTTCGTAGCGGTCCTCGCCGTAGATCGTGCCCAGGTCCGACTCCAACGCACCAAGCTCAAGGCGGGAATCGACATGGCGCCGGGTGACGCGCGCAACGTAGTCGCCGGTACGGGTCGACTCGCGCAGGACGTCGATGAAGGCGATCAACGGAGCATCGTGTTCGGGCAGCGTGTGATGCTGCTGGAATCGGGTGTATTGGGCCGGCGACGCACTGAATCGACGGATTTCCGGGGTGAGCGCGTCCGCGGCCTTGAATCCGATGGCGCTGGCCGTCGCCGTCCGGTTGAACTCCTGTGCGCCGAACTGGCCCAGTGGCGGCGTCAGCAACAGGTCATGGTCGTCGAGGGTTGCAATCTGGGCCTCGACGATACGCTTCATCAGCGCACGGGAGGCTTGCTCGCTGACATCCAGCGGCGTGTTCAGGTGTGCCTCGTCGAGCAGCGGGGACCCGACCCGGGACACGATCAGGCGCTCGGCACCGAGCTTGCGCGCTTCGTCGATGGGGACGTTGTCGACGATGCCGCCGTCGACCAGCAGCTGCCCGTCGATGCGGACAGGCGCGAACACGGCCGGTACCGACATGCTGGCGCGGATCGCCATGGCCAGGTCGCCGCGCTCGAACACGACCTTGTCGCCGGTGACGATGTCGGTGGCGACCGCGCGGAAGGGGATGGGGAGGTCGTCGAAGTGTTCGATCCGCCAGGTCGGCAACAGCAGCCGGCGGAGCAGCAATTCCAGTCGCTGGCCCTGGATCATGCCGCGTGGAAGCGCGATCTTGCCGTTTCTCAGGCCCAGTTCGATCCCGCCCAGTCGGCGCAGATCGTCACGCTTGCGGCGCATCGTGCGTTGCGCGCGCGGGGGGCGGTCATGAAGCACCGACTGCCAGTCGACATGCTGCAGGATCGCCTCGATCTCGTCGGCGCCGTAGCCGGCTGCGTACATGCCGCCGACGATCGCACCCATCGATGTGCCGACGATGCAGTCGACGGACACACGTTCGCGTTCGAGCACCTTCAGCAGGCCGATGTGGGCGGCGCCGCGCGCGCCGCCCCCACCCAGCACCAGGCAGGTGCGAGGCCGTTCCATGGCGCCCGATTCGCCCCCCTGAGCCACCGCATCCCCGGCGAACGCGGCCACAGGCAGGGCCAGCAGCACGATCGCCCCTGCAAGCTTGCGCCGTGCCCGGCCCGGGGACGATCCCGGGGATGATGAGGCAGATTCCGGCGACATCGGGGCTGTCTCAGAACCGATACGTCGCGACCAGTTGCGGCCCGCGGTTCTTGATGTTGATCTCGTCGCGGTGCCCGCTATGCTCGAACTCCAGGTCGATGTCGTTGTAGTTGTAACGCAGCGCAAAACCGAAGTGCTCCCAGGGGAAGAACTCGGCCTTCACTCCAAGGTCGATGGCATCGCCGGAAACCTTGCCGCCCGATTTCCGCACGTAGGACGCGTCGACGCCGACGCGCCAATGGTCCGCGATCGAACGGATGTACTCGAGGTGCAGCAGCGGTGCCCAGTGGGACTCCGAGATCGAACTGGCAACGGCTTCGATCTCGCCATCGTTGTCAAGCGCGGCGGCCAGGTTCGCCGAGACCTTGTAGCGGATCGCGCCCAGGCCGATACCGAAGGCGCTTCGCTCTCCATGATGGAGCAGCCAGGAATAGGATGCGCCAAGCAGGTCGATGTCGATATCGCCCGTGGCGGCGGCGGTTTCGCGGTAGATATCGTCGCCGATGACGAGGTCCCGTTCGAGGACCCGCGTGGCACTGGCGTCGTGGCCGTAGCGGAACGCCTTGAGTCGATGCCGCCGGCCGATCGTGCCGCCGATCTCAAGGTAGGATTCCGTTTTGTCCATGTCCAGGCCGAAGTCGCGCTTGAGATCGACGTGCGTGCCCTGCGTCGTTCCCGACGCGGAATCCCGGCGCAGCGTGACGTCGTTGTTGGCCTTGTAGGCGCCGGCCGAAATGTAGAACCTGTCGACCGCCTCCACGGCGGCGGCATCGGTTGCGCCTGCCATCGCCGGAAGGGCCAGGGCGAGTACGACCCGGATGCGGAGGTTGTTCGAATGCTTCATTGCAGATTCCTCATAGTGTTGTCAGTCCGGATACCGTGTGCCTGACCGGGCACGCCCGGTTGCGATCAGGGTTTAGCCTTCACGTCATATGAACTCGTGCTCGACTTATGCTGGGATCAAGCGCTGCCGCGGTTGTCCGAACAACTCTCTGTCACTCGATGGATTCGTGAAATCAGAGCTTGAGGGGACATGAAGTACAGCCAAAATCTGCTTTCGTCTTCACCAGGGGATATGCCGACACCTGCACTCGGCGATGAAACGGCCGAGTCGGTCACCCAGCTCCTGGTTGAAGCCGAACAGACCGGAGGCGATGCCTGGAACCGGATCTACGGCCTGATCTACCAGGACCTGCACCGGATCGCTCGTTCCCAGATCCGGCAGCAGATGGACCCGCGGCTGTCCCCGACCTCGCTGATCAGCGAGGCATGGCTGAAGCTGGTGCGCTCGCAGGTCTCGGCCAGCAGCCGCCCGCACTTGGTCTCCCTGATCGCCCGCGCGATGCGTTTCGTCCTGGTCGACGAGGTGCGCCGGGCCCTGGCCAGCAAGCGGGGCGGCTACCAGGTTGCGGAAAGGTTGTCTTCGATCGGGGAGCCGGCAGCCGAGGACGGCCGGCTGGAGGAGGTGCTTGCACTCGACAAGGCGCTCGAGTCGCTTGCGGAAATCAGCCCCCGGCTGGCACGGGTGGTCGAACTGCGCTACTACGGCGGTCTCGAGGAGACCGAAATCGCCGAGCTCATGGGTGTGACGAACCGCACGGTACGCCGCGATTGGCGCAAGGCGCGCGCTTTCCTGCAGAGCCATCTCGCCGGCGCCGAAAACACGACTGTCGCCCTGCGGGAAGGCTGCGGCGAGAGGATACCCCTGACCCGTACACCCGAAGCCAGCCGGTAGCGATTCGGTCGAATCGATACTCGATGTGCCGGCCGATCGTCGGCAATCACTCGCAACCTGTCGTTGCCGCCGTTTCTGCGAATCCCTTGTTCGCAGCCTTGCAGGAAGAGGCGAGGGCATGCGCGTCTGGCGCCTCCGCCCACTGCGACCTGGCATGATCGAGTGAGTCCTCCAGCGACGATGCCGATGGATGACCATCGATACGGCCGATACACGCTTCCACGCGTTTGGCGTAGTCCTCGCAGGCTTTCGGCAGATCGGCAGACGTGGAAGCCCTGTCGATCATCGCCGCAACGCCCATCTCTATGACCGCGGCGTCTTCCTCCACGGTGGCGACCTCACTCCTGCTGCAGGACATCAGCAAAGCGCACACCCCGGCCAGAACGAAGCGCATGCCTGCGACTCGACTCGACCTTCTCATCTTCATTCGAACTTTCCTGAAGCCACCGATTGTGGTGTGGTGCTGTACTTGGAACTTGTGTCCAAGGAAGCTATAGACCTTCTTCGCGAAAGCGACGGATGATTTCGTGATTGATTATCTGGCAGTGCTCCAGATAGGCCCAATGGTCTGGCGGGCCGTACCAGTACGTGGCCGTGATGTTGAGGGAATCGGGGTTGATCTCGTTGAAGATGACGCGCGGCGGCCGGTCCGGGTGATTGATGGCCTCGTTCGGATGCCCCGTTCCTGGATCCTGCCCACGATGCGAATCCCTTTGGGGCGGCGATGCGCCGTCCGATTCCGCAGCGCCGGCATCGGGCACGGACAGGATTTCACGCAGGATCGCCACGGCGCGTTGAATCTTCTCCTGCGGCGTATCGTAGGCCAGGGGAAGGTCGATCGTGCGCCGGATGGATGGGCGCATGTCGACGTTCTCGACATCCATCCCGGCAACCTTTTCGTTGGGAATGCTGACCAGATGCCCCGAAAGCAGCCGCAGCCGGGTGGAGCGCATTCCGATATCTTCGACAACGCCGTCATAGCCCTGGAGCTTGATCCGCTGGCCAACCTCGAAAGGCTTGTCCAGGAGCAGCATGAGGCTGCCGAAAACGTTGCGCAGCGTGTTCTGCGAAGCCAGCGCAACAGCGAGCCCGGTCACGCCGGCACCGGCAAGAATGGTGGCCAGCGAGAAGCCCAGAAGGTGCATCCCTTTCAGCAGGGCGGCCACGATCGCAATGATGCTCACAACGCGGATGCCGAGGGTCGCCAGATGGATGTCGGTCGGGCGCCGTTTCGCGCGCTCGGTCGAGGCTGCCAGCTCGATCAGCACGGTTCCGAGCGAGAACAGGAAGACGACGCCCGCGAACAGGGCTATGCCGTAAATGATATAGACGGCAGCCTGGAAAACCGGTCCGGTGATGAAGATCTTGTCGCCGATCAGGTCATAGAGCAGATAGCTGGCGAACATCGCAAATAGCGGCACGAGAAGCAGCGTCGAATCGCGCGCAAGGGGCGCGGCGTTCCGCGTCGCCCGCTTGAGGATGGACGACAGGAACCAGATCGACATGAAAGCAACGGCAAAGAGCAGGGCCATTGCGATCCATTGCCAAATGGTCTGCCCCAGGATTCCCTTGTGCATCCAGGCGGGCAGTTCGTCCGACCATGCCTGGAGGGTTGGGCGCGGCGTCAGAAACGACGCCTCGTAGAAGCCTTGTGCGGATGTGCTGCGGTACGGAAACGATCTGAGTTGCCAGAATAGATCCTCGACCGTCTCCAGCGTTTCCTCGCTGAACAGATATTTCCCCTGGTTGGGTCCATCATCGATGCGCGCGATGACGAGCGGACTGCTGCCGATCTTCCATGCGGGCGGGTAGCCCGCATCGAGGGCGGCGAGCATCTGTTTCCGGTCCGGAATGCGTTCAACCGGGGGCAGGCCGACCCGGTCGATGATCTCTCGCAGATAGACCGCGGAGTTCACGGCCACATCCTGCCGCAGCGAGGGTGCGACGTTCCTGAGATCGAAGAACCACTGCATCTCGTCGTACAGATGCTGCAGTTCCGCGTCGTCCTCCGCCGTGTATGTGTCCTGTTGCAGGAGGTCGTAGTAGCGCTGGGTCCGCTTGAGGAAGCTGATGATCGTGTCGCGGGGGCTGTTCGTGTTCGCCGGCGCGAGGAGCCCCTCCAGGGAGTCGAGGTTGGCTTCATCGGGTTCGGCGAGCTGATCGAGGATGGCTTCGATGCCACGCGTGCTTTCGGACGGGAAAAGAGAGGTTCCGGCGTTCTCCACGACGGGATCAGGACCCGTGTCCTGCGCGAAGGCTCCCGTGCCGAGAACCACGACAACGAGCGCCATGACAAGGCGCAGAGTGCACTTCCTGTTGCTCATCTCGCTCGATCCAGACGCACATGCAGGTGCCGTTGGACAGGGCCCGATCGGGAACGCGGACCATCATCGAAGCGGATCTTCGCCGCCACGCCGGACAAGCGACTCACCGTCATCTGCGCCTCTGTCCTCCCGACCTTTCCGTCACGGTGAATGTTTCGGGAAACGCCGGAGTGGGAGGACATGTCCTGTCCGGTGCCGGTTTCGCGAGTCAAGGGACTGGGCGTGGCCTGCAGCGACTCCGGTCACCGGGCCGGGCCGGGCCGCGGTTGCGCGCCGCCTCCCCCGCTCACGAAAGCCAACCGCCAAGGAGACCCCCATGCGTCCGGCTTCCAGAAGGATGACCGCTGCCTGCTCCATGCGTCGCCCCGCCCGCTCTTCGCTCGCGCGCGCCGTGGCCTGCGCGCTGCTGCTCGGCTTCAGCGCCACGGCTGCCGCGCAGGATTACCAGGAACCGGGCGAGATCGGCGATCCGGACAGCTGGGCGACCGAGGAGTTCGGGGCCGACTGGGGGCTGGGCGCGATCGGCGCGCAATACGCCTATGCGCGCGGACTCAGCGGCAACGGAATCAGCCTGGGCATCGTGGACACCGGGACCTTTGCCGACCACCCGGAATTCGCTGGATCCGGACGCCTGGACGGAATTCGCACCGAGGTTGCGTTCACCGACGGCTCCTCTCTGGTGGCCGACGGCGGCATCGGCATGCTGATCTTCGGCGACCACGGCACCCATACCGCCGGCACCATTGCCGCCAGCCGGGATGGATCCGGCATGCATGGCGTGGCCTTCGGTACCCATCTGTTTGCCGCCTCCACCGACGCTCTAGGGGCCACCGACACGCTGCTGCCCGACGCCCTTGCCGGCCTCAACGACTCCCTGACCGAACAAAAACTACCGCAGATGACGGCCGAGGAGCTGCGCGCGCTGCTTCCGGAGCGCTGGGGGTCGAACTTCACGACCTTCAATAGCGAAGTGATTGCCTTTGGCTTCGATGACCTGGTGGAACGGGGCGTCCGCGCGATCAGCAACAGCTGGGGCACGGGCGCGAAACTGGGCGGTACCTTCGACGACGTGGCCAAGCTCTACCAGCAGGACAAGGAGGACGACCAGCCCATCCACGACGCGGCCCTGCGGGCCGTACGCGACCATGACGTCCTGTTCGTGTTCGCGGCCGGCAACGAGTCGGGAACAAAGGAGGACGGCAATGAAGGCGTCCTGACCCATGCCGGCGTGGAGGCGACCTTGCCGGCCTTCCTTCCGGAGTTCGAGGACAATTGGGTATCGGTGATGGCAGTTGACCAGGATCTGCAGCGCAGCGATTTTTCCAGCATCTGCGGCGAAACCCGCGACTGGTGCATCGCCGCGCCCGGCAGAGCTATCAACAGCACCACTTTCGACCCCTACGACAACAGCCCCAACCGGCTCATCCAGATCGCCATCGCACTGGGCCTGGCCAAGCAGGAGAACACCCCCGGCGACAGCGTCGAGGAAAGACTGGAGAACTACCGCCTGACCATCGCCGGCGACGCCGAGCAGCAGCAGTATTACATCCAGGTCGGGATCGACATCACCCGGCCAAACGCCTTCGCCACCGCCCTGGACGATATCCTCGATACGGAGCACCAGCCGCGGTATGCGGATTACGAGGGCAGCTCGATGGCCACCCCGCACGTCACCGGCGCGCTGGGTCTGCTGATGGAGCGCTTCCCGTACCTGGACAATACGCAGGTCCGCGACGTGATGCTGACCACCGCCACCGATCTGGGCGAGGCCGGCGTGGACGAGATCTACGGCTGGGGCCTGCTCGACCTGGAAAAGGCGATCAAGGGCCCGGGCATGCTGCGCGACGACACGGTGGTCGACATGGACCAGGCCGCCGGCGGCGCCAAGGTCTGGGAAGGCGACGCCTGGGACGACTGGACCAACGACATCGGCGGCCCAGGCAGCCTGTTCAAGGATGGCGAAGGCTGGTTGCGCCTGTCCGGTCACAACCGCTTCGCCGGCGCTTCGGTGCTTGGAGGCATCCTGGAGTTCGACGGCGACAACGCCCTGACCGACGATGTCGAGGTCGTCAACGGCACCTTCCTCCTCAACGGCAGCCTGCAGGGCAGCGAGCTGCTGGTCTACGATGACGGCTTCGCCGTGGTCGAGGGCACCCTTTCCGGCGGCGGCACCCGGGTGTGGGGATGGCTCGGCGGCAACGGCACGCTGGGCGATACCGCGATTGTCGGTACCATCGCGCCAGGCGATGCGTTCGATGCCGGGATCGGCACCCTGACCTTCGAAGGCGACTACAGCCAGTTTGCCGGCTCGTTCTATCAGGTCGATCTGGCGTCGGATGCATCCGATCGCATCGCCGTCGGCGGAAGCGCGCAGGTGCAGGGCGGCACCGTGGCCCCGGCTCTGGTGCACGGCGAGTCCGTGCTCGGCCGCAGCTATCGCATCCTGTCCGCCGGCGGCGGCGTCACCGGCGCCTTCACCGGCCTCGAAGACACGGACACGCCGTTCCTCGCCTTCGACCTGATCTACTCGCCGTTCGCGGTGGATCTGGACGTGAGCCGCGGCGCGTCGTTCGCCTCGGCGGCCGAAACCTGGAACCAGGCCTCCGTCGCCGCCGCCGCGGACGGCCTGTCCGACAGCGATCCGCTGCTGCAATCGCTGATTTACTTCAACGCCGGCCAGGCCGCCGTCGCCTTCGACCAGCTGTCCGGCGAGCTGTACCCGAGCCTGCGTTCGGTGCTGGTGGAGAGCAGCGGCGCGCCGCGCGCCGCGGTAATGCAGCGCGCCGGCAGCGGCGCCGACGGATTCGCGATGCAGGGGCGCGAGGACCGCGGCCACGGACTGTGGATCGACGCCCACCGCGGCGGCGGCCACATCGACGGCGACGGCAACGCCCACCGCATCGACCACAGCACCCGCGATCTGCTGCTCGGCTATGACCATCGCTTCGCTGCGGGCTGGCAGGTCGGCGCGATGATCGGCACCGGCCGCACCGACTTCAACCTGCGCGGCCTCGGTGACCGCGGCCGCGCCGACAACCGCCTGTTCGGCGTCTACGGCGGCGGCCACTGGGGCGGTTTCGGCGTGCGCGCGGCGTGGATCCAGGCCCACCACGACATCGATACCGAACGCCGGATCGCCTTTGCCGACTTCGACGAGCGCGCATCGGCAACGTTCAACGGCCGCACCCGCCAGGCGGTGATCGAGGCCGGTTACCGGTTCGACCGGGAGCGCTGGGAGGTCGAGCCGTTCCTGCAGTACGCCAACATCCGGGTCCACCACGGCGCGATCGACGAGGCCGGCGGCCTGGCGGCGCTGCACGGCCCGCGGGTCGCCAATCGGGTCAACGTCGGCACCCTGGGCGCACGCTTCGCAATCAATCTCAACGCGACCGGCCAGGAACAGACCTGGCTGAGCCTGCGCGGCATGCTGGGCTACCGGCGCGTCGGCGGCCACCGCACGCCGGAGACCTGGCTGGCGTTCGATGGCGGCGACGCGTTCAGCGTCCGCGGCGTGCCGGTGGAGAAAAATGCGATGGTGGCCGAAGCCGGATTCGCGGCCCGCACCAGCGCCCACTCGCTGTTCGAATTCGGCTACGGCGGCCAGTTCGGCAGCGATGCCCGCGAGCACGGCGTCAACGCCCGTTTCTCGGTGAGGTTCTAGGGCGCGCGGGACAGGCATGGCCGGATGGCTCGCGAAACGCTTGCCGGACTCCGCTGAGTACGACAGACACCAGGTGGTGTGATGAGCGTCACGCGGCGCACAGGGATCAGCCTGCTCATGACCATCGGCGTCGCCGGCAGCCTGTCGCCCCCGGCGACCGAGGTCGAGGATCAGGCCGCCTCCCTCCCATCGCGACCGGAACCCGCCATGGAGCGACCCCGTTATCGCCAGCCCGGCTTCACCGTTCCCGGCAGCCATGTTGGCGTGCCCGGCCGTGCCCGGGCCAGCAGCACCGTCGAGGGGCGCGCGCCGGCCGGCTCACGGGTCGAAGCCGCCGGTCAGGTCGTGGATGTCGGCGGCGACCTGCGGTTCCGGTTGCGGATTCCCGCGGACGCACGCGGTGTGATGCCGGTCCGCGTCATCCGTCCGGATCGCACCGTATTGGTCCTGCGCGTGGAGATCGTCCACGACTGATGTGGTCCGACACATTGCAATGCACTCGCGCCAACGGTGTCCTGTGCGGTTTCCTTTTCCCGAAGCAGAAGGGTGGGTATACCCACTCAAGAGGAGCCGATACCGATGAAAACCCTTCCCTGTCTTGCCGCCGTCGCGGCCATCGCCCTGGCGGCCTGCGCCCCGAAACCGGAGAACGTCAGGCCGGCCTACACGGCGCAAGCGCCTTACGAAAATCTGTCCTGCGACCAGATCGCCGCGGAGTCGATCCAGGTCTCGAACAAGGCCCATGACGCCGTCAAGGCCGAGCGCCGTCATCACCACCAGGATCAGGCCATCGTGGCCGCGGGCCTGGTCGTGTTCTGGCCTGCGCTGTTCTTTACCCACGGCCACAGAGCTGCGACGGACCTGGCCACGATGAAGGGTGAAATGGAAGCCCTGGAAGCCGCATCCGAACGCAAGCGCTGCGGCATCGTCTTCAATCGCAGCTGATCCCCTGCTTGTTCCCCCGCGGGCCCGCACCGGCTGGGAGGCATGCTCCCGGCCGGTTTCCATCTCCTGCCGTTGTCTCGCCCATCTCTTGCCGTTGTCTCGCGATTCCATGCCGGGAGGGGCGATCTGAGCGACGCTCGTCGCGCGTGACCTCCATGTGTTTCGGCATGTTGTCGCCGGCGTCCCGGCCGTGATCGACCCGACTACGTTAATGGAGAATTGATGGCGGCCCGGTATGCTCGGTGCATGCCCGTTTGCTTACGCTCCCCGATTGCAAAGTGCCCGCCTCCGGTGGTGGTGCGTCTGCCCGGCATCCTCGCATTCGTATTGCTGCTGGGCAGCGGTACCGCCCATGCCGTCCAGGTCGGCGAGGTCGAGATCCGCGGCCTCGACGAGGCCATGACCGAGAACGTGCGGGTGTCGCTGTCGCTGGTCGATGCCGTCGGCAAGGACGTGCCCGGCCGGCGCCTGGGCTACATGATCCGCGAGGCCGAGGATCAGACCCGCGAGGCGCTGGAGCCGTTCGGCTACTACTCGCCGGACATCCGGGTCGAACGCACGCGCAGCGACGGCGCGGTGTCGGTGACCGTCACCGTCGACCCCGGCGAGCCGGTGCGGGTGCGCAACCGCGACATCGCCATCATCGGCGCCGGCGGCGACGACCGCTACCTGCGCCAGGACCTGGGCGCGTTCGCACCGTCGCGCGGCGCGGTGTTCGACCATTCCGTGTACGAAGCGAGCAAGGCGCGGATCAGCCGGCGCCTGGCCGAACGCGGCTATTTCGACGCCGACTTCAGCGCCCGCCGGGTGGCGGTGACGCGCGCCGAACGGGCCGCCGACATCGAGCTGGTCTGGACCAGCGGCGAGCGCTACAACATGGGCCCGGTCACCTTCGCCCAGACGCCGAAGTCGATCGTCAACGACGACCTGCTGGAGAAGCTGATCTACTGGCAGGAAGGCGAGTACTACCACCAGGGCCGTCTCGACCGCCTGCGCACCTCGCTCACCCGGCTCGACTACTTCAGCGGCATCGACATCAACCCGCAACCGGAGAACGCGGTCGCCGACCGCCGCGTGCCGGTGGACGTCACCCTGACGCCGGCCAAGCGCAAGGTCCAGACCGCCGGCATCAGCTACGGCACCGACAGCGGCGCCGGCATCCGCCTGGGCGAGGAACGCCGCTACGTCAACCGCCGCGGCCACAAGGCGCTGTGGCAGCTGGACTACGCGCAGCGCCGCAAGACCCTCACCCTGCAGTACCGCATTCCCGCCTTCGCCTGGCTCGACGGCTGGTACACGGTGAGCCTGCAGGCCGCCGACGAGCAGACCGACTACATCGACACCCGCCGTGTGGAGCTGGTCGGCAGCCGCAGCGGCCAGTACAACGAGCACATCAACCTGATCGCCTCGATGCACGTGCTGCGCGAGCGCTGGGCCTACGTGGAGGAAAACGGCGACGACCCCGACGCGGTGCCGGACTACCGCTACGCGACCTTCAGCTATCCGTCGCTGCGCGCCGAATACGTCGACGTCGACGACCGCATCTTCCCGACCCGCGGCATCGGCGGCAACGTCGTGCTGCGCGGCGGCGTCGAGGGCGTGGGCTCGGACGCTTCGTTCGCCCAGATCCACGCCCGCGCCAGCTGGTATCACGGCATCGGCGAGCGCAACCGGCTGATCGTGCGCGGCGAGCTCGGCCACACCTATACCAACGCGCTGGTCGACATGCCGCCGAGCCTGCGCTTCTACGCCGGCGGCGACCGCAGCATCCGCGGCTACGACTGGCGCGAGGTCGGTCCGCAGCTGGGCAATTTCGCGCTCGGCGCCAAGAACGTCGTCACCGGCAGCGTCGAGTTCGAGCATTATTTCGAGAACAGCTTCGGCGTCGCCGGTTTCGTCGACAGCGGCAGCGCCTTCGACGGTGACAACCCGGACTTCCATACCGGCGTCGGTATCGGCGTGCGCTGGCGCTCGCCGGTGGGCCCGCTGCGCTTCGACATCGCCCGCGGCCTCGACGATCCCGACTCGCCGTTCACCCTGCACCTCGACATCGGCTCGGCGTTCTGATGGCCCCGATCCTCCGCCGCCGCCGGCTCGATCCGGACCTCACGCCAGAAGAGCGCGACGCGCGCATCGCCGAACTGCGCGCGCGCCGGCGCGCGCGGCTGCGCTGGCTGGCGCTGCGCTCGGCGATCGGCCTGGGCGTGCTGCTGCTGGCGGCGGGCCTGCTGGTCTACTGGCTGCTGATGACCTTGGGCGGCCGCGATTTCCTGCTGGCGCAGGTGGTCGCGCGGCTGCCCGCCGGCACCACGCTGGAATGGCGCGAGGCGGAAGGGCCGGCCTCGGGCCCGCTGACCATGCACGACGTGCGCTTCGCGATGCAGAGCTGTCCCGACCGCGACGGCGAGCCGGTGCCGTTCGGCCAGTGCACCGATCCCGGCACGCTGTCGTTCGCGGCCGCACGCGTCACCATCGACCCCGACATCCGCCCGCTGCTCGGCCGCCTGCTGCGGCTGGACGCGCTGGAAGTCGAGGATGCGGTGCTGACGCTGCCGCCGTCCGGCGACGAGCCGGTCGAGCTGCCGCGCTGGCCGGAGTCGCTGCCACGGATCGGGCCGCTTCCGCTGGCGCTGCAGGCCGATGCGATCGTCGTCGACGGCTTCCGCGTGATCGGCGCGGAAGGGCCGCTGATCGACATCCACAGCCTGCGAGGCGGGCTCGACGCGCGCGACGGTCGCCTGCGCGTCGAGCGGCTGCAGGCCGACAGCGATCGCGGCCGTTTCACCCTGCACGGCGAATACGCGCCGCGCGCCGACTACCGCATGGACCTGACCGGCAGCGCGCTGCTGCCGGCCCCGGCCGGCCGCACCCGGCCGCGCATCGGCCTGGTCGCGCGCGGCAACGTGACGCGGCTGGACGTGGCGGTCTCCGGCCATGCGCCGGCCCCGGTGCGCGCAGTGCTCACCCTGCGCGGCCGCGACGATCCCGGCTGGCGCCTGCGCGCCGATTCGGAGGCGCTCGATCCCGGCCTGCTGACGGGCAGCGGCGAGCCGGGGACCCCGGTCGCGTTCTCGCTCACCGCCGACGGCGTCGGCGGCGAAGCCAAGCTGCAGGGCCGGTTTTCGCAGGGCGACTTCGCCGCCATCGTGCTGCCTTCGGTGCTGCGGCTGGAAAACCAGGTGCTGGAGGCCGAGCCGCTGGCACTGGAACTGTTCGACGGCACCGTGACCCTGCGCGGGCGCGCCGATTTCCGCGACAGCGCCGACCCCACCGGCAAGTTCGCGGTGACGGCGCGCGGGCTGCGCTGGGGCGCCGCCGCGTCCGCGGACGGCACGCCCGGCGTGCCGGTCACGGCCGACGCCGATTTCGGCATCGCCGGGCGCATGGCCGCCTGGGCCGCGATCGGCAAGGCCACCCTGGCCCGCGACGGCCAGAGCGCGACGGTGGAACTCGACGGCCGCGGCGACGGCGAGCGCATGACCCTGCGGGCGCTGCGCGCGACGATGCCGAGCGGCGCCCTCGAAGGCGAAGGCGAGGTCGCCTGGGCGCCGGCACTGGGCTGGAACATCGACGCGGTGCTCGACGGCTTCGATCCCGGCTATTTCGTGCCCGACTGGAACGGCGCGGTGAACGGCCGCCTGGCGACCCGCGGCGCCACCCGCGACGACGGCGGCCTCGACATCGAGGTCGATGCCGAAGAACTCGGCGGTCGCCTGCGCGGCCGCGCGCTGGACGGCCGCGGCCATTTCGCCATGCACGGCCCGGCCGCCGATGCCGCCGAGGGCGCGCCCAGCCACTACGAGGGCGAGATCGCGCTGTCACTCGGCGGCAGCCGCGTCGATGCCCGCGGCAGCGTCACCGACACCCTCGACATCGACGCCGAGCTGGCGCCGCTGCGGCTCGACGACTTCCTGCCGGACGCGCACGGCCGTCTCGACGGGCAGTTGCGGTTGACCGGTGCGCGCACCGCGCCCGATATCGACGTCGACCTTGACGGCAGCGGCCTGGCCTGGGGCACCTACAGCGCCGAACGCGCCAGCGTGCGCGGCCGGCTGCCGTGGCAACGCGGCCGGCAGGGCGAGCTGAACATCGACGCCAGCGGCGTGAACGCGGGCGTCGCGCTGGACACGGTGTCGGTGCAGGCCAGCGGCGCGATCGAATCGCTGCGCGCGAGCGCCAGCGCGCGCGGCGAGATCGGGGCGCTCGACCTGGCCGGCAGCGCCGACCAGCGCGGCGGCGGCTGGCGGGGCGTGCTGGAATCGCTGCGGCTGGCGCCGGCGCGCGGCGCCGCCTGGACCCTGCAGGGCCCGGCGCGCTTCGCCCAGGACGGCGCCAACTGGCGGGTATCCGAGTCCTGCTTCGGCAGCGACGGCGGCGGCTCGCTATGCATCGAAGCCGACTGGCCGCGCAACGGCCTGACCGCCACCGGCCGACAGCTGCCGCTGGCGCTGGCCGAGCCGTACCTGCCCGAGCGCGACGACGGCCGCCCCTGGCAGCTGCGCGGCGAGGTCGCGCTCGATGCGCGTGTGCGCCCGGTCGGCAACGCCTACAGCGGCAACGTCAGCGTGCGCTCGGACGAGGGCGGCCTGCGCTTCAGCGAGCGCGCACGTCGCGACGTGATCGGCTACGACGCGCTGCAGCTCGAGGCCGAGTTCGACCCACGGGCGATCACGGGCACGCTGTCGACGGTGATCGGCGAGCGCGGCCGCGTACGCGCCGAGGTGCGCACCGGCTGGGACGCCTACTCGCCGCTGGCCGGCCAGGTCACCCTCGACGTCGACGAGCTGACCTGGCTGGAACTGTTCTCGCCCGACATCGTCGAGCCGCAGGGCCAACTGGCGGGCCAGGTCACGTTGGGCGGCACTCGCGCCGAACCGCAGCTGGCCGGCCAGGCACGGCTGAGCGATTTCAGCACCGAGATCCCGTCGCTGGCGATCGTGCTGACCGAGGGCGACGTGCGCCTGGATGCGCTGGCCGACGGCAGCGCCCGGATCGCCGGCAGCGTGCGCTCCGGCGACGGCATCCTGAACATCGACGGCTCGCTCGGATGGAGCGGCGACGCCGCGGCGACGCCGCTCGAGCTCGCCCTGCGCGGCGAGAACCTGCTGGTCTCCGACACCCGCGACCTGCGCGCGATCGCCGATCCCGACCTGACCGTCCGCTACGGCGCCGGCCGGCCGCTGGAGGTCGCCGGCACGGTCACGGTGCCGGAGGCGCGGATCGACCTGGAACGGCTGGACGACGGCGTGTCGGCCTCGCCCGACGTGGTGGTGCTCGATCCGGTCGACCCCGAGGATGGCCCGCCGACCGCGCTGCAGCTCGACCTGACCCTGGTGATGGGCGAGGACGTCGTGCTCAACGGCTTCGGCCTTGAGGGCACGCTCGGCGGCCAGCTGCGGGTGCGGCAGACGCCCGGGCGCGACATGCGCGGCAGCGGCTCGCTGCAGGTCGGCGGCCGCTACGAGGCCTACGGCCAGGCGCTGCGCATCACCCGCGGCAACCTGGTCTGGAGCAACGACGTCATTTCCGACCCGGTGCTCGACATCCGCGCCGAGCGGCGGATCGAGGCCGAGCAGCTGACCGCCGGGATCGACGTCACCGGCCGCGCCTCCGCGCCGCAGGCCGACGTCTGGACCGATCCGGCCCGCGACCAGTCCGAGGCCCTGGCCTACCTGGCGCTGGGCCGCTCGCTGTCGAGCACGAGCGGCGACGAGAGCCGCCAGCTCGATGCCGCCTCGGCGGCGCTGTCGGCCGGCGGCGGCATCCTGGCCTCGCAGCTGGGCTCGAGCATCGGCCTGGACAACGCCGGCGTCAGCCAATCCCGCGCGCTCGGCGGCAGCGTGCTCGGCGTCGGCAAGCAGCTGTCGCCGCGGCTGTACGTCGGTTTCGGCGTGTCCCTGCTCGGCACCGGCCAGGTGCTGACCCTGAAATACCTGCTCAGCCGCGGCTTCGACATCGAGATCGAGTCCAGCACCCTCGAGAACCGCGGCTCGCTGAATTGGCGGCGGGAGACGGACTGAAGAGCCAGGAATGGGGAATCGGGAATGGTATGAAGCCAGGCGCCACCAGGCTTCGGCCCGCCGCCTCCGAGCTTGCTTTTGCGATTCCCGATTCCCGATTCCCCATTCCCGGCTTCACAAATAAAAAGCCCCGCAGGCAGGGGGGGCCGGCGGGGCTCGGTGGAACGGGGCTCGGGGAGAAGCCTTACGTTCCGGGATCACTCCAGGGGAAGGGAGAGATCGGCGACAGACGTTGCATCTGTCGCGAGCTATATGACCACTTCCTACATGGATGGTTCGTGAAGATTTCGATTATTTCCCGGAAGAATTCAGCCCCCGTTTACCCGGGGGGCCGGCCCGCCACCGGCCGGCGCGGCATCCCTGTCCCGTAGAGCGGAGCTTGCTCCGCTGCTCCCGGCTCCGGCGCCCGCGCAGCCGAGCAAGCTCGGCTCTACGAAATCGTCCGGAGCCGTCTCGTTCCGGGCGGCCCGGTTCAGTGCGCCTGGTCCCAGTCGTCGCCGACGCCGCTGTCGACCACCAGCGGCACCCGCAGCTCGGCGGCGCCGGTCATCCGCGGCACCACCTCGGCCAGCAGGGTGTCGACGAAGTCCGCCCGCGCCTCGAACACCAGTTCGTCGTGCACCTGCAGGATCATCCGCGCGGCGCCGGCCTGGGTCTGCAGCCAGGCATCGATCGCGATCATCGCGCGCTTGATGATGTCGGCGGCGGTGCCCTGCATCGGCGCGTTGATCGCGGCGCGCTCGGCGCCGGCGCGCAGGCCCTGGTTGCGGGCGGCGATGTTCTCCAGGTACAGCCGCCGGCCGAACACCGTCTCGACGTAGCCCTGGTCGTGTGCCTGCTGCCGGGTGCGTTCCATGAAGTCGCGCACGCCCGGATAGCGCGAGAAATACAGCGCGATGTAGTCCTGTGCCTCGCCGCGGCCGATGCCGAGATTGCGCGCCAGGCCGAACGCGCTCATGCCGTACATCAGGCCGAAGTTGATCGCCTTGGCGGCGCGGCGTTCGTTCGGCGTCACCTGGTCCATCGCCCGCCCGAACACCTCGGCCGCGGTGGCGCGGTGGATGTCGGCGCCGGAAGCGAACGCCTGCAGCAGCCCGTCGTCCTGCGACAGGTGGGCCATGATCCGCAGCTCGATCTGCGAGTAGTCGCAGGCGACGATCTTGTTGCCGGGATCGGCGACGAAGGCACGGCGGATGCGGCGGCCGTCCTCGGTGCGGATCGGGATGTTCTGCAGGTTGGGGTCGCTGGACGCCAGCCGCCCGGTGGCGGCGCCGGCCTGGTGGAAGCTGGTGTGCACGCGGCCGGTGTCGGGATTGACGATGTCCGCGAGCTTCTCGGTGTAGGTGCTGCGCAGCTTGGCCAGCGCGCGGTACTCCAGGATCACCCGCGGCAGCTCGTGCCGGTCGGCGATCGCCTCCAGCGCTTCTTCATTGGTGCTGGGCTGGCCCTTGGGCGTCTTCAGCACCGCCGGCAGCTTCAGCTCGTCGAACAGCAGCGCCTGCAGCTGCTTGGGCGAGTCGAGGTTGAAGGTGCGACCGGCCAGTTCCGTCGCCTTCTGCTGCGCGGCGAGCATGCGCCGCGACAGGTCGGCGGTCTGCCGGCGCAGCTCGTCGCCGTCGATGCGCACGCCGTTGGCCTCGATCCGCGCCAGCACCGGCACCAGCGGGATCTCGATCTCGCGGTACACGCGCTCGAGCGACGGCACCGCGACCAGCTTCGGCGCCAGCAGCCGGTGCAGGCGCAGGGTGACGTCGGCGTCCTCGGCGGCGTAGCGGGTGGCGTCGTCGATCGCGACCTGCGAGAACGCGATCGCCTTGGCGCCCTTGCCGGCGACGTCGGCGTACTTGATGGTGGTGTAGCCGAGGTAGCGCAGCGCCAGCGAGTCCATGTCGTGGCGGCTGGCGGTGGCGTTGTAGACGAAGCTCTCGAGCATGCTGTCGTCGGCATAGCCCTGCACGTCGACGCCGTGCCGGCGCAGCACGTGCAGGTCGTACTTGCCGTGGTGGCCGAGCTTCTTCTTGCTCGCGTCCTCGAACAGCGGCCGCAGCGCCGCCAGCGCCTCGTCGCGGTCGAGCTGCGGCGGCGCGCCGCCGTAGTCGTGCGCCAGCGGCAGGTACGCGGCCCTGCCGGGCTCGACGCTGAAGCTCATGCCGACCAGGTTGGCGCGCATCGGATCGAGCGCATCGGTCTCGGTGTCGAAGGCGAACTCGCCGGCGTCGCGCAGGCGCTCGATCCAGGCATCGAGCTGCGCGCGCTCGAGGATCGCCTCGTACTCGCCGGCGACCGCCAACGCCGGATCGGCGGTGCCGTCCGCGCTCGCCGCCGGCCGCGCATAACCGGCCTCGGTGCCGCGCACGCCGATCCGTCGCCCCTCGCCGGCGACCGGCGGCGCGGCGGCGGCGGCGTCCAGATCGCGCAGCGCCTGGGTGAAGCCGTAGCGGGTGTACAGCACGCGCAGCGTGTCGGCATCGCGCTCGCGCAGCTGCAGCTGCCGCGGGCCGCGCGCCATGGCGACATCGGTCTTGATCGTCACCAGATCGCGATTGAGCGGCAATCGCGGCAGCGCGGTGCGCAGGTTGTCGCCGATCTTGCCCTTGATCGCGCCGGCGTTGGCGATCACGCCGTCCAGCGATTCGTACTCGCCCAGCCACTTGGCCGCGGTCTTGGGGCCACACTTGTCGACGCCGCGCACGTTGTCGACGGTGTCGCCCATCAGCGCCAGCAGGTCGACGATCTGCGCCGGACGGACGCCGAACTTGCCGATCACCGCCTCCTCGCTGTCCAGGCGGCTGCCGCTCATGGTGTTGACCAGCGCGATCCGCGGCTGCACCAGCTGGGCGAAGTCCTTGTCGCTGGTGGAGACGGTGACCTCGATACCGTCCTGCGCCGCCGCCAGCGCCAGGGTGCCGATCACGTCGTCGGCCTCGACCCCCGACTCGCTCAGGATGCTGATGCCCAGCGCCTCGACGATGTCGCACATCGGCTGCACCTGCGCGCGCAGCTCGTCCGGCATCGGCGGGCGGTTGGCCTTGTACTCGGGATAGATGTCGTCGCGGAAGGTCTTGCCGGGCGCGTCGACCACGAAGGCGACGTAGTCGGGCTTCTCGTTGAGGGTGGCGCGCAGCATGTTGACCACGCCGAACAGCGCGCCGGTCGGCTCGCCCTGGGCATTGGTGAGCGGCGGCAGCGCATGGAAGGCGCGGTAGAGGTAGGAGGAACCGTCGATCAGGACCAGGCGTGTCATGCGCCGATTCTAGGCTGTATCGACATTCGCTTCATGATTCAGGCGGTGTGCGGGTGCAGGCGCCGGGAAGTCGCGGCAATGGTTCACAACGGGCGCAACCGTTCTTGTGAGAGCGACGGGAGTCGCGACTCCGCGGGCGGCCAGTCACGACTTCCGTCGCTCCCACAGGGGGACCACCGAGCTTGGGCTTGAATGTCGATACGGCCCAGCACCTGCCGGGCAACGATCACGGCCCGTGGCCGCGAACC
Organism: Luteimonas salinilitoris; assembly: GCF_041300785.1. Classification (NCBI taxonomy): domain Bacteria; kingdom Pseudomonadati; phylum Pseudomonadota; class Gammaproteobacteria; order Lysobacterales; family Lysobacteraceae; genus Luteimonas; species Luteimonas salinilitoris. The sequence continues at coordinate 54,376 of NZ_JBFWIB010000016.1, forward strand.
GGCGCATAATTGCGGCATCCCGTCCCGGAGTCCGCGATGAAGGCCCTGCTGCTGATCCCACTGCTGCTGCTCGGCGCCTGCGCCACCATGGACGGGGCGCCCCCCGGCCCGGAGATCCCCGCCGACGCGGTCGAGAACACCCGCACCGAGGCCAACGGCGACGTGATCACCGAGTACCGTGTCGCCGGCCAGGTGCGCGTGGTGCGGGTGCAGCCCTCGCGCGGTCCGGTGTACCACCTGTACGACCGCGACGGCGACGGCATCGTCGATGCCGAGGGCGACAACCCGCCGCAGACCTATTTCAAGCTGTTCGAGTGGTGATCGTGCAGGCGAGTCGCCAGCCTCGCCGGGCGGTGGCGTGCCGGTGACGCCGCTGAACGTCGCCCTGGTCGGCTACGGTTTCGTCGGCAAGGTGTTCCATGCGCCCTTGATCGCGCACACGCCCGGGCTGCGGCTGCATACGGTGGTGTCGGGCGACGCCGCCAAGGTGCGGGCGGACTTCCCCGACGTGCGCGTGCGGGTCGATCCCGAGGCCGCGTTCAACGACGACGCCGTCGACCTCGTGGTGCTGGCAAGTCCCAACCGCACCCACGCGCCGTTGGCGCTGGCGGCGCTCGCGGCCGGGCGACACGTGGTGGTCGACAAGCCGTTCACCGTCACCGTCGCCGAGGCGGAAGCCGTCGTCGCCGCGGCTGACCGCGTCGGGCGCCTGGTCAGCGTATTCCAGAACCGGCGCTGGGACACCGAATTTCTCACCCTGCGCAAGTTGATCGGCGAGGGCGCGCTGGGCGCGATCGTCGAACTGCACTCGCACTTCGACCGCTTCCGCCCGCAGGTGCCGGACCGCTGGCGCGAGCGCCCGGGGCCGGGCGCCGGGCTGTGGTTCGACCTCGGCCCGCACCTGGTCGACCAGGCGCTTCAACTGTTCGGCATGCCCGACGCGGTGCAGGCCGACCTGGCCCGGATGCGCGAGGACGCGCAGGTCGACGACTGGTTCCAGGTGACGCTGCGCTGGCCGCGGCGGCGGGTGGTGCTGCACGCGTCTACCCTGGTCGTTGCCAATGGCCTGCGTTTCGCCGCGCACGGCACCGGCGGCAGCTGGATCAAGCACGGGCTGGACCCGCAGGAGGACCGGCTGCGCGCCGGCATCGCGCCGGGATCGGCAGGTTCGGACCACGACCCGCTGCCGGGCGAGCTGGTGCGCGCCGACGGCGGGGCCCTGCGCCGGGAGACGACCGCGAGCGTGCCCGGCGACTACCGCGACTATTACACCGGCATCCGCGACGCGATCGTGGATGGCGCCCCGCCGCCGGTCACCGCGCCGCAGGCGCTCGGGGTGATGCGGGTCCTGGAAGCGGCGCGCGACAGCGCCGAGCGTGGCGCGGCGGTGGCGATGGCGCCCGCACCGCCGAACGGTCCGGCCTGATCCACCGTAGGAGCGCGCCATGCGCGCGATGCCGCGCCAGGCAGTCTTCACCGTTGCGGTGAGACAAGCCCCGTCGCCACGGGCCGTGCCAATCAATAGCCAAGCCCATCACGATGGACTAACACCTCATCTTCCTTTGGCTCCAGGTGCGGGCTATTCACTGACACCGCCCGTGGCGACGGCCCATTTTTCACTGCGGCGGAAAGGACTGCATGGCGCGCTCCTACGAACACATGCTTCACCCGACGACAATGCCTGCTCAGCGCCGCGCCTCGCTCACCATCCGCACCGCGAACGCGGCCAGCACGGTGCCCATCAGCCAGCGCTGCGCCGTCAGCCACAGCGGCCGCGCCACCAGGAATCCGGCGATCGACCCGGCCATGATCGCGATCAGCGCGTTGACCATCACGCTGATCGCGATCTGCGCACTGCCCAGCAGCAGCGACTGCATCAGCACGTTGCCGTGCTCGGGACTGATGAACTGCGGCAGCAGCGACAGGTACAGCACCGCGGCCTTCGGGTTCAGCAGGTTGGTCAGCAGGCCCATCAGGAACAGCTTGCGCGGGCCGTCCTTCGGCAGGTCGCGCACCTGGAACGGCGAACGCCCACCGGGCTTCACCGCCTGCCAGGCCAGGTACAGCAGATAGGCGGCGCCGGCCAGCCGCAGCGCGTCGTAGGCGTACGGCACCGCCATCACCAGCGCGGTGATGCCGAGCGCGGCGCAGACCATGTAGAACACGAAACCGAGCGCGACGCCGGCGAGCGAGATCAGCCCGGCGGTCGCGCCCTGGCTGATCGAACGCGAGATCAGGTAGACCATGTTCGGCCCGGGCGTGAGCACCATGCCGAGCGAGATCAGCGCGAAGGCGAGCAGCTGGGACGACTCGGGCATGTCGGCGGTCCGGAGGCAGTGGCCAGCGCCAGACGTTACGCGATCCGGCCGCCGCCGTCTCCGGAATCCCGGGCCCGGGCACCGGGGTACTGCGTTCCACGGCCGGAACAGCCGGGCGCCGCGCGGATACAGCGCGGTGCGGGGCCTACAGCCGAAGATACGGCGACTCACCGGCGCAGGACGCGTGACAGGCGCCCTAGAGCGGTTTTGGCGCAAGCGGGAGAGGGACGCATTCCGGTGACATACGCGAACACTTGATATGAAATTGCCCTAGCGCATTTTTGCCCGAGTGTTGACAGTGCCGTCATCCCCGTGCAGGCGGGGGTGAGAGCGGGCGTTTGCGAGCCATTGGCTCGCGCCCGTCTCGAACGCCCGAACGCCGTGCGTGAGGGCCGGGGATCGAAGATCCATGGACTTTCGCTCCGATCGCAGCAAAGTCCTTGGGCTCCCGCCTGCGCGGGAGCGACGAGGAAAGGATGCCTGCTCTAGTCGCGCTTGACGCCGTGTCCGCCGAAGGCGTCGCGGAGCGCCGCCAGCAGCTTGTCGGCGAAGGCTGCGTCGTCGCGCGAGCGCAGGCGCTCGAGCAGCGCCTGGGTGATCACCGGCGCGGCGACGTTCAGGTCGATGGCCTCGGCCACGGTCCAGCGGCCCTCGCCCGAATCGGCCACGAACGGCGCGATCCCGTCGAGCGCCGGATTGCCGCGCAACGCATCGGCGGTCAGGTCGAGCAACCACGAGCGCACCACGCTGCCCTCGCGCCAGATGTCGGCGACCTGGGCGAGGTCGAAGCCGAGATCCTGCTTGCGCTGCAGGATCGCGAAGCCTTCGGCGTAGGCCTGCATCAGGCCGTATTCGATACCGTTGTGCACCATCTTGGCGAAATGACCGGCCCCGGCGGGGCCGACATGCCCCCAGCCGCGTTCCGGGGCCGGGGCCAGCGCCCGGAACAGCGGCGCCAGCCGCTGCGCCAGCGCGGCATCGCCGCCGATGGTCAGGCTGTAGCCTTCGTCCAGTCCCCAGATGCCGCCGCTGGTGCCGACGTCGAGCCAGCCGCTGCCGTCCTCGGCCAGCAGCGCCGCGCGGCGCTGGCTGTCGCGATAGAAGCTGTTGCCGCCGTCGATCACCACGTCGCCGGGCGCGAGCAGCGGACGCAGCGCGGCGATCGTGTCGTCGACGATCCGGCCCGCCGGCACCATCAGCCACAGTGCACGCGGCGCCGGCAGCAGCGCGACCAGTTCCGGCAGCGACGTCGCCGCCTCGATCCCGCGCGCGGCCGCGGCGGTACGCGCCGCCTCGCCCGGATCGAAGCCGGCCACGCGGTGACCGCCGCGCAACAGCCGTTCGGCCATGTTCGCGCCCATGCGGCCCAGTCCGATCATGCCCAGGTCCATGCGTTTGCTCCGACAGCGACGAGGGCACAAGCCTCGCACAGCATGCGCCTAGACCGCATTCACGCCCGCATGCGGAGCCGGGCTTGTCTAGCGCTCGTCTCAAAAAACATGTTCAGCCGCGGATCGACGCGGATGAACACGGAGAAAGCTGCCGCTGAGGATGCGAGAAGCCGCTTTGCATTTCATTTGAACGCTTATCTGCGTTCATCCGTGGCGATCCTTGGCAGATAGCTCTTTACAGGATGGTTTCTGGCCGGTGAGGCAGCGGAGCAAGCTCCGCTCTACCAAGGAGAGCGGGTGCTGGCCGCGCCAGGCTGCTCAGTCGGCCGCGGCGCCCGCGACGATCCGCGCCCCGCGCAGCTGCGGCTGGCCGTCGAGCAGGTCGGTCCAGACCGCGTGGGACACACCATCGTGCACCACCAGCTTCGGGAAGCCGGTGGCGCGGCCGCGGCCTTGCAGCTTCGCCAGCTCGATGCGTTCGAACTCGCGCGACAGGTCGGGCGCATAGCGGGCGAACCAGAGCGACTGGCCGTCGCCGTCCTCGCGCAGCCACAGCACCCGCACCTGCCGCGCGTCGAGCGCCACTGCGACGCGCCCCTGCACCGCATTGCCGCGATCGAGCACCAGCGGTTCGCCGAAGCTGTCGCCGGCATCGCTGCTGCGCGCCAGCTTGACCTGCGGCTCGCCACCGGCCGCGGTGTACCAGGCCACCACCGCCTCGCTGCCGCGCGCGGCGAGGTCGGGGCCGTTGACCGGACAGGCCGGCATCGTCCAGTCGTCGGCATGCACCCGCCTGGGCGCGGTCCATACATTGCCTTCCAGGCGGCTGGCGAGGATGTCGCGGATCTCCTCGCCGGTGCGGCCGCGATAGACCAGCAGCGCGCCGCGATCGGTCATCGCCACGTCGGTCTTGCAGCATTCGCAGGTGCGCGTGTCGACGGTGGCCTCCTGCACCGGCTGCAGACCGCGGTCGAACAGCGCCGAGCGCAGCATCATCGAGCCGTCGTGCGCGCCGTGGCCGGCGTGCTCGTCGCCGCCGGTGTTGCGGCCGTCGAGCCAGGCGATGCCGAGCAGGTCGCGGCCCTGCGGCCACAACGACACGAAGCCGTGCTCGGTCGGGGTGCCGTCGTCGTGCGGCGTGACCGGCGGCGCCCAGTTGGCGCCGCCGTCCTGCGAGCGGGTCAGCACCACGTCGTAGGCGTAGGGTGCGTCGGCGGTCTTCTGCAGCCAATGCGCCCACAGCGCGCCGTCGGCGGTGGCGAGGATGTGCGGGGTATCGGCCCAGTTGACGAACATGCGGCTGCCGATGGCGATCGTCACCGGCCTGGTCTGCCAGCGCTGCTGCGCCGGGTCCCAGGCGCTGAAGCGGAACAGGTGGCGGCGCCCGGGCCGCGAGTCGAGCCAGGACAGCAGTACCCGCCCGTCCGGGGCCAGCGCCAGATCCGGCGCCGACGTGCCCGGCGTGATCGCCGGCAGCGGCCAGTCGAGGACGCGGCTCGGCTGCGCCGGGTCGCCGCCGGCAGCGGCGGCTCCAGGGGCGGCTTCACGATCGCCGCCGCAACCGGCCAGAAGCAGGACCAGCGCCGCCAACGGCGCGAAACGACGGACTCGGGGCGGCGTGACAGCGTTCATGCCGCAAGCGTAACCTGCGTTGGCGATCCATGCCCGCGCACGCACCGGGCCCCACCCAGCGGCCGCTCCCATGCTCGTCATCGTCGCCAGCTATACCGATCCGATCGAGGCGCAGATCGCGCGCGGCCTGCTCGCGGCCGAGGGCATCGAGGTGCACCTGGGCGACGAGCACAGCGCGTTGGCCAACTGGGAATGGCGGCTGGCGATCGGCGGCGTCAAGCTGCGGGTGCCGGAAGAACAGGCCGTGCACGCGCGGCACATCCTGCAGGCGCTCGACGACGGCGCCTATGCGCTGCAGGACGACACCGTCCAGGCGACCCCCGATGCATCGCTGCACACCCCGTACCGCGAATCGCGGTCGAGCCGGCTGGCGTGGGCAGCATTGATGCTGCTCGGCATTCCACTGCCGTGGCGGCGGCGAAGCGACAGCGATGAAGTGGTGGCACGCCCGTTCTGAACCTTCGTAGGAGCGCGCCATGCGCGCGATACCGCGGGCATTTCGCCGCCACGGCATTCTGACCACCAGCGCACCTCCCGGCCCGCAACGGAACCACCGATGGCCGCAACCTGAAACGCCACCGGCATCGCGCGCATGGCGCGCTCCTACGGCGTCGCGGCGAACCCATCGCGATCCGGCCGTCGCTGTCAACGGCTACCGCCGGGTCCTTCGCGTTGCCACAATCCCCGCTTCGCGGCGAACGGCCGCACGCCGACGGACACGATGCACGATTCCACGCCCGCGCTCGCGCGCAAGATCGCCCACGCCATCGCCGACGAGATCGGCGCCCAGCCCGCACAGGCCGAAGCCGCCATCGCCCTGCTCGACGGCGGCGCCACGGTGCCGTTCGTCGCCCGCTACCGCAAGGAAGCCACCGGCGGACTCGACGATACCCAGCTGCGCAACCTGGAGACGCGGCTGACCTACCTGCGCGAACTGGAAGACCGCCGCGCGACGATCCTGTCCAGCATCGGCGAACAGGGCAAGCTAACCGACGAGCTGCGCGCCGAGATCGAGACCGCCGACAGCAAGGCGCGGCTGGAGGACCTGTACCTGCCGTACAAGCCCAAACGCCGCACCCGCGCGCAGATCGCGCGCGAGGCCGGGCTGGAGCCGCTGGCCGATGGCCTGCTCGAAGACCCGACCCGGGTGCCGGAGGACTACGCCGCCGGTTTCGTCGATGCCGACAAGGGCGTGGCCGACGCCAAGGCGGCGCTGGAAGGCGCGCGCGCGATCCTGATGGAGCGCTGGGGCGAGGACGCGGCACTGCTCGGCGAGCTGCGCGGCTGGCTGGAGAGTCACGGCGTGATCCGCGCCAGGGTGGTCGAAGGCAAGGAAGCGGCCGGCGCGAAGTTCCGCGACTACTTCGACCATGCCGAACCGCTGGCGAAGATCCCGTCGCACCGCCTGCTGGCGCTGTTCCGCGCGCGCCGCGAGGAGTTCCTGCAGCTGGAACTGGACCCGGGCACCGACCCCGAGTCCGGCCATGCCTACGCGGAAGGGCGCATCGCCCGCCATGCCGGCATCGCCGACCGCGGCCGCCCCGCCGATGCCTGGCTGCGCAACGCCTGTCGCCTGGCCTGGCGCGCCCGGCTGCACCTGCACCTGCTGATCGACCTGTTCAACCAGGCGCGCGAGAAGGCCGAGGCCGAAGCGATCTCGGTGTTCGGCAACAACCTCGAGGACCTGCTGCTGGCGGCGCCGGCCGGCCCGCGCGCGGTGCTGGGGCTCGATCCCGGCCTGCGCACCGGTGTGAAGGTCGCCGTGGTCGACGCCACCGGCAAGCTGGTCGCCACCGACACCATCTACCCGCACGAGCCGAGGCGGCAGTGGGAGGCGTCGCTGCATGCGCTGGCCAAACTGTGCCGGGAGCACGGTGTCGAACTGGTCGCCATCGGTAACGGCACCGCCAGCCGCGAGACCGACAGGCTGGCCGGCGAGCTGATCCGCCGCCACCCGGAATTGAAGCTGCAGAAGCTCGTCGTCAGCGAGGCCGGCGCCTCGGTGTACTCGGCCTCGGAACTGGCCGCGCGCGAGTTCCCGGACCTCGACGTCTCGCTGCGCGGCGCGGTGTCGATCGCGCGCCGGCTGCAGGACCCGCTGGCCGAGCTGGTCAAGATCGAACCGAAGTCGATCGGCGTCGGCCAGTACCAGCACGACGTCGACCAGTTCCGGATGGCGCGCGCGCTCGAGGCCAAGGTGGAGGACTGCGTGAACGCCGTCGGCGTGCACGTCAACACCGCCTCGGCGCCGCTGCTGGCGCGCGTGGCCGGCCTGTCGGCGTCGGTGGCCGAGAACATCGTCGTGCACCGCGACGCCAATGGGCCGTTCAAGCGCCGCCGGGACCTTCTGAAGGTGCCGAGGCTGGGCGAGAAGACCTTCGAGCAGTGCGCCGGCTTCCTGCGCATCGCCGACGGCGACGAGCCGCTCGACGCGTCCGCCGTGCACCCGGAGGCCTATCCGGTGATCGAGCGCATCGTGGAGGCCTGCGGCCGCGAGGTGAAGCAGATCGTCGGCGACGCCTCGTTCGTGCGCACGCTCCGGCCCGAGCAGTTCACCGACGAGCGCTTCGGCCTGCCGACCGTGCGCGACATCCTCGGGGAGCTGGAGAAACCCGGCCGCGACCCGCGCCCCGAGTTCAAGGCGGCGACCTTCGCCGAGGGGGTGGAGGACATCAAGGACCTCGAGCCGGGCATGGTCCTCGAGGGCGTGGTCAGCAACGTCGCCGCGTTCGGCGCCTTCGTCGACATCGGCGTGCACCAGGACGGCCTGGTCCACATCTCCGCGCTGTCGGACAGGTTCGTCAAGGATCCGCGCGAGGTGGTCAAGGCCGGCGACATCGTCAAGGTCAAGGTGCTGGAGGTCGACGTCGCCCGCAAGCGCATCGCCCTGACCCGCCGCCTCGACGACCCCGTCGGCGAAGCTGCGCTGAGCCCACGGCGCGGCGGCGAACGCGACGCGCGCAACCGTAACCCGCGCCCAGACCGCGCTCAGCACGCTGGCAAGGGAAGCGGCAAGTCGCAGACCACACCGTCCAACAGCGCCCTAGCCGACGCATTCGCCCGCGCCAAGCGCTCCTGACTGCGCGTCGCAACGCCCGTTGACGCGATCGCGCCGCCTCGGCCGCAGCCGCACGGCGAATACGTCGGCCAAGGGCGGCGCGGCACGCGGACCGATAGATCTTGCGAGGATCGCGCGCATGGCGCGCTCCTACGAAAACCGGCACCCGCCCGTTCGCGGCGGATGCGACGCCCACCCGTAGGAGCGCGCCATGCGCGCGATACCGGCGCGGTTTGAACACGGGCACCACACAAGGTCAGGTCTACAGCGTTACGGCGAAGCTTCATCGCGCCGCTTTGCGGCCTCGGACGCAGCGCAATGCCCGCGTTCCGCTAGATCGTGACGTCGGCCACCCTCCGGGTCTCCTCGCTGAACTCGGCCATTTCGGCCTCCGTCAACAGATCGTGCGCCCGGATCAGTCGAAGGTGCAAAATCGCGCTGGAACGGCTGAAACCGTCGAAAGCATGCGCCATCTCCCGATTGCGCTCATGGATCAATCCGTACAGCTCACCGTAGCGTTCATGGGCCGTGGCGCCTTCTCTTGAACAGACCTCCCGGCACTCTTCCAGGATTCGCTGCGACAGCCGCTCCAGTGCGATTACCCGCAGCCTCTTGAAGACTTTCCAGTCAGATTCTCGGATGGTCATCGTCGTTTGGTCTTTGCAGAAATTCTGATGCGTGAATCAAGCCTCGCCGCGGCTTCGGCCTGGATGGACGCTAGAGCATTTTTGCCCCCGAGTGTTGACATTGCCGTCATCCCCGCGCAGGCGGGGTGAGAGCGGGCGTTTGCGAGCCATTGGCTCGCGCCCGTCTCGAACGCCCGAACGCTGTGCGTGAGGGCCGGGGATCGAAGATCCATGGACTTTCGCTCCGATCGCAGCAAAGTCCTTGGGCTCCCGCCTGCGCGGGAGCGACGAGGAAAGGATGCCTTGCCAACATTCGACACGCCTTCCATGCCGACCAAGCCCGCGTCCCTCCCGGGCAGGCCGCACCGAAGGCGGTCGCCAAAGTGGCTGCGATCCAGGCGGAAGCGAGGGCGTCAGCGGCACAAGATCTAGCCGTCGGGTTCAGGGGCAGCAAAAGACAGCGGGGTCGAGCTCCACGTCGCAGGCCGCCGCCAAAGCAGCATGAGGACCAGCGAGGCAATCACCGTAATTCCGCCATTCGTGCTCAAGTCGACCTGCTGCTGGACAAGCAGGAAGGGAGCATTCGAAAGCGCGTGCACGCCGATGACCAGATACAGATTGCCGGTCCGCCAGTACAAAAGGGCGAGCAACAGGCCGAGCGCGAACAAAAGCGTGAGTTCGGCAGGCAGTGCCGCCAACGGCACTCCGGAACTGATCCGCAACGGCACATGGATCGCAGCAAAGACCGCCGATGAGATGACCAAGGCAAGCAGCAACGCCTTTTTCGGACTGCATCCACCCCGCGCCAGGAAGTGCAGCCTCATCTGCTGGAACAGGATGCCGCGAAACAGCACTTCCTCGAACAACGCGTTACCAAGAATCTGCCCCAGGAACATGCCTATCGTGCGTGTGGGGCCGGCCGTACCCCAATCCGGATTGACGATCAGCGGAGCAGCCGTGACCAGCGCGTACGTCGCTTGGAACAGGTTCAGCGCAATCCACACGAGGAACGTAACGCCGGCCGCGACGCCCAATCCGTGACGTCTCAACCCCATGTCGCCGAGCCTCAAGCCACTGCTCAGGCGCAGGAAGCCGGCTACGACGACCAGCATCAACACATTGGCCACGAGCGTGGATGAAATCAGGCCATGGGTCGGGGATGAAATCGCTCGAAGCAACCCCGATGGAAACAGAACGAAGATCACCAGAAAATTGAGCGCCAGATACAGCACCAGCACCCATGCCAGGGCACTCCAGGGGGCAAGGCGAGTTTGTTGCGTTGTCTGCATGGGTGAGGACCTGATGCTTGAGTTGAGCCGCGCCACGAACCGGCGGCTTGGACGAACGGTCAGGTGCCGCCACGACGGAGCTCCCTGACTTGCCGGACTGCGGAGTCAAAGCTGTCCAGTGCGGCGGCTACGATAGCCTCTAAGCGAGCGGCCGTGTCGGCCGGCGCCGACTGCGCCAGCCTCGGACAGCCGCCGGCCTGGCGTGCCAGCGCACGCTTCCCGGCCGGCGCTCTCGAGGCGAAGTCACTTGCCTTCGTACGCGGCGCGAAGCGCGGCGATGTCGAGCTTCTTCATCGTCATCATCGCCTGCATCGCCCGCGTGGCCGCAGCGCTGTCGGGGCTGTTGTGCATCTGGATGATGTCCCGTGGCACGATCTGCCACGACAGGCGGTCCGCTCTGACCCCGTTTTTTTCGCCTGTCGCGTTACGATGCCGCACCCCACACGTCGCACGCCGTAGATCCCTCATGAAGTCCCGCACCCCCGACCCACCCCCGGCGGCATGAGCCAGGCGTCGACCCGAACGGGTGCCGGGGCAAAACACCGAATCGAACGCTTGCAGCCGTGGATCGCCGCGCTCGGCAGCGCGCTGCTGCATCTGCTGCTCCTGCTCATCGCGATGCTGTCGCCCCCGATCACCATGACGACGCCGCAGGGCGACGCCGCCGGCGGAAGCCGGGTGGAAGTGAACTTCATCGGCGAGAGCCCACCACAACCCACGCAGGCGCCACCCGCGCCGGCGGCCGCGAGCGAACCCGCCGGAGCGTCCCCCGCGGCCTCGCGCATCGAGTCCGCGCCGGTCACGCACGCTGACGATCCGTTGCCTGCCGACGCGGCCGCCACGTCGGACGCTTCGACGGCATCCCGTATTCCCCGGCCCATGCAGCGCCCGGACGTGCCGGCCCCCGCCGCAAGCGCGCCCCCGACGACCCAGCGCCGCTCGCGCACCTGGGGACAGCCGCCGGGCATGCTCGTCGAAGACCTCGCCCCCGTGAACGCGGGGCCGGCCCGCAGCCCCGCCGTCGAACGCGGCCGCAGGTACAACGCGTCCGCGTCCGAACCCAACCTGGAGGTGGGCGGCTACCAGGTCGTCTACGACCTGCGCAGCGAAACCCGCCTGCGCACCTGGCGCGATCAAGGCATGACGGAACTCTTCCTTCCCTTGCCGGGCACGCGGCAGTACATGGTCTGCCCGCTGGAAACCGCGCTGAAGCGCGAGTCCGGCCCGTGCCGCCTGCTCGAGCCGAACGATCCGGAAATGGCGAACATCGGCGACGCGCGCGAGGTCATCACCGTGCAGCAGGTCTATCGGCGCGGGGATCTGGTCTGGCGTGGCCCGAGGCCTTACCGATGAGCCCGGAGCACGCTGCCGCGGCGAGGCACCGATGGCGATTGGTTCGGCAACAGGCGGATCAATGAAGCACTCGATCGCGTGACGCGGCGATAAAGTGGATACCCACGGGTTAGGCGCATTGCTCGTATACACCCGTGGCGTCCGCTCGTTCACTCATGTTGCTGGATGTTGATGAGCTTTCCGAAAGGATCGCGGACGTAGAATCTCCGTACACCCCAAGGCTCGCTTACGGGACCATACTCAATAGGCACGTTCGCCTCCTTGGACCGGGCTATTGCAGCTTCGATGCTATCGACTTCGATAGATAGATCGGGCACGGGAGTCCCTGAGCCGCCCTCGGACCCAAAACTCACCTGAACGGTCATCTTTGCGTCGGATCCGTATGTTTGAAACCAACCGTGATCCATGAGCAGTTCAAGGCCCAATATGCCGCCGTAAAAGGCCGCCGCCTTGTTGACGTCCGATGTTGCCGTGTTGGACATGGTGCGCTTGACTTTCATATTTCACCTCGACTTCTAGGTCATGCTCGAGCTTGAGCTGCTCATATTGTCTCTTCGCCTTTCATGTTGTCCCGTTGGCGCAAACACGTGTTCTAGGGCCTGGCTTGGGCATTGAAGGCACTCCTGAAGTGAGATCAGGGTATCCACTGATACCGTAGGAACTATCGCTTCGGCTCGAATGAATTGCTAGGCGCCAAGCAGCGCAGTGAGATGGAATGCGACATTTGCAAAACTGTGCGCCAAGATCGGAAAGAGCAAGCTGCCACTGCTGAACCGCAACCAGCCGCCGGCAATGCTGCCGATGAAAGGGAACAACGCAGACATTGGATCGAACGAGAACTTGGCGTCCGAATAGCTCAGCCCATGCCAGATGCCGAACGCAAGGGCGGTAATGAACACCACGGTCCACGGTATCCCTTGCAAAGGCTCTTTGCCGCGGATGAGACCAAGCAAGAGAGCCGGAGCGATACCGCGATACACCAGTTCTTCCGCAAGCCCGGGCATCAGCGCCTGAAACGCGAGTGTCTCGACGGACGGGGCTGAAGGCTTGAACAGCAGTCCAAGCGAGACGCCCCATAGGATGAACAGAAACAGGGCGATCAGGGATGCGGTGAGGTTTCTTTGCGACAGGGTGAGGCCGATCGCCTCAGGTTTGATCCCCAGCCCAAGCACCACCGCGATGGACAGCAGCAGGCTGTAGACCTTTCCGGACCAATTCCATTCTCCACCGGCAAAGCTAAATGCAGATGACGCGGACGGTAAGCCCGTGACCAGATCATCGAGCCCCAGGTAGGCCGCGAACAACAACCCAAAGGCAAAGGTCAGGCGCTTGTCGAAGTACTTGAACGAAAGAAAGATCAAGAAAGCGATTGCAGCAAAGCTCAACGAGAAAATGACTGCTTCCATCTGCGACGCTTCTCCGGTTGGCGCCCAGCGCCTGATTTAAGCCGAGCCGCAACGGGACGATGGCGAGCTGACACACTATCCAGGGCGACACGGACGAACGAAATAACGATGCGGCTTCGGCTTGAATTAATTGTTAGGGCCCACTCAACTCTAGTCGGAGTTCCCCGCCAGCAGCAATGCCACACGACTGCCAGCCCTGCGAAATGTAGAAGCGCTCAGCACGCGTGCCGGGGTCGGTGATGAGCCATAGACGTGTATGTCCCAATGACCACAGCCAGTTGATCATCGTGGAGTGGAGGGATTTACCGTAGCCGCGACCCTCGTGATCCGGGTGCACGAACAGGGCCCAGACGTTCCCGGAGTTACAGCCAGTAGCGAAAGCGACAATCTCTCCGTTTGCCTCAACGACCCAAGTGCGCCCCACATCCTCCAGCGCGGCGATGTAGTCCGCCTCGGTGATACGCGCCGGATCGGAAAGAGTATTTTCACGCACCGCCAGCCGCACACGTTGCATTGCCGGGATGTCGCTTTGAATGGCTCGCCGCAGTGTCACGTGTGGGCCCTAACGCCTTATGTCTTGCAGTTCCCCTGTTGTAGGCGCCATTAGACGGCCGATGGGCTGCTCAATCAAGGTGATCAATACCGTCTGGAAGACGTACCCAATGGTGCTGCCGCGCCTCATAGACCGACACACGCGGCCGCGGAAAATCCGGATCTGCAAAGGCGCCGACAGTAACGGCCACCACATCGGGAATAGCGTCAAACCGATAAAAGACAGTGGAGCCACACTCCGGACAGAAGTGAAAACGCACTGAGCTGCCCTCATCGCCGATGCGTACGTATTCCCTGCTCTGACCTTCAACGATCACTGCGTCAGCCGGGAATCTGGCCTGAGCGCCAAACACACTGCCGGTCCGCTTTTGGCAGGCCAAGCAATGGCAGATTGAGACGCGAATCGGCTCGCCTTGGGTGCCAACGATGAGCTTCCCACAACTACATGAGGCAAGACGCTTGGTCATGGCGCCTAACGCCTTAAGCCGAG
>NZ_JBFWIB010000017.1:0-66843 GCF_041300785.1 Luteimonas salinilitoris
CTGAGCGCCTTACTTAGGCACGACACAATTCTTGGTGCACACAGCGCCTCCGCATCCAAGTCCGGATCATAGATGGTGATATCCATTCCGAGGCAGCCCGTAGTCGAGCGAGCGGCCGCGATAATATGCGAGAGCTCAGAGAACGAAATGCCTCCCGGCTCTGGGCAATCAGCTGCAAACATCTCGGATGCATCAACAACATCAAAGTCGATGTGCACCCAAAATCCCAACGTTTTGTCCGTGACCACCCGAAGCGCCTGCTCAATGATGTCCTGCCCGGATTCTTGAAGCGCTGTACTTGTCGCAAAATAGATAGACATCTGCTTTAGCTCATCCAAGTGCTCGTCATGCTGACGGGGCCCGAGTACCGCTACATGCTTCGGCTGGAAGTTAGCCCCTGCTGCAGAAAGATTAGTTAGCCCCGCATCGCCGAGGCCAACGGAGATGGCGAGATCTTCGCCGGCAGCGGCGTCAATCTTTCCAGTATTTCCGAGATGTCTGAAGTCGGTATGCCCGTCCAAAAAAAGTAGCCCATGAGTACCGCGTCGCTTTAGTGCCAGGCCTGTCCCGATCAGGATCGAACAGTCGCCGCCCACTACGAGCGGAAACAGGCCGCGCTCCAACGTCTCTTCTACTATTGCAGCCAGCTTTGCTGAATAGGCCGCAATTTCCCGACTGTTCCGAGTGGTATTCCCAGGTTGCCAACTAGGGTCGTAGCGGGGAGGCACTACACAGCCGAGATCGACCGCGTCTAAAGCGCTAATCAACCCCGCATTGCGAAGTGCCCAGGGCATCTTGTAACACCCAGGAACACAACCTTCCTTCGGTGGACGCAAGCCGAGGTTGGAAGGCGCATCAATGACAGCCGTTTTGGGGCGCATAAAGGGTCTCATCAGCAGCTAACGCCTGAATTAAGCCGACCCGCGAAGCGGGTTCGGCTTGAACGAACTGTTAGGCCGCGCCATTGCGCCTGAGGTGTGATAACCGAGCTTTTGCTATGGGCGTTCCGTTGACTGCGTTGATGACAACAGCTCCATAGCGAATCGCTGATCAATCCATCCCTCATGCGACATGATGGGGTGCGGTTCAGACCGAGCGTATCAACCCACCGTCGACCCGGATATTCTGGCCGGTGATGTAGCCAGCATCATCCGACAACAGGAAGGCGATAGTGGCCGCAATTTCCTCAGCCGTGCCGTAGCGCCCCATCGGCACGCTGTCGCGCCGATCGTCTGTTGCGGGAAGACTGTCGATCCAGCCGGGCAGGACATTGTTTATGCGGACATTCTTCGGCGCGTAAGTGTCGGCAAAAATCTTCGTGAAGCTCGCCAGCCCAGCCCGGAAAACCACTGAGGTCGGAAAGAGTGGCGCAGGTTGGAAGGCCCAAGCAGTCGAAATGTTGACGATGGAACCGCCACCCTGCGCTTCCATGATCGGAGTAACCAATCGGATCGGGCGCACCGCACTCAGGAAATAGACCTCCATTCCTCTGTGCCAGTCCTCATCCGAGATTTCGAGGATCGGTGCACGCGGGCCATGACCGGCGGAATTGACCAGAGCATCAACCCGCCCCCATTTCTCCATCGCCAGATCGACCAGTTGCATCAGATCGTCCTGCAATTGGTTCGATCCAGTGACACCTACACCACCCAGCTCCTTGGCAAGCGCCTCACCCTTGCCGGAAGAGGACAGCACAGCAACGCGATAGCCGTCCTGAGCCAATTTCCGTGTGGCGGCTGCGCCCATGCCGGATCCGCCTGCGGTGATCAACGCAACTCTTGCTTCGGACATCAGAGTCTCCGATAAATAGATTCCCGCGGGGGGATTGTGCCGAGTCCCGCGTGATCGTTCCCAGCCGCACCACCCCAAGAACTGCAAGATCAGCCGATGCTGGCTACCGACGAGGCCGTGGCCTGCGCGGCCTAACGCCTGAATTAAGCCGACCCGCGAAGCAGGTTCGGCTTGAATGAATTGTTAGGCCGCAGAGAGCGCACTGACCATGACGTAGTAGCCCTCAGGGTCGCGTAACGCAAACTCTCTAGTGCCCGTGTTGGGATTGACATGCGGTTCTTCCTCAAGCGCAGGAACGAGAGCACGTGCCCGAGACAGTGCTTTGTCAAAGTCATTCACGCGAAAGAACAGGAGCAGCCCGTTGCCAAGCTCTGCGCGGTCAGGGCTGACGAGGGGCGGGTGCTCATGGTCTCCCCACCGATGAAGGCAAAGCAGAACGCTTCCGTCTGTTTCAATGGTGCCGAAATAATCATGGGCAGGCTGGGTGGCGGGCAACCCCAAGAGCGACTGATACCACGCGAAGCTACGGATCACGTCCGTGACGCCGATGATTGTCCACAAGTGCGTCATCGCTGTTCCTGCGGCCTAACGCCTGAATTAAGCCGACCCGCGAAGCGGGTTCGGCTTGAATGAATTGTTAGGGCGCACTTGCCGCTGCTCCAAGACGCTCTAGCTTTTTTAGTTTGTGGACGAGAAGCCTGGCGCCACTATCATCTACGAACATCTCGTACATCGTAGTGCTGTCGCAGAAGTGCAAGTTGAGACGATTGAGAACAGCCCGAAGCGCGGCGAGCATAGCTTCCACCCGCTCACGACTTATGCCGCTCAGCGAGTTGGCAGCTCTGTCCGACAAATAATCATGATCCTGATGGGCAATGCGCTTGTTCCGGTGCTCGCGGGCGAATGAAGCTTCTGTCCTTGCTTTATCGCACAGCGCTTCTATCTCAAGTCTAAGGCTGGAATCAACAGTCAGTTCCGGAAGAGATTGAAGCGTCAAGTTCTTCTTCCCTCCAGTCTTCGGAGGGTCGGTCATTCTCGAGATGCCGAGGAGAACGCTGTCCCAAAGCTCGTCTTGCACGATCTTGAAGAATAGGCCAGATGTCCTGTTGAGCAAATGCACTGTCTCAGGCTCAGAACCAAACAATTGCCGGTATTGCTGCCACAGGATATGAAGCTCAATGAGCTTCCTATGAAGCGCGAAGAAGCTTGCGCCTAGCTCCGGCCCCATGGCCGAAATGTAGTCAGCTAGCACTTCGTCCATTGACCGGGTTGTCATTTGTGCGGCCTAACTACTTAGACCCCTTGCTGGGGCATAGCCCCGACTTTGCTCCGATAAGCAAGAAGCGTCAATCGCGTTTTCCCCCGTTGGAACAGCGACTTGCCGCGAACGTCCGACGCATCTGCCGCGCCGGCAGCAGCGATATCCGGCGAGAGGCCCGAGCTATCCGATATCACGGCGAGCAGACCGGACTATCCCGCGCTGTCCAAGAGTGGATGCCCTCGCCTGTTTGGGCGAAGTCCGCGCCCGCAGGCGGCCCTGGCGCTGCGGCTTGCGTACCGGAATGGCTGTGCACGCAAGGATTTGCCGGTCTATCCGGGGCGGTGGCAGGTGTTATCCGGCGGCGCGTGGCACAGATGGACGCTCCGACGGCGGCGCTCGGCCCACGGCCAGCGCGCGGATCGACGGAAACGCCTCCGGCAGCGTCTGCACTGTGCCGCAGTAGCTCGGGTCGTAGCCGGGCAACTGGCCGAGAGCATGGCGGAAGGCGTCGCCGCGCAGCAGGTCGAGCAGTTCGCCGAGGCGGCCGCTGTCGAGGGTTTCGGCGCGGCAGAGAAAGAAATAATGCTCGGTGGCCAGCGGCACGAAGTCGAGGCCGTAGCGGCGTGCGGGCGGCTCCAGGGCGAGGCCGACGTCGGCCAGGCCGCTGGCGACGTAGGCGGCGACGGCGGCGTGGGTGAGTTCCTCGACGTCGCAGGCGTGGATGGATGTGAAGTCGAGGCCCTGTCGCGCCAGCATGCATTCGAGCAGCAGTCGCGTGCCGGAGCCGGGCTGGCGGTGGATGAAGCGCAGGTCGTCGCGCGACAGGTCGTCGAGCGTGTGCACTTGCTTGGGGTTGCCCGCCGCCAGCACCAGGCCCTGGCGGCGCATGGCCAGGTGCAGCACGCGGTCGTCGGCCAGGTCCAGGCGGTCGAGATAATGCGCGGCCAGTTCGCCTTCCAGTTCGCCGATCGGCAGGTGCAGGCCGGCCAGGTCGCAACTGCAGGCGCGCAGCGCTGCCAGGGCGTCGTCGGGGCTGCGGTACTTGAGGTCGAGCGGCATGCCGTCGTCGGACATCACCCGGCGCAGGGTCTCCACGCCGAAGCCGTGCGAGGCGTGGATGCGCAGCGGCATGGCCTGGGCGCTGACGTAGCGCTCCAGTTCGGTCTCCAGCTCGGTGGCCAGGCTGTCGAGCGTGGGCGAGAGCCGCGCGGCGATGCGCTTGTCGGCCCAGGCCAGGCGTTCACCGATGGGCGTGAGCAGGGCACCGCGGCCGCGGGTCATGCGCAGCAGCGGGCGGCCGAGCACGGTCTCGGCCTGTTTCAACAGGCCCCAGGCGTAGCGGTAGGACAGGTCGACGCGGCGGCAGGCGGCGGCCAGCGAGCCGGCGTCCTGCACCGCCAGCAGCAGGGCGATCAGCCGCGGCGGCAGGCGCGCGCCGCCTTCGGTTTCCAGTTCCCAACCCGGTTGGATCCTGACCTTGAACATCCCGCCTCCGATGTTGCGGTGCAGCCCGGCCGGGGGACCGATTCAACCGGCTGCAGACAGCATGTTATTCGACCATCGAAACATGCAGCACGGCGCCGATCTGTACTAGCCTCGGGTCCGGGCCGGCGCCTTGTTTATGTAATCAATAACATATTTGACGACCGGCAACCGCCAACCAGACACCAGTACCGGGAGGGGATGCGTGTCCAGTCAGCCTTCGAGTGCCGTTCTCGATCCACCGTCGTCCATCACCGTTCCCGGGCTGCTCTCCAGGGAGCGCATCATTGCCAGGCCCGGCTTCAATCGCTGGCTGGTGCCGCCGGCGGCGCTGGCGATCCACCTGTGCATCGGCATGGCCTACGGCTTCAGCGTGTTCTGGCTGCCGTTGTCGATGGCGGTCGGCGTCGACCAGGCGCTCGCCTGCCCGGCCGACATGGGCTTCTTCGCCCGGATTTTCTCCGCCACTTGCGACTGGAAGATCAGCGAACTGCAATGGATGTACACGCTGTTCTTCGTGCTGCTGGGCTGCTCGGCGGCACTGTGGGGCGGCTGGCTGGAACATGCCGGCCCGCGCAAGGCCGGCGTGGTGGCGGCGCTGTGCTGGTGCGGCGGACTGGTGATTTCGGCGCTGGGCGTGCACTGGCACCAGATCTGGATGCTGTGGCTGGGCTCGGGCGTGATCGGCGGCATCGGCCTGGGGCTGGGCTACATCTCGCCGGTGTCGACGTTGATCAAATGGTTCCCGGACCGCCGCGGCATGGCCACCGGCATGGCGATCATGGGCTTCGGCGGCGGCGCGATGATCGGCAGCCCGCTGGCCGACAGCCTGATGCGCTACTTTTCCACGCCCACGTCGGTCGGGGTGATGCAGACCTTCCTGGTGATGGCGGCGCTGTATTTCGCCTTCATGATGGCCGGCGCGTTCGGCTATCGCGTGCCGCCCACCGGCTGGAAACCCGCCGGCTGGACGCCGCCCGCGCAGAACGGCAACGCCATGATCACCCAGGGCCACGTGCACGTGAAAAAGGTCTGGGGCATTCCGCAGTTCTGGCTGGTGTGGGCGGTGCTGTGCCTCAACGTGTCGGCCGGCATCGGCGTGATCGGCATGGCCTCGCCGATGCTGCAGGAGATGTTCGGCGGCCGCCTGCTTGGCATCGACGCCGGCTTCGGCGAGCTGGACGCCACGCAGCTCGGCGCGATCGCGGCGATCGCGGCCGGCTTCACCGGCCTGCTCAGCCTGTTCAACATCGGCGGGCGGTTCTTCTGGGCGTCGATGTCGGACAAGCTGGGCCGCAAGAACACGTACACGGTCTTCTTCCTGCTCGGCATCGTGCTGTACGCCAGCGCGCCGAGCCTGGGCACGGCCGGCAGCATCGCGTTGTTCGTGTTCGCATTCGGGGTGATCCTGTCGATGTACGGCGGCGGCTTCGCCACGGTGCCGGCGTACCTGGCCGACCTGTTCGGCACGCAGATGGTCGGCGCCATCCACGGCCGCCTGCTGACCGCCTGGGCCACCGCCGGCATCCTCGGCCCGGTGGTGGTGGGCTACATGCGCGAGTACCAGCTGGGCCTTGGCATGCCGCCTTCGCAGGTCTACAACACCACCATGTATATCCTCGTGGGGATGCTGGTGCTGGGCCTGGTCTGCAATCTTCTGGTGCGTCCGGTGAATCCGAAGCACTTCATGACCCCGGAGGAGCTGGCGCACGAGAAGCGGCTGGCGCACGAGAAGATCGATGCCGGCGGCGCGTCCACGATTCCGCAGGACGAAATGTTGCGGATCGGCCGCGGCGGCAATCCGCTGCTGGTCGCCGCTGCCTGGGCGGCCGTGGGCCTGCCGCTGCTCTGGGGGGTGTGGATCACCCTGGACAAGGCACTGGTCCTGTTCCGCTGAGGCGACCGATGGGCAAGCGCACGAGAAAGATCGATTCGGTGACCGAGGTGGTGCCGCAATTGGCGGCATCGCAGCAGCAGGCGGTCGCCACCGCGCTGGAGCGGCATCGCACGCGGCCCGGGGCGCTGCTGCCGATCCTGCACGAGGTGCAGGACGCGCTCGGCTACGTGCCCGAAGGCGCGGTGGCGCCGATCGCCGCTGCGTTGAACATCAGCCGCGCCGACGTGCACGGCACGATCAGTTTCTACCACGAGTTCCGCACCTCGCCCCCGGGCCGGCACGTGCTGCGGTTGTGCGGCGCCGAAGCCTGCCAGTCGATGGGCGCACGCGCGCTCGAACGACATGCGCGCCAGCGTTTGGGGCTGGCGCCCGGACAACGCGACAGCCGCGACCGCCGGTTCACCCTGGAACCGGTGTACTGCCTCGGCAACTGCGCGCTGTCGCCGGCACTGCTGCTGGACGGCGAACTATACGGCCGGGTCACGCCGCAACGCTTCGACGAACTGGTCGATGGCTGCGATGTCGGAACCCTCGAAGGAAGTACAGCATGAGCGCGACCACGCTCTACGTGCCACGCGACGCCGCCGCCGTCTCGGTCGGCGCCGATCGCGTCGCCGAGGCGATCCGGCGCGAGGCCGCGGCGCGCGGTGCCGAAGTCCGCATCGTCCGCAATGGCTCGCGCGGGCTGCTGTGGCTGGAGCCGCTGGTCGAGGTGGTCACGGCGCAGGGCCGCATCGCCTATGCACCGGTGACGCCGGCCGACGTGGCCGCGCTGTTCGACGCCGGCTGGCTGCACGGCGACGCGCATGCGTTGCGGCTGGGCGACATCACCCGGCACCCCTACTTCGCCGGGCAGGAGCGGTTGACCTTCGCCCGCGTCGGCGTCATCGACCCGGTCGATCCCGACGACTACGCCGCCCACGGCGGCTGGAAAGGCCTGCAGCGCGCCCTGGACATGTCGCCGGCCGAGATCGTCCAGGCCGTCACCGACTCCGGACTGCGCGGCCGCGGCGGCGCTGCCTTCCCGGCCGGCATCAAGTGGAAAACGGTGCTCGAAGCGCCGGTCAGCCGATCGACAACCCCGGATGCTGCGGCACAGGGCACTTCCGATTCCCGATTCCCGACTCCCGATTCCCGGCCCTCCAAATACATCGTCTGCAACGCCGACGAGGGCGACTCGGGCACGTTCTCCGACCGCATGCTGATGGAAGGCGATCCGTTCTGCCTGATCGAGGGCATGGCGATCGCCGGCGTCGCGGTCGGCGCCACCCAGGGCTACATCTACCTGCGCAGCGAATACCCGCACGCCTGGCGCGTGCTCAACGAGGCGATCGCGCGCGCCTACGCCGCCGGCTGGCTGGGCGCGGACATCGGCGGCTCCGGCCGGCGCTTCGACCTGGAGGTGCGGCTCGGCGCCGGCGCCTACATCTGCGGCGAGGAGACGTCGCTGCTGGAAAGCCTGGAAGGCAAGCGCGGCATGATCCGCTTCAAGCCGCCGCTGCCGGCGATCGCCGGCCTGTTCGGCCGGCCCACGGTGATCAACAACGTGATCAGCCTGGCCTCGGTGCCGTTCATCCTGGCCGAGGGCGGGGCCGCCTATCGCGACTACGGCGTCGGCCGCTCGCGCGGGACCCTGCCGCTGCAGCTGGCCGGCAACATCCGGCACGGCGGGCTGGTGGAAAAGGCCTTCGGCCTGACCCTGCGCGAGCTGCTCTACGACTACGGCGGCGGTTCGGCCTCCGGCCGGCCGATCCGTGCGGTGCAGGTCGGCGGGCCGCTCGGCGCCTACCTGCCCGAGTCGCGGTTCGACACGCCGATCGACTACGAGGCGTTCACCGCGATCGGCGCGATGCTCGGCCACGGCGGCATCGTCGTGTTCGACGACAGCGTCGACATGCGCGAACAGGCGCGCTTCGCGATGGAGTTCTGCGCGATCGAGTCCTGCGGCAAGTGCACGCCGTGCCGGATCGGCTCGACCCGCGGGGTCGAGGTGATCGACCGCATCGCCGCCGCGCCCGACCCCGCCGCGCAGCAGGTGCTGCTGCGCGACCTGTGCGACACCCTGCTGCACGGCTCGCTGTGCGCACTCGGCGGGTTGACGCCCTATCCCGTGCTCAGCGCGCTGGATCATTTTCCCGAGGACTTCGAGCCTCGCAAGACGCGCGAGGCTGCAGCGTAGCTGCAGACGGACATGTCCGATTTTCTTTTCCCCACTCACCCATCGTCATTCCCGCGCAGGCGGGAATCCATGGACTTTGCCCCACAGCACGTCGTAAACGAAGATGAAGTCCTTGGATTCCCGCCTGCGCGGGAATGGCGGCGTACTGGTTCCTAGGAGACCGCCATGCGCTCCATTGCCGAAAACGACCTGGGCACGCCCGATCCGCAGCTCTTCCAACTCGAACCGCTGCAGAAGGTTCGCGTGGAGATCGACGGCATGCCTGTCGCGGTGCCCGAAGGCACCTCGGTCATGCGCGCGGCCGTCATCGCCGGCACCAAGATCCCGAAGCTGTGCGCGACCGACTCGCTGGAGGCGTTCGGCTCGTGCCGGCTGTGCCTGGTGGAGATCGAGGGCCGCAAGGGCTATCCCGCTTCCTGCACCACCGAGGTCGCCGAGGGCATGCGGGTGCGCACGCAGTCGCCGAAGCTGGCGCAGCTGCGCCGCGGGGTGATGGAGCTGTACATCTCCGACCATCCGCTCGACTGCCTCACCTGCCCCGCCAACGGCCATTGCGAACTGCAGGACATGGCCGGCGCGGTCGGCCTGCGCGAGGTGCGCTACGGCTACGACGGCGCCAATCATGTTTTTGCGAGCATCCCCGCTCGCGAAGACCAAACAGCCGCCATCCATGGCCGCACTTCTCGACAGGCTCCCAATCCGCTGTACTCCCCCAAGGACGAATCCAACCCCTACTTCGCCTTCGATCCGTCCAAGTGCATCGTCTGCTCGCGCTGCGTGCGCGCCTGCGAGGAGGTGCAGGGCACGTTCGCGCTGACCATCCAGGGCCGCGGTTTCGAGTCCAAGGTCGCCGCCAGCCAGGACCAGCCCTTCCTCGATTCCGAATGCGTGAGCTGCGGGGCCTGCGTGCAGGCCTGCCCGACGGCGACGCTGTCGGAGAAGTCGCTGATCACGATGGGCCAGGCCGACCACAGCGTAATCACCACCTGCGCCTATTGCGGCGTCGGCTGCTCGTTCCGCGCCGAGATGCAGGGCGACGAACTGGTGCGCATGGTGCCCAACCAGGACGGCCACGCCAACCACGGCCACTCCTGCGTCAAGGGCCGCTTCGCGATCGGCTATGCCACCCATCCCGACCGCATCACCACGCCGATGATCCGAGAGAAGATCACCGATCCCTGGCGGGTGGTGAGCTGGGAGGAGGCGATCGCGCATACCGCGCGCGAGTTCAAGCGCATCCAGGCCGAGCACGGCAAATTCTCGATCGGCGGCATCACCTCCTCGCGGTGCACCAACGAGGAGACCTATCTGGTGCAGAAGCTGGTTCGCGCGGGCTTCGGCAACAACAACGTCGACACCTGCGCGCGCGTGTGCCATTCGCCGACCGGCTACGGGCTGAAGCAGACGCTGGGCGAGTCGGCCGGCACTCAGGATTTCGATTCGGTGCTGCATGCCGACGTGATCATGGTGATCGGCGCCAACCCGACCGACGGCCACCCGGTGTTCGCCTCGCAGATGAAACGCCGGTTGCGCGGCGACGACGGCCGCGACCCGGCGCGGCTGATCGTGATCGATCCGCGCCGCATCGACATCATCAAGACCCCGCACGTCCAGGCCGACCATCACCTCAAGCTGCGCCCGGGCACGAACGTTGCCGTGCTCAACGCGCTGGCGCACGTGGTCGTCACCGAAGGGCTGGTCGACGAAGCCTTCGTCGCGGCGCGCTGCGAGCCGGAGGCATTCGACAAGTGGCGCGCCTTCGTCGCCGACCCGGCGCAGTCGCCGGAAGCGATGGAGACCGAACTCGGCGTCCCGGCGGCCGAGATACGCGCGGCCGCACGCCTGTACGCCACCGGCGGCAACGGCGCGATCTACTACGGCCTCGGCGTCACCGAGCATTCGCAGGGATCGACCGCGGTGATGGCGATCGCCAACCTGGCCATGGCCACCGGCAACCTCGGCCGCCGCGGCGTCGGCGTCAACCCGCTGCGCGGGCAGAACAACGTGCAGGGCTCCTGCGACATGGGCTCGTTCCCGCACGAGCTGCCCGGCTACCGGCACGTCTCCGACGCCGAGGTGCGCGGCCTGTTCGAGCGCGAGTGGAACGTGAGCCTGCACGACGAGCCGGGCCTGCGCATCCCCAACATGTTCGAGGCCGCGCTCGACGGCGAGTTCAAGGGCCTGTACATCGAGGGCGAGGACATCGGCCAGTCCGACCCCAACACCCGCCACGTCACCGCCGCGCTGTCGGCGATGGAATGCGTGGTGGTGCAGGACCTGTTCCTCAACGAGACCGCCAAGTACGCGCACGTGTTCCTGCCCGGCAGCTCGTTCATGGAGA
This sequence comes from Luteimonas salinilitoris, assembly GCF_041300785.1. Lineage (NCBI taxonomy): Bacteria > Pseudomonadati > Pseudomonadota > Gammaproteobacteria > Lysobacterales > Lysobacteraceae > Luteimonas > Luteimonas salinilitoris. The sequence continues at coordinate 10,952 of NZ_JBFWIB010000017.1, forward strand.
AGGACGGCACCTTCACCAATGCCGAGCGCCGCATCTCGCGGGTGCGCAGGATCATGGCGCCCAAGGCCGGCTACGCCGACTGGGAGATCACCCAGCTGCTGTCGAACGCGATGGGCTATCCGATGCACTACACGCACCCGTCGCAGATCATGGACGAGATCGCGCGGCTCACCCCGACCTTCACCGGCGTCAGCTTCGACCGCATCGACGAACTGGGCAGCATCCAGTGGCCCTGCAACGAAACCCATCCGGACGGCACGCCGACCATGCATGTCGACGAGTTCGTACGCGGCAAGGGCAAGTTCATGCTGACCGGCTACGTCCCGACCCGCGAGAAGGTCAACGGGCGCTTCCCGCTGCTGCTGACCACCGGGCGCATCCTCAGCCAGTACAACGTCGGCGCGCAGACCCGGCGCACGCCCAACTCCACCTGGCACGACGAGGACCGGCTGGAGATCCATCCGCACGACGCCGAGGAGCGCGGCATCGCGCACGACGACTGGGTCGGCGTGGAGAGCCGCGCCGGCGACACCGTGCTGCGCGCGCGCATCACCGACCGCGTGCAGCCGGGCGTGATCTACACCACCTTCCACTTCCCCGGGTCCGGCGCCAACGTCATCACCACCGACAATTCCGACTGGGCGACCAACTGCCCCGAGTACAAGGTCACGGCGGTGCAGGTGACCCGCGTCACCCAACCGTCCGAATGGCAGCGGCGGCACCAGGCGTTCGACACGCTGCAGGAGTCGCTGCTGCCCGAAGCCGCCGCCATGGTCCGGCCGTGAGCGCCGCCGTGGCCGATGCCCCGCCATCGCAGGCACCGCTGCCGGGCAGCGCGCTGCGCCCGGTCGAGCGCCACCGTGGGCAGGGCGAGCGTCGCTACGACGACCACGTCGCCGAGGAGGTACCGGTCGCCTTCGTCTACAACGACCGGCCGTTCGCGGTGATGATGGCCACGCCGGCCGACCTGGAGGATTTCGCGCTCGGCTTCGCGCTGAGCGAGGGCATCGTCGCCGACACGAGGGAGGCGCGCATCGAAAGCGTCGAGCACCTGCTGGAAGGCGTGGAGATCCGGCTGCACATTCCCGGACACCGCGCGCGGGCGCTGGACCACCGCCGCCGCAGTCTCAGCGGCCGCAGCGGCTGCGGCATCTGCGGCAGCGAACTGCTGGAGGCCGCGCTGCGCCGCCCCGAGCCCGTAGGCCCCGGGGTGACGATCGCCGAGCGTGCGCTGTACGCGGCGTTGCGCGGGCTGCGCGAGGGCCAGGCGTTGAACGCCCGCACCGGCGCCACCCATGCCGCCGGCTGGGCCGATGCCGACGGCCGGATCCTGCTGCTGCGCGAGGACGTCGGCCGCCACAACGCGCTCGACAAGCTGATCGGCGCCATGGCCCGCGGCGGGCACGATCCGCAGGCCGGATTCGCCGTGGTCACCAGCCGCGCCAGCTACGAGATGGCGATGAAGGCGGCCGGCGCCGGCATCGCCCTGCTCGCCGCGATCTCGGCACCGACGGCGCTGGCGATCTCGCTGGCCGAGCGCGCCAACCTCACCCTGATCGGTTTCGCGCGCGACGACGGCTACGCCGTCTACACGCATCCACGCCGCATCGACGCGGGCAACGGAGACGGCACGTGAACGCTGAGCGCCTGGCCGAGATGGCCAACGACATCGCCGCCTATTTCCGTTCCGAGCCGGACCACGCCGCGGCCGTGGCCGGCATGGTGATGCACCTGCAGCGCTTCTGGGAGCCGCGCATGCGCGTGCAGATCGTGCGCCATTTGCAGGATGGCGCGGGCGATCTCGATCCGCTTGCGCGCGAGGCGGTGGCCGAACTCGGCCGGCAGGCCGGCCCGGCACCGGCCGGGCAAGGCGGCGAGCAGGTCGCCGGATAGCGCCGCCGGGGCCGAAAGATCTGCGTGCTCTTGGGGCGTCTTCGTATCAAATACTTACTTGGAGTCGACAACCTCGTCGTCCCCGCGCAGGACCTGCCCCGCGAGCGACTTTCTGCCATCTGGGCATAAGGCGTCCTGATTGGCGTCGAGTCTCAGCTGCGCCTGCTCGTGGTGCCCCGGACGCCGTCATCCGGCACGGCGGGCGGGGGTATGCTGCATGCGAATCCCCGGGAGGCACGCCGATGCCGCTGCTCTCGCTCGCGCCGCCGCCGCCGCTCGACGCCCTGGTCGAGTCGATATGGGACTGGCAGGACGCACCGCGGGCCCATCGCTTCGAGCGCATGCTGCCGTCGCCGCGTCCGCAACTGATCTTCAACCTGGCCGAGGACGAGACCCGCGTCTACGACGAGGCCTTCGGCGTGCGGCGCAACGCCGGCGCCGCGCTGGACGCTCCCTCGCACCGCAGCTTCGTTATCGACACCGCCGAACAGGTCGCGGTGACCGGGATCGTGTTCCGGGCCGGCGCCGCCGCGCCGTTCTTCCGCGAGCGCATGGACCGGATCGTCAACAGCCACGTCGACCTCGACGCACTGGCCGCCGGTGATGCGCGCACGCTGCGGCTGCGCCTGCTCGAGGCTGCCGACGGCCGCCAGCGGCTGCAGGTCGTGCACGCCTGGCTGCTGCGCGCGCTCGGCAATGCGCGCCCGCACCCGGCCGTCGCGCATGCGCTGCGCCTGTTCGACGCCTCGCCCGAGATACAGCGCATCGGCGCGATCGCCGCGCACTGCCGGATGTCGCCGCGACGCTTCGGCGAGCTGTTCCGCGAGCAGGTGGGCATGTCGCCCAAGCGCTACGCGCGGCTGCGGCGCTTCCGCCGGGTGGTGGCCCAGGTACACCGGCAGCAGGCCGTCGACTGGGCCGGGGTGGCGGTTGACTGCGGCTTCCACGACCAGCCGCACCTGGCGCACGAGTTCCGCGCCTTCTCCGGCATGACGCCCGGCGAGTACGCGCGGCGACAGGGACGCTGGCCCGACCACGTGCCGCTGCCGTAGAAATCTCCGGCGCGCGACATCCGCCGGAATCTACAAGACCTTGCCCCCTCGCGGCGCTAGCCTGTGGTCCGATCCCGAATCAGGAACCGCGATATGTCCGTCGATCCGATCCCCCACGACCGCCTGTGCGCCGTCCCGCACCTGGTGGTCGAAGACGCCGATGCCGCCATCGCCTTCTACCGCGAGGCCTTCGGCGCCGTCGAGACCATGCGCCTGGTCGAGCCAGGCGGCAAGATCGCGCATGCCGAAGTCCGCATCGGTACGGCGCCGGTGATGCTGGCCGAACCCTATCCCGAACTGGGATTCGTCGGGCCCCGTGCGCTCGCCGGCACCGCGGTCAGTTTCACGCTGTACGTCGACGACGTCGATGCGCGCTTCGACCGGGCCGTGGCCGCCGGCGCCAGCGTCCGCCAAGCGGTGCGCGACGAGTTTTACGGCGACCGCTGCGGCCAGTTGAGCGACCCGTTCGGCCATCTCTGGACGCTGGCCACGCGGATCGAGGACGTCTCCGCCGAGGAGATGGCACGCCGCTTCGCCCGATGCTTCCCTTCCCCCGACAACGCCTGACGGAGACCGGACATGTCCCATGCCGCCGACACCACCGCCACCGTGATCCCCTGCCTGCGCTATCGCGACGCGCTGCGGATGATCGACTGGCTCTGCGCCGCCTTCGGCTTCGAGAAGCACGCCGTCTACGCCGACGGCGACACCGTCCACCACGCTCAGCTGACCTTCGGCAACGGCATGATCATGCTCGGCTCCGCCGACAGCGCCAGCGAATGGGGCCGGCTGATCGCCCAGCCCGACCAGATCGGGCAGCGCGAGACGCAGAGCCCGTGCGTGATCGTTTGCGATGTCGACGCGCACTACGCGCAGGCCAAGGCCGCCGGCGCCGCGATCGTGCAGGACATCGCCGACCAGGACTACGGCGGCCGCGGCTATTCCTGCCGCGATCCGGAAGGTCACCTGTGGTGGTTCGGCAGCTACGATCCCTGGAACGCCGCAGACTGAAGATGCATTTCTCTTCTCCCTTTGGGAGGAAGGCGTGCTGCTTGCGAGGTATTGGCTCGCGCGCCCTGAACGCCCCTTGCGCCATGCACAAGGACCGGGGCGCGGGCGCTCCACCGCACGCGCGCCGGTGGCGCGCAAGCCGTGCGGCCTCGCCCCGGAGGGAGAGGGGCCTCACGGCGCTTCGTGAGCAACGGCACTGCGCCGTCACGCGCACTTAGCCGAGCATCGGGTATTGAGCAGGTGGCCCGGCCACCTGCACGCGAGCTGTGCGGCCGACGCACAGCCGCTCGTCGAACGACGCGCTAGGCGACGTCGGCTGCGGGTGCCAGCATGGCCGGTGTCTTCACGTCGAGCTTCGCGATGACGCCGGAATTCGGATACCCGTTCGCTCCGCAACAGTGGTTGTCCCGGGACAGCATCGCCTCGCAGGCCGTTTCCGTCGGGTCGATGCTGCAACGTCAGGCGGTTGTCACGCCACCAATGACATGCTTTTATCGATCGGTTGATTGCCGTTTCCTGTTCGAAGTCCAGACGTCGACATCGCCCATACTTACATTTGCATCGCCGCGCAGCCGTCGAACGGGCGACATGCCAACTTCCGCCAATGCAGAGGAGTTCACCATGACTTCACGCCGCGATTTCCTGACTTCCGCTTCGCTCGCCACGGCCGGATTGGCATTGGCGCCACTCGCCGCCTGCAGCCGCGAAACGCCGACGCCGGCAACCGCACCTGCGCCGACGACACCCACGACGCCACCGACCGCGCCCGCCCCTGCCGAGGGTCCGTTGATGACCCGCGCGATCCCGGCGACCGGCGAGCAGGTCCCGGTGATCGGCGCCGGCACCTCCGGCAGCTACGAGGTGCCGCTGGGCTCGGGCGAGTTCGAGACGCTGAAGGAAACCATCCGCACGTTCTTCGAGGGCGGCGGCAGCGTATTCGATACCTCGCCCAACTACGCCAACGCCGAGGACGTGCTCGGCGCGCTGCTCGACGAGGGCGGCTGGCGTGACCAGTGCTTCCTGGCCACCAAGCTCGCAGCCGACGACCGCGCGGCGATGGAGGCGCAGTGGGCCGACTCACTGCGCCGGCTGCGTACCGACAGGGTCGAGCTGCTGCAGGTCCACAACCTGCGCGAATGGCAGACCGCCCTGCCCTACGCGCGCGAGCTGAAGGAGCGGGGCCTGACGAAGTACGTCGGTCTTACCCACTACGTCGAGCGCAGTCATGCCGAACTGGAGCGCATCATGCGCGCCGAGAAGCCCGACTTCATCCAGATCAACTATTCGGTCAGCGCGCCGCAGGCCGCCGAGTCGCTGTTGCCGGCTGCGCAGGAGCTCGGCGTTGCGGTGCTGATCAACCGCGCCTTCGACGACGGCAAGCTGTTCGCGCAGGTCGAGGACAAGCCGCTGCCGGACTGGGCCGAAGAAGCCGGCGTGACCTCGTGGGCACAGATGTTCCTGAAGTTCGCGATCAGCCACCCGGCGGTCACCGCGGTGATCCCGGCGACCGGCAAGCCTCACCACCAGGCCGACAATCTCAAGGCCGGCACCGGCGCGCTGCTGAGCGAGGCGCAGCAGGCCGAACTGATCAAGATGTTCGCGTGAACGGATTGGCCGACGTGTCCGGGCATTGGCCACCGTCGCTCGTGTTCCCCGCGAAGAACAAAATGGATCCCGGCTTGACCAGCCATTCGGCTGTTGAAAGCCGCCGGGATGACGATGCGGGCCTGGTTGACGGTGCGGGCCTGGTTGGCGACGCGGTATCGGATGGCGGCGCGGGTCGGCGTGACGGCACGGGTGTCGGACGACGCGCGGCGGTTCGCGGCGGGCTGGGCATCGGACAGGGTCCGGCGGCATGACCGGACGGCTCGGCCGTTGGCTGTCGCGCGCGTTCGATGTCGAACGCGAGGAGGCCGGCACGGTCGTCGCCGGCTTCGCGATGTTCTTCCTGCTGTTCGCCGGCTATTTCATGCTGCGGCCGGTGCGCGAGACGATGGGCATCGCCGGCGGCGTCGAGAACCTGCAGTGGCTGTTCACCGGCACCTTCCTCGTCACGCTGGCAGCGATGCCGCTGTTCGGCTGGATCGCCGGCCGGGTGCAGCGCCGGCGCATCCTGTACTGGGTGTACGGCTTCTTCGCGACCAACCTGGTCGCGTTCGGGATCTCGTTCCTGTCCGATCCGGGCAACGTGTGGATCGCGCGCGCGTTCTACATCTGGATCTCGGTGTTCAACATGATCGCGATCTCGGTGGCCTGGAGCGTGCTGGTCGACGTGTTCGCGATCGGGCAGGCCAAGCGCCTGTTCGCGCTGATGGCCGCGGGTGCCAGCCTCGGCGGGCTCACCGGGCCGCTGCTCGGCGTGTTCCTGGTCGGGCCGATCGGGCATGCCGGCCTGATCTTCCTGTCGGCCACGCTGCTGGTCGCTTCGGCACTGGCGGCGCGCATGGTGCAGCGCTGGCGCGAGCGGCACCCGCTGACGCCGGCGGAAACCACGCAGCGCCAGCGACCGCTCGGCGGCAGCCCGTTCGCCGGCGCGATCGAGGTGTTCCGGTCGCCCTACCTGCTCGGCATCGCCGTGTTCGTGTTGTTGCTGGCCAGCGTGACCACTTTCCTGTACTTCGAGCAGGCGCGGCTGGTCGAAGCGCGCTTCCCCGATCCCACCGACCAGACCCGGGTCTTCGGCATCATCGACACCATCGTGCAGACACTGGCGATCCTGTCGCAGCTGTTCCTCACCGGCCGCATCGCCAGGAAGCTCGGCGTCGGCGTGCTGCTGGTGGCGGTGCCGCTGGTCGTCGCGGCCGGCTTCCTGTGGCTGGCGTTCGCGCCCACGTTTGCGGTGCTGGCGATCGTGATGGTCGCGCGCCGCGCCGGCGAGTACGCGTTCGTGCGCCCGGGCCGGGAAATGCTCTACACCGCCGTGCCCGCCGAGGCCAAGTACAAGGCCAAGAACTTCAACGACACCGTGGTCTACCGCGGCGCGGACGCGGTCAGCGCCTGGGTCAAGGCCGGCATCGACATGGTCGCGCAGCAGCCGATGATCGCGATGCTGATCGGCTCGGCGATCGCCCTGGTCTGGGGGTTCACCGGCGGCTCGCTGGCGCGGGCGCAGCGGCGGATCGAGACCGCGGCGGCCGCAGAGAACGCCTGACGGAACGGCGCTCGGACCGCCTGGTTGGCGTCGGATCTCGGCCATTTGCGCTCTCATCTCGGAGATTCTCGACAGCCGAATGGCTGGTCGAGCCGAGATCCCGCACCACGTCTCGACCTCGCCTCGTTGTCTTCCCGTTTCGGTTATCGAGGGGGAACGCCTTCCGCCGCCAACGTTCTCAGAAGATCGACCATCTCCTTGGCGACAAGCGCCGACGACGGCAGGAACATCGTCGTCACCAGTCGTTGGTCGACGACCACGTCGTGTTTGTCCGGCAGATCCTCCTTGGTGAGGAAGATCGCGCCGCTGCGCCGCAGCCCGTCCTCGACGAGGAACGGCAGCAATGTCCCCTGCTTCGACCATTTGCTGGTCGCTTCGCTGGAGTTCGGAAACCCGGTCACCCGCTTCCCCTCGACCAGGTGCTCACCTCCATTGAGCTTCACATTGGCAAGAACGCCGGGGCCGTGTCCGCACCCGCCCACGACGCCGCCGTTCTCGTAGATCTCGGCGACCGCCGCCAACAGCTTCGGCTCGACCGCAACGTCGAACAGCGGCCCTGCGCCGCCTCCGATGAAGACCCCTGCATACCTGCTTGCATCGACCTCGACCGGTGTCATCGACCGGTCCACCTTTTCGCGGAAGCCCTCGTGCTTCAGGGTGTAGCTGATCATCCCGGGCGGATCGGTTTCATCCACATCGAGCGAGAAAGGCACGCGCCCGCCCGTGGGCGAGGCAAAATCCACTTCATAGCCGTGCATGAGAAAGACGTGGTACGGGGGAGCGACTTCCCAGAGATTGTTCTTGGCCTCTCCGTCACCCATGTCGGCGCCATTGGAAAGCAGGATCAGGATCCTGCCGCGGCCTTCGGCCGCGCGGCAGTCGGGATGCGCGAATGCAGCCAGACCGAACGTCAGCACCACGAGAGCCATGAACCGGAATCGGACGGGCATTTCGCTTTCCTGCCTTGGAGAGGTGGAACCGAGTGTCCGCGACACGGCGCCGAATCGCCTGTGCCAGAAGGCTATGGCGCCGGCGTGAATGGGGGCTTCGGACCCCGGGCAGCGGAGCGAACTCCGTTCCACGAAGGCGCTGCGAATTGTTGGTGTCGCGATGCGCAATCGGATTCGGCATACTCGCCGTCACAGGGGGCCACGTATCGAGTGAGGTGGACCATGAAACGTCTGAGACTCGCGGCCGGACTCTGCCTGTTGGCCCTCTTGATGGCCAATATCGCCTCCGCCGGACCGAAGGCCGGCTGGTATCGCGCCTATTACGACGAAGCCGGCGTCCAGGTGGGCGCCCGGGGGTGGGACTGCGACCTGCAATCGATCGCCTGGGGCGTCGTCACCGAGCGCCACTACACCACCAACATCTGCCTGATGGAGTAGGCCGTCAACGGAGACTGCGGCGGCGCGGCACTGGCGCTGCAAGAGCCGAGGATTTGCTTCGAAGCATCAGGCCCGATCGGGGTCGGCGGAGAAGGTGTTTTGCCGGACCTCCTCAGTCGACCCGGAACGGTCGGGTCGTCCTCGGCTCGACGGTCTCGTTGTCGTGGTCGTTGTAGGTCAGGAACTTCCTGTGCAGCCTGGCGACGGTGTCGCGGTATTCCGGCAGGTCGATCAGGTTCTTTTCCTGGCCCAGGTCGGTCTCGAGGTCGTACAGCTCCCTCGCGCCTTCCTTGTTGTCGACCACGAGCACCAGGCTTCCCTCGCGGATCGCGCCTTCATAGGCGTTGCCGCCCTGGTACAGGGCGAACTCGCGCAGGGGCCCGCTCTCCGCCTGCCTGCCCGTGAGAACCGGCAACAACGACACGCTGTCCATCGCCTGGTCGTCCTGCACGTCCTGTCGGGTGAGCTCGTACATGGTCGCCACCCAGTCCTGTCCCATGATCAGCTGGTCGGAGACGGTATCGGGCGGAATCACCGAACCGGCCTCGGTGCCGTCGCCCCACTTCGCGATGAAGGGAACGCGATGGCCGCCTTCGTAGACGGAGGCCTTGTAGTCGCGCAGCGGGCCGTTGTTGTCGTGCGCCGGATCGCCGTAGTGCGTGATGCGCGGCCACAGCGCGCCGTTGTCGCTGGTGAAGAAGATCAGGGTGTCGTCCGCGATCCCTTCTTCCTCCAGCTTCGCCATGATCTTGCCGACCTGCAGGTCGAGCTCGTACAGCACGTCGGAGGTCATGGCCCCGGTCTTGCCGTACACCTGCTCGTCGACGGTGCTCGGGTCGCCGTCGTAGTCGAACGGCGGCGAATGCGGGACATGGATCGCCTGCGACGCGAAATAGACCAGGAACGGATGGTCCTTGCCGCTCGCCTCGTTCTCTTCCACGTGACGGTCGATGAAATCGACGGCGGCATTGGTCAACCGGATGCCCGCCTGGCTCGAGTCGTAGTCGACGTCGCCCCGCGCCGGCACCTTCGCCGCCTCGACGATTTCCGACAGGCCGTTGTCGCTCACCCGATAGAAGCCATCGGTCAGCAGGCGGGTGCTGGAGTTGTCGGCGGGGTTGTCCGGATCGACCGGAACGAACTTGCCGTTCTCGAAATAGGCGTAGGGCTCGTGCTGGATGCCGCTGGCCAGCCCGAGCCAGTAGTCGAAGCCATGCTCGTCGAGGCCGTCGCCGAACCCGCGGCTGTAGTCCATGGTGTTCAGCTTGTTCTTTTCGCGGATCAGTTCGCCGTTGCCGTCGTAGACGTCGCCGCCCAGGTGCATCTTGCCGAAGAACGCGGTGCGGTAGCCGGCGTTCTGCAGGATCTCGCCGACGGTGATGTGGCGACCGGCCCTGGTGCGGTCGCCGTTGTGGCTGAAACCCGAACTGGTGTCGACGTCCCAGCTCCCGCCGGCCCGGCCGTTCCGGTAGGGATGGCTGCCGGTGAGCAGGCTGAAGCGCGAGGGCGCGCACAGGGCGGCGGGGGAATGCGCATCGGTGAAGCGCATGCCCTGCCGGGCCAGGCGGTCGAGGTTCGGGGTCGGCACCTTGCCGCCGTACACGCCCAGGTCCCCGAAGCCGACGTCGTCGGCCAGGATGAAGACGACGTTGGGCGCCTTGCGCCCGGCCGGCGCGTCAGCGACCGGCTGGGCGTGGACACCCACCAGCAACAGGATCGACAGCAGGACCGCCGCCCCGGCGATCGCCCCGGCATTCCTCCGCACGCGGCCTCTTCCGGGCCCCGGTGCCGCCCGCTGCGCTGTTTGGTTTCGCATCATCCCTCCCGGGACTGAAAACGTTTTCATACCAGTTTTTTTAGAGTACGCATGCTCTTCCGCGACAGTCAACACGTCGCTTGCCTGCGTGCACCCTATTTGTTGACTTAGTCAACTATCTGGCGGATGCTCGGACCGAGGTGATCGCCATGTCGCTGGACCCAACCACCGCACAGATCGCGGCCGTGCGCGGCTTCAACCGCTACTACACACAGCGCATCGGCGTGCTGCAGGAGCGCCTGCTCGACAGTCCCCACTCGCTGACCGAAGTGCGCCTGCTGTACGAACTGGCGCACCGCCCCGGCGCGAGCGCGTTCGAGCTGGCGACCGACCTCGGGCTCGACCGCGGCTATCTCAGCCGCATGCTCAAGCGCTTCGAGTCCCGCGGCCTGATCGCCAGGACGAAGTCCACCACCGACGGCCGCCGCCATCATCTGCGACTGATGCCGGCCGGCCGGCGCACCTTCGCACTGCTCGACCGTCGCTCGGCCGGACAGGTCGCGACCCTGCTGGGCGCCTTGGACCCGGACCGGCGTGAGGGCGTGCTGGCGGCGATGCGCACCATCCACGACAGCCTGGAAGGCATCACCTCGGCCTCCGCGGAAGTCGTCCTGCGCAGCCACCGCCCCGGCGACATCGGCTGGGTGGTGCAGCGCCACGGCGAACTGTACTGCCGCGAATACGGATGGGACGAGCGCTTCGAGACGCTGGTTGCCGACATCGCCGTGCGCTTCGTGCGGAAGTTCGATCCGCGGCGCGAGCGCTGCTGGATCGCAGAGCGCGATGGCGAACGCCTCGGCTGCGTTTTTCTGGTCGCCGAGAACCGCGCCGAAGCCAGGCTGCGGATGCTGCTGGTGGAACCGCACGCGCGCGGCCTCGGACTGGGCCGGCGCCTGGTGGGCGAATGCGTGCATTTCGCGCATGCGGCCGGCTATCGCCGCATCGTGCTGTGGACCCAGTCCAACCTGCATGCCGCCCGCCACCTCTACGCCGAAGCCGGCTTCCGCAAGACCGCCGAGACGCCGCACGACGACTTCGGCGAAGGCCTGATCGCGGAAACCTGGACGCTCGACCTCGCCACCCCGTAGAGCGGAGCTTGCTCCGCTGCTCTCCATTTCCTGCTCCGCTGCTCCGCCGGCCCCGGCAAACGCGCGAAGGGGCCGGTCGCGTGGTTTGCAAAGGCTTGCCAGCGTGGCAGAGCCGGGCTTCGGGGGAGAAGGCAGCGGAGCAAGCTCCGCTCTACGATCGCAGGGTCGCGATCGCGCGCACGGGGAAGGTGCCGACGCCGGCGAAGCGCGGCGGCAGCGCGCTGAAGCGGAAACCCTCGTCCGGCAGCGCCGCCAGATTGCACAGGTGTTCGACGATCGGAATCCCGTCGCCGAGCAGGATCGTGTGCGCCGGCCGCGCACGTCCGCGGGTATCGTCGATGTTCATCGAATCGATACCGACCAGGCGCACGCCGCAGTCGCGCAGGTATTGCGCCGCATCCTCGGTGAGGAACGGGTGTTCGACGGCATAGGCCGGATCGGTCCAGTACCGGCCCCAGCCGGTATGCACCAGCACCGCGCGGCCGCGCAACTCGCGTCCACGGAGGTGGCCGGCGTCGATCGCCCGCAGCTCGCGATGGTCGGCGCGCACCACGATCGCCTCCAGATCGGCGAAGGCGTCGGCCGGCATCTGCGCCAGGTCCTTGCCATCCGGATAGCGGTGGAACGGACTGTCGACGTAGGTGCCGGTGTTGGCGACCATCTCGATGGAAGCGATCTGGAATTCGGTGCCGGACACGTAGTGCTCGCGCGAACGTTCGCGGCTGAGGAAATCGCAGATGTGCGGCGCCGGCATGCCCGGACAGGTGATCGTGCCGTCGGCGATCACGTGGCTGAGCTCGACGATCGCGCGCGACTGCCCGCCTGCCGGTCGGTTGCGCTTGTGCGCCTCGACGATGATCCGCTTGTGGAGGATCCGCGTCGGCCCGACCATCAGCAGGCGCAGGTCGCGCACGATGTAGTCGACCAGCGCGGCATCGTCGATGTCGTCGCCGTCGATGTCGAGACGAAAGCCCTGCCCCTGGATGCCGCCGCCGTTGGTGAACTCGATCTCGAAATCGAACTCCACGCGATGCTGTGCCGTCATGCCATGCCTGCTCCTGTTCAACTAAGTGTCATTCATTGCCACTACCGTTCATGGCGACATGGCCTGGCTGCCGGCCGACTCGTTCCAGCCAACCCGTCACCGCGGGAAAACGGCCCAGGTCGAACCCGCCTTCATGCGCGACATGCGTGTAGGCGTACAGCGCGATGTCGGCGATCGTGTAGCGTCCGCCCACGAAGAACTCGCGCCCGGACAGGTGCGTTTCCATGACCGCGAGCGCTGCGTATCCGGGTGCGGTCTTCGCCTGCAGCGCGGCCTCGTGCGTCTGCGGCCGCCCCAGATAGCGGACGATATAGCGCGCAACGGCGAGATTGGGCTCGTGGCTGTACTGTTCGAAGAACAGCCACTGCAGGACCTGCGCCCGCGGCAGGCGTTCACCGGGCAGCAGGTGCGTACCGTCGGCCAGGTAGGCCAGGATGGCATTGGATTCCGGCAGATGGATGCCTTCTTCGATTTCCAGCAGGGGAATCCTGCCGCCGGGATTCCTGGCGAGAAACTCCGGCGTACGGGTCTGCCCCGCAAGAATGTCGACGTGCACCCATTCGTACGGAAGATCGAGCAGCGCCAGCAGCAACCTGACCTTGTAGCAGTTTCCGGAAAGCGCGTCGCCGTAGACCTTGAACATTTCGCACCACCAATGGGTTCCCCAGGCCACACCCGGCGTGGCTGCGCTCACCGTCGCCACAGCGCAGGCCGGATCCAGTTGCTGTTGCATCCGAATGGTCCCGTCCGCGATCTGCATCGCGGCGTCTACCACGCGATGCGGTGTCCGTCGCGCCGCTCGTGACTGCGCTTCGCCACGCTCATCTCGCCTTCCGCTGGCTCAGGGCCACGCTGCCCAGGATCAGGACGCCGGCCACCGCCATCGACCAGGTCAGCGGTTCGCCGAGCAGCATCCAGGCCCAGGCGACACCGAACAGCGGCACCAGGTACGTCACGCCGACCGCGCGTGCGCTGCCGATACGCTGGATCAGCCGATAGAACATCACGAAGGCGACGCCGGTACAGAGCACGCCCAGTGCCGCCGCCGACAGCCATGAGGCGACGGGAATCGCCTGCCGCGGCCATTGCGCGATCGCCAGCGGCAGGATCAGCAACGCGGCGCACGACAGCGTGGCCGCCGCCACCGCGGCCGGCGGCAACCCGGTCAGCTGCCGGCGCACCATGTTCGCGCCGATGCCGTACAGGAACGCCGCCAGCGTGCCGGCGGCGACCGCCCAGCCGATGCTGGCACCGGCGGTCTTGCCGGCCGCCAGCACCAGCACGCCGGCGAAACCCGCCACCAGCGCGGCCGCGCTGCGGGTGCCGATGCGCTCGCCGAAGAACAGGAAACCGACCAGTACGGTGAACAGCACCGCCATGCTGTTGGTGATCGCGCCGATGCCCGCGGGCGCATGGCGCGCCGCCCAGGCGAACAGCACGAACGGCAGCGCGGAATTGATCGCGCCGATCAATGCCAGCTTCGGCCACATCGCCCGCGGAAACGATCCGCGCGCGCGCCACAGGAACGGCAGCAGTACCAGCGCGCCGAGGCCGAGCCGCATCTCCACCAGCGGCACCGCGCCGAAGTCGGGCGCGGCAACGCGCATGAACAGGAACGAGGCGCCCCAGATCGCGCCCAGCAGCGACAGCTCCAGCGGCGTGAGCCAGTCGCTGGCGACCCGGCTGCGCGCAGCGGGCGCGGCGCCGGTGGCCAGCGCGTTACAAGAGTCGTGCCGCATACGATATTTCCTCGGGACGGGGCGGTCGCGGATCGATCACGAGCAGCGTGCCGTGGCTGCCGGCGGCGACCCCGTGCACGGTGCCGGCCGGCACCAGGAAGAGTCCGCCGGCTTCCACGGCCACGGGGCGGCCCTCGACTTCGAGCAGCATGCGTCCGTCGAGCACCAGCAGCGCCTCGTCATGGTCGTGGGATTCGTGGGGATAGGCCTGCGCGTCCATCCGCAGCACCTTCAGGCGCGCCCCGGCGACGGCGGCGAACGCGGTGGATGCCCAGGGCCGCGGCAGGCCGGCCGCGATGTCGGGCAGTACGTACGGTGTCGCGGCCGTTTCCGGCCTGGGCTGGATCATCATTGCGGCGGTTCCGGCAGTCGTCTGGCTTGCATTGTCGGCTTTGCCAAAACAGGCGCAAGCGCGTACTTTCCGTGGCAGGCACAAACCATACTTGTGGCTCGATGAAGACCAGGACGGACTGGCTGCCGGCCCTGGCGGCCTTCGAATCGGCGGCCCGGCACCAGAACTTCGCCCATGCCGCCGAGGAACTGCATCTGACCGCGAGCGCGGTCAGCCATCACGTGCGCAAGCTGGAGGCGCGGCTGGGCATCGCGCTGTTCCAGCGTCACGCGCGCGGGGTGTCGCTGACCACCGAGGGCCGCCAGCTGGCCGACGCGGCCGGCAGCGCGCTCACCGACATCGACAGCGTGGTGCACGACCTGCACAGCCGTCGCGACGATCGCCGGCTGGTGCGCCTGACCACCCTGCACTCGTTCACCAACAGCTGGCTGACGCCACGGCTGCCGGCATTCGCTGCCGCGCATCCCGACATCCGCCTGCACATCGATACCGAGATCGCGCTGACCCGGTTCGACGACGGCGGCCCCGACCTCGGCATCCGCCACGGCCCCGGCCACTGGCAGGGGCTGGTGGCGCTGCGCCTGATGGGCGAGACCATGTTTCCGGTCGCCGCCGCCGGCCTGCCCGGCATCGACCGGATCGGCTCCGCCGCCGACATCGCCACGCTGCCGCTGATCGCCGACAACACGCGCCAGGGCTGGCACGACTGGTTCCGGCATGCCGGCTTCCATGGCGTGCAGGTGGATCCGCGCTACGTCTTCAGCGACAGCACCGCCGTGCTGGAAGCCGCGGCGCAGGGGCTCGGCATCGGACTGGCGCGCCAGCGCATCGTCGCACCGTGGCTGGCGTCCGGGCGCCTGCTGCAGTTGCCGGGGCCCGAGCTTGCGGGACGCTTCGCCTACTACGTCGTCCATCCCGCGCATCGCCGCCTGCGGCCGGCGGCGCAGGCCTTCGTCGACTGGCTGCTGTCTCAACCGCCCGGATAAGCCGGGCCGGCCCGGCGGATGCGCTCCGGATGGGTGCTCACGCGCAGCGTCCGACTGCGCTAGTCTCGTCCGCACCCATCCCGCCAGGTCCGCCATGCCCCGTCTCGATTTCCAGCTCGACCGCAGCCACATCGAGCTCAACCAGCTGCTGAAACTGGCCGGCGTCTGCGACAGCGGCGGCGCCGGCAAGGCGCTGGTCGCCGCCGGCAAGGTCCGCGTCGACGGCGCGGTGGAGCGGCGCAAGACCTGCAAGATCCGCGCCGACCAGGTGGTCGTGGCCGGCGATGCCGAGATCCACGTGCAGGCGGAAGATTCGCCGTGACCCTGGCCGCGGTGCTCGTCGCACTGGCGCTGGCCGTGCTGGCCTGGGCGGTGTTCGCCTACAACCGGCTGGTGCGGCTGCGCAACCAGGTGCGTACCGCCTGGGCCGATATCGACGTGCAGCTGATCCGCCGCCACGACCTGGTGCCGCAGCTGGTATCGGCGGTGCGCGCCTATGCCGGCCACGAGGCGGCGGTACTCGAGGCGGTGACGGAGTTGCGCGCGCAGGCGCTGACCCAGACCGCGCCGGCCAGGCTCGGTGAACTGGAGGCGGCGCTGGAACAGGGCATCGGCCGCCTGCTGGTGCTGAAGGAGGCCTACCCCGAGCTCAAGGCCAACGAGAACTTCTCGCAGCTGCAGCGCGACCTGGTGGACGTGGAACAACATCTGCAATATGCACGGCGCTTCTACAACGGCGCGGTCCGCGACTACAACGACGCCACCCAGCGCGTCCCCGACCTGGCGATCGCGCGCGGCTTCGGGTTCGCGCCTGCGGAGTTCTTCCAGACCGGCGCGGACGAACGCGCCGCGCCGGCGGTGGAGCTGTCGCGATGACCAGGCTGCTGACGCTGCTGGCATTGATCGCGGCGTTCGCCTGCGCCATGCCGCTGGCCGCGCAGGACACGGAAGCGGCGTCGGCCCCCGGCGAGCGCATCCTCGCCTACGACAGCGAGGTCGAGGTCCACGAAGACGGCGGCATGGAGATCACCGAGCGCATCCGCGTGCGCGCCGAAGGCAACGACATCCGCCGCGGCATCTATCGCGACTTCCCCACCCGCTATCGCGACCGCGCCGGCAACCGGGTGGTGGTGGACTTCGAGGTGCTCGATGTGCTGCGCGACGGCACGCCGGAGCCCTGGTTCACCGAGCGCCGCGCCAACGGCGTGCGCGTCAACACCGGCAACGACGACTTCCTGCCGGTGCCGGCCGTCTACACCTACACGTTGCGCTACCGCACCTCGCGCCAGCTCGGGTTCTTCGACGATCACGACGAGCTGTACTGGAACGCGATCGGCCACGGCTGGGCGTTCACGATCGACACCGGCAGCGTCGAGGTGCGCTTGCCGCAGCCGGTCGCGGAAGCGGACATGACCATCGCCGGCTACACCGGCCCGCAGGGCGCGCGCGGCCAGGACGTCCGCGGCACGCTGCCGGCGCCGGGCGTGGCGCGCTGGGAGCTGACGCGCCCGCTGGCGCCGAACGAAGGCATGACCATCGTGCTGGAGTTCCCCAAGGGCATCGTGGCCGCGCCGTCGCGCGCGCAACGGCTGCTGTGGCTGCTCAACGACAATCGCGGCCTGCTGCTGGGACTGGCCGGCCTGTTGGCGCTGCTGGCGTACTGCATCGTGCGCTGGCGCAGGATCGGGCGCGACCCGGCCGCCGGCACGATCATCGTCCGCTACGAACCACCCACCGGCTACTCGCCCGCGGGCCTGCGCTACATGAAGCGCATGCGCCATGACAGCCGCGCATTCACCGCCGACCTGCTGGCCTGCGCGGTGGACGGCGCGGTGGTGATCCATCGCGACAAGGGGCTGCTGAGCGACAGCTGGCGCGTCGAGCGCGTCGCCGATCTCGAGCAGGCCGCCGCTCCCGAGCGCACCGCCCTGTTGCAACAGCTGCTGCCGCGCGCCGGCGCCTCGCTGGAGATGCGCAACAGCAACGCGAGCACCTTCCAGGCGGCGATGCGCAAGCATGCGACCCTGCTGAAGAAACGCTTCCAGCCGGCGATGTTCGAACACAACGGCGGCAGCATCGCGATCGCGGCGCTGATCATGGGAGTGTCGCTGGCGCTGGCGTTCGCGCTCGGCGTCGGCACCGGGTCGGGCGTGCTGCTGCTGATCCCGGTGGCCGCGGCGATGCTGGTCACCGTGATCGTGTTCGCCATCGTGATCGCAGCGCCAACCATGGAAGGCCGGCGCCTGCTGGACGAGATCGAAGGCTTCCGCCGCTATCTCAAGGTCGCCGAGCAGCAGGACCTGGAGCGGCTGCAGGCCCCCGGCGAAGCGGAACCCCGACTGGATGCGGCCCGCTTCGAGCGCCTGCTGCCGTACGCTGTCGCGCTGGACGTGGAGGACGCCTGGACGAAGAAGTTCACCCTGGCCGTCGGCGCCGCGGCCGCCGCCGCGACCACCGCGTCGATCGCCTGGTACCGCGGCGGCGGCGTCAGCGACCTCGGCAGCCTGACCAAGGCGGTCGGCAGCAGCCTGAGCTCGCAGATCGCCTCCTCGTCGACACCGCCAGGCAGTTCCTCCGGCGGCGGTGGCGGCGGCTTCTCGGGCGGCGGCGGCGGTGGTGGCGGTGGCGGCGGACGCTGACCGCCCGTCACGCACCCGGGCCGCCGCACCGCGCGTGGGCGACCATCTGCAACGATGCGCTATCGGCTCGTAGAGCGGAGCTTGCTCCGCTGCGCCTCGCCCGCCGCCTGCACCGCGAACAGCAGCCGAGCAAGCTCGGCTCTACAGGGGTGCCGCCGGGTCGCTGGCGGCGGACACCGTGCCTTCAGCCGGACGTGACATCCCCCAGCCGCACGTCGTCGAAGCCGCCGAACTCGGCGACCTGCGCCAGGAACAGTTCCGCGCAGGCCAGCGCATCGGACAGGGCGTCGTGTTCGCGGTAGGCCGGCAGGCCGCGGCGCGCACGGCAGGCGGCGAGCGTCAGTCCGCCGGGCCCGGGCCGCTCGCCCCGGACCTCGCACAGGCGCGCCTCCAGCGCCAGCGTGCAGACCCGCGGCGACAGGAAGGGCACGCCGTGGCGGCGGCGCAGGATCGCGTCGAGAAACCCGGATTCGATCCCGCTGCCGTGCGCCAGCAGCACGCGCCCGGTGAGCGCCGGCAGCAGCAGGTCGAGCAGTGCCCGCTCGTCACCGCCCTCGCCCAGGTCCACGTCGCGCAGGCCGTGGATGGTGGCGCTGTCGCCGACGCCGGCATCGCCTTCCGGCCGCAACCAGGTTTCGCCGGCCCCGGCCAGGCGCAACACGCCACCGTGCAGTCGCAGCCAGCCGGCGCTGACGACCGTATCGTGCGCCGGCCGCAGGCCGGTGGTCTCGAAATCCAGCGCCAGCAGGTCGACATCGGACAGGCGCGTGCGCGCGTGCGGCAGCGCCACCGACAACAGCGCGTGCAGCGGCGAATCCGGCGCGACCCGCTCGCGCCACCAGCGCCGGCGCAGCGCGCGGATCATGCGCGGGTGCCGAATTCGCCGGCGAGCAGCGACTGCGCATCGCGCACCGCGATGAAGGCATCGCGCAGCGCGCGGCGTTCGCCGGCGTCCAGCCGTTCCGGCGCGATCCAGTTGTCGGCCGCCTCGCCGGCGCGCAACTGGCGCAGCTGATGACGCATGCGCAGCCGCGTGAACACCCGCAACGCCTCGGCGAGCACCCGCGCGTCGCCGGCGGCGATCCGGCCGGCCCGCGCCAGCGCCTGCAGCCGGTCCTCGGTGCCCGGCGTTGCGATCCCGTGCCGCAACGCGCGCACACGCACCAGTTCCACCAGCGGCAGAAGGCCCGCGCGCTTGATGTTGAGGCGGTCGCGGTGGGCCCCGTCCGACTCCACCACGAAGCGCCGGAACGTGCCCAGCGGCACCGCGTGATCCAGCACCTGGCGGGCGAGAATGCCCAGGAACAGCCCGCGGTTGCCCCGCAGCCCGGCCAGGCCGTCCTGCAGCGCGTCGCCGAGATCGCGGTCGCCGGCCAGCTGGCGCAGGTCGAAGAAGATCGAGGCGTTGAGCAGCGCCTCCGGCTCCGGCGCCCGCATCCAGTCGCCGAAGCGCTGCAGCCAGCCGTCCACGGTCAGCCGCCATTTCGGGTTCTGCGCCATGATGCCGCCGTCGCAGAAGCGCTGTCCGCAGGCGTCGAGGCCGGCGCAGACCGTTTCGGAAAGCGCGCGGAAGTACGGCGTGTCCGCGTCGCAGCCATCGGGCAGGATCAGGCCGTTGTCCTGATCGCTGTGCAGGGTCTGCTCGCCGCGCGCCTGCGAACCGAACGCCAGCCACGCGAACGGCCCCGGCGGCGGGCCGAGTTCGGCGCGGGCGAGCGCCAGCAGGCGCCGCGTCACCGCATCGTTGATCGCGGTCAGCACCCGCGGCAGCCCGGCGCCGTCGGCACCGGCCGACAGCAGGCGCGCGCACAGCTCCGGCAGCCGCGCCAGCGTGCGGGTGAGCGCTTCCAGGTCCGGGGCCAGCCCGACTTCGCGGATCAGGTACAGCGGATGCTCGGTCTGCAGCGCCAGCAGGTCGCGGCTGCTGACCACGCCGATCACGCGGCCGTCCTCCAACACCGGCAGGTGATGCACGCCGTGGTCGAGCATCAGCAGCAGCGCATCGAACGCGTTGCGCCCGGCATCGAGCGCATGCGGGCGTGCGACCATGATCTCCGACACCGGACGCGAGGGATCCAGGTCCTCGGCCAGCACCTTGTTGCGCAGGTCGCGGTCGGTGAGGATGCCCTGCAGCCGCTCCGGCGTGCCGACCAGCAGCGAGGAGATGCGCATCCGCGCCATCTGCCTGGCCGCGGCGCGAATGGTGGTATCGGCGGGCACGATTGCTGCTGGCTTCGAGGCGATCCCCGCCAGCGGCGCGGCGAACAGCGCGTTGTCCTGCGGCGGCCTGGCGGCCAACGTCAGGCGCTCTTCCAGGGTGCGCACGAAGTACCGGTCGAACTCGGGATATTCGCGCCGCAGGGCGTGGAAGTCCTGCGCCGGCAGCCACCAGATCAGCGCGTCCTCGATCAGGGTGTAGCGGAACCGGGTGGGATTGCCAGTCAGCAGCGACACGAAGGCGAAGCAGTCGCCTTCCTCCAGCCGCAGCACCAGCCGTCCCTGCGGGTCGGCCACCTCGACCGCGCCCTTGCGGATCAGCGGCAGCGCGTCATTGCGGGCGTCGTGGTCCAGCAACACCTCGCCGCGGCGGCGGTACACCGCCTCGATGCGCGAGGCCGCCTGCCGCAGCGCCTGTTCCGGCAACGCCGAGAACGGCGACTGGGCACCCAGGAACTCGAGGACGTCGACGGGGACGGTCATTTCCGGTCGAGCTTAACAGGCGCGCCAGGCAGTCCTTGCCGCGGCGGCAAAGGTTACCCGGCGCGTCTGAAGATCAGCGTGCCGTTAGTGCCGCCGAAGCCGAACGAGTTCGACATCACCACGTCGACCTTCGCCTCGCGCGCCGTGTGCGGGACGTAGTCGAGGTCGCAGCCTTCCGACGGGTTGTCGAGGTTGATGGTCGGCGGCAGCACGCCGGTGTGCAGCGCCATGATCGAGAACACCGCCTCCACGCCGCCGGCGGCGCCGAGCAGGTGCCCGGTCATCGACTTGGTCGAACTGACCGCGGTCTTGTAGGCATGGTCGCCGAGCGCGGTCTTCACCGCCATGGTCTCGGCCAGGTCGCCGGCCGGGGTCGAGGTGCCGTGGGCGTTGATGTAGCCGATGCGCTCGACGTCGATGCCGGCATCGCCGATCGCGTGACGCATGCAGCGTGCGGCGCCGTCGCCGTTCTCGCTCGGCGCGGTCATGTGGAAGGCGTCGCCGCTCATGCCGAACCCGGTCAGTTCGGCGTAGATGCGCGCGCCGCGCGCCTTGGCGCGCTCGTACTCCTCCAGCACCAGGATGCCGGCACCGTCACCCATCACGAAGCCGTCGCGGCCGACGTCCCATGGGCGCGAGGCCTTTCCAGGTTCGTCGTTGCCGGTCGAAAGCGCCTTCATCGCGCAGAAGCCGCCGAGCGAGGTCGGCGTGGTCGCGTATTCCGCGCCGCCCGCGATCATCGCGTCGGCGTCGCCGTACTGGATCATGCGCATCGCCAGGCCGATGTTGTGGGTGGCCGTGGTGCAGGCCGTCACCGCGGCGATGTTCGGGCCCTTGGCGCCGGTCATGATCGAGACCTGGCCGGCGATCATGTTGATGATGGTGCTGGGCACGTAGAACGGCGAGACCTTGCGCGGTCCGCCGTCGTGGTACTTGATGGTGGTTTCCTCGATGCCCTTCAGGCCGCCGATGCCGGCGCCGATCGCCACGCCGATGCGGTCGGCCTCGGCCTCGGGAATCTCCAGGCCCGCGTCCCGGATCGCCATCAGCGACGCGGCGACGCCGTAGTGCACGAAGGGATCCATCTTCTTGACGTCCTTCGGCGCGATCCACGCGGTGGGATCGAAATCCTTCACCTCGCCGGCGATCCGCGTCGCGAACGCGGACGCGTCGAAATGGGTGATCGGCCCGATGCCGGAACGGCCGTTGACGATCCCGTCCCAACTCGATGCCAGATCGTTGCCGAGCGGCGACAGGATGCCCAGACCGGTGATGGCCACGCGTCGCTTGGACATTGAACTACTCCTCATTCGGTTCGTTGCGCACGCCGCCGCGTGGGCGATGCCGCGCCGGAAACGCACGAGGCCGCGTCTGCGGCCCCGTGTCTGTCACCGCCGCGCGCGCGCCGGAAACCGGAGCGGTCGCGGCCCGGACGGCGGCGCGGCCCTGCGGCCGGCGCCATCGTCGCAGAACGCCGTTACGATTTGACGTGGGCCTTGATGTAGTCGATGGCCTGCTGCACCGAGGTGATCTTCTCGGCTTCCTCGTCCGGGATCTCGCACTCGAACTCTTCCTCGAGCGCCATCACCAGCTCCACGGTATCCAGCGAATCGGCACCGAGATCGTCGACGAAGGAAGCACTCGGGCTGACCTCCTCTTCCTTGACGCCCAGTTGTTCGATCACGATTTTCTTGACGCGCTCTTCGATGCTGCTCATATAGGTCTCGCTCCGGGGAAGGCCCTGACGGCCGCCTAGTTTAAGGGAAAGCCGGGCAATCGGCGATGGACGCCAAAGCCCGTTTCGGTTCAAGGGCTTGCGGCCCCTGGGAAAGCGTCACGGCATGTACATGCCGCCATTCACGTGCAGGGTCTCGCCGGTGATGTAGGCGGCGGCGGGACCGGCAAGAAAAACCACCGCGCGGGCGATGTCGGCGGGCTCGCCCAGACGGCCCAGCGCGATCTGGTCGACCAACGCCTGCTTCGAGGCCTCTGGCAGGTCGCGGGTCATGTCGGTGGCGATGAAGCCGGGCGCGACCACGTTGACGGTCACCCCGCGCGAGCCGATTTCCCTGGCCAGCGACTTGCTGAAGCCGATGATCCCGGCCTTGGCGGCGGCGTAGTTGGCCTGGCCGGCATTGCCGGTGACGCCGATCACCGAGGCGATGTTGATGATGCGGCCCTTGCGCGCCTTCATCATCCCGCGCATCGCCGCCTTGCAGGTGCGGTAGACGCTGCTGAGATTGGTGTCGAGGATCGCCTGCCAGTCCTCGTCCTTCATCCGCATCAGCAGGTTGTCGCGGGTGATGCCGGCGTTGTTGACCAGGATGCCGATCGCGCCGAACTCCTTGCCGATCGCGTCGATCAACGCCTCGACCGCGGCACCGTCGACCACGTCGAGCACGCGCCCGTGCCCGCCCGTCGATGCCAGCCGCTCGCCGATCGCGCGCGCCCCGGCCTCGGTGGTGGCGGTGCCGACCACGGTCGCGCCCTGCGCGGCCAGTTCGTCGGCGATCGCGGCGCCGATGCCACGGCTGGCGCCGGTGACGAAGGCGATCTCGCCTTGCAATGGTTGTGTCATGGTTTGCTCCCAACAACGATTCTTTGCCGCGGATTTTCGCGTCGATCCGTGGCTAAATCATGCTTTCCAATCCGCCAACGCGGCGTCGAAATCGCCGGGCGTGCCGAGCGCGCGCGCGTCGAGCGTCTTGTCGATGCGCTTGACCAGTCCGGTCAGCACCTTGCCGGGTCCGCACTCGCCGACCCGCCGCACGCCGCGCGCGGCCAGGGCCTGCACGCAACCGGTCCACTGCACCGGCAGGTAGAGCTGGCGCACCAGCGCGTCGCGGATCGACTGCACGCCTTCGTGGACCTCGGCATCGACGTTCTGCACCACCGGCAGTTCCGGTTCGCGCCACGCAAGCGCGGCCATCGTTTCGGACAGGCGGTTGGCGGCGTCGCGCATCAGCGGCGTGTGCGAGGGCACGCTGACCGCGAGCTTGACCGCCTTGCGCACGCCCTTCTCCGCGAGCAGGCCGAGCGCGCGCTCGACCGCGGCCGCATGCCCGCCGATGACGACCTGGCCCGGCGAGTTGAAATTCGCCGGCACCACGATCTCCTCGCCGGACGCCTGCGTGCAGACCTCGGCGACCAGCGCATCCTCGGCGCCGAGCACCGCGGCCATGCCGCCGATGCCGACCGGCGCTGCCGCCTGCATCAGTTGCCCGCGCACGCGCACCAGGCGCGCCGCGTCGCCGAGCGACAGCGCGTTGGCGGCCACCAGGGCCGCGTATTCGCCCAGGCTGTGGCCGGCCAGCACCGAAGGCGCGGCCCCGCCGTGGGCGCGCCACAGCCGCCACACGGCAACGCCCGCCGCGAGCAGCGCGGGCTGGGTGAATTCGGTGGTGTTGAGGCGGTCCTCGGACCCGGGCTGCGACAGCGCCCACAGGTCGACGCCGGCGCCCTCGGACGCCTCGGTGAAATCCTCGCGGATGGAGGCATGCCGTCCGGCAAGATCGGCGAGCATCCCCGGCGACTGCGAACCCTGGCCGGGAAACACGAAGGAGAGCTGCGGATCTGTCACGCGCACATCCGGCGGAAGAAAAAACGAGCGCAGATGATACGTGTCCGGCCGCCGGGCTGTCTGTACGAAGGCGTATGTCGCGCCATCGCCCCGGTTCGCCGCGGCGCGTACACGCCGCGGGTGGAACTCAGTAGCGCAGCAGCGCCGAGCCCCAGGTGAACCCGCCGCCGAAGGCTTCCAGCAGCAGCAGCTGGCCGCGCTGCACCTGGCCGGAACGGATGGCATGGTCGAGCGCCAGCGGCACCGAGCCGGACGAGGTGTTGCCGTGCTTGTCGACGGTGACGATCACCCGCTCCATCGGCATGTCCAGGCGCTTGGCCGTGGCCTCGATGATGCGCAGGTTGGCCTGGTGCGGGATCAGCCAGTCGATGTCGTGGCGATCCAGGCCGTTAGCCTCGAGGGTTTCCTCGACCACCGAGTCGAGCGCCTTGACCGCGTACTTGAACACGTCGCTGCCGGCCATCTGGATGCGCACGCCGGCGTTCTTCTCGTTTTCCTTGAAGCCGACCGAGACCCCGACCGGGTTCCACAGCAGCTCCTTCTTGGCGCCGTCGGCGTGCAGGTGGGTACTGAGGATGCCGGTCTCGGCATCGGCCTTGAGCACCACCGCGCCGGCTCCGTCGCCGAACAGCACGCAGGTGGTGCGCTCGCTCCAGTCGACCATGCGGGTGAGGGTCTCGGAGCCGACCACCAGTACCGTCCTGGCGTCGCCCGAACGGATGAACTTGTCGGCGACCGAGATCGCATAGAGGAATCCGGAACAGGCAGCGTTGACGTCGAACGCGCCGCAGCCGTTGGCGCCGAGCCGGTGCTGCAGCAGGCAGGCGGTGGACGGGAACACCAGGTCCGGGGTGGTGGTGCCGAGCACGATCAGGTCGAGTTCGTCCGGCTCGACGCCCGCCGACTGCAGCGCCCGCACCGCGGCGTGATAGGCCAGGTCGCCGGTGGTCTCGCCGTCGGCGGCGATATGGCGCTGGCGGATGCCGGTGCGCGCGGCGATCCACTCGTCGCTGGTATCGACGATCTTCGACAGGTCGTCGTTGGTCAACACCTTGGCCGGCAGATAGCTGCCGGTGCCGGCGATACGCGAGTACACGCGCGGGATCGAACCCGATTCGCTCATCTCTGAGACTGTCCTCGGCCGGAATGCCTGGCGGCATTCGTGCGGACGGCTTCGCGGCGGCCGGTTGACGACGGCACGGGTGTCACGAAGCGCCCGGAACCGCCGTCGGCGACGGCGGCGCGCAACACCATCAGTCTTCGACGATCTTCGACTTGACCTGGATCACCTGCTTGCCGCGGTAGTAACCGTCGGCGGTGATGTGGTGGCGCACATGGATTTCGCCCGTGGTCGGATCGGTGGACAGCTGCTTGGCGGTCAGCTTGTCGTGTCCGCGACGCATGCCACGGCGGGAAGGGGAGACGCGGGATTTCTGCACAGCCATGGGGATCGCTCCAGCAACAGATTCTGTTTTCAGTGTTTCTTCAATGCCGCCAACGCCGAGAACGGATTGGCGCGTTTTTCCTCGTCCGCCGGCACCGGCCAGTCGCGCTCGACCGATTCCGAGCCCGGCGCCACCGGCACCAGCGGGACGGCCAGGATCAGCTCGTCCTCGACCAGTTCCGCCGGCCGCAGCTCGCCGTCCCCGGCCAGCAGCAGCGCCTCGTAGCCCGGCGGCAACGCGGCCTCGTCGGCCTCGTCGCGGATCAGGCCGAGACGCTGCTCGATGCGCACCGGATGCAGGAATCGCTGCAGCGTCCGCTGGCACAGCAGCGGCAGCGCGGCTTCGATCCGCAGTTCCGCATACGGCACCTGCAACGTGTCGCGACCGAACCCGAGCGAGAACTCCGCCTCGCCCTCGCCGTCCAGCAACACGTCCCGCAGGCGCGGCATGCCGGACAGCGGCAGACGCCCCTCGAACACCCGACCCGCGGCGACCATGCGCCAAGCGTCGACGACTTCGGGCACTTGCGCGGACATAAGAGGCGGAATGTTAGGCCCCGCCCGGGCACCTGTCAAACCCGCGCCCGTGCCGCAAGCCCTTGTCCCCGGGGGGGTTTGCCCCCGCCCGGGCGCGGCGGCAGACTGGCGTTTCGTTTCCGGGGGTCATTCGCGTGCTGCCGATTCTCGCATTGCTTGTCGCGATCGCCGTGCTGGCGGCCGCCTGGCTGCTGCTGTCCAGGCGGCGCGGCGGCCGCCGTGAACAGGCCTTCGCCCGGGTGCTGGACGCCGCCGACGCCCTCGAGGAGCGCCTGCGCACCGCGCGCGCCGAGATCGAGGCGGTCGCCGGCGACGACGAGAACCCGGTGCGCGATGCGCTGCAGGAAATGCTGCGGCAACGGCTGTGGCTGCAGCAGTACGGCGCCAGCGCCACGGTGGAGCAGCTCGACGCGGTACGCGAATCGATCGATGCCGCGCGCCTGCGCATCGACCAGCAGTTGCTGCAGATCGAGCGCGCCCGCGCGCCGCTGCACTAGTGCGCCTGGTCCTGGCCTCCACCTCGCCCTACCGCCGCGACCTGCTGCGGCGCCTGCGGCTGCCGTTCGAGGTCGCGCGGCCGGAAGTGGACGAAAGCCCGCGAGCGGCCGAGTCGCCTGCCGCGCTGGCGCAGCGGCTGGCGCGCGCCAAGGCGGCGGCGGTGTCCGCGGCGGATGCCTGGACTATAGGCTCGGACCAGGTGGCCGAACTCGATGGCCGCGCGCTCGGCAAGCCCGGCGGCCGCGACGCCGCCCGTGCCCAGCTCGCGGCGATGTCGGGAACCGACGTGCGGTTCCTCACCGCGCTGGCGCTGCGCCACGGCGACGGTCGCTGCCTCGAGGCGCTGGATGTGACGGTGGTCCGCTTCCGCACCCTCGCCAGCGACGAGATCGCGCGCTACGTCGACGCCGAGCAGCCGTTCGACTGCGCCGGCAGCTTCAAGGCCGAAGGGCTCGGCATCGCCCTGTTCGAGGCGATCGCCAGCGAGGACCCGACCGCGCTGGTCGGCCTGCCACTGATCGCCACGGCGCGCCTGCTGCGTGAAGCCGGATTCACCGTGCCCTGAGCGCGGAAAACCTTTGCCGCGGATGAACGCGGATCAAGCGAATCAGTGGGTCAAGTGAGGCTCGGTCAAGCCTATTGCCCCGTTGGGCCCTAATCCGCGCTGATCCGCGTCAATCCGTGGCGAAAAATGCTTATCGAATCGTCACCGGCTGCTCGTGCCATTGCTCCACGCTGCCGTCGCGGCCGTGCAGGCGCAGGCCCAGCCAGTAGAGTCCCGGACGCGCCGGAATGGCGTCATCGACGGTCGCGCGGAAACCGACGTTCGGATGCTCCGGATCATTGGAGATCTCCCAGTAGTCGGCCACGCCCGACGCGGAGTGCCCATACTCGGCCTCCGCCACGACTTCGCCGTCGAGTGTCACCTCCACCCGTTCCAGGCCTACGCCGTCCTTGAATGCCCAGCCCCGGACCTCGAACGGCCGCCGCACCGCGGCGCCGGCGACCGGTGCGTCGATCCAGGCCAGCGCCGGCGTTGCGCAGGGACGATCCGGGCCACGGCCGGCGCCTTCGAGCGCGAACAGCAGGAAGCGCTGCGCGCCGTGGTCGATGTTGAGTACGCGCGGCGGCGGCAACGGCCCGACCCGCTCGCACAGGGCGTGGTAACGCCGCAGCAGCTGCCGGTACTGCACGTCGCTGGCGCCGACCACCAGCAGCACCGGAGCATCACCCCACTCGTCGCGGCCGCGCGTCTGCAGTCCCCACAATTGCAGCTGCGGCGCGCGCCCGTGCGCGCGGTTGAGCGGATGATCGAGCACGGCGATGCGCGGATCGCCCAGCGAGAAACCGAGTTCGGCGCCGATCTTGAAATTGTCGGCGACGACCCGGGTGTCCGCCGGCATGCCGGCGCGCATCTCCTCCACCGCGTCGGCCAGGACCGTCCAGCCGGCGAAGTTCGACGGATACCACTTCAGCGCCGCGCTCTGCGCACGCACCGCGGGTACCGACACCGCCATGTAGTAGGCGCAAAGCACGCCCAGTCCGAGCGCGGCCAACGCCCAGGTCGCGCGCCGCAGCCAACGCGGCCAGGCGTCGAGCAGCGCCGGCAGCAGCGGCAACAGCGCAAGATAGCCGGGCAGCGGCCAGTGGAAGCTGACGCGCTCGGTGTCGGCGAAGAACCCCAGTGCGAAGAAGCCGAGTACCACCAGTCCGCCGAGCAGCGCGAACAGGCGCGCAGCCGGATGCTCGTCGCGCCGCGACCGCCATGCCGCCCACATCAGCGCGACGAACAGCAGCGGCGTGACCAGCATGAACTGCGTCGGCAGGAACAGCAGCCCCTCGGGATGCAGCGACCAGGGATGGCGATCGACCAGTTGGAAGCGCAGCCCGGCCTCGGCGTTGTCGAGATTCCAGGCCAGCAGCGGCGCCCAGGCCGCGGCGCCGAAAGCGATCGCGATCCACACCCGCGGATCGCGCAGCGCGCGCCGGCCGTCCGGCAGGCACAGCAGCGCGACAATGCCGACGCCGACGACCGCGATGAAGCGGTAGTGGCTCAGTGCGCCGATCGCCAGGCCCAGCGCCAGCAGCAGCGTCGCGTCGTACTCGACCTTGCGCAGCAGCCGTGCGCCGGCATCGATGCACAGCAGGGTCGCCAGCGCCATCGGCACGTCCGGCAACGCCAGCAGGCCGAGCGTGCCGGCCAGCGGCAGCAGCACCGTGGCACTCCCGGCGAGCCAGGCGTGACGTTCGTCGAACTCGCGCGCGACCAGCTTCACCATCCACCACGGCAACGCCGCGGCGATCAGCAGGAACGGCAGGCGCACGCCGAACTCGGAGTTGCCCGCCAGTTCGACGCCCAGCCGGATCAGCCAGGCGGTGAGCCCGGGCAGATCGGAATAGGCCCAACCGGGGTGCTGCCCTTCCTGCCAGTAGAACGCCTCGTCGACGAACAGCGGCAGCTGCGTGGCCAGCACCAGCTTGAGCAGCAGCACCGCCGTCCACAACGCCACGAACGTGCGCCGCGCCCGATCGGTGCGTACATCGCCTTCACGCATGTCGATGGCATCCGGCATCCGCATTCGCATTCGCATCCGACCCCGTTACACTCATTGCAACCGCGATGGACCTGTCCGGCGTCACCCGAAGCGCCGCGATGCGCGTCGCGATCCGGAATCCACCCCACAACGCCGGAGATCGCCGATGTCCGTATCGCCCGCGCATGCCGACATGCTAACCGACGATCTGTTAAACGCGCTCAAGGCCGCGCAGCAGCAGGTCAACGGGCTGTTGCTGGGCAAGGCGCAGGAAGTGCGGCTCGCCTTCGTCGCGCTGCTGTCCGACGGACACCTGCTGATCGAGGACCTGCCCGGCCTCGGCAAGACCACGCTGGCGCATGCGCTGGCGGCGACGCTCGGGCTCGGTTTCCAGCGCGTGCAGTTCACCTCCGACCTGCTGCCTTCGGACATCGTCGGCGTATCGGTCTACGACGCGCAGGCGCGGAAGTTCGAGTTCCATCCGGGACCGGTGTTCGCGCACGTGCTGCTCGCCGACGAGATCAACCGCGCCCCGCCGCGCACGCAGAGCGCGCTGCTCGAGGCGATGGCCGAGCACCAGGTCAGCATCGACGGCAACACCCATCAGCTGCCGGAGCCGTTCTTCGTGATCGCCACCCAGAATCCGCTCGATCTCGCCGGCACCTATCCGCTGCCCGACTCGCAACTCGACCGCTTCCTGCTGCGGCTCAGCCTCGGCTATCCCGGCCGCGACGCCGAGCGCGCGCTGCTCTCGGGCAGCGACCGTCGCGGGCTGATCGCGCAGGCGCAGCCGGTGCTCGACGCCGCGCAGGTGGTGCGGCTGCGCCGCGCCGCACGCACGGTGCACGCCAGCGACGCGCTGGTGGATTACGTGCAGGCACTGGTCGAACGCAGCCGCCACCACGGCGGCGTGCGCGTGGGCCTGTCACCGCGTGCCGGCATCGCCCTGCTGCAGGCCGCGCGCGCCTATGCGCTGCTGCTGGGGCGCCGACACGTGCTGCCTGAGGACGTGCAGGCGCTGTTCGCCGCGGTCGCAGCGCACCGCCTGGTGCCCGAATCCGAGGCCGGCGACGGCGCCGCGCTGGCGAAGGCGATCCTGCATGCGGTCCCGGTCGACTGACGCCACGCCGGAGCGACGCGCGCCCGCGCCCCCCCGCTCCACGACGGCGGCGTCCGTCGCCATCACGCCGGCCGCATCCGGCTTCGCCACCACGTGGCGGCGCCTGCTGCTGTTCGCGCGCCCACGCCAGCCCGAAACGCTGCCGGTGCGCTTCGACCGCAGCCGGGTCTACGTGCTGCCGACCGCGTTCGGGCTGTTCTTCCTCGTGCTGCTGCTGACCATGGGCGTGGGCGCACTGAACTACAACAACAATCCGGCGCTGCTGCTGTGCCTGCTGCTGACCGGGACCGCGCTGGCCAGCCTGCTCGGCGCGCATCTGCAGCTGAGCGGGCTGGAGGTGCACGCGATCGGCGCCGAACCGGTCGCCACCGGACGCCCGCTGCTGCTGCGCGTGCACGTGCGCGCCGACCCGAAGCGGGTGCGCCGCGGATTGCACGTGGAGATCGGCGACGCCGCCGCCACGCTATCGCTCGCCCAGGGCGCGGGCGAGGCGGCGCTGGAACTGCCCACCGCCCATCGCGGCTGGTACGAACTCGACCGCATCCGCATCTCGACCACGCGGCCGCTGGGCCTGGCCCGGGCCTGGGCCTGGGTGTGGCCGGAGGCGCCGCTGCTGGTCTATCCCGCGCCCGAGGCGCACGGTCCGCCGCTGCCCGAAGGCGCCGGCGACAACGCCCAGGCGCGGCTGCATCCCTCGGGCGACGACATCCATCACCTGCGCGGCTGGCGCCGCGGCGACTCGCGGCGCGCGATCGCGTGGAAGCCCTCGGCACGGCGCGACACCCTGCTGGTGCGCGAGTACGAACAGCCGCAGGGCGCCGACGTGGTGCTGGACTGGCGCAAGCTCGCGGCGCTGTCCTACGAGGACCGCATCCGCCGCCTGGCGCGCTGGGTCGACGAGGCCGAACGCGACCAGCGCCGCTACCGCCTGGTACTGCCCGGCCAGCCGCCGCTGGGCCCGGCCGGCGGCGCGCAGCACCGGCACGCCTGCCTGCGCGCGCTGGCGCTGCTGCCCGGCCAACCCGAACCGGGCCCCGCCCATGGCTGAGCGGCGGCCGTCGCCTGCGCTGGATGCCGGCGGCCGCGCCTGGGCGCTCGCGGCCACCGCTTGCTGCCTGCTGCCGCTGCTGCTGCAACTGCCCGGACCGGGCGGCCCCGCCATCGGCGGCCTGGGATTGCTGGTGGCCGCGGTCTCCTGGCGCCATCGCATACCGGGCTGGTTGCGGCTGCTGCTCGCCTCGGCGCTGATCGGCCTGGTGCTGGCGACTGCGCGCTTCGCCTTCGGCCGCGACACCGGTTGCGCGCTGCTGGCGGCGATGCTGGCGATCAAGCCGGTCGAGCTGTTCACCCTGCGCGATGCCCGCAGCCTGCTCGGATTCGCGCTGTTCGCGCCGTTCGCCACCTTCCTGCTCGACCAGGGACCGTTGTCGCTGCTGCTCGGGCTCGCCGGGGCGACATTGGCGCTGGCCGCGCTGCTGCGGCTGTCGGAGCTGGAGTCGGCCGGCGAGCGCGCGGTCGGATCGGAAGCCGCCGGGCCCGGCAGCCCATGGCGGCGCCTGACCGCGGTGTGGCGGCTGATGGCGGTCGGGCTGCCGCTGGCGTTGACCGCGTTCTGGCTGTTCCCGCGCATGGCGGCGCCGCTGTGGGGCGTGCCGGAGCGGGCTGTCGCGCGGCCGGGCCTGTCGGACACGATGACGCCGGGCGAATGGATCGACCTGCTGGGCGACGACTCGCCCGCTGCGCGGGTCCGGTTCTTCGGGCCGGGCCCGGCCCCGGAGGAGATGTACTGGCGCGGCCCGGTGTTGCTCGACTACGACGGACGCAGCTGGTCCCGCGCGGAATGGCTGGGCGGGCTGCCTCCCGCCGAGACCGTGCGCGGCGGCCGCACCTGGGACTACGAGATCGCGCTCGAACCCACCGACCGCCGCCACGCGGTCGCGCTGGAACTGCCGCTGGCGGCCCCCGACGGCGTGCACCTGTCGCACGACTACAGCATGACCGCATCCCGGCCGCTGGCTTCGCTGCAGCGCTGGCGACTGCGCTCGGCGGCCCCGGTCGAGTTCGAGCCGGAACTGCGCCCGATGCTGCGTCAGCTGGCCCTGCGGCTGCCGCAGGGCTTCAATCCGCGCACCGTGGCGCTGGCGCGGCAATGGCGACGTGAGGCCGGGCCGGACGACGAGGCTGTCGTCCAGCGGTTGCTGCGCTGGGTGCGCAGCGATTTCGCCTACACGCTGGCCACGCCGCTGCCGGGCCGGCATGCGGTCGACGAATTCCTGTTCGACGAGCAGGCCGGCTTCTGCGAGCACTACAGCTCGGCGTTCGTGGTGCTGATGCGCGCGGCCGGGATCCCGGCGCGGGTGGTCACCGGCTATGTCGGCGGTTACTACAATCGTTTCGGCGAGTACTGGATCGTGCGCAGGATGGACGCGCACGCCTGGGCCGAGGTGTGGCTGGACGGCCGCGGCTGGGTGCGGGTGGACCCGACCGCGGCGGTTGCACCGGAGCGCATCTACGACACCCTCGAGGATCTGCCGCAGGGCGGCTTCGATGCGCTGGTGCGGATGACGCCGGTGATGGATTTCGGCGACTGGATGCGCCGCGGCTGGAACGACTTCGTGCTCGGCTTCGACGCCGCACGCCAGCAGCGGCTGCTGCAGCCGCTCGGCATCCGCGAACTTGCCCCGCGACAGCTGATCATCCTGTTCGCGGCCCTGGGTGGACTGGCGCTGGCGTGGATGCTGTGGCTGGTGGCGCGCGGCGAGCGCGAGCGCGATCCGGTGCTGCGCGCCTGGCACCGCCTCGGCGAGCGCTATGCCCGGCTCGGGCTGGCGCGCGCGCCGCACGAGCCGGCGGCGCGGTGGACCGCGCGCGTGCTCGCTGCGTGGCCGGAGGCGCGCGCTTTGGCGGCGCTCAGCGCACGTTTCGAACAATGGCGCTACGCTGCCGACGATGGCGACGCGACCGCGGCCCGCGCACTGGCCCGCGACCTGCTGGCGCATCGCCCCGACCGCAAGTCCGGACCGGAGACCTCACGATGAAAACCCCATTCGCCGCCGCTTCCCTCGCCTGCGCGCTGCTCGCCGGCTGCGTCACGCAACCGGCCCCGCTGCAGGGCGACTACCCGGCGATCACCCCCGAGGACGCCGCCGCCGGCGACCGTACCGGCGCCGCCGTGCGCTGGGGCGGACGCGTGATCGAGGTCGAGCCGCAGGCCGATCGCACCTGCTTCACCATGCTCTCCACCCGCCTGGACGCGTCCGGCCGCCCCTACGGCGGCAGCGATGCGACCGGCGGCCGCTTCCTCGCCTGCCGCACCGGCTTCTACGACCCGGCGATCTTCGAGGCGGACCGCGAGGTCACCTTCACCGGCCGCATCGACGGCTACGAGACCCGCCGCATCGGCGAGTACGACTACCGTTTCCCGCGCTTGACGGCCGACGTCGTCTACCTGTGGCCGGAACGCGAGGACGTGCGCGTGATCGTGCACGATCCATATCCGTATCCGTGGCACGGCTGGTGGTGGTGGTGACGACGGCGGCCATCGCGACGTAGAGCCGAGCTTGCTCGGCTATCGGATGCCGGAGGTCGCGGAGCAGCGGAGCAAGCTCCGCTCTACGGGGGCGGCGGCCGATGCGGCCTACCGAGCCGCGTAGAGCCGAGCTTGCTCGGCTATCGGGTGCCGGAGGGCGCGGGGCAGCGGAGCAAGCTCCGCTCTACGGGGGCGGCGGTCGATGCGGCCTGCCGAGCCGCGTAGAGCCGAGCTTGCTCGGCTATCGGATGCCGGAGGGCGCGGGGCAGCGGAGCAAGCTCCGCTCTACGGGGGCGGCGGTCGATGCGGCCTACCGAGCCGCGTAGAGCCGAGCTTGCTCGGCTATCGGATGCCGGAGGGCGCGGGGCAGCGGAGCAAGCTCCGCTCTACGGGGGCGGCGGTCGATGCGGCATGCCGAGCCGCGTAGAGCCGAGCTTGCTCGGCTATCCGGGTGCCGGAGGGCGCGGGGCAGCGGAGCAAGCTCCGCTCTACGGGGCGTGGCGGCCAGCGCGGCGCGCGACGGTCAGCGCGGGGTGCCGAAGCGCCCGAGGTGGGCGCCGGCGAGCAGGTGCAGGTGCAGCTGGTACACGGTCTGGCCACCATGCGCATTGCAGTTCATGACCACGCGGTAGCCGTCCTCGGCGAACCCTTCCTTGCGTGCGTACTCGGCGGCGGCCAGCGCCAGGCGGCCGATGAGTTCGGCGTGTTCCGGCTTCGCAACGTCGAGCGACGCGATCGTCTGCTTCGGCACGAACAACAGGTGCACCGGCGCCTGCGGCCCGGTGTCGCGGAACGCGATCAGGTGCTCGTCCTCGTAGAGGATGTCCGCCGGGATCTCGCGACTGATGATCTTGTGGAAGATGGTGTCCATTGAGAGCCGGGATTGGGGATTGGGGATTGGGGATTGGGGATTGGGGATTCGTAGAATCATACGCCGACGCCCCGCTCTTCCGAATCCCGAATCCCCAATCCCGAATCCCGGCCCTCAAGGCACCTCGCTGCGGCTGCCGAAGGCATGCGACAGCGTGCCGCGGTCGGCGTATTCGAGTTCGCCGCCCAGCGGCAGCCCGTGCGTGGGCCGGCTCGGGCGCACGCCGTGCTGGCGCGCGAGCTGCGCCAGGTAGTGCGCGGTGGCCTCGCCCTCGACCGTGGGGTTGGTGGCGATGATCAGCTCCTGCACTTCGCCTTCGGCCAGTCGCGCGGCGAGGCGGTCGAGCCCGAGTTCGCGCGGACCGATGCCGTCGAGCGGGCTCAGCCGTCCCTGCAGCACGAAGTACAGGCCGCGGTACTCGGTGGCCTGCTCGATCGCCAGCCGGTCGGCCGGGGTCTCCACCGCGCACAGTTGGTGCGCGTCGCGCGAGGCGCTGGCGCAGATCGCACAGACGTCTGTTTCGCTGAAATCGCGGCAGCGCTCGCAATGACGGATGTGCTCGATCGCCTCGGCCAGCGCCGCGGACAACCGCGCACCACCCTCGCGCTGTCGCTCCAGGATGTGATAGGCCATGCGCTGCGCGGTCTTCTGCCCGACCCCGGGCAGCACGCGAAAGGCTTCGATGAGTTGTTCGAGCAGGGAGGCGGTCATGTCCGGGATCTTGCTGGGGGGGCGGGACGGCAGCGCGACGATATCCGGCCCATGCACCGTAGAGCGGAGCTTGCTCCGCTACGCAGGCTCCGAAGCCCGGAATCGTGGAGCCGAGCTTGCTCGGCTACGTAGGCTCCGGAGCCGGGAGCAGCGGAGCAAGCTCCGCTCTACGGAGGCGCCGGCACGTCGCCCAGCGGTCAGAACGGCATCTTCATGCCCGGAGGCACCGGCATGCCGGCGGTCGCGGCCGACATCTTTTCCTGCGACTGGGCGTTGACCTTGTTGACGGCGTCGTTGAAGGCGGCCGCGACCAGGTCCTCGGCCATTTCCGGGTCCGACAGCACGCCGGGGTCGATGCGCACCTTGCGGCACTCCATGCGGCCGGACAGGGTGACGTTGACCATGCCGCCGCCGGCGCTGCCGGTGACCTCGAGATTGGCGAGCTCTTCCTGGGCGCGCTGCATGTTCTCCTGCATCTTCTGCGCCTGCTGCATCAACTGGGCGATGTTTTCACGCATGGGGGACTACCTCGGACGGTGTGGATGGGCTGCGGGCGGCGGCCCGCATGGAGCAATCAATTGTCTTCGTACGGCCGGATCGAATCCGGCACCACCTTGGCGCCGTGCCGCGACATCAGCCGCTGCACCTCGGGGTCTTCGAGAAACGTCCGCTCGGCCGCGTTCTGGCGCGCATCGCGCTGGCGGGCATGGCGCCCGTGCACGGTCTCGCCGTGGGCCGGGACCGCGGCCTCGAACCGGATCTGCGGCGCGGCGCCGAGATGCGGCGCCAGCGCGTCGGCGAACTGGCCGACCAGGAACGGCGTCTTGAGATGATCGTCGCTGGGCGGCAGCGCCAGCCGCAGCACGCCATCGGCATAGCCGACGAAGGCGGTATGGGCAGCCAGTTCCCGGACCGGACCACGCAAGCCAAGACCGGTGACCAGATCGGGCCAGCGCTCCGCATCGACCTGCCCGGCTGCAGCCGCATTGGAGGCCGGTGTCGGTGTCGGTGTCGGTGTCGGTGTCGGTGTCGGTGTCGGTGTCGGTGTCGGTGTCGGTGTCGGTGCCGGTGCCGCGAGCGGCGCAGGTGGCGCTGCTTCCACCGCCGGAGAGGCCATGACCTCCTTGGCCGGAACCGGCGTCGGAGCCGTCACCGCGTCCGGAGCCGGCCCGGGCGTCGGCCGCCGCGGCGCCGCGACCGCTGGCTTGGCGCGATCGACTTCCATCGCCGCCCGTGCCGCCGCGGCCGCGTTCGGACGCGGCGCCTGCCCCCCCGGTGCGGCCGTGGTCGGTGTGGAAGCAGCGGCTTCCGCCGGCCGAAACGCCAGCATCCGTAGCACGCTCATCTCGAAGCCGGCGCGCGGGCTTGGCGCCAGCGGCAGGTCGCGGCGGCCGCCCAGCGCCATCTGGTACCAGAGCTGCACCACTTCGGCACGCACGCCGGCGGCCAGCGCATCCAGTTCGATGCCGTCGGCCTCCACCACGGCATCCGGGACCAGCTGCCGCACCTGGATCCGGTGCAGCGCATCGGCCAGTGCGTCGAGCACGCTGCCCCAGTCGGGCGCGAATTCCGCCAGCGTCGCCACCTCGGCCAGCAGCCGTTCGCCGTCGCCGGCGGCCAATGCCTCGAGCAGCGCGCCGACGCGGGTGCGGTCCACGGTGCCCAGCATCGCCGCGACCGCGTCCGTCTCCAGGCGCCCACCGGTGTAGGCGATCGCCTGGTCCAGCAGCGACAGGCCGTCGCGCAGGCTGCCGTCGGCGGCCTTGGCCAGCTGGCGCACCGCCTCCGGCTCGGCGGCGATTTCCTCCGCCGCCAGGATCCGGCCGATCTGGCCCTCGATCTGCCCCAGGTCCAGGCGCTTGAGGTTGAACTGCAGGCAGCGCGAGAGCACCGTCACCGGCAGCTTCTGCGGGTCGGTGGTGGCGAGCAGGAACTTGACGTGTCCCGGCGGTTCCTCCAGCGTCTTCAACAGCGCGTTGAAAGCCGACTTCGACAGCATATGCACTTCGTCGATCAGGTAGACCTTCACCCGGCCGCGCGAGGGCATGTACTGGGCGTTGTCGATCAGCTCGCGCACGTCGTCGACGCCGGTGTTGCTGGCGGCGTCGATCTCCAGCAGGTCGACGAAGCGGCCCGCGTCGATGTCGCGGCAGGCGTTGCACTCGCCGCAAGGGTCGGCGGAGGTGCCGTGCTCGCAGTTGAGCGACTTGGCGAAGATGCGGGCGATGGTGGTCTTGCCGACGCCACGGGTGCCGGTGAACAGGAAGGCATGGTGCACGCGGCCCGAATCGAGGGCATTGGTCAGCGCGCGAACCACGTGCTCCTGACCGACCAGTTCGGCGAACCGCCGCGGGCGCCACTTGCGGGCGAGGACGAGATAGGACATGCGCCCATTCTGCCATGCCGACCCGCCGCTCCCTGCGGTTCAGCGGATTTCCTTGTTCCCGCCCCGCCCCGGGGGCTAGAATTACCGGCCCTGAAACCCGCGTGGCGTGTTCAGGCCAGGACGGAGAGGTGTCCGAGTGGTTGAAGGAGCACGCCTGGAAAGTGTGTAAGCGGCTAAACCCCGCTTCGCGGGTTCGAATCCCGCCCTCTCCGCCAATTTCATCAGACGTCGTGCAACGCGACGTGCACCGTTCCTATGGTGGCCCCGTCGGCCCCTCGCGACGCTAGATCGAAAACCCCGCCAGGGCCGGAAGGCAGCAACGGTATCGATCGACGCGGGCGCCGAGGTCAGTCGGCGGGGCCATCGCCATTTGGGAAGGCATACCCGGCGGCTATTTACTGCAACCCGCCGTGGCGACGGCATCAGCATCACCGCGCCGGAGCGGACTGCCTGGCGCGGCTATTTACTGCAACCCGCCGTGGCGACGGCATCAGCATCACCGCGCCGGAGCAGACTACCTGGCGCGGCTATTCATTGAAACTCGCCGTGGCGACGGCATCACCATCACCGCGCCGGAACGGACTCCTTGGCGCGGCTATTCACTGAAACTCGCCGTGGCGACGGCATCACCATCACCGTGCCGGAGCAGACTGCATGGCGCGGCTATTCACTGCAACTCGCCGTGGCGACGGCATCATCATCACCGCGTTGGAGCGAACTGCCTGGCGCGACCTGACGCTCAATCCACGCGTTCAACCAGCGCCTCGCCGTCGTGCTGGCTGAACCGGAAAGCGTAGGACAAGCGCAGCGGCGTTGCCCGTTCGACCATGCCATCGGCAAGACAGGGATCGTCGCCGGCGAAGCCTTCAGGCGCCTGGCA
Organism: Luteimonas salinilitoris; assembly: GCF_041300785.1. Taxonomy (NCBI): domain Bacteria; kingdom Pseudomonadati; phylum Pseudomonadota; class Gammaproteobacteria; order Lysobacterales; family Lysobacteraceae; genus Luteimonas; species Luteimonas salinilitoris. The sequence continues at coordinate 49,902 of NZ_JBFWIB010000017.1, forward strand.
GAGATAGGCCGGCTCGTACGACCAGCCCTGCACGGCCCGGATCGCCGAGGCGGAAAATTCCGCGTGCTGCGGCGATGTGTCCTGTGGACACGCCTCGTCGACACGCTGCCGCACCGCGAATACACCGCCGTCCTCGCCGATGTCCACTTCCACGCAGATCGTCACCGGCGGCAGGCGTGACGGCAACAACCGCGGCGGATACTCGGGCATCGCGACCGGATCGATCAGGTTCGGGTAGACGAAGCGCTGCGTGGATGCCAACTCGAGATGCGTCGCCCCCGGCGGCGGCAACAGCAGGGATACGCCCACATCCCCGGAATTGGCCGGCGGCGCCTCGCTCACGGGAGCGGTGGCGCACCCGTATCCGACCGCAGCGGCCACGAACAGGAAAATCGCGCTGAACCGATGCCACCGATCCTTGGCAACGCGACCGGAATCGCCGATCGAAGTACGACCCGTCGAAATATTGCACGCCATCCTGTCGCTTCTCCCAGGCTCCTGCATCGCACCCGTTGAAGCCTACCCGAGTACCGGAGGGTGAGTCACACCGACGCAAAGCGTGATTTGACGAACGCCGCGCGCGCTTCCACCGCCCTGTCCTTGCCACCCTCGCGTTCGACCAGTTCCAGCCGCGCCCGCAATCCCTGGCGGTTGGCGATCTGGATCGACAGCCCGGGGCGCGCGTTCAGCTCCAGGATCAGCGGACCGTGGTCGCGATCGATCACGATGTCCACGCCGAGGTAGCCGAGCCCCGTCAGCTCGTGGCAGCGGGCCGACAGCTCCAGTATCCGGTCCCAGCCCGGAATCGCGACGTTCGCCAGCGGTTGCATCGTATCCGGATGCCGGTCGATGCCGTCTTCGTGCCAGACGCCGTGGGTGGTGAGGCCGCTGGCGATGTCGATGCCGGCGCCCACGGCGCCCTGGTGCAGGTTGGCCTTGCCGCCCGAGAGCCGGGTCGGCAAACGCAGCATCGCCAGCACCGGAAAACCGCGGAAGACGATCACGCGCACGTCCGGCACGCCGAGGTGCGAGATCGCGTCGAACACCGCGTCCGGCCGCACGCGGTACTCGATCATCGCCTGGTCCGGCCGGCCGCCGAAGCTGTACGCCCCCGACAGGATGTTGCCGAGGTGAAAGACGATATCGTCCGCCGACATCGGCGCGCCGCTGACCTTGAGGAAATTGCTGCCCATGCGGCCCGCGATCACCACGATGCCGTCGCCGCCCGCGCCGCGCGCGGGCTTGACGACGAAATCATCGTGATCGCCGAGGATGCGCTGGAACTGGCGCGCGTCGCGGTAGGTCGCGACCACGCCGTAGAGCTTCGGCACAGCGAGGTCGGCATCCAGCGCCAGCTGCTTGGTCAGCAATTTGTCGTCGACGAGCGGATACAGCCGGCGCGGGTTGCTCTCGCCGATATAGAGCGCATTGCGTGCGTTCAGCCCCAGCACTCCGGCCCGACGCAGGCGATGCGGCAGGACGAACCAGCTCACGGGCGTCCGGCCCCGGCGAACGCGCGGAAGCGCAGCAGCTCGCTGAGCCGGTAGCCGGTATAGCGGCCCAGCAGCAGCGCCAGCGCGAGCACGACCAGCAGCACTTCGGGAAATACGAACACGAAATGGTCGACGCGCGGTTGGAACATCACCAGGTAGCAGGCCACCGCGACCAGCAGGCTGCCGATGCTCTGGCGGATGGCGTCGCCGGCGCCGTGCTCCTCCCACACGATGGAGATGCGCTCGATGGTCATCGCCATGATCACCATCGGGAACAGCGCCACCGACAGGCCGATGTCGAACTGCATCCGGTACGACAGCATGCTGACCAGCAGCATCAGCAGGATGACGACGATCACCACCACCGCCAGGCGCGGCACCAGCAGCAGTTTCAAGTGCTCGAGGTAGAACCGCACGGCGAGACCGAGCGCCACGATCACCGAGAACAGGATCGCGCCGGACATCAGGTCGGTTTCCCGGAACGCAAGCGCGATCAGCACCGGCATGAAGGTGCCGAAGGTCTGGATGCCGACGACGTTGCGCATGAACACGATCAGCAGCACCCCGATCGGGATCAGCAGCAGCGCGCGGTACACGTTCTGCACATCGACGGGAAGCGTCGACAGCGAGTACGCCATGACCGGCGATTCGGCGAGCTGGGCCTGGCGGGTCACCATTTCCAGCGCCGGCTCCAGCGTCCGCGTCACCGAGAACCGCAATTCGGCGCCGCGCGCAGGGTCGACCGCATACGGCGCGTCGCCGCCACGCCACCACACCAGGAAATCGTCGGGATAGCCGCGGGCGCCGTCGCCCGGGTCGATCGGAATCCAGTCGTCGCCGTTGTTCACTTCCAGCCAGGGTTCCGTGCGCAATCCGCTCGCGCCATCGGCAAGCCGGATCCCCTGCACCATCCGAGCGGGGATCCGCGCGCCGGCCAGCACCCGGATCGCGGTACGCGCAAGCTCGTCGCGCGAGGCCGGGTTCGGCAGCAGAAGTTGCACGTTGTTGTCGGGAGCCGGACTGGCGAGCACCCTCACGAGGATCGACGCGAACGTGGCGATATCCGCGGACTTGCTGCGCACCTCGTCGAGGATCGCCTGCACCGCCTCGCCTTCCAGCTCCTCGTATTCCGGCGCCTGGTCCAGTGGCGGCGCCGGCTGCGGCTCGCGCTCCTCGTCGCTCCGCGCCACCGTCGCCCGGTAGTACAGCGTCTGGTGCCCGGAGGGACGGCGCGTGCTCCACAGCGCCATCCGACGGTCGCCGCGCTCCTCGGTCTGCAGCCCGTAGCCGCGCGAGACGAAGTTCTCGTCGAGCAGGACGTACCCGGGCGGATCGAGCGGGATCGCCAGCTCGGCCTTGAGCGCGGCGCCGGTCGGCTCGAACGATAGCCGCGCCTCGACGATCCAGCCCTCGACTTCCTCGTTCGGCGTCAACGGATACCCCAGCACGCGAACCTTGTATGCGATCAGGGAGACCGCGGTCACCAGCAATACCAGCACCAGTGACAGCAGGTGCCAGCGCCTCATTCCGCCGCCAGCCTGGGCGCTGTCGCCCGATCCATGCCGGGCGATGTCGACGATGACCGCTGCTTGCAGGACGGACGTTGGGTGAAGGTCTCACCGGAATCGACCAGCACGTGGCCACGCATGTAATTGCGGCCCACGAGCACCGGGTACACGAACGAACTGCGGTCCACCAGCGTGAACTCGTGTTCGCGGTAGATATCGCCCAGGCACATGCCCAGGCGCACCACCGGGCGGCGCTGGGTCGTGCCGTCGTGCTTGCGGATGCGGACGTGGCGCACCAGCCTGGCCTCGATGGTCTCCTCGATGTCGCGGTCCTCGTCGAGAATCGTGAAGCGGACATGGCGCTTGCCGCTGCGTCGGAAGATATCGATGTCGTCCGCCGTCAACGAGGACGTGGTGGCGCCGGTGTCGAGCTTGGCCTTGAGCCGTATCGGGCCCTGGCCGATTTCGACCCACTCCACCCAGCCGAAGATGTCCTGGACGCGGGCTTTCTCGGATTTGGACCGTTGCTCAGCCGGCCACGCCGGTGCCGCGACGGCCAGCAGGCAGGCCGCGATCCATGCAGTCATGAAGCTTCTGGTCATCGGTTTCGATACATCCATGCGACCCGCAAAGGCATGAGGATAAACCGCTCTATCCTACAGCGATTCGGCGCGTGCCCGGCCCCGGCGCGCCCGTGGGCGCGTCGTTTCAGTCGCTCCCCCGATGTCCGGCCACGATCCCCAGGGCATCCGGCTCGTTGCCGGTCTTCCAGCGCTCGACCACCTGCCAGGTCCGCCTGTCGACCACCGCGATTTCGTTGCCGCCGCTGACGGCCACATAAACGCGTGCGCCGTCCGGACCGGCGATCACGCCGATCGGCAGCGCCGCCCTGCCGAGCATCGTCTCCCGGTACCGGGCTTCCGGTTCGGCCAGCGCCACGGTCGCCACCGGCTCGCCCAGGCGACGGCCATCGGCCAGGTCCAGCCGCCACACCGTATCGTCGGACTTGTTGCCGACCAGCAACTCGCCCTTGCCCGACGCCGCGATGGAAACCAGCGGCAATGTCCAGGCACAGAGCACATACAGCGTCGTCAGGCAACGGTTCATCGGGTTTCTCCGGAAGCGCCGGCATCAGGGTGCAGCCAGTCCGCATCGCCGTCGGCATAACGTTCGTGTTTCCAGATCGGCACGTGGCGCTTGACCTCGTCGATGATGAAGCGGCAGGCATCGAAGGTCATGCCGCGGTGGGCGGCCGAGACGCCGACCCAGACCGCGAGCTCGCCGATGGCGAGCTCGCCAGTTCGATGCACGCACAGGGCATCGACGAGGTCGAAGCGCGTACGGGCCTCGTCGAGGATGCGTTCGCCCTCCGCTTCCGCCAGTGCGGCGTAGGCCTCGTAGTGCAGTCCGCGCACCGGCCGGCCGTCGTTGTGGTCGCGCACCCAGCCCTCGAAGCTGCTGTAGGCGCCGGCGTCGCTGCGCAGCAGGCGGGCGCGCAGCGGTGCGATCTCGAACGGCGTGGCGGACAGTCGGAAGCGTTTCATGTCGGTTCGTTGGTGCCTTCTTCGTTCATTCGTGGCGTGCCAGGGCGGCTTGGACCACATGCTCCGATCATCGTAGCCGGCGCGGCCGCTCACCCCCCGCTGACCGGCGGGATGAAGGCGATCTCGCCGCCCGCGGCCACCGCATCGTCCCAGCGCGCGAACGCGCCGTCGACCGCCACCCGCAGGCGTTCGGCAGGCAATGCGAAACCGTGCCGGGCCTGCAGTTGCGCATACAGGGAGCGCAGCGTCGGCGCGTCGGTGTCCAACGACTCCTGGGCGACACCGGCGGCATCGCGCAGGCTGGCGAAATACAGCACCGTTACCTCGGTCATGTCCCGACCCCGCCGAAATCGCGGTTGCCGCCGCGCTTGCCCAGCAGCTTCGCCGGACCCAACACGATCGCGTGCGACAGCGCCTTGCACATGTCGTAGACGGTGAGCGCGGCGACGGTGGCGCCGGTCAGTGCCTCCATTTCGACGCCGGTGCGGTGCACGGTCGTGACGGTGCACTCGATCCGCAGCGCGCGCGCGTCGTGCCAGTCGATGGCGATGCGGATGCCGTCGATCGGCAGCGGATGGCAGAACGGGATCAGTTCGTGGGTGCGCTTGACCGCCAGGGTGCCGGCGACGATCGCGGTATCGACGATGCCGCCCTTCGCGCTTTTCAGGCCGCTGGCGCGCAGCGCCTCCGCCACGGCGGCCGGGAACCGCACGCGGCATTCCGCGGTCGCGGCACGCGCGGTCGCGGCCTTGGAGGACACGTCCACCATGGCCGGCCGGCCCGCCGGATCGAGATGCGTCAACGCGGGTGCGGAGGCACGCTTCATGTCGCGCTCGCCGGGGGAGGGGACACGATGGTACCGTCGCCGGCCAGCGTCGTGCCCTGGTGGAACACCATGCACCAGCCGACAGCGTCGCGGCGCCACAGCGAGCTGCGCAACGACCGCCGCGTCTCGCCTTCGGCACTGCGCGTCACGCGATAGGTCACCTGCGCCAGTCCGTCTGCGAGTTCGCGTACCTCCAGCGCCTCGGCCGCGAACGCCACTCCGGATTCGTGCGGCAGGCGCGCCAGCACCTCGTCCTTGCCGAACAGATGCCCGGAGGCGCCGATCTCGCGGAAATCGTCGGCGAGCAGCCGCGCCAGCGCTTCCGCCGACGCGCGCACGTCCGCGCTCAGCAGCGCCAGTTCCAGCCGGCCCAGATGCGCCTGCAATGACTCGTCCGCGGAGGTCATCACCCCCCCACAAGGAACATTTCGACATGCCGGCGCGCGGCGCGCGGGCTGCCGCGCAGCTCGCTGTAGCGATCCGTGCGCCGCGACCAGAGCCCGGCGATGCGCTCGGCGAGCGCCGTTTCGCCCGCCCGCAGCGCCGGCCGCAGATCAGTGCCGCCGGCCGCGAACAGGCAAGTGTAGAGATGGCCGTCGGCGGAAATCCGCGCGCGATGGCAGTCGCCGCAGAACGGCGCAGTCACCGAACTGACGAAGCCGACCTCGCCGCCACCGTCGACGAAGCCGTACCGCTTCGCCACTTCGCCGCGATAATGCGGATCGAGCGGCTGCAGTGGCCAGCGCGCGTGGATCCGGTCGCGCAGTTCGGCCGAGGGCACCACGCGTTCGCGGTCCCAGCCGTTGCAGGTGCCGACGTCCATGTACTCGATGAAGCGCAGCACGTGGCCGCTGCCGCGGAAATGCTCGACCAGCCGCAGGACCTCGCCGTCGTTGACGCCGCGCTGCACCACGCAGTTGAGCTTGATCGACTCGAACCCGGTCTCGACGGCCGCATCGAGGCCGGCCAGGACCGCCGCGACGTCGCCGCGGTCGCCGGACAGCTGCCGGAACAGCGCCGCATCCAGCGCATCCAGGCTGACCGTCAACCGCCGCAGTCCGGCCCGGCGCAGCGCCCGCGCCTGCCGCGCCAGCAAGCTGGCGTTGGTGGTCAGCGCCAGGTCCTCGATGCCGGGGATCGCCGCCAGCCGGGCGATCAGGTCCGGCAGGTCCTTGCGCAGCAGCGGCTCGCCGCCGGTGATCCGCAGCTTACGCACGCCGACCCGGGCGAAGCCGCGCACCAGCGTCTCGATCTCGTCGAACGACAGCCGCGTGGCGGCGTCGAACCCGTAGTCGTCCGGCACGCGGTCGGCCGGCATGCAGTAGCCGCAGCGGAAGTTGCACGCCTCGATCACCGACAGCCGCAGGTCGTGCAACGGCCGCCCGAGGGTGTCGAGCGGCAGCACCGGCAATGGCGATATCGCGTTCATCGAATCTCCATTCTAGGCAATCGCGCGTTATGCAGGCGGGAATCGCCGCCATCGGCGCCAGTTGAACGCGATCGGCGCGGGCACCGCTTGCCGGATCCTGCGCCTTGCTTGCCCGATCGGCCGCGACCGCGCAGGTCTGCAGCCGACGTGCCCGTCAGCCGGCCGGCGCGCGCGCTGGTTCGGCCAAGGCCAGCACCTCGCCCTGCGCGGCCACGCGGCAGCCGCGCGCGCGCATGATCTCGCCGTCGGCGGCCCTGGCGTAGTGGTACAGCACGCAACGCGCCAGCAGCTCCGGCGGGTACTCGCGCTCCAGGTCGTCGAGGCCGCTGTGCGAGGGATTGCCGTGCAGGCCGCAGTCGTGGGCGATGGTCTCGCCGGCATCGGCGTACACCTTCAGCAGCTCCGCGATCGGCCGGGTGTCCCCGGTCCATACCAGGCTGCCGCGCAGCCGCAGCCCGTACGCCGTGCGCGGCCAGTGGTGGCGCACCGCGAACGTCTCCAGCCGCAGCCCGTCGTGCCAGAACGCATCGCCGACCGGGATCAGGTGGAACGCGTCCCAGAAGTTCGCGCCGCCCTCGGCCAGCGCATTGGGATAGTCGCCGACGCGCTGGTGCAGCAGCGGCAGCACCGTCGCCGGCACGTAGACCGGCATCCGCCCGCGCCGCACCGTGTCGAAGTACTCGGACACGAACAGACGCTCGAATCCGGACACGTGGTCCAGATGGGTGTGGGTGACGAACAGCGCCCGTGGCGGCTCGCCGTAGTGCGCCAGGCAGGCGGTCAGTCCCTCGCTGCCGCAGTCGATGGTCAGCCACGGCGCGCCGTCGCGCTCGATCGTCGCCATCGACGAGCCGAGCTCGACCGCGGACGCGTTGCCGACCCCGTGGAAGCGCAGCGACCAGGCCATCTCAATATCCCCTCGCCCAGCGGGCATCGTAGGCGGCGCGCAGGCGGGCGAAATCGGCGCGTACCGCCTCGGCCGGGCGCTCGCCGCGCAGCTTCAGCAGCGAACGCTCGAGCCGGGCGAGGTTGCGCGAACGCCAGCCGGTCTCCGGCAGCCGCCGGCGGCCGAGGTCCAGGTCGATCAGCCAGCCCTTGCCGGCGGCGTCGAAGAGGATGTTGTGGGCGTTGAGATCGGCATGGTCGAGGCCGGCGCGGTGGAAGCGCGCGATCAGGCGGCCGGTTTCCTGCCAGGGCGCATCGCCTGCCGCCACCGCCACGCGGTCGGCGAACGAGCGCACGCCGTCCAGGCGCCGGACCAGGACCGCAGCGCGGTAGAACAGGCCGCCGCGAACGTAGCGCGACGCCAGCGGCTCCGCCACCGGCAGCCCTTCGCGATGCAGGTCGCGGGTCAGCCGGAACTCGGCGAAGCTGCGCACCCGGGCGCTGCCGCGCCACAGGTGCGCATCGCGGCTCACGCGCGCCGCCAGGCCGCCGCGCAGGTAATGGCGCAACACCGCCGAACCGAACGGACCATCCACGAACCACGCACCACCGCGACCGCCGCTGTCGACCGGCCGCGCGCGTTCGCCCCAGAACCCCGGATCGAACCAGCCCGGCTCGACTTGCCGCGCCAACGCGGCGTCGCTCAGAATCGATCCGTATCCGCCGCCTTCATCGCGGAACGGCGTCAGGCTTTCGCTGGCGTCGAATCTGACCATTCAACGAGTCTAGCAAGCCGCATGGCCCCGACCTCCCCGCCGCCATCGCCGTCCGCGCCGCGCTCGCTCTGCCTGCTGCGGCTTTCGGCCCTGGGCGACGTGACCCACGTGCTGCCGCTGATCCATACCTTGCGGCAGGCCTGGCCGGAGACCGCGCTCACCTGGGTCATCGGCAAGGGCGAACAGCGGCTGCTGGACGGCCTGCCCGGGGTCGAGTTCATGGTCTACGATAAGCAATCCGGCCTGGCCGGCATGCGCGCACTGCGGCATGCGCTGGCCGAACGCCGCTTCGACGCCCTGCTGCAGATGCAGGTCGCCGCCCGCGCCAACCTGCTGTCGGCGTTCGTGCCGGCGCGGCGCCGGATCGGCTACGACCGCTCGCGCTCGAAGGACCTGCACGGCCTGTTCGTGAACGAACGCATTCCCGACCGTCCGGACATCCATGTGCTCGACGCGATCGGCAGCTTCTGCGAGCCGCTGGGGCTGAAACAGACGCAGGTGGCCTGGAACCTGCCGGTCCCCGACGACGCCCGCGACTGGGCGCATGCGCAGTGGCCCGACGACGGCACCGCCACCCTGCTGATCTCGCCCTGCTCCAGCCACGTGCTGCGCAACTGGCGCGCCGAGCGCTATGCCGCGGTCGCCGACCACGCCGCGGCGAGAGGCTGGCGCATCGTGTTGTGCGGCGGCCGCAGCGCACTGGAGCGCGAAACCGCCGACGCGATCCTCGCCGCGATGCGCGCGCCGGCGCTGGACCTGGTCGGCAAGGACACCTTGAAGCAACTGCCGGCGCTGCTGGCGCGCGCGGACCTGGTGATGACGCCAGACTCCGGACCGATGCACATCGCCAACGCCATGGGGGCGAAGGTGCTCGGCCTGCACGCCGCCAGCAATCCCGAGCGCAGCGGCCCGTACTCCGACCGCCGCTATTGCGTGGACCGCTACGACGCCGCCGCGCGCAGGTATCTCGACAAGCCGGCAAGCGAGTTGCGCTGGGGCACCAAGATCGAGCACGAGGGCGTGATGGACCTGGTGACCGTGGAGGATGCGATCGCGGCGTTCGAACGCTACGTCGGCGACCGCCAGTAGCGGCGGCACTGCGATGTCCGGAAACGGCGAGACCCGCGCCGCGCGCACCGCGAGCATGACGGCCTACCCGACACCGACCATGCCATGACCTCCCGCGATGCGTTCCGCCTCACCGCCCTGCCCGCCGAATCCTTCGCCCCGCTATTCGCGCTGGACGCCAACGCCCTGGCCGAACGCCGCATCCAGAGGCTGGCCGCGGACGGTCCCGGCTATTTCTGCCGCGTCGGCCTGGGCCACGTCGGGACCGGAAGCGATCTTCTCCTGCTCTCCTACGAACACCATCCGGCCGCGTCGCCCTACCGCGCGTCGGGTCCGATCTTCGTCGGTCATGCGGCCGCGCGGGCGCATCCCGCGCCGGGAGAGATCCCGGGCGCGATGCGGCCGGGACTGTTCGCGGTCAAGGCCTACGACGCGCAGGGCGACATCATCAATGCCGACGTCGCCGAAGGCGCGGCGCTGGAATCGCAGATCGCGCGTTTCCTGCGGCGCCCGGACACCGAATTCCTGCACCTGCATTTCGCGCGGCGCGGCTGTTACGCCTGCCGCGTCGAGCGGGTGGACTGATCCGGGAAAGCGACACCGGCACGACCATGGCGGCGGCCGGCGGCGGCCGCCACCGGCTCAGGGCGTCGAGCCGGTGCGGTAGTCCTGGTACGACTTTTCCTCGACGTAGGACGAGCCCAGCGCCAGGTTGATCTCCTTCTTGATGCGCGCGCGCTCGTCGTTCTCGAAGTAGACGCTGCGGGCGAGGCGGATGAACTCCTCGTCGAAGGCCTGCGCCTTCTCCTTGACGCGGATGTCGTCCTCGATCTCCCACAGCCGCTCGTTCACCGTCTTGAGCTCGGCGCGAAGCCTGGCGATGTCGTGCCCGGCCGCCGGGTGCGCCATCCAGGTCTCTTCCAGCGCCGCCAACTCCTTGCGCACGTTGGCGAGCTTGCCCGTATCGCTGATGCGCTCGGACTTGATCTGCAGGATGGCGATCTTGTCGAGCAGTTCACCGAACGAGACGGGCACGGAAATTTCGGACATGACGAGACTGAACCTGGATGATGGGAACAGCCCGCAGTGTAACGCCGCCGGCTTGTCCGTCGCCTGACCGGCCCGTATCATGACCGCCCCCGGCGCTTCCTGGCGCCGGACGCCGTTCGGAGAGGTGGCAGAGCGGTTGAATGTACCTGACTCGAAATCAGGCAGGCGTTAATAGCGCCTCGGGGGTTCGAATCCCCCCCTCTCCGCCAGATACGCAAAGCGCCCCGCACGGGGCGTTTTGCGTATCTGAAGAATCGCCACCGCCATTTCATGAGCGCGGTCACCTTCCCAGAACGACTCTGCTAGGGTAGTTTCATGCCCGCCACCCGCACGGAACGGACGTGCCCAAAGCGCCCTCTCCCCTCGTTGGCCGTCCAGGTCACGACGCTGCGTTTGCCACATCGGGGGGGCCGATACCGGCCGGATACAGGACGCGCATGATCGAGTTCGGACACCTGACCCATGTCGGCCTGCGGCGCGAGCTGAACGAAGATACCTATTACGGCGACGCCGAGCTCGGCCTGTGGCTGGTGGCCGACGGCATGGGCGGACACGAGTACGGCGAGGTGGCCAGCGCACTGGCGCGCGAGACCGTGGTGCGCGAAACCCGCCAGGGGACGCCGCTGGTGCAGGCGATCCGGATCGCCGACGAGGAGATCATCCGCGCCTCGCGGCAGCGTCACGACTCCCTGCCCATGGGCACCACGGTGGTCGCCGCGCGCGTGACCGGCAACCGCTTCGAGGTGGCCTGGGTCGGCGACAGCCGGGTCTACCTGTGGCACGCCGGCAAGCTGGTGCAGCTGTCGCAGGATCACAGCTACGTGCAGGAACTGATTTCGCAGGGCACGATCAGCGTCGACCAGGCGCGGCACCATCCGCACCGCAACGTCGTCACCCAGGCACTGGGCGTGACCGACCCGCAGTCGTTGAACGTCGAGACCATGACCGGCGAATGGCTGCCGGGCATGCAGCTGCTGCTGTGCAGCGACGGACTGACCGAGGAAGTGGACGATGCCGGCATCGCCCGGGTACTGGCCCATGGCGAGTGCAGCGCCCAGGAATGCGTGGACGGCCTGGTCGCGGCGGCGCTCGACGGCGGCGGCTCCGACAACGTGACCGTGGTGCTGGTGCGCCGGCACTAGGAGCGAGGAACGAGTGGAGAGAAACGAGAAACGAGTGGACCGGGCGCCGGGGCTTTTCGTCTGAACTCGTTCTCTCGTTCCTTGCCCGCTCCGGTGGAGACGATGAATGTCGATTCGGCCGGGAGTCCGTTGACGCGCAACAGCACCTGGCGACCACTGCGGTGCAACGCGACCCGCCCGGAGAGCGTCAATAAGCCCTAGGACAGCGCCGACTCCGGCTCCGCGACCGAATCCGGCACGACAACGGAAACCACGTCCCATACGCAATGCCCCGCCTTGACGCGGACCGTTTCCAGTCGCGCGGCGTGCAGGGCGAGTTCCGCCTCCGGCACCATCACCCGCGGCCGCGGCCCCAGGCCCGTCGTGGGCAGCGCGACGGCGGCGGCCCGACCGGCATCCGCGGCCGGGCTGGCGAAGCCGATCTCGCTCTGGCCCGCGGTCAGCGCCAGGTAGACCTCGGCCAGCAACTGCGCGTCGAGCAACGCGCCGTGCAGCTGCCGGTGCGCATTGTCCACGCCGAGGCGCTTGCACAGCGCATCGAGCGAATTGCGCTGACCGGGATAGCGCTGCCGCGCCAGGTCGAGGGAATCCTCGACCATCGCGTGGTCGCGGATGCGGCCGTAGCGCTCGCCGCAGCGCGCCAGCTCGGAATCGAGAAAGCCGACGTCGAACGCGGCGTTGTGGATCACCAGCTCGGCGCCGTCGATGAAGGCCAGGAACTCGTCGACGACCGCGGCGAACAGCGGTTTGTCGGCGAGGAATTCGCGGGTGAGGCCGGTGACCTCCTGCGCACCCGGTTCGAAATCGCGTTCGGGATTGATGTAGCGCTGGAACGTGCGCCCGGTCGGGCGGCGCTCCTGCAGCTCGACGCATCCGATCTCGACCACGCGGTTGCCCTTCTTCCATTCCAGGCCCGTGGTCTCGGTGTCGAGGACGATCTGTCGCATCTGTCGTTCTGTCCGCCTTGTGTCGTCGATGCTCAGGATAACCGCGCTCCGTCGCAGATGCCGGGACCGGGCAGGCGGCCGGCCTTGATCAGCTCGGCCTGCGTGCGCGCGAGTGCATCGACGCGCTCGTTGTCGGGATCGCCGGAATGGCCTTTCACCCAGCGCCAGTCGATGCGGTGCCTCAGGGTCGCCGCCTGCAGGCGTTGCCACAGGTCCTGGTTCTTCACCGCGCCGCCGCCTGCGGTGCGCCAGTTGCGGCGCAGCCAGTTCGGCAGCCATTCGGTGATGCCTTTGCGCACGTACTGTGAATCGGTGTGGAGGACCACGCTGCACGGCGCGGTCAGCGCCTCCAGCGCACTGATCGCGGCCATCAGTTCCATACGGTTGTTGGTGGTCAACGCCTCGCCGCCGACCAGCTCCTTCTCCTGCGTGCGGTAGCGCAGCAGCGCCGCCCAGCCGCCCGGTCCCGGATTGCCGAGACAGGCGCCGTCGGTGTGGACCTCGACCGCCTTCATCGCGCTCATCCCGCCGCCGCACGCTGCGGGATGCGCAATCCGGCCCTGCGCCGGATCGGCGTCAGCGGCACCACGCGCCGCTCCGCGCGCAGCGCATAGGCGGCGCACAGGCCGGGGCCGTTGCCTGCGACATCGCGCACCTCCACCTTCCAGCGCGGGCCGACGCCCTGCGACACCGCTTCGGGCGCCAGGCCGGCATCGCGCATGCGCCGCCGCCAGGTGAGCGGCTCGCTGGCGCGCAGGTCGTGCCCGCGCCAGCGCCAGCGATAGGGAGACAGCGGATTGAGGGCGAACAGCCAGAGCCGGCCGCCCGGGACCAGCACCCGGGCGCACTCGTCGAGCAGGGCCGCCGCCTGCTCGCGCGACGCCGGCACGTGCTGCAGGACCACGGTGCCGACCGACTCGTTCGCCAGGGGCAGCGGCAGCGCACAGCGCAGGGCGCCGTCCCAGCCGCCATCGCGGACGCGCAGGCAGACCCCGCGGCCGCAGGCGTCCGCCCGCTGCGGGACCGGTGCCAGCCACAACCACGGCGGCCCCGGTCGCTGGCCCAGCGCCTGCCTCACCAGGCCCGCCTCGCTATCGATGAGCGCCTGTCCCGGCGGGGAAGCGAACCAGTCGCTGGGCGTGCCGGGTTGACCGGCCGGTGAAATCGCGGGCATGGTCGCCATTCTAACGGCTGTCCCGCGAGGTCGACCCGGATGCAGCTGCAATCGCTGCCGGCGCTGTCCGACAACTACATCTGGACGCTCGCCGGCGCGGACGGGCGGGCGCTGGTGATCGATCCGGGCGAAGCCGCGCCGGTGCTGGCCGCGGCCGGTCAAGGGCTGCGGCCGGGCGCCATCCTGCTGACCCATCACCACCACGACCACGTCGGCGGAGTGCCGGAACTGCTGCGGCGCTGGCCCGGGCTGCCGGTCTACGGGCCGGACGACGACCGCATCGCCACGGTCAGCCACCGCGTCGGCGACGGCGACCGCATCGAACTGGCGCAATGGCGCTTCGACGTGCTGGCGGTACCGGGTCACACCCTGAGCCACATCGCCTTCCATGGGCATGGCCATCTGTTCTGCGGCGACACCTTGTTCAGTCTGGGTTGCGGTCGGCTGTTCGAGGGTACCCCGGCGCAGATGCTCGGCTCGCTCGACCGGCTGGCCGCCCTGCCGGGCGCGACCCGCGTCTGCTGCGGACACGAATACACCCGGGACAACGCCGCGTTCGCACGCGTCGTGGAACCCGGAAACGAGGCGCTGGAGCGCCGCAGCGAGGACATCCAGGCCATGCGCGACCGCGGACAGCCGACCCTGCCGAGCACCCTGGCCGACGAGACGGCCTGCAATCCGTTCCTGCGCATCGACGTGCCGGCGGTACGCGATGCGGTGGCGGCGCACGCGCGGGGCGAAGCTCAGGATCGCGTCACCCTGTTCGCCGCGCTGCGGCGCTGGAAGGACGGTTTCCGGGCATGACGGGGCCGCGCCTGGCGCTCTGGCTGTCGCTCGCCGCGTGCTGGCTCTGGCTGCCGTCATCGACGGCAGCTGCCGCCGAACCCGCGACGCCCGCCGATACCGCCACCGCTCCCGCCGTGGCCGCGGCCGTGGCACCGGCCGCCGATCCCGTCGCCCGCAACGGCAGCGAGATCTTCGCCAGCTTCCGCGATGGGCTGTCCGATCCCGAATGCACCGCCGAACCCAGCGAGCGCTGGCGCCGGCATTTCTCCCACGTGCCGGACGACCTGGCCGCCGAGCCGGGCAGGCTGCTGCCGCTGTTCGGCTACGTCGTCGACGCGCTGCGCGCCTCGCACCTGCCGACCGAATACGCGCTGATCCCCTTCGTCGAAAGCGGCTACCGCCCCGGCGCCCGCAGTCCGTCGGGGCCAGCCGGGCTGTGGCAGTTCATCGCGGTGACCGCGCGCAAGCACAAGGTCGCGATCCGCCCCGGCTACGACGGCCGCCTGTCTCCGGTCGATTCCACCCAGGCCGCGGTGCGCTACCTGCGCACCCTGCACGGCATGTTCGCCGGCGACTGGCGGCTGGCGGTGATGGGCTACAACGCCGGCGAGTACCGCGTGTTCGGAGCGCTCAAGGCGGCCGGCCAGCGGGCGATGGACGCCGAGCCGGAAAAACTCGCCGTCCCCCGCATCACCCAGGCGTACGTCCGCAAGCTGCAGGCCCTGTCCTGCCTGCTGGTCGAGGCCGGCGGGCGCGAGGACTGGCTGCGGGCGATCGACCGTCGCGTCCCGGTACTGACCGCGACCACCCTGCCCGCCGACGCCGCCCATCTCGACACCTGGGCGCGGCGGCACGGGCACGATGTCGCCCAGGTCCGCCGCTTCAATCCGGTCTTCGCCGACGGACGCGTCGCCCGCGCCGATCGGGGTTTGCGGGTGCTGGTGCCGGCCCAGGCAGCCGATCCGGCGGTCGCGGCGGTGGAAACGGCCCGGTCGACGATGTCCGCCCCGCTTCCCGGTGGCGAGGCGGAGACTGCCGAAAACACCGAAAGCACAGCGCTGTCCGGCTTCGTCGCCGACGCCAGCGCGCTGGTCGCCGAGACTGGGGTGGCGGACCCCCCGGCACCGCGCACGCACGTGGTCGCGAGGGGCGAGTCGATCTGGCGCATCGCCCGCCGTTACGGAATCGACAGCGCGCGACTGCTGGCACGCAACGGGTTGGGCGCCGCCAGCGTGCTGCACCCCGGCATGACCCTGCTGATCGACGACGAGCCCGCATCCCGGCCCGCGCACGCCGGGGCTGCGCCCGTGGCAAAATAGAACGCTTCGCTCGGAACCGCGGGAAGAAATCCATGGGTTTTCTGCAAGGCAAGCGCGCCCTGATCACCGGCATCGCCAGCCAACGCTCGATCGCCAACGGCATCGCCGAGGCGATGCACCGCGAAGGCGCCGAACTGGCATTCACCTACCAGAACGACAAGCTGCGATCGCGCGTCGAAGAAGTCGCGCAGAAGGTGGGTTCGGAGATCGTGCTGCCGCTCGACGTGGCCGACGACGCCCAGATCGATGCCCTGTTCGCCGGGCTCGGCCAGCATTGGAGCGACGGCTTCGACATTCTGGTGCACGCGATCGCGTACGCGCCGCGCGAGGCCATCACCGGCCAGTTCCTCGACGGCCTGACCCGGGAGAACTTCGCGATCGCGCAGGACATCTCCGCGTATTCGCTCGCTGCGCTGGCCAAGGCCGCGCGTCCGCAGATGTCGGGCCGCGGGCACGGCGCGATCCTCACCCTGAGCTACCTGGGCGCCGAGCGCGCACTGCGCAGCTACAACGTGATGGGCGTGGCCAAGGCCAGCCTGGAAGCGACGGTGCGCTACCTCGCGCTGAACCTCGGGCCGGAGGGCACCCGCGTCAACGCGATCTCCGCCGGCCCGATCAAGACGCTGGCGGCGGCCGGCATCGGCGGCTTCCGCAAGATCCTGGGGCACGTGGAGGCGGAGGCGCCGCTGCGCCGCACCGTCACCATCGAGGACGTCGGCAACGTCGCCGCGTTCCTGTGTTCGGACCTCGCCTCCGGCGTCACCGGCGAGGTGACGTACGTGGATGCCGGCTACAACATCCTGGGCATGACCGGAATCGAGTAAGCCGATCCAACATCATGCACCGTAGAGCGGAGCTTGCTCCGCTGCCTTCGGCCTTGGTCGGCTCCGGAGCCCGTGCAGCGGAGCAAGCTCCGCTCTACGGATACCGGAGCACGGGCCACGCCCCTAGGGCCTGTTAACGCTTCCCGAGCAGGTCGCGCCGGGCCTGAGGGT
>NZ_JBFWIB010000018.1:0-61269 GCF_041300785.1 Luteimonas salinilitoris
CCCCCTCCCCCCCCCCCCCCCCCCCCCCCCCCCCCCCCCCCCCCCCCCCCCCCCCCCCCCCCCCCCCCCCCGACTCCGTGTCCCGTCCGTCGCCGGCATGGCGCCGTGGTCCGGCTGTGCTCCAGCAGGGACAAAAAAAGCCCGCCTTGCGGCGGGCTTTTCTGGGTCCCGTCCTTCGCCGGGATAACGTTCCGGCAAAGCGGTAAGGCACTGGATCCCGGCTTGCGCCGGGATGACGTAGCGGCAAAGGCGTTCGCGTTGCGAACGCGCCGCTACGTCACTTGATCTTGCCTTCCTTGTACGACACGTGCTTGCGGACGACGGGATCGTACTTCTTGATCTCCATCTTGCCCGGGGTGTTCTTCTTGTTCTTGTCGGTGGTGTAGAAGTGGCCGGTACCGGCCGAGGAGATCAGGCGGATCTTGTCGCGCTTGGAAGCCATGGGTCAGTCCTCCTCAGATCTTTTCGCCGCGTGCGCGGAGGTCGGCGAGGACGGAATCGATCCCGTTCTTGTCGATGATGCGCAGGGCCTTGGTGGAAACGCGCAGCTTCACCCAGCGGTTCTCGCTGGCAACCCAGAACCGGCGCTCGTGCAGGTTCGGGAGGAAACGGCGGCGGGTTCGGTTCATGGCATGCGAGACGTTGTTGCCGGTCGTCGTTCGCTTGCCGGTCACTTGGCATACTCGGGACATACGCACCTCGTAACTTGGAAAGTCTGGCCATGGATGGCCAGGCTTCTGCGGAGGGATCCGCACATGGTGCCCCCCTTGGCCAGGGAAGCGTCGGCCCCCGGGTGTCGCCACCGCGGCGCGATACGGGTCTGGATTCGCGGCGCGGACCGGCCGGAGATCGCGCTTCCGGGCGGTTTCCGGGCCCCGCGACAGGCGGGCCGGACACGGCGAGCCGAGCATTATGTCGGGATTTCCCTTGTGCCGCAAGCACTTGGGCGCGCGATCGGGAAGGTGTCGTCGGGCATGCGGCTGGGGCCGTCCGCCGCCGTAGGAGCGCGCCATGCGCGCGATGCCGCGGGCGTCTCCGTCTCCGTCATCGGCGATCCTGCCGCGGGCCGGAAGGCGCGCCGGTGGACGGAATCGCATGGCGGCGCAATGCCCGCGGCATCGCGCGCATGGCGCGCTCCTACGGCGGTGCCCGTTGCACCTGCCCGGCACGGGGGAATCGGCGATACGCTGGCGGCCCCACCCAGGAGACGTCCCGATGGCCCGAACCGCGACCTGCCGCTGCGGCCGGCTGCAGCTCATCTGCCAGGGCGAGCCCGTGCGCGTGTCGGTCTGCCACTGCCTGGCGTGCCAGCGCCGCACCGGCAGCGCCTTCGGGGTGCAGGCGCGCTTCCCGCGCGAGCGGGTCGCGTTCGGCGAGGGGCCGGTTTCGGAATACGCCCGCACCGCCGACAGCGGCAATCGCGTCACCTACCGCATCTGCCCCGATTGCGGCAGCACGCTCTGGTACACGCTGGAGGACGCGCCGGACCTGATCGCGGTGCCGGTCGGCGCCTTCGCCGATCCCGGGTTCCCGGCGCCATGGGTCTCGGTCTACGAGACGCGGCGCCATCCATGGCTGGCGTTCGCCGAGGAAGCCGGCGTCGAACACATCGATTGAGAGCGAATCGGCGGCTTTGCGGGTGCCGCTCCCATCCGGTCAGCGGGAGGGATTTCGGCCCGACTCCAGGCCGAAGCCGGACCGAGGCTTCCGCAAGGAGCCGAAGTCCGTTCCGTCGTCTTCGACCGGCCGCGTTCCGGTACCGTGACTGCGCGCTCAGGGCGCCTGCGTCTCGTCGTCCACGGCCGGCGCCGCCTTGCTCTCGGCGATGAAGGCGCGGATCTGCGATTCCAGCAGCGGGATCGGCACCGCGCCCTGCGCCAGCACCGCGTCGTGGAAGGCCTTGATGTCGAACTTCGGCCCCAGTTCGCGCTCCGCCTCCTCGCGCAGGCGCACGATCGCGATCTCGCCGAGCTTGTAGGACAGCGCCTGCGCCGGCCAGGAGATGTAGCGGTCGACCTCGGTGGTCACCTCGTGCTCGGACAGGGCGGTGTTGTCGCGCAGGTAGGCCAGCGCCTGCTCGCGGGTCCAGCCCTTGTGGTGCACGCCGGTGTCGATCACCAGGCGCGCGGCGCGCCACATCTCGTAGGTCAGGCGGCCGAACTCCTCGTAGGGCGTCTCGTAGATCCCCATCTCCTGGCCGAGCTTCTCGGTGTACAGCGCCCAGCCTTCGCCATAGGCGGAGATGTACTCGCCGCGGAATCCGGGCCAGTCGTCCTCGCGCTCGGCCACCAGGGCGCCCTGCATCGAATGGCCGGGCGAGGACTCGTGCAGGGTCAGCGCCGGCAGGTTGTACAGCGGCCGCGACGGCAGGTCGTAGGTGTTCAGCCAATAGGTGCCGACGCCGCCGCGGCCGGCGGTCCAGTACGGGGCGATGTCGTCCGGCACCGGGACGATCGTGAAGCGCCCGCGCGGCAGGGTACCGATGAACTTGCCGACCTCGCCGTCGACGCGCTTGGCGATCCAGGCGGCGCGGTGCAGCAGCTCTTCCGGCGTCTTCGCATAGAACTGCGGATCGGTGCGCAGGAACCGGAGGAAGGCTCCGAAGTCGCTGTCGAAGCCGGTGCGCTCGATCACCGTGTCCATCTCCGCGCGAATGCGGGCGACTTCTTCCAGGCCGATCGCGTGGATCTCCTCCGGCGACAGGTCCAGCGTGGTGTATTCGCGGATCTGCTGGCGGTAGAACTCTTCGCCGCCGGGCATCTCCTCGGCGGCCAGGGTGGTGCGCGCCTGCGGCACGTATTCCTCGCGGAAGAAGGTCAGCAGGGTCGCGAACGCCGGGATCACCGCCTCGCGGATTGCGGCGCGGCCTTCGGCGCGCAGCGTTTCCTGTTCCGCGGCGGGGATCGACGCCGGCATGCGCTTGTAGGGCGTCCAGAAGTTCGCCTGTTCCGGATCCTCGAGTTCCGCGACCGCGGCGATCGACACGTCGCGGCCGTCGAGCACTGCGTGCGGCACGCTGAAGCCGCGGGCAAGGCCGGCGCGCATGTTGGCGATGTGCTGGTCGAAGTAGCGCGGGACGTCGCGCAGGCGCGCGGCATAGGCGCGGTAGTCGTCGGCGTTCCCGAACGGCCGGCGGGTCATGAAGCCGAGGTTGGCCCAGAACGAGCTGTCGGAGTTGAACGGCATCTCGTAGGCGCGCACGCGGATGCTGGCGGCGAGGTTCTCGATCTGCGGGCGGTACACCGCCAGGTTGACGCGGTTCTCGGGCGAGAGCTGGGCCGGATCGATCGCGTCGAGCTGGCGCAGCACGTCCTCCCAGACCTGCAGTCGGCGCGCCTGGGCCTCGGCGCCGACGTCGGTCAGGCGCCGGTCGGCGGCTGCGACGGTGTCCTCGTCGTCGTGGCTGAACTCGGCCTCGCGCCAGCCCCACTCCTTCTCGTGGATCGCCTGGAACGCGGCGTCGGCGTCCGTGGGCTGCGCCCAGGCGGCGGGCGCGAGGAAAAGGAATGCGAGCAGCAAGGCGGACAGGGTGCGTTTCACGTGTTCGGATCCGTCGGCGGTACAAGCCGGCATCATCGCATCCGGGCGAACCCGGTGCGTGGGCCGGAAGTCGCAGGCGCGGAGAGCAAGATGGTTGGTAGCCGATAGCCGTCGATGGCCGCCGATAGCCGGACAGTGTCCGCCGTCATCCCAGCGCAAGCTGGACTGCGCAGGCCGGAGGCCGGAGCGAACATTCGCGTCAGCGAATGGCCCGAAGAGCCTCCCCCGTACTCGATACGGGGGCGAACGCAGCGAGTCATCCATTTGCTCCTGCTCTCGCCTTTCGAAAAGCAAAGATCAAAGTGGATCCCAGCTTGCGCTGGGATGACGAGCGGACGATAGCTTTTCCCGATTCCCGATTCCCGATTCCCGATTCCCGATTCCCGATTCCCGATTCCCGATTCCCGATTCCCGATTCCCGATCAGGCGCGATCGCCGAAATACTCGCGGCACCAGTCCACCACCGGCGGCAGTCCGGTGGCGATCGGCGTCGACGGCTCGAAACCGAAGGCGGCGTGCGCGCGGCGGGTGTCGGCCATGGTCTCGACCATGTCGCCGGGCTGCATCTCGCGATAGACCTTCTGCGCATCGCGGCCGACGGCGCGTTCGATCACCGCGATGAAATCCTCCAGCTCCACCGGCGTGTGGTTGCCGAGGTTGAACACCCGGTGCGGCGGCGTTTCCTCCGGCGGATGATCGAAGCCGCCGAGCACGCCGGCGACGATGTCGTCGATGTGGGTGAAGTCGCGGCGCATGCGGCCGTGGTTGAAGACCTCGATCGCGCGCCCGGCCAGCACCGCACGGCTGAAGATCAGCGGCGCCATGTCCGGCCGGCCCCACGGGCCGTACACGGTGAAGAAGCGCAGACCGGTCGCGCGCAGGCCGTACAGCTGCGCATAGGTATGGGCCATCAGTTCGTTGGCGACCTTGGTCGCGGCGTACAGCGAGCGCGGTTGATCGACGCGCTGGTCCTCGGAGAACGGCGGCGCGGCCGAGTCGCCATAGACCGAGGACGAGCTCGCGTACACCAGGTGCTCGACGCCGCGGTGCCGGCACAGCTCCAGCAGGTTGACGAAGCCGACCAGGTTGCTGTCGACGTAGGCGTGCGGATTCTGCAGCGAATAACGCACGCCGGCCTGCGCCGCCAAATGGATCACCCGGGCCGGTGCGATCTCGTCGAACAGCGCGGCCAGGCCGTCGCGGTCGCACAGGTCGAGCCGGCGGATGTCGGCGTCGGCGCACAGCGCGGCGACGCGGTCGCGCTTGAGCTGCGGGTCGTAGTAGTCGTTGTAGCTGTCGAGCCCGACGACGGCTTCGCCGCGTGCGGCGAGCGCGCGCAGTACGTAGGCGCCGATGAAACCGGCCGCGCCGGTGACGAGAGTGGGCATGGGAAGTGGGCGGTCGGTGGCGGACGGATGGCGGCGGCAGCGGGGATGGTAACCGTGGAAGCGACGACGACCGTGACTGGTTCTTCACCGGCAGTCGCGACCGGCGCTTCCGGCCGATGCAAAAACTGGATCCCAGCTTGCGCTGGGATGACGGTGCTGCGGGTTTCCCGAGTCCGGCTTCGAATCCCTGGTCCGGAGTCAGCCGCGCTTGCCGCGCAGGCGCTCCAGCAGGCCGTCCAGCGTGTCGAGATCGCTGTAGTGGATCACCAGCCGGCCCTTGTTGCCGCGGCCATGGGCGATGCTGACCTTGGCGCCGAGGGTCTCGGCCAGTTCGTTCTCCAGCGCGGCGATGTCGGCCTGCTGCGGTTTCGGCTTGCTGCCGGCCTTCTTGCGCGCCGGGATGCGACCCTCGGCGAACTGCTGCGCGCGATGCTCGACCTCACGCACCGACCAGCCGTGTTCCGCGGCCTCGGCCGCCAGCTTGCCGGCCAGTTCCGGCGACAGCGTCAGCAGCGCGCGCGCGTGGCCCATCTCCAGCCGCCGCGCCTCCAGCAATGCGCGGATCGCCGGCGGCAACTCCAGCAGCCGCAGCAGGTTGGAGACCGCCGCGCGCGAGCGTCCGACCGCTTCGGCCGCCTGCGCGTGGGTCAGCATGAATTCCTCGATCAGCCGTTGTAGCGCCTGCGCTTCCTCCAGCGGATTGAGATCCTCGCGCTGGATGTTTTCGATCAGCGCCATCGCCACCACGGTGCGGTCGTCGACCTCGCGCACCACCACCGGCACTTCGGCCAGTCCGGCGCGCTGCGAGGCGCGCCAGCGACGCTCGCCGGCGATGATCTCGAAGCGGCGGCCGCCGAGGTCGCGCACCACGATCGGCTGGATCACCCCCTGCGCCCGGATCGACTCGGCCAACTCATCGAGCTTGCCCTCGTCCATGGTACGGCGCGGCTGGAACTTGCCCGGCGTCAGCGCGTCGACCGGCAGCGAATGCAGCGTGTCGGCCGAGGTGGCCTCCAGCGCCGGCGCGGTTTCCGCCGCCTTGGGGCCGAGCAGGGCCTCCAGCCCGCGCCCGAGGCCGCGCTTCTTGGCCGGGGCGGTCTTCTGTTTCGCAGCGGTCATGCCGCCTTCTCCTTGAGATCGCGTTCGCGCTGGCGCCGCACCACCTCGCCGGCAAGGCCGAGATAGGCGATCGCCCCACGCGAGCCGCGGTCGTAGCCGACGATGCTCTGGCCGTGGCTGGGCGCCTCGGCCAGGCGCACGTTGCGCGGCACGATGGTGCGGAACACCTTGTCGCCGAAATGCCCGACCAGTTCGTTGGACACCGCGTTGGTGAGGTTGTTGCGCACGTCGTACATGGTACGCAGCACGCCTTCGATCTCCAGTGCCGGGTTGAGCCGGCCCTTGAGCGCGTCGATGGTCTGCAGCAGCGCGGTGATGCCCTCCAGCGCGTAGTACTCGCACTGCATCGGCACCAGCACCGAATCGGCGGCGGTCAGCGCATTGAGCGTGAGCAGCGACAGCGCCGGCGGGCAGTCGATGATGATGAAGTCGTAGTTCGCGCGCAGCGGGTCGAGCGCGCGCTTGAGCCGCTGCTCGCGCCCCTCCTCGTCCATCAGCTCGATCTCGGCGGCGGTGAGGTCGGCATTGGCCGGCAGCAGGTCGAAGCCTTCCTCGGTGCGCACGATCGCGGCATCGGCATGCTGTTCCTCGAGCAGCACGTCGCAGGTCGAGGCCGACAGCTCGCGCTTGTCGACGCCGCTGCCCATGGTGGCGTTGCCCTGCGCGTCGAGATCGACCAGCAGCACCCGCCGCGGCGTGCCGGCCAGCGCGGCGGCCAGGTTGACCGCGGTGGTCGTCTTTCCGACGCCGCCTTTCTGGTTGGCGATGGCGATGATGCGGGCCATGGGCTCCGGGACCTCGAGATGCGGGATGCCGGCCGCGAACCGGGGCCGGACCGGGGATTATGCAGGAGAGCCGGCACCAGGACAGGCCGACGGTCGCCGGCGGCCGGTCACGGCGACCGCCGCACCACCGCGAGATGGCGTTCGGCCTCCAGCCCCGGCACCGCCAGCCGATGCAGCGCCTCCAGGCGCCAGCCGGGCGGCAGGGCGGCGATCTCGGCGTCCGGCCGCGCGCCCTTCATCGCCAGCAGGCGACCGTCCGGCGCCAGCAGGTGGCCGCCGACGGCAAGGATCTCGGGCAGCGTCGCCAAGGCGCGGGCGGTGATCGCATCGAAGGCGCCGGGCGCGTCGACCGCCTCCGCGCGCGACTCCAGCGCGCGTGCGTTGTCCAGGTGCAGCGTACGCACCGCCTCGCGCAGGAAGCGCGCCTTCTTGCCGTTGGATTCGACCAGCGTCACCTGCAGCGCCGGATGCGCGATCGCCAGCGGGATGCCGGGCAGCCCCGGCCCGGTGCCGAGGTCGGCGAGGGTGCCGGTGGCGGCGACGTACGGATGCATCGCCAACGAATCGAGCAGGTGCCGCACCACCATCTGCCCGGGATCGCGGATCGCGGTGAGATTGTAGGCGCGGTTCCAGCGCAGCAGCAGGTCGAGATAGGCCAGCAGCGGGGTCGAAAGCGCCCGGTCGAGGCCGAGCGTGTCGAGGCCGAAGGACAGGGTGTCGTGCAGTTGTGGGGAAAAGGTGTCCGGCATCCCGCCATTGTAGGAGCGCGCAATGCCGGCGGTCGCGGCCGGCGAATTCAGAAGTCAGGCCCCGTAGAGCGGAGCTTGCTCCGCTGCTGCCGGCTCCGGAGCCCGCGTAGCCGAGCAAGCTCGGCTCTACAGGTCTCGGCTCCGGAGCCCGCGTAGCCGAGCAAGCTCGGCTCTACGGGTCTCGGCTCCGGAGCCTGCGTAGCCGAGCAAGCTCGGCTCTACGGGTCCCCGGCTCCGGAGCCCGCGCAGCGGAGCAAGCTCCGCTCTACGGGGTGCGCCAGGCCAGGGTGGCGAGGTAGCCGGGCGCGGGCACGAACCCGTGCAGCGTCCAGTCGGCGGGCGCGCCGAGCGCCGGGTCGCAGGCCAGCAGCGCGAGGGCGCCGTCGCGCTCGCCGAATTCCAGACGGTGCAGGCCGAAGGCGATGCCGCGACCGTAGGCCTTGAGCACCGCTTCCTTCGCGCACCACAGGCGCACGAAGGCGGCCTCCAGCCGTGCCGGCGCCAGCGCGGCCAGCCGATCCGCCTCGGCGGCGGTGAAATAACGCCGCGCCAGCTCCAGCGCGCGCGGCCGCGGCCGCAGCCATTCCAGGTCGCAGCCCAGGCGCACGTCCTCGCCCAGCGCCATCAGCAGGCCCTCGCCGCTGTGGCTCCAGCTCACGTCGCGGGACTGCGGCGGCGCGCCGAACTGTGGGCGCCCGTGGGCGCTGCGCTGCAGGACCAGCGCCTCGGGCGCCAGGCCCAGCGTGTCCTCGAGCCAGGCACGGACCTGCGGTTCGGCCGCGTCGCCGCGCCGGTAGGGCCGCCAGGCGCAGCGCACGCGTTCGAGCCGCAGTTGGCCGGGAGACAGGGACATGAAAGCCGTTTGACCGGATCGTGGGGCCGCAGCGTAAGCTATCGGAAGGGGAAGCGGCGAACGTCGCGAAGGCACAGCAGGAGGATGTGGCGCAGCGCGCCATGCAGCTCATCGGATGTCCGCAGTCATCGTCAGCCAGCCATCGCCGTCCGCCCATCCCGGCCCTCGCCGTCCGCTCGCCGTGGGCGATCCCGCCCGGATCCTGGCGATCGCCGGCGACCAGCGGATCACGCTCGGCACGTTCTTCGCCCAGGTGCGCGGCCTGGCCGCATGCCTGCCCGACGCCGCCTGCGCGGTGAACCTGTGCGAGGACCGCTACCAGTTCCTGGTGGCGTTCTGCGCAGTCGCCGTGCGCGGACAGACGACACTGCTGCCGCCTTCGCGCACCCGCGCCGCGATCGACGAGGTGCGCGTGCAGCATCCCGACAGCTATTGCCTCGGCGACTGCGCGCCCTGCGGCTGCGAAGCGCCGTCGCTGTCGCCGCTGCCGCACTTCGTGCACATGCCCGATCCGTTGCCGCTCGCCGACGGGCCGCCGCCGACGGTCGACGACGCGGTGCTGGCGGCGATCGGCTTCACCTCCGGCAGCACCGGCGGGCCGCTGCCCAACCGCAAGCGCTGGAACGGATTCCGCGCCGGCACCGCGCAGAACCTCGCCGCGCTCGCCGGCCTGTGGCCGCAGGATGCGGGCGCGGAGATCGTCGCCACCGTGCCGCCGCAGCACATGTACGGCATGGAGATGTCGGTGCTGTTCCCGCTGCTGGCCGCCGCCGCGGTGCATGCGGCGCGTCCGTTCTTTCCCGGCGATATCGCCGCCGCGTTACGCCAGACGCAGGCGCCGCGCCTGCTGGTGACCACGCCTGTCCATCTGCGCGCGCTGCTGGAATCGACCGTCGCGCTGCCGCCGCTGGCGGGCATCGTCAGCGCCACCGCGCCGCTGCCGCAGGCGCTGGCCGTCGCCGCCGAGGCACGCTTCGGTTGCGAGGTGCGGGAGGTGTTCGGTTCCACCGAGACCTGCATCATCGCCCGCCGCCGCACCGCCCACGAGCAGGCCTGGACGCCGCTGCCGGGCGTGCGCCTGCATCCGCAGCCGGACGGGACCCAGGTCGAGGGCGAACATCTCGATGCGCCGGTGGTGCTGTCGGACCTGGTCGAGCTGCAGGCGGACGGGCGCTTCCTGCTGTGCGGCCGGCGCTCCGACCTGCTCGAGATCGCCGGCAAGCGCGCCTCGCTCGGCGACCTGACCCGCCGGCTGCTGGCGATTCCCGGCGTCGAGGACGGCGTGATGCTGCAGCTGGACGAGTGCGATGCCGCCGGCGTGCGGCGCATCGCCGCGCTGGTGGTGGCGCCGGACCTGGACGAGGCGGCGATCCAGGCGGCGCTGCGCCGCAGCGTCGATCCGGTATTCCTGCCGCGGCGGCTGCGCCGCGTCGCCGTACTACCGCGCAACGAGACCGGCAAGCTGCCGCGCGCGGCGTTGCTGCGTCTGTTGCAGGGCGGCATGCAATAGCGACGCACCTGAGGTATCAATGGCTTACAGGCGGGCAGCGCCCCATGCCCGCGCCGGGTTTCCGCTGACGTAGCCATCACGTACGGCTGTTCAGACTGACTCCCGCCCCCACACACAGGGGAGGCGTCTTACATCCCTTTCGTTACGCTAAGGAGTCCGGAGCATGGGCATTATCATCTGGTTGATCGTGGGCGGTATCGTCGGCTGGCTCGCCAGTTTGATCATGAAGACCGATGCGCAGCAGGGCATCATCCTCAACGTGGTGGTCGGCATCGTGGGCGCCTTCATCGGCGGTTGGCTGATCGGTCCGTTGCTCGGCGCGCCCTCGATCAACGAAGGCATCTCGATCATGAGCGTCGTCGTCTCGCTGATCGGCGCGGTCATCCTGCTGGCGATCGTCAACCTGTTCCGCCGCGGCCGCGTGCGCTGAAAGTCGCACCCAAGGTTCCGTGGTGACCAAAGGCCCGGCATCGCCGGGCCTTTGTTTTGGGGGCCGGGATTGGGGATTCAGGATTGGGGATTCGCAAAAAGCGACGATGCCATGCCCGTTACGAATCCCGAAATCCCGAATCCCCAATCCCGGCTCTCAATACAGTACCCGCGTGCGCAGCGTGCCCGGGATCGCGGCCAGGGCGCTCTTCAGGTCCTCCGCCTGCCTTTCGGATGCGGTGACGTCGATCACCACGTAGCCGACGTTGCTGTCGGTGCGCAGGTACTGGCCGTCGATGTTGATGCCGTGTTCGCGGAACAGGTCGTTGGCCTGCGACAGCACGCCCGGCACGTTGCGGTGGATGTGCAGGATGCGGCGGCTGCCTTCGTGCCCGGGCAGCGCGACCTCGGGGAAGTTCACCGCCGACAGGGTCGAGCCGTTGTCGCTGTAGCGGATCAGCTTGGCCGCGACCTCGAGGCCGATGTTGTCCTGCGCTTCCAGGGTGCTGCCGCCGACGTGCGGGGTGAGGATCACGTTGTCGAGACCGCGCAGCGGCGATTCGAACGCCTCGTCCTTGCCCTTGGGCTCGACCGGGAACACGTCGACCGCGGCGCCGCCGAGGCGGCCCTCGCGCAGCGCCGCGGCCAGCGCGTCGATGTCGACCACGCTGCCGCGCGAGGCGTTGAGCAGGTGCGCGCCGGGCTTCATCGCCGCGATCTCGGCGGCGCCGAACATGCCTTGCGTGGCGGTGGTTTCCGGCACGTGCAGCGAGACCACGTCGCTGTGCGCGAGCAGGTCGTGCAGGCCGGCGGCGGCGTGGGCGTTGCCCAGCGACAGCTTGGCCTCGATGTCGTGGAACAGCACCTGCATGCCCAGCGACTCGGCGAGCACGCCGACCTGGGTGCCGATGTGGCCGTAGCCGACGATGCCCAGGGTCTTGCCGCGCACCTCGTGGCTGCCGGCGGCGGATTTCGACCAGCCGCCGCGATGGCATTCGGCGTTCCTGCGCGGGATCCCGCGCATCAGCAGGATCGCCTCGGCGATCACCAGCTCGGCGACGCTGCGGGTGTTGGAGTACGGCGCGTTGAACACCGGGATGCCGGCCAGTTCCGCGGCCTCCAGGTCGACCTGGTTGGTGCCGATGCAGAAGCAGCCGACCGCGATCAGCCGCCGCGCCTCGGCCAGCACCTCGGCGCTCAACTGGGTGCGCGAGCGGATGCCGACCAGGTGCGCCCCGGCGACGGCGCGCTTGAGCGCCGCTTCGGGCAGCGACTTGTCGTGCAGTTCGATCTGCGAATAGCCGGCGGCCTGGAAGGCGTCGACGGCGGTCTGGCTGATCCCTTCCAGCAGCAGCACGCGGATGTCCTGCTTGGGGTAGGAGGTCCTGGGGGGCGTCATTGCGGTGGTCGGGCGGCGGGAACGGGGATCGTGCACTATGCTTGGCGTGTCGCTGCACCGCAACAACGTGCCGCGCGCGGCCTCGGCGTTCCTCCGGCCGTCATGCCCGCGCAGGCGGGCATCCATGGACGTTCCGCGCAACGGCGCCGATGTCGCCTCCGCGAGTACGACGGAACGGATCGGGAGTCCACGCAGTCGGCAAGCGTCCCCGCCATTTCCTCCTCAACACGACCGCCCCCGATGAACGATCCGCGTCTCGATGCCCTGCGCCAGGCCGTCCCCGGCCTGCACCTGAAGACCGATCCCGCCGACCTCGAGCACTACGGCCGCGACTGGACCCGGCGCTGGACGCCGGCGCCGCTGGCGATCGCGCTGCCCGGCAGCAGCGACGAGGTGCAGGCGATCGTGCGCTGGGCCAACGCGCAGCGCGTCGCACTGGTGCCGTCCGGCGGCCGCACCGGCCTGTCCGGCGGCGCGGTCGCGGCGCACGGCGAGCTGGTGGTCGGCCTGGAGCGGATGAACCGGGTGCTGGCCTTCGATGCGGTCGACCGCACCCTGACCGTGCAGCCGGGGATCGCGCTGCAGGCGGTGCACGAGGCCGCGGCCGCGCAGGGCCTGCTCTACCCGGTCGACTTCGGCGCCCGCGGTTCCTGCTCGATCGGCGGCAACGTCGCCACCAACGCCGGCGGCATCCGCGTGATCCGCTACGGCAACACCCGCGAATGGATCGCCGGCCTGAAGCTGGTCACCGGCGGCGGCGAGCTGCTCGACCTCAACCGCGGCCTGGTCAAGAACTCCAGTGGCTACGACCTGCGGCACCTGGCGATCGGCGCCGAGGGCACGCTCGGCATCGTCGTCGAGGCGACGCTGAAATTGACCGATCCGCCGCCGCCGGCGCAGACCATGCTGCTGGCGCTGCCCTCGTTCGAGGTGCTGATGCGGGTGTTCGCCGAGTTCCGCGCGCGGCTGCGGCTGCAGGCGTTCGAGTTCCTCACCGACCGCGGCCTGCGGCACGTGCTCGCGCACGGCGCCGGCAATCCCTTCGACGACGTGCATCCGTACTACGTCGTCGCCGAGTTCGATGCCGCCGACGAGGCGCAGCAGGCCGCGGGCCTGGCCGCGTTCGAGGCGTGCATGGAGCAGGGCTGGATCCTCGACGGCGCCATCGCCCAGAGCCAGGCGCAGGCGCAGCAGCTGTGGCGCCTGCGCGAGGGCATCACCGAGGCGGTGGCGCGCTACCGGCCGTACAAGAACGACGTCGCGGTGCGGATTTCCGCCATGCCCGCCTTCCTCGCCGAGGCGCAGGCGTTGCTGGGCGAGGCGTATCCGCGGTTCGAGGTGGTCTGGTTCGGCCACATCGGCGACGGCAACCTGCACATCAACGTGCTGCAGCCCGACGATGTCGCCGACGAGGCGTTCATGGCGCAGTGCGGCCGCGTCACCGAACTGCTGGCCGACCTGCTGCGGCGCCACGGCGGCAGCATTTCCGCCGAGCACGGGATCGGCCTGGTGAAGAAGCCCTATCTCGACAGCACCCGCAGCACGGCGGAGATCGCGGTCATGCGCGGCATCCGCGGCGTGCTCGATCCGAACGGCGTGATGAATCCGGGCAAGCTGTTCGATTGAACGATTCCTTCTCAGTAGAGCGCGACGCGCGAGCGGTTCTCCGCTGCGGGGAGGTAGGGCCCGTCGCTAAGGGCGGTGCAAACAGCCGGCCGGGCCTATTGCGATGGATCGATATCTTGCCCTTGGAGGTGCCGGCTATTCATTGGCGGCACCCGTGGCGACGGCCCGCTTCTCACCGCAGCGGAAATGAGTGCCTGGCGCGACGTTACTGCACTACCGCCAGCACCGAGACGCCGCGGTACGGCACGCCGCTGCGCAGGCGCAGGAACCAGGTGCCGGCGGCCGGTGCGGCGATGGTCGCCGACTCGCTGTTGCCCGCGTGCCGGGAGGCGCGGTCGTAGTCCTTGTCGGTCGGGACGCGCTCGCGGGCGACGAACAGGTCGACGTCGCCGACGCCACCGTAGCTGCGCAGGGTCAGGCTGCGCGCGCCGGCCGGCACCGTCACCTTGAACAGCAGGTCCTCGGCCGCCTCGCCGCTGCCGCCGGTGACCGGGACGCGATCGGTCAGCGGCAGCGCCAGATCGCTCTCGTCGAAGCCCTCGGCGGCGGCGGCGGTGGCGCTCGCGGCGTCGACGATGCCGGTGCCGATGGGGCGGTTGGCCGGCGGCGCGAAGCCGAACGGCCTGGTGGTGCCCTTGAGCACGGCTTTGACCTGGGCCGGAGTCAGCGGCGGATGCCCGGCCGCGACCGCGGCGCTCTGCATCAGCGCCACCGTGGCGGCCACGTGCGGCGCGGACATCGAGGTGCCCGCCTGGCCGATCAGCACATCGCCTTCGGGACTGGCCACGGGCATGGTCTGGCCACTGTTGCCGGTCGACCAGATCCAGCCGGTGTCGTCGGGCTGCGCGCCGCCGCCGGGCGCCGCCAGGCTGACGTTGTGGCCGAAGTTGCTGTAGTAGGCGATCGCGCCGTTGACGTCGGTGGCGGCCACGGTGATCACGCCGGCGCAGCTGGCCGGACTGTGGTTGGCGGCGTCCTGCCCCGAGTTGCCGGCGGCCACCACCACGCTCACGCCGCGGCCCAGGGCATCGTCGATCGCCGCCTGCGTGGCCGGATCGGCCGAACAGGCGTTGTTGGAACCCAGGCTGAGGTTGAGCACCTCGGCCGGCGTGGCATTGGCGGGCACGCCGTCGACCTGGCCGCCCGAGGCCCAGACGATGGCGTCGACGATGTCCGAGGTCAGCCCGCCGCAGTGCCCCATCACCCGCACCGGCTGCACCCGCGCACCGTGCGCCAGGCCGGCGATACCGCGTCCGTTGTTCGTCACCGCCGACACCGTGCCGGCGACGTGGCTGCCGTGCCAGGAGCTGGGGCTGATCGCGCCGCACCAGGCGATCATGCTCTGGTCGGTCCAGTCGCCGGGATCGCGGGCGTCGGCGTCGCGGCCGTCGCCGTCGCCGGCGATGTCGGGATAGGTTTCGCCGCCGATCTGCTGGCCGTACCAGCTGATGAAGTCGTAGCCCGGCACCAGGTTGGCGGACAGGTCGACGTGCTCGACGTAGCCGGTGTCGATCACCGCCACCACCACGCCCTCGCCGCTGGACAC
The DNA here is from genome assembly GCF_041300785.1 of Luteimonas salinilitoris. Classification (NCBI taxonomy): domain Bacteria; kingdom Pseudomonadati; phylum Pseudomonadota; class Gammaproteobacteria; order Lysobacterales; family Lysobacteraceae; genus Luteimonas; species Luteimonas salinilitoris. Next base: position 14,945 of record NZ_JBFWIB010000018.1, read on the forward strand.
GTCCCAGGCCTGCGGTGCGTTCACGCCGCCGACCGGATGGTGCAGGTCCCACTGCAGATCGGCGTAGCGGGGATCGTCGGGCACCGTGTCCAGCGCGGTCTTGAGATAGTCCGGTTGCGCGTAGGCCACCTCGGGATCGAGGCGCAGGCGCGCCAGGAAGCGTTCGGCCTCGACGGCGTCCAGCGACCGGGAGCTGGCCACCACGTCGCCGCCCAACGCGTTGCGGCGGACGTGCCGCAACCGCAGGGCGGCCGTGCCCGCGGCGGCAAGTCCCACGTCCGCGGCGGCGGTGTTGATCCTGCCCAGGGCCGCGGTCGGCGCGGGCGCACCGCGCCCGGCATCGCGATACTGGACGATGAAGCGGCTGAAACGGGCCCGCTGCGGCGGCCGCTGCCGCGGCGGCGGCGCGATCTTGACGGTCGCGCCCAGGGCGCGCGGCGAAGCCTGTGCGCGGTCGACGGCCGGGCGGTCGCCGCCGAAGGCGGACGCGGCGGCGGCAGCGCCGAGCGCCAACCCGGCAAACGTGCGGAGAAGCATGTGCATGGCAATCCTCATCGTGGGTCGGCGGTTCCGGCGGTGTCGGAACCGCATGGTTCGGAAGACGACGTCCGCGGCATTCGCCGCGGACGCGGGACGGATGGCGCTACAGGTCGAAGCCGATGCCGATGCCGGCCGAACTCTCGTCGCTGGTGAAGGCGCCGCCCAGGCTGAACGAGGCGCGGTCGCCGATGGCCTTGGAATAGCCCACCGACAGCGCGCTCTCGCCGCCCTGCCAGCCGGCGCCCACCGCGATGCGTCCGCGCGGACTGCGGCTGTTGGCGGCGTTGATCGACATGCTCATCATCGCCGTGCTCATCGCCCCGATCTTGTCGATCCGCCGGTCCTGCTGGTCCAGGCGCCTGCCGACGTTCTGCTCCAGGCGCAGGAAGTCGTCGTTGAGCGCCGTGAAGCGCTGGTCGGTGTAGGCCTTGGCCGATGACAGGGTGCGCGTGGACGCGGTGTCCGCGTAGTCGCGCGCCGAGTCCAGGGCGGCGGCGTCGCCGGCGTCCATCTGCCGCTTGTTGACGGCGTCGGACGCGGCCGTGCCGTCGGCGACGTTGCGCACGCGCGTGCCGCCTTCGCCTTCCAGCGTCAGCGCGGACTTGCCGTCGTCGTCGTAGGCGATGCCGCCGCTGCCGCCGGGTCCCGGCGGGCCTTCCGGTCCCTGCGGTCCGGGAGGTCCCGGCGGTCCGGACGGCCCGGGCACGGGCTCGATGCCGTCGATGGCGGTCTGCAGGCTGCTCAGGCGGCTGTCGATCGCGGTGAAGGCGGAGCCGATGTCGGTGTAGTTCTGCCCCTGGATGCCGTAGGTGGGCAGGCTCAGCACGCCGTCGACGAGCGTGGCACCGCCGCCCAGCACCGGCGCGAACTGGCCGAGCTGGGCCACGTTGACCGCGTCGTGGCCCTGGGTGCCGGCGGCGACGTTGACGATCTGGCGCTGCACCGCGGCGTGCATGGTGCCGTCGGAGGCGCGCCATTCGGCAGCGGCGCCCACCGAGACCACATTGTCGCGATCGGCATGCGAACCGGCGCCGAGCGCCACGCTGTTCTCGGTGAAGGCGGCGGCGTACTCGCCGATCGCCAGGCTGCGGTCGGCCCAGGCCTGGGCGTGGTGGCCCATGGCCACGGCATTGACCGCGTCGGCCGGCTGGGTGATGCCGTCGCCGAGCGGCCCGACGGCCAGCGGGCCGTCCTCCTCCGGCGGGCAGATCCAGCAGGGGCCGGGTTCCTCGTCCGGCGGCTCCTTGGGCAGATAGCCGCCGGTCTCGGCGTACTCGCCGATGGCGACGCTGCCGCTGCCGCGCGAGAAGGCCTGGAAGCCGGTGGCGATGGAAAAATCGCCGTAGGCGCGCGAGCCGCCGCCCAGGGCGGTCGCTATATAGCCCGTGGCCTCGCTACCCGGGCCGATCGCGGTCGACAGCAGTCCCTCGGCCCTGGCCACGCTGCCGACGGCGGTGCTGTCCTGGCTGGCGTAGCTGCCCTGGCCGAACGCGGTGGCGCCATAGCCATCCGCTGTGGCGCCGGCGCCGACCGCCGTGCTGCTCTCGCCTTCGGCACGCGACGCCACGCCCATCGCGGTCGCGCCCAGCCCGTCCGCGTAGCTCCAGGCGCCGAGGGCCATCGAGAATCCGCCGACCGCCTGCGCCCGCAGGCCCATCGCGATCGAAATGGGGCCGGAGGCCTCGGCGCCGGCGCCGAGCGCGAGCGCGGCCAGGCCGTCGGCGCTGGCGCCGGGGCCGACCGCGGTCGCGTTCTCGCCGTTGGCCGAGGTCACCATCTCGATCATCGGTGCCGAGCCGGCGTTGTATTCGGGTAGCACCGCGTAGCCGCCGATGGCCAGCGCCGAGGTGCCGCCGCTGCTGGTGCCGTAGCCGATCGCGGTGCTGAAGTCGCCGATGGCGGTGGACAGGTGCCCCAGCGCAAGCGATTCGGCGCCCAGGGCCAGGCTGCCGGCGCCGATGGCGGTGGCGTAATCGCCCAGCGCCAGCGCGTCGTCGCCGCCGTCGGGATCGCCGTTGACCTGGAAGTAGCGCTCGGCGGCCTCGACGCTTTCGATGCCGGGCCCCTCGTCGTCCGCGAGGGTGGCCGTGGCGGCGGCGGCATCGCCTTCGCCGGTCTCGTCGCCGCCGTCGGGCGTTGCGACGGTGTCCTCGGTGGCGGCCGTCACGGCGGTGGGGTCGGAATCGGGCACGGCGGTCGTCTGCGCCCAGGCGGATGCCGCGAAGGCCAGCGGCAGGGCGGCGCATAGGGCCAGGACCAGGGGATTGCGGCGCACTGCCGGGAAGGCAGCGGAACCGGGATGCCGCGGCGGTCGGGCGGGCGTGGCGGCGATACCGGCGCCCGCCGGCAGGGCCGAGAAGATCGACTTCATCGTGCTTGTGTCTCCGCGTTCGAGGGGTCGCGGCGAGCCGGTGCCGGTTCGTCCGCAAACGCGCCGACGGATGCCGGCGTGCCGGCATCCATCGCATGCCGCCCGGGGGGCGGCATTCCATTCCCATGACTATTTCATTGCGTCCGCGGAAAGCGCATCCGGATCAATCGCTTGCGCGGGCTCCGCGGCGGGCGGCAACAGCAGGAACGGCGCCACCGTACGTTCCCCGGCCAGCCGCCGGACGGCGCGCAGCGCGTCCTGCCACGCCTCGCGCTGGCCCGTCGCGTGATGCACGCGCAGCTGCAGCAGGGCCGCGTCGAAGTCGTGCGCCGCCCAGGGCGCCACGCGGCCGGCCAGTTCGGCGGCCTCGGACAGGCGGCCTTGCTCGATCAGCCAGGGGACGTAGTCGTCCGCGACTTCGACCAGGTCGCGCGGCGCGCCGGCGCGATCGGCCTCGGCCAGGGCCTGTCGGTAGGCCTGGTGCGCCATGGCTTCCTCGCCGCCGCGCTGCAGCGCGATCGCCCGAATCAGGTAGTCGGGCAGGGACGGTTCCGCGCCGGCTACGGCCTGCCCGGGCGCCAGCCCGGGCAGCTCGGCGGCCAGGGCCGCCTGTTCGCGCCGCAGCAGCATCCAGCCGCGGATCGGTTCGGCCGCGGGCGTCCATTCCGCGAGCGCCGCGTCCGCCAGCCGTACCGCGGCGGCGGCGCGTCCGGCCTGCAGCGCCAGCTCGACCCGCAGCAGCGCGGCCTGGTCGCGCAGGAAATCGGTGGGGCGGCTGTCGGCCGCTGGCGCCGCCAGCAGGCGGCCGGCCTCGCGCAGGCGGCCCAGGCGCAGCAGCGCCTGGGCGCGGGTGAGGTCGACCATGGCCCGCTGCGCGACATCGCCGATCCGCGGGCGCATCGCCAAAGCCCGCTCGCTGGCCTGCGCGGCCTGGGCGTTCTGCAGCAGCTGCAGGTGGGTGTCGACCACCATCGAGCGCGTGCTCGCCAGCTCGTTGATCGCGCCCAGCGACTCGAACGCGCGCGCGGCCGCGACGAAGTGCGCCAGCGCCTGGTGCGGATGGTCGCGGCGGCGTTCCAGGTGGCCGAGGTTGGCGTCGATGCGGGCCGCGCCGACCGCATCGCCGATGCGCATGAGCAGGATCCGCGCGCGGCCGAGGTCGGCCAGGGCGCCGTCGAAGTCGCCCAGGATCAGGCGGGTGATGCCGCGCCCGTTGAGCGCCTTGCCGGCCTCGGCCGGATGCCGCTGCGGATCGAGCAGGGCCACGGCGGCCTCGAAGTCGCGCCGCGCCTGGTCGTGGCGGTCCAGGCGGATGCGGTTGGCGCCGCGTGCGTTGAGCAGGTTGCCGCGGAACAGCGGGTCGTCGCTGCCGGCCTGCGCCAGCAGTGCGTCCAGTTCGGCCAGCGAGCGCTCGTAGAGGCCGGCATGAAAATCCACCTGCGCCAGCCGGTAGCGGAGTTGCGGCGCCTGCCGTTGCAGTTCCGGCGCCGTGCGCAGGATCGCGCGCGCGGCGTCCAGCTCGTTGGCGAGGGTGGCGGCCTGCGCCCGCAGCAGGCGCTCGTGCAGGCCGGGTGGCGGATCCTCCTCGCCGTCGTCGGGCGGCGTCCTCCCCAGCGCCGCCAGCAGCCGGTCGCAGGCGGTCCGGGCGGCGCGGATGAGGTCCGCGTGCCCGGCGCGGCCGCGCTGGGTGATGCCGTCGCCGGCGGTCGCCGCCAGCTCCACCCGCCAGCGCCCGTCGCGGTAGATGGCATGGCTGTCGACCAGCAACCCGGCGCCGGCGCGCCGGCGCAGGTCCGCCGCGGCGCCGGGCCCGGTGTTCCCGGCCATGCGCAGCGTGGTCTCGCTGGGCGGGACCGGCAGGCCGGTGCGGCGCAGGCGGTCGGCCAGGTAGTCCATCAGGCCCATCCGCGCCCACTGCATGCCGTCGGGGCCGTCGATCCGGCTGGGCAGCACCAGGACCGTCGCGCGCTGCGGAAGGTCCGCGGTCGTCGATGCCGGGGTCGCGACGGGTGCCGCGGGCGCGCGCAGCAACGGACGCATGGCCAGGGTGGCCAGGACGGCCACGGCGGGCACCAGCAACAGTGCCGCCAGCCGGGCGCGACGGCCGCGCGTCGCGCCTGGCGGCGGATGCGGCCGGAGAGCGGCCGATCGGGTAGCCGCCGGCGTATCAGGGATCTCCGGAGCGGATCCGGCGTTGCCGGGTGCGTCGGCGAGCGTCTCGGTCCCGCCGATCCAGCGGAACCCGTACCGCGGCACGGTGCGGATGCGCCGCTGGTCGTGGCCGTCGTCGCCCACGGCACGCCGCGCGCGCAGCACGATCTGGCCCAGCTGCGCGTCGGAGACGTCCGGACGTCCGAACACCGCGGCCACCAGCTCGTCGCGGCCGACGTCGCGGTCGCGATGCGCGAGTAGGCAGGCCAGGCAGTCGAAGGCGCGCCGCGACAGCCGCACCGGCGCGCCGGCGCGGACGAGCTCGCGCTTGGCGGCATCGAGAACGAAATCGTCGAATCGGTACGCGGTCATGGCGGCAGGGCGCGACGTCGCGGTCGCGCCGTCGAAGGCCGGATCATCCTAGCGCCGCACGCGGGAATGCGCGCCGCCGGCATCGCCGCGATGTGCGGCGTCAGCGGGCGAGCTGCACCCAGGCCGGCGCATGATCGCTGGGCCGCTCCCAGGTGCGCGGCTCGCGGTCGATGCCCGAAGCGACCGCCAGCGGCTTCAGCGCGTCCGATACCAGGGTCAGGTCGATGCGCAGGCCCATGCCGCGACGGAACGCGGCCTGGCGATAGTCCCACCAGCTGAACACGCCGGCCTCGTCGTTGTGCAGGCGGAAGGCGTCGTGCAGCCCGAGCGCCAGCAGCCGCTGCAGCGCCGCGCGCTCGGCGGTCGAGGTCAGGATGTGGTCGTCGTTCCAGACCGCCGGATCGTGCACGTCGCGCGCGTCCGGGGCGATGTTGAAGTCGCCCAGCACCACCAGCTTCGGGTGCGCCTGCAGTTCCCGCGCGATCCAGTCGTGCACCGCCTCCAGCCAGCGCAGCTTGTAGGCGTACTTCTCGGTGCCCACGTCCTGGCCGTTGACGACGTACAGGTTGATGATGCGGACGTCGTCAACGGTGGCCGCGACCACCCGCTTCTGGTCGTCGTGGAAATCGGGAATACCCATCTGCACGTCGGCGATCATGCGGTCGTGCGCCAGGATCGCCACGCCGTTGTAGGTCTTCTGCCCGTGGAACACGGTGCGGTAGCCGAGCGCGGCGAGCACCGCATCCGGAAAGCGCGCGTCCTCGAGCTTGGTTTCCTGCACCCCGACCACGTCGGGGGCGGCGTCGCGCAACCACTGCTCCAGGTGCGGCAGGCGCACGTTGAGCGAATTGACGTTCCAGCTGGCGATTTTCATCGGTCGGTGTTCCCACGCCACGGTGCACGTGATTGTAGAAGCCGCCGCGAGCGATGTCCCGCCGATGTCCGCCTCCTCGCCCCGGCCCGCTCCGCTTCACACGCGCACCGAAGGCGCGCAAGCCGTGTGGTCTCGCCCCGCAAGTGGAGAGAGAGCGAAGCCGAGCCTGGCTTTTGTGGGAGCGACGGCAGTCGCGACAGCCGGCAGATCGCGGCGACAGCCCGGCGGTGGCATGCCGCCGCCACTCCCACGGTGCGTGCCGCCGTGGGCCGCGTCAGCGCAGCAGCATGCGGATGAAGCGGTCGACCTTCGCGTACGGCGGCTTCAGCAGGTCGCTGGCGGCGCGCCGCGACTGCCACAGGATCGGCAAGGCCTTGCTCATGGCCTCGAAGCCGGCGCGGCCATGGTAGGCGCCCATGCCGCTGGCGCCGATGCCGCCGAACGGCAGCGCGCTGGTGGCGAAGTGCAGCAGGGTGTCGTTGACGGTGACGCCGCCGGCCAGCGTGCGCTTCAGGATGCGCTCGATCCGGGCGCGGTCGCGGCTGAAGGGATACAGCGCCAGCGGCCGGTCGCGGGCGGCGACGAAGTCGATCGCCTCGTCCAGCGTGCGGTAGCTTTTTATCGGCAGGATCGGGCCGAAGATCTCCTCCCGCATCACCGCCGCGTCGTCGGGCGGATCGAGCACAAGCGTCGGCGCGACTGCGCGTTCGCCGGCGATCTCGACGAGCCTGACCGTCTGCAGGCCGCGCCGCGCCGCGTCGTCGAGATAGCCCTGCAGGCGTGCGGCCTGGCCGTCGTTGACGATGCGGGTGTAGTCGGCGTCGGCGCCGGCGTAGCGCGCCTGCACCTCGGCCCGCAGCGCGTCGACCAGCGCGTCGCGGCGGGCCGCGTCGATCAGCACGTAGTCGGGCGCGATGCAGGTCTGGCCGGCGTTGAACCATTTGCCGGTCGCCAGCCGCGCGGCAGCCTGCTGCAGCGGGAAGTCGTCGCAGACGATCGCCGGCGACTTGCCGCCGAGCTCCAGCGTCAGCGGCGTGAGGTTGGGCGCCGCCGCGGCCATCACCTTGCGCCCGACCGCGGTCGAGCCGGTGAACACCAGGTGGTCGAACGGCAGCGCGGCGAAGGCCGCGCCGACCTCGGCGTCGCCGCAGGCCACGGCCACGCGGTCGGCGGGGAACACCTCGGCCAGCAGTTCACACAGGAAGCGGGTGGTGCGCGGCGTCTGTTCCGACGGCTTCAGGTACACGTGGTTGCCGGCGGCGATCGCGGTCGCCAGCGGGACCAGCGCCAGGTTGACCGGGTAGTTCCAGGGCGAGATCACCCCGACCACGCCCACCGGTGCCATCCGCACTTCGGCGTGCGCCGGCCACAGCCGCCAGCCGGCGCCGACCCGGCGCGGCTTCATCCAGCGGCGCAAGTGCCGGCGCAGATGGTCGAGTTCGGCCAGCACGGTCATGCCGTCGGCGAGCAGCGACTCGTGGTGGGAGCGGTGGCCGAAGTCGGCGGCGATCACCCGCGCCATCTCGTCCAGGCGGAGCTTGAACGCCGCCCGCAGGCGCGCGAGATCATCGCTGCGTTGGGCAAGGTCGGGTTGCCGCGCCTGCCAGGCCGCGCGCAGGCGCGACAGGGTGGGTGGCAGGTCGGCGACGGGCGTATCGGGGGCCGGGTCCATCGCCGCAGTGTAGCCCTGCATGCGGGTGCGGCTCCGGCAGAAATACAGTGGCCGGCTGTAGTGGGAACCGACGGTACCGCGGTGGGCACGGTGTGTGCCCCCGCGGTGCGCGCCGGTTAAGCTGGCGCGACACGCGAACCCCATGCCGCCATGCACCTGCGCCCCTACCGCGACAAGCGCCCCGTCCTCGGCGAGCGCGTCTACGTCGATCCCGCCGCCACCGTGATCGGCGATGTCGTCCTCGGCGACGACGTCTCGGTCTGGCCGTACACGGTAGTCCGCGGCGACGTGAACTTCGTCCGCATCGGTGCGCGCAGCAACGTGCAGGACGGCTGCGTGATCCACGTCAGCCACGACGGCCCGCACGCGAAGCTGGGCGGGTTCGCCACGGTGATCGGCGAGGACGTCACCATCGGCCACAAGGCGGTGATCCACGCCTGCCGCATCGGCGATGCCGCGCTGGTCGGCATGGGCGCGATCGTGCTCGACGGTGCGGTGATCGAACGCCACGCTTTCGTCGGTGCCGGCGCGCTGGTGCCGCCGGGCAAGACCGTGGGCGAGGGCGAGCTGTGGCTGGGCAATCCGGCGCGCAAGGTGCGCATGCTCTCCGACGCCGAGATCGAAGGCCTGCACTACAGCGCCGCGCACTACGTGCGGCTCAAGGACGAGTACCTCGCTTTTTCGTAGGAGCGCTTCATACGCGCGATGCCGCGGGCAGTTCGCCGCCCGCAAATTCAAGTGACCGGCGCGCTTGCCGGTCCAGGATCGCGGCATCCACCGGATCCGGCCGGCACCCGCGACATCGCGCGCGTGGCGCGCTCCTACGGAGGAGTGCAGGACGCATCGCCGCGCGCCGTCACGGCTTGGTGGCGCGCTCCAGGGCCGCGAGTGCGTCCGAGGCCTGCCGCCGGTCGCGCCCGCACATCTCCGGCGATGGCCGCAACGAGCGGCAGAATGCCGGCCGCTCCGGGCGGCCGAACAGGCGGCAGCGGTAGGCGTCGTCGAGCTGCACGCACGGAATGCCCGCGGGCTTGCCGTGCGGCATGCCCGGAATCGGCGAGGTGATCGACGGCGCGATGCAGCAGGCGCCGCAGCCTTCACGGCAGTGCATCGGTCCGCTCATCCGCGGCGACGGATCCGGCTCCGCTCGACGCAGGCATCAGCGCTGGATGTCGTAGATGCCCGGGCCGTGCTGCTTCCGGAGTTCGTCCAGCGACAGCTGCAGCGTGTCTTCGGAAAAGTAGTCGGTGTCGGCTGCGGCCCCGGAACGCAGGTCCTTGCGGACGCCGCCGCGCTTGTTGTAGCCGTAGTTCGGGATCTGCAGCGCGACGCCGCCATCGTCGACCGCGGCCACGCGCATCAGGCCGTAGCCGATGCCGTCGAAGTCATCGGGCACCATCTTGTCGAGCCTGACCAGGTACATGTCGCCGACTTGCGGCTGCTGCAGCAGCTGCGCTTCGCGCCGGTCCGATTGCATGCCGGCGGCGACCACGAAGGCGATGAATACGGCAGCCAGTCCCAGCAGCGTCCAGAGGCCGTAGCGGTAATAGGCCGGGATCGCGGATTTTCCGTGCTCGGCCTCGTAGGTCTTCGTGTCGTGCGGCGTGCCGCGGCTGCAGACATCGCAGATGGTGGCATAGCTGCGCTTGGTGACCCAGCGAAACAGGTACCAGATGTGCGCGTAGCGGAACGTCAGTACGTTCTTGAAGGCGCGCTCTTTTTCGCAGGTGGAACAGTGGGCCTGCCCAGACGGGCCCAACTCCACGACCTTGCTACCGGATCCCCAGATCAACATCCCCGATGCTCCATGCGTGACGGCGGCGGGAATGCTAGCACGCCGGCATGGCGGCTTCGAGGCTCAGTCGGCGGTGATCAGGAGGGCGTGGCGCTGGCGCAGCTCGGCGTAGACCTCGTCGGTCGCAGGGCGCCTGCCGTGCCACAGGCGGAAGCTTTCGGCCGCCTGCTCCACCAGCATGCCCAGGCCGTCGATGGCGTCGTGCGCGCCGGCCGCGCGTGCCCACGCCAGGAACGGGATCGCGCTGTCGCCGTAGTTGAGGTCGACCGCGGTGGCGCGGGTGCCGATCAGCGACATCGGCAGCGACGGCAGCGAGCCGCTGCGCGTGGCCGAGGTGGCGTGGACGATCAGGTCGAACTCGCCCATCGCCTTCAGATCGTCCATGTAGCGCGGGTGCACGCGTCCGGGCTCGCCCAGGGCGTCGGCCAGGGCGTCGGTGCGCTCGGGCGTGCGGTTGACCACGAACAGGTCGCCGATGCCGGCATCGAGCAGCGCCGGCGCCACGCCGCGCGCGGCGCCGCCAGCGCCGATCAGCAGGGTGCGGCGCTGGCGCAGGTCGAGACGGTGGCGCTCGGTGAGGTCGCGCACCAGGCCGCGGCCGTCGGTGTTCTCGCCATGCCAGCCGCCGTCGTTGCGGACCAGGGTGTTGACCGCGCCGCTGCGGCGGGCGCCGTCGCCGAGGCTGCCGCACAGCGCCGTCGCCTGCTGCTTGAGCGGCAGGGTGACGTTGGCGCCGCCGCCGCCCTGCGCCGCGAAACGCGCCAGCAGATCGGCGAAGGCCTCCGCCGTGGCGTCGATCGCCGTGTACTGCAGCGGGATCGACAACTGGCGGGCGAACGCGGCGTGGATCTGCGGCGACAGCGATTGTGCGACCGGATGGCCGAACAGGGCGAAGCGGGCGGGAGCGGAATCGATCGGGGTCATCGAGGAACTCGTTGCTCGGTCGTGGTTACACTCGGCCGGTCCATGCATCGGAAATCCACGGATGCCACGCAAACCAGCCGTCCTGTGCCTCAGTCTACTCTGCGCGGCCGTGACCGCGGCCGGAGCGGCCGTCCTGCAGCCATACGGGCTCGAGGGCGTCGGGGTCGTGTCGACGGCGGCCTCGGAGGTGCGCGCGAGCGTGAGCCCCGACGGGCAGTGGATCGTCTGGGGCAGCACCGATCGCGCGGGCGGGCCCGGCGGCTGGGACCTGTGGCAGGCGCGGCTGCGCGACGGTCGCTGGGTCGAGGCGCGGCCGTTGCCGGTCAACTCGCCGGAGAACGATTTCGACCCGGTGTTCAGCGCCGACGGCCGTTGGCTGTATTTCTTCTCCAACCGCGCCGGTGGCGGCTTCGGTGGCGACGACCTGTATCGCGCGCCGGTGCTGGCCGCTGGCGGGTTCGGCGAGGCGGAGAATCTCGGCGCCGGGGTCAACGGCGCCGGCGACGAGTGGGCGCCGACGCCCGACCTGGACGGGCGGCGCCTGCTGTTCGCCAGCGACGGCCACGGCGGCGCCGGCGGCCACGACCTGTTCGTCGCGCGCTGGGACGGCGCCGCCTTCGTCGACCCGCTGCCGGTGCCGGGCGTGAACGGTCCGGAGGACGATTTCGACGCCGCCTGGCTGGCGGGCGGCCGCGCGATCGTGTTCGCGCGCTCGCGCGATCCGGCCACCGCGCCGGTGCGGCTGCTGGTCGCGCAGTGCGATGGCGGCGCCTACGTCGATCCGGCGCCGTGGGCGATCGCGTTCAACACCGCGGACGGCACCACGCTGGGGCCGGTGGTGGACCTGTCGAAGCCGGCCGAGATCCTGGTCAGCGGCGCGGCGCCGGCGCCGAAGGCCGGCAAGCTGGACATCTACCGCGCCCGCGCGCCGGCGGTCGAGGGCAGCGACGGTTGCCTGCCGTGAAGCAGCATCCGGCGTCCTGCTCCCGTGCGAGTGGCGGCGGCATGCCGCCGCCGGGAAGTCACGATCCTAGTCCTGCTCGCGCAGCCAGCGCGCGGCGTCGGGCGCGAAATAGGTCAGCACGCCGTCGGCACCGGCGCGCTTGAACGCGGTCAGCGATTCCAGCACGCAGGCGCGTTCGTCCAGCCATCCCTGCTGCGCGGCGGCCTTGAGCATCGCGTACTCGCCGCTGACCTGGTAGGCGAAGGTCGGCACGCCGAAGGCATCCTTCACCCGGCGCACGATGTCCAGGTACGGCAGGCCGGGCTTGATCATCACCATGTCGGCGCCTTCCTCGAGATCCAGCTCGACCTCGCGCAGCGCCTCGTCCGAATTGGCCGGGTCCATCTGGTAGGTGGTCTTGTCGGCCTTGCCGAGCGCCGCGGCGGAGCCGACCGCGTCGCGGAACGGGCCGTAGAACGCAGAGGCGTACTTGGCGGCGTAGGCGAGGATGCGGGTGTGGACGAAGCCGTCGCGTTCCAGCGCGTCGCGGATCGCGCCGATGCGCCCGTCCATCATGTCGCTCGGGGCGACCACGTCGGCGCCGGCGGCGGCGTGCGACAGCGCCTGCCTCACCAGCGCGGCGACGGTATCGTCGTTGACCACGTAGCCGCCGTCGTCGACCAGGCCGTCCTGGCCGTGCGCGGTGTAGGGATCGAGGGCGACGTCGGTGATCACGCCCAGCTGCGGGAAGCGCTGCTTGAGCGCGCGCACCGCGCGCTGCACCAGGCCGTCGTCGGCCCAGGCCGCGGCGGCGTCGAGCGACTTGGCCTCCGGCGCGGTCACCGGGAACAGCGCCAGCGCCGGGATCCGCAGTGCGCAGGCCTGCTCGGCGCTGCGCAGCAGCTCGTCGATCGACACGCGCTCCACGCCCGGCATCGACGACACCGCGGCGCGGCCGTCGTGCTCGTGCACGAACAGCGGCCAGATCAGGTCGTCGGCGGTCAGCACGTGCTCGCGCATCAGCCGGCGCGAGAACTCGTCACGGCGCATGCGCCGCGGGCGGATCGGGAGGAGGCTCATGGAGGCATTCTACGTCCGCGCCGACGGACTGGTCGCCCCCCCCCGTAGAGCGGAGCTTGCTCCGCTGCTCCCGCCTCCGGAGCCCGTGCAGCGGAGCAAGCTCCGCTCTACGGGAATGTCGGCGAGGCCTTCAAATGATGCCGCCGCCCAGCGTCAGCCGGAACCCGCCGACCACGATCACGATGCCGTTGAGCAGCAGCCCGGTCTTGGCTCGGCCGCGGTTCTCGCGCGAGGTCACGGCGATGCCGATCGCGGCGATGATCGCGCCGACCGCGGCGAACGGGATCAGGAACCAGTTGCCCCATCCCAGCATCGGGATCAGCGCGACGATCATCCACAGCATCGCGACGATGCCCCACAGCAGGCTGATCAGGCCCATGGCGTCTCTCCTAGGTGACGGAGCGGGTGAGGATAGTGCATGGGGAGCGAGGAACGAGTGGAGAGGAACGAGAAACGAGAGAAGAGCGCCTTCGCCGTTGCGTTTACTCGTTTCTCACTCCTCGTTTCTCGTTCCTCGCTTCACCGATGCACGCCATCGATCTCCACCGCCAGTTCGCGGCGGCAGATCGCCGCGTGCAGCAGCAGCCGCGGCACGCGGTCGCCGAAGCGCGCGTCCAGCGCCCGCGCCACCAGCGGCAGGTCGTCGCGGTCGCGGACGTAGACCTTCAGCCGGCTGCCGGCGCCGAACTGCGCCGGCAGGTCGGGGCGCGCCGCGCGCGCGGCGCCGAGCAGGACGTCGAAGTTGGCCAGCGTCTCCTGCAGCTGCGCCTGCAGTTCGCCGGCGTGCTGCGACACGTGCCCGACGATGCTTGCGGTGCCGGACAGCAGCAGCGGCATGGCGATGCCGTCGGCCGGCAGCATGGCGCGGGCGAAGCTGGGCGACTGCGGGCCGTACTGGCGCGGATAGCGGTAGGCGCTGATCTGGCGCGGGTTCTCCAGCGGCGTGCCGGGGGCGCGCGCCGACAGCCAGTAGACCTGGACCACGCGGGCATCGTCGCAGCGGCCGATCGCGGTCGCCGCCGGCAGCCGGCCGGTGTCGAAACCGCCGAATCCGGCGGCGCGGCCGAGGCAGAACTGGCGATAGCGCTCGGCGTCGCCTTCGCCCAGGGTGATCGCGTCGAGGTAGTTCCAGACCCGCAGCAGGTGCGGCGTGTCGCCGCCGGACACGAACCGGGTCAACGCCGCATAGGCCAGGCGCGCGGCCTCGGTGATGCCGCCCGCGCCCTCCTCGACCTCGATCGCGCCGAAACCGAGGTGGCCGTCGCTGGCCCAGGCGATGGCGCCGTCGCGCCCGCGGCGCACCGGTGCGTTGGCGCGCCAGACCTCGAACGGCGCGGCGCCGTAGGGCTGCAGCGGCACCCGCAGGTAGCGCGGATCATCGCAGTGCGGCGCGTCGTGGCCGAAGCCGAGCACGGCCAGCACGTCGTCGCCGAACAGCGCGTCGGGCGCATCGGCATCGGCGTAGTCCACCTGCAGGCGCGCCGGCTCGTCATGCACCGCGATCAGCGGGCGGCTCACGGATTGCCCTCCTGCAGGGTGTCGCCGGCGAAGACCACGCCGATCTGGCGCCGGCGCCGCCACCAGCCGCGCAGCGCATGCGGCGCGATCGCCAGCGCGTTCAGCGCGTACAGCAGGCGGAAGGCCCGCAGCCGCCACAGCACCGCGCGATTGTCGAACACGTCGCCGGCGAGCATCGAGATCACCGCCTGCTCCAGCTTGCAGTCGTTGCGCGGGCTGGCGAACAGGCGCTGCATCACCGGCGTGGTGAAGCGGTGGATGAACCAGGAGAAATGCCGCAGCCCGCGGCTCAGGCGCCTGCCCATCGCGCGCTGCAGCGCCGCCTCGCGCGCCGGTTCGCGCAGCGCGCCGTCGATCACCTCGACCGCGTGCTCGGCGCCGTCCATCGCCAGGTACACGCCGGAGGAGAACACCGGATCGATGAAGGCGTGGGCATCGCCCGCCATCACCCAGCCGGGGCCGGCCATGCGCATGCAGCGGTAGGAATAGTTGCCGGTCGCGTGCACCGGCGCCACGCGCTCGGCGCGTTGCATGCGCGTCCACACCGACGGCCGCGCCGCCAGCGTCCGCATCAGGAACTCGGCGTTGTCGCCGCGGCGCTGCTTGAGGTATTCGGGCGTGCACACCGCGCCCACGCTCATGACGTCGTCGGGCAGCGGGATCAGCCAGTACCAGCCGTGCTCGAAGCGGTCGACGGTGATGTTGCCGGCGTCGGCGCCCTCGCGCCGCTCGACGCCGCGGAAGTGGCTGAAGATCGCCGCCGACTGGTGCGCGCGGCTCTTGCGCTTGAGCTTCAGCTTGCCGCCGAGGAAGGTGTCGCGGCCGCTGGCGTCGACCAGGTAGCGGGTGCGGAAGGCGAGCGCGCGTCCGTCGGCGGCGCAGGCGTGCACCTGGCGCGGCCGCCCGGCCGCGTCGAACTCGACCCGCTCCACGCGCACCTGCTCGCGGGCGTCGGCGCCGCAGCTGCGCGCGTGTTCGAACAGCAGCCGGTCGAAGTCGGCGCGGCGCACCTGGAAGGCGTGGTCGTACTTCGGATCCAGGGCGCGGGCGAAGCGGAACACGCTGGTGCGCCGCTCGCACAAGGGGAAATCGGCGCCGGCCTTGTGGACGCCGATCGCGCGGACCTGTTCCAGCACCCCCAGGCGCTCGAGGATCGGCAGGTTCATCGGCAGCAGCGATTCGCCGATGTGGAAGCGCGGGTGCGCGCCCTTCTCCAGCAGGGCCACGCGCCAGCCGCGGCGCGCCAGCAGCGCGGCGGCGGTGCTGCCGGCGGGTCCGCCGCCGATCACCAGCACGTCCACCTCTTCGATGGCGTCGCTCGCGGCCTCGCCGTTTTCGATCGGGTTCAACATCTCGCCGTGACCGCCAGCCCATGCCATCATTCCGGGCGCGCATGATAGCGCGGTGCTCGCGCCCGCCCGCCGCAGCGGGCGCGCTCATTCATCACACACGGAAAACCCGCATGCCCACCCAATCTCCCGCCGAACGCGAGCTCGCCGAACTCCTGGTCGAAAGCCTGAACCTGGAGGAGGTGCAGCCCGGCGAGATCGATCCGGAGGCGGCGCTGTTCAACACCGGGCTGGGGCTGGACTCGATCGATGCGCTGGAACTGGCGCTGGCGATCAGCAAGCGCTACGGCTTCCAGCTGCGCTCGGACAGCGAGGAGAACCTGCGCATCTTCGCCTCGCTGCGTGCGCTGTCGGCGCACGTCGAGCAGCACCGGACGACATGATGGCGAGGCACCACATGCGGTACCCGGCCGGGTGACCGGAGCGCGCCGGCGTGGACCGCACCGCTACCACGGGCGCAGCGATCCGCTCGAGGGAGGCCGCGCGCTAGTCCTGCCGGAGACGCCTGCCGGGGGCGGCCGATGCTGCTGATCGTCGAAGTCCTGCTGGCGATCGGCTACGCCGTGTTCGCGCACCTGGCCAGCGCCCGCGACAGCGACGTGCTGGCATTGGCGGCGCTGCTGACGCTGGTGCTGCTGGTGCTGGTGTCGCCGCTGGCCGCGCGCCGGCGCTGGGCATGGCTGGCGCTGCCGCTGCTGCTTACCGGAGCCTGGAGCCTGTTCCGCGCCGGCCACGCCGGACTGCCGCTGCTGCTGGTGCCGGTGGCCTTCGTCGGCCTGATCGCCTGGATGTTCGGGCGCACGCTGCGGCCCGGGCGCGCGCCGCTGATCGCGCGGATCGTGGCGGCGCTCGACCGGGTGGAACCGGCCCGGTTGCCGCCGGACCTGCGCGCCTACACCCGCGGCCTCACCGCCGCCTGGGCGCTGCTGCTGGCCGCGCTGGCGCTGGTCAACCTGACGCTGGCGTTGATCGCCGCCCCGGACGGCCTGCTCCCGGCGCTGGGCGTGCAGGCGCCGGTGAGCATCACCCGCACGCAGTGGTCGTGGTTCGCCAACCTGTGCAACTACGGCATCGTCGGCGGCTTCTTTTTCGGCGAGTACCTGCTGCGCAAGCGTCGTTTTCCCGGCCGTTACCGCAGCTTCGCCGACTTCCTGCGCCGGCTCGCCGGCCTCGGCGCGCCCTTCTGGCGCGATCTGTTGCGCTGAATGCGGGCCGCGCGCAGCGCGGCGCGGGCGCCTGCGGAACGGCTTCGGCGAGGGGACGCACGGTATGCTTGCGCGGTGAACCAGCGCATCGAATCCCTGCGGCTGCAGCCCGCGTCCTTGTGGCGGTGGCTGTGGACCGCCTTCAACCTGCTCCAGTTCGGCTTCACCCTGCTGTGGACCGCAGGCTTGATCAGCGTGGCGCTGCTGTTGCATGCGCTGTCGGGCGGCGACCGCCGCCTGCCGCTGCGGATGGCGGCGCGCTGCTGGGCGCCTGGACTGCTGGGCGGCGCCGGCGCGCGGCTGGAGGTCGAGGGCCTGGAGCGCGTCGACTGGTCGCGGCCCCACGTGCTGGTCGCCAACCATCAGTCGGTGATCGACATCTGCGCGCTGTTTCGCGCGGTGCCGGTGCCGCTGCATTTCCTGCTCAAGCAGGAGATGGACCGGGTGCCCTTCGTCGGCTGGTACGCGAAGGCGATGGGGATGGTGTTCATTCGCCGCGACAACCGCCGCGCCGCCACCGCCAGCCTGCGCCGCGCGGCGACGCTGGTGCGCGGCGGTGCGATCCTGTGCATCTTCCCGGAAGGCACGCGCAGTCGCGACGGCAGCGTGGCGGCGTTCAAGCCGGGGGCGTTCCAGGTCGCGATCGATGCAGGAGCGCAGGTGCTGCCGGTGGCGCTGGAGGGCACCGGCGCGGTGCTGCCGCCAGACGGGTTCTTCCGGGTGCGGCCGGGCCGTATCCGGGTGCGCTTCGGCGCGCCGCTGCCGCTGGCCACCGACGTCGGGCCGCTCGACCGCTCGGCGCTGGCGGCGCAGGCGCGTTCGGCGGTGTTGGGGCTGCTGCGGTAGGACCGGGAGCGGTTGACTGCTGGCCTCCCTTGCGCTTCAGGCAGTCCGGAGATGATCCCGTGACGTCACCCGTGGCGACGGCCCGTGGCGGAAAGGGCTGCCTGGCGCGGCTATTCATTAGCGGCAGCCGTGGCGACGGCCCTTTTCTCACCGTGGCGGTAGGGGCTGCCTGGCGCGGTATTCTCTTGCGCCTCACGCGCGCGCCGGCTCCGTCATGCAGTTCAGCATTCCGCACGATCATCCCAGCCTGCCCGGCCATTTCCCGGGACGCCCGCTGGTGCCCGGCGTGGTGGTGCTGGAGCGGGTGCTGGCGGCGCTCGAGGCGCAGCACGGCGAACTCGGCGCGGTGCGGCTGCCGCAGGTGAAGTTCCTGCAGCCGCTGCTGCCGGGGCAGACGGCGCGGATCGAACTCGATCGTGCCGGCGAGGCCGCCGATCCGCGCTGGAAGTTCCGGGTGCTGCGCGACACCGTGCTGATCGCCAGCGGCGAGATCGCGGCGGCATGAGTGCGCAGTGGAAACGGCGGCACGAGGGCGGGGGCCGGGTCGCGCTGGCGCTGATCCGGCTGATCGGCTGCTACGGCGGCCGCGGCCTGGCACGGCTGCTGCTGCACCCGATCGCGCTGTATTTCCTGCTGCGCCGGCGCGAGGAGCGCCGCGACTCGCGCGCCTACCTGAGCCGCGTGTTCGGGCGCCGCGCCGGCTGGCGCGAGGTGCTGCGCCACATCCGCACCTTCGCCCAGACCATCCTCGACCGCCTGTTCCTGCTCAGCGAGGACCTGCGCCGCTTCGAGGTGCGCGTCGACGGCCTCGATGCGCTGCATGCGCAGCTCGACCGCGACCGCGGCGTGCTGCTGTTCGGTTCTCACCTGGGCAGCTTCGAGGTGCTGCGGGTGCTGTCGCGGCGGCGGCCCGACTACAAGATCCGCGTGCTGCTGGACAAGGGCCACAGCGCGGCGTTGATGCAGGTGCTCGACGCGCTCAATCCCGAGATCGCCGCCACCGTGATCGACGCCGGCCAGCCCGGCCCGGCGATCATGCTGGCGATCCAGCAGGCCGCCGACGAGGGCGCGATGATCGCGCTGCTGGTCGATCGCACCCAGCCCGACGAGCCGTCGGCGCGGGTGCCGTTCCTGGGTGCGCCGGCGGCGTTCCCCACCGCGCCGTGGCAGATCGCGGCGGTGCTGAAGGTCCCGGTGGTGCTGGCGTTCGGCCTGTACCGTGGCGGCAATCGCTACGACCTGGTGTTCGAACCTTTCAGCGACGGCATCGACCTGCCGCGCCGCGAACGCGCGGCGGCGATCCCGGCGCTCATCCGCGGTTACGCCGCGCGTCTGGAACATCATGTGCGCGATGCGCCCTACAACTGGTTCAACTTCTACGACTTCTGGGAGCACGACGATGAAATCGGCGATGCCGAGGACGGTGCGACGGACGGGCCGGGCACGCAAGGCCGCAGGCATGGCCGCACTGCTGTGCGCGCTGGTCCCGTGCTGGGCGATGGCGCAGGCGGCGGGCGATGAGTTCGGCAGCGCCTGGATCCTGGAGAAGCTGGCGCGGCCTGCGCCGGTGCGCACCTCGTTCCTAGAGGTGCGCACCTCGCCGATGCTGAAGGCGCCGCTGCGGGTGGCGGGCGAGTACCTGCGCCCCGACGAGCGCACGCTGGTACGCGCGGTGCGTTCGCCCTACGTCGAGACCACCACCATCCGCGACGGCCGCGCCACCATCGAGCGTGCCGGGCGCTCACCGCGGAGTTTCGCGCTGTCGCGCGCACCCGAACTGGCCGGCCTGCAGGCCAGCTTCGGCGCGCTGCTGGCCGGCGACCATGCGGCGCTGGCACGGCAGTACGAGATCGACGTGCAGGGTGTACGCGAGCGCTGGCGCATGACCCTGACGCCGCGCGATCCGGCACTGGCCGATGCCATCCGCGACATCACCCTGTACGGCCGTGGCGCCGAACTGCGCTGCATCGAGACCCGTCCGCGCGAGGGCGAGCTGCAGCGGACCCTGATGGCCGGAGCCGCACGCAGCGCCGATGCGCAGACCGATGCCGCCTCGCTGGAAGCGCGCTGTCGCGGCGACGGCGGCTGATGTCGGTGGTACGGGTCCACCCCGTAGAGCCGAGCTTGCTCGGCTACGCAGGCTCCGGAGCCGGGAGCAGCCGAGCAAGCTCGGCTCTACGGAATCGCGATGCGGCCTAGGCTGGCGCTCGCGCTGGCGTGGCTGGCGCTGCTGGCGCTGGCCGGCGCCTGGGCGGGACAGCGGCTGCAGCTGTCCGGGGACCTGCGCGCCTTCATGCCCGAGCCGCGCACGCCGGAGCAGCGCCTGCTGATCGACGAGCTCGGCGACGGCCCCGGTTCGCGCCTGCTGCTGCTGTCGTTGTCGGGCGCCGCGCCCGAGGCGCTCGCGCGGCAGTCGCGCGCGCTGGCGACGGCGCTGCGGCAGGACCGGCACGTCGACCTGGTCGCCAACGGCGCGGACGACGCGGGACTGGAGGCGATCCCGGAGCGGCTGCGCCCGTATCGCTACCTGCTTTCGCCAACCCTCGACGACCAGGTGCTGGATGCGGACTTCCTGCGCGAGCAGCTGCAGGCGCGGCTGCAGGACCTCGGCTCGCCCGCGGCCTCGCTGGTCGAGCCGCTGCTGCCTGCGGATCCGACCCTCGAAACCCTGGTGCTGGCCGAGGCCTGGGAACCCGCGGCGGCGCCGCAGCGCCGGCACGGGGTCTGGTTCGACCGCGCCGGGAGCGAGGCCCTGCTGCTGGTGCGCACCGGCGCGGCCGGCTTCGACCCGGGCGCGCAGGCGACGGTGGTGACTTCGATCCGCGAGGCGTTCGCCGTTGCCGCAGGCGATTCCGGCAGCGCCCTGACGATGACCGGGCCGGGCGCATTCTCGGTCGAGATCGGCAGCCGCACCGCCGGCGAGGCGGTGCGGATCGGCGCGATCGGATCGCTGGGGCTGGTGCTGCTGTTCTGGTTCGCCTACCGCAGCGGGCGCCTGCTGCTGCTCGGGGTGCTGCCGCTGGCGACCGCGGCGCTGGCCGGGGTGGCCGCGGTGGCGTTGCTGTTCGGTGGGATGCACGGCATCACCCTGGCGTTCGGCTTCACCCTGATCGGCGTGGCCCAGGACTACCCGGTGCACCTGTTCAGCCATCTCCGCGGGGGACGATCGCCAGTGGCGGTGGCGCGCGGCATCTGGCCGACCCTGCTGACCGGCGTGGTGTCGACCTGCATCGCCTACCTGACCTTCTTCGTCTCCGGCGTCGACGGGTTGCGCCAGCTGGCGGTGTTCACGGTCGCCGGCCTGCTGGCAGCTGCGCTGTCCACGCGCTTCCTGCTGCCGCGGCTGCTGGAGCCGGACCGCCGCGACGTCGCGACGTCGCCGTGGCTGCGCCGCCTGGGCACGCGCATCGACGCGCTGCCGCGGCCACGCGCGGCGCCGGCGCTGCTGGCCGCGCTGGCGCTCGCTGGCGCGGCGGTCGCCGCGCTGGCCCCCGGGGATTTCTGGCAGAACGACCTCTCGCGGCTGACGCCGGTGCCGGAGGCGGCGCTGGCCGAGGACGGACGCCTGCGCCGCGAACTCGGCGCACCGGACGTGCGCTACCTGCTGGCGCTGGGGGCGGGGGATGCCGAGGGCGCGCTGCAGGCACTCGAGCGGCTGCAGCCGGCGCTCGATGCGCTGGTGGCCGACGGCGCCATCGCCGGCTGGGACTCCGCCGCGCGCTACCTGCCCAGTGCCGCCACGCAGCGCGCGCGCCAGGCGCGCCTGCCCGCGCCCGATGCCCTGCGCGCCGCACTCGACGAGGCGCTGGCCGGCACCCCGTTCCGGCCAGATGCGTTCGAGCCGTTCGTGGCCGACGTCGCGATCGCGCGCCATGCGCCCCCGCTGCGGCTCGGTGATCTCGCCGGCACCCCGCTGGAGGCGCCGGTGTCGGGCCTGCTGCTGGACATGGCGGAAGGCGCCACCGCGCTGGTCACCCTGGGCGGGCTGCGCGACCCGGACGCAGTGGCGGCCATGGCCGCCGGCAGCGGCGCCCGGCTGCTCGACTTCAAGGAGACGTCCGAGGCGCTGGTGGCGGCCTGGCGCGGCCGGGTCCTGGGAGCGCTGGCGCTGGCCGCAGTGCTGCTGGCGCTGACGGTCTGGGCGGCGTTGCGCTCGCCGCGCCGGGTGGGCCGGGTGCTGCTGCCGATGGCGCTGACCCTGCTGCTGACCGTAGCGCTGCTGCGCGGCTTCGGGATCGAACTCAATCTGTTCCACCTGGTCTCGCTGGTGCTGGCCGCCGGCCTCGGCCTCGACTACGCGCTGTTCTTCGAGCGCGCCGGGGGCGTTGCCGAAGCGCGCCTGCGCACCCTGCACGGGATCCTGGTGTGCGCGGCGATGACCGCGCTGGTGTTCGGCCTGCTGGCGCTCTCGTCGATCCCGGTGCTGCGCGCCATCGGCACCACGGTGGGCATCGGCGTGGTCGCGAACTTCGTGCTGGCGCTGCTGCTGGCGCGCTCCCCGGCAGATCGTCCCGGGATCGCGGGAGAAGACGCGGCATGATCGGCCGCGACGAAATCCTCGCGCTGGTCCCGCACCAGGGCACGATGTGCCTCTGGGACGAGGTGCTGGACTGGGATGCGGCGCGCATCCGGCTGCGCACCGGCAGCCACCGCGCGCCGGAGCACCCGCTGCGCAGCGATGGCCGGCTGCATGCCGTGCACCTGTGCGAGTACGGCGCGCAGGCCATGGCGGTACACGGCGGACTGCGCGCGCGCGGCGGGGCCGCGCCGCCCGGCCTGCTGGTGGCCCTGCGCGACGTGCGCCTGCACCTGGCGCGTATCGACGACCTGCCCGGCCTGCTCGAATGCGAGGCCGAGGCGCTGGCCGAAACGGCCGCCAGCCAGCAGTACGCCTTCCGGCTGCTCCACCGTGGAACGCCGCTCGCCGAGGGACGTGCCGCGGTGGTGCTCCCGCTGCTGGAGCCGCGGAACGCGTTCTCCGATCGACCGTGACCGCCGGCGCGATCCGCGCATCCGGCGATCCGCACGAGGACTGCTGCACAGAACGGCCGGCCCATCCCGCCTAAGGTCGTGCGCGGGAGGTTCCGTGCCGGTCCCGCTGCATTGCCGTCTCCTCCCGCGAACGCACCGGGTCGCCGGTGCGGAAATTTCCCGCATCCAGGAGTCCAGCATGAAACTCGATGGCCAGAAATGCCTCGTCGCCTACTCGGGCGTGTTGACGCTCGGCGTGATCGCCGCCCTGCTCGCCGGCTTCACCGGTACCCGCGGCAACCCGCGCTTCGATACCGTGACCGTCCAGCGCATCAACGTGGTGGAACCCGACGGCACCCTGCGCATGGTGATCAGCAACACCCGGCGCATCCCGGGAATCATCGTCAAGGGCCATGAATACCCCGACTTCACCAACCGCAAGGCGTCCGACACCGCCGGTGCGCTGTTCTTCGACGCCGAGGGCACCGAGAGCGGCGGCCTGACCTTCGGCGGCCGCAAGGATGCGGAAGGCAACATCTCGCGCTGGGGCCACCTGAGCTTCGACGGCTACGACCAGGACCAGCTCTTCGCCATCGACGCGCTCGACTACGGCAGCGTCAAGGGCGCGACCATCAAGACCTGGGACACGCCGGACTGGCCGATCCAGGACTACCTGGACCTGCTGGTCGACATCGAGGGCCTGCCGGAGGACGAGCGGCAGCGGCGGATCGACGCGTTCAACGCCGACCATCCGGCCGGGGTGGCGCGCATGACCGTGGGCAACGTGTCGTTCCCGGCCGACGAGGCGCAGGACCAGAGCCTGCTGCAGTTCAACGATGCCCGCGGCAACCGGCGCCTGGGCGCCGCCGTCGAGGGCGCGGACGGCGATCCGGCGCTGCGGTTCTACGAGGCCGACGGCAGCACGATGATCGAGGAACTGCCGCACTGAAGTCGTGGCCGTGGACGTCCGGGCCGGCGGTCCCGCCCCGCGCCGCGGCGGGTTAGCATCGCGGCATGACTTCGACGACTCGCAGGCGCGCGCTGGTCACCGGCGGCAGCGGCGACATCGGCGGCGCGATCTGCCACCGCCTTGCCGCCGATGGCCTGCACGTGATCGTCCATGCCAACGCCAACCGGGACCGCGCCGAGTCGGTGGTGGCCGCGATCGGCGAGGCCGGCGGCAGCGCCGAGGCGATCGCCTTCGACGTCGCCGACGGCGAAGCCGCCGCCGCCGCGCTGCAGGCGCTGCTGGAGGGTGGCCCGGTGCAGGTGCTGGTCAACAACGCCGGTGTCCACGACGACGCGCCGATGGCCGGCATGTCCGACGCGCAGTGGAAGCGGGTGATCGACGTGTCCCTGCACGGGTTCTTCCACGTCACCCGGCCGCTGCTGCTGCCGATGGCGCGGACCCGCTGGGGCCGCATCGTCAGCGTCTCCAGCGTGGCCGCGGTGCTCGGCAACCGCGGCCAGGCCAACTACGCCGCGGCCAAGGCGGCGCTGCACGGCGCCTCGAAGTCGCTGGCGCGGGAAATGGCCTCGCGCGGGATCAGCGTCAACGTGATCGCGCCCGGGGTGATCGCCGGCGCCATGACCGCGAAGGTGTTCCCGCCCGAGCAGGTGAAGCAGATGGTGCCGGCGGCGCGTGCCGGCACGCCGGACGAGGTTGCCGCGCTGGTGGGCTTTCTTTGTTCGGATGCGGCCGGGTACATTAACGGCCAGGTGATCGGCATCAACGGCGGCATGGGGTAGCCGCGGGCCGCGAGCCGCCGTCATCACTAGGGGGAATACCATGCTTTCGATCCGCTCCGCGGCGGCGCTCGCCTTCGCCCTGGCTTGTCTGCCGACCGCCGTCTTCGCGGGCGATGCGCCCATGTACGAGCCCGACGCGGAGAATCCGCCGCCGTCGCTCCCGCTCAACAGCTTTCAGCGTTTCGACGCGCTGCCGGTCGCGATGGGCGCGGCCTGGTCGTTCGGCGCCACCGACAAGACCATGCTGATCCGGGTATCGACGATGATCAGCGAATACCTCCGGCAGAACCATGCGCAGGCGGTGGGCGGCTCCATCAGCCAGGCGCCGGAGGTGGACGGGGAATAGGGCATGATCGACCGGGCGCAACGCCGGCCGGCCGACATGCACGCAGGATTCAGATGACCTGGGCGATGATGCCCGGGTCCCAGTCGTGAGGACCCCAGACATGCGAGCTTTCCGCGTTTTCTTCCTGCTGCTGGTCGCGCTGGCGGCGGCCGGCTGCGCCACGTCCCACGTCCTCACCGGCACCCCGCGGCCGCCGATCGATCCGGCCCAGGTGCGCATCTACCACGGTCCGCCGCCGGGCGGCTACGAGGAGATCGCGATCCTCGAGACCGCCAGCGGCGCGTTCACCTACGGCGAGCAGAACAAGACCGATTCGGTCCTGCGCAAGCTGCGCGAGGAGGCCGCCAGCCTCGGCGCCAACGGCGTGCTGTTCCAGGGCAGCGCCGACGGCTACGGCGGCGGCGGCGTGAGCGTCGGCGCAGGCGGCGGCCGCGTCGGCGGCAGCAGCTTCAGCGGCGCCGGCGTCGGCGTGAACATCAGTCCGCGGCAGAAGCACGCCAGCGGCATCGCCATCTACGTGCCGAACCCGCCGCCGCAAACCGCGCCGCCGCCGCCGGAGGAATAAGCGGCATCAGCCCCTTGCCTCGTAGGAGCGCGCCATGCGCGCGATGCCGCGCCAGGCAATCCTTTCCGCCGCAGTGAAGCATGGGCCGTCGCCACGGGCGGTGTCAGTGAATAGCCCGCACCTGGAGCCAACGGGTGCGGTGTTGGTCCGTCGTGAAGGGCCCGGCTATTGATTGGCACCGCCCGTGGCGACGGTGCTTGTCTCGCCGCAACGGAGAAGGCTGCCTGGCGCGGCATCGCGCGCATGGCGCGCTCCTACGGTCAATGCGCCGGTCCGCGTCGATCCGTGGAGCCTCATGCCGCGTCGGCGTACCAGGGCGGCGCCAGCGAGGGCGGCGGCGGGTCCGGCTGTCCTAGCAGGCCGTCGAGGCCGTGGGCGTCGATGCCGGCGTGCACGCGCCGCGCCTGCGCCAGGATCTCGGTGGCCAGCCAGCGCATCCGCGCCAGGTTGTCGCCGATGCGGCGGGCGAAGGCGTCGTCGTCGAGCACGTCGTTGAGCGCGCGGTTCATCTCGTGGAACCAGTCGATCCCGTACTGGTCGAGCAGCCGTCCCGGCGGCGGCGCGCGGCCGTCGTTGCGCTCGCCCCACTCGCGCAGCAACGCCTGCATGGCGCGGTTGAGCATGCCGGCTTCGGCGAAGTCCGGGCGCAGGCGCCCGAACATGGCGACGTCGGTCATGCGCCGGCCGAAGAACAGCGGCCCCAGCAGCGCCCAGTAGAACGTGTAGTCCCAGATCACCTTGACCGGCATCACCTGCGAGTCGCCGAACAGCGGGTACTGGCCCTGGTACAGCGTGAGCGTGTTCTCGTAGAACGAGAAGTACAGCTGCTGGTACAGGTCGGCGTACGGTGCGAACGACTGCCCGGCGCGGTCCTTCTCGATCAGGTCGCAGATGTAGGTGTTGGCGATGGCGATGAAGTCGGTGCCGGGCGAATAGAACGGATCCAGGAACAGCCCGGCCTCGCCGGTCAGCGCCCAGCGGTCGGCGGAGAACACCTGCCTGCAGCCGTAGGAGAAATGGCGCAGGAACAGGAAATCCCGCAGCGCGTGTTCGCCGCCGGAGAGCGCGGCGGCGACCCGCGGCTGGTGCGCGCGCAGCCAGTCCATCGCCTTGGCGTGGGTATTCATCGTCTCCAGCGGATGCATCTTCGCGTCGCAGACGATTCCCAGCGAATGCGCGCCGGAAGCCAGCGGAATCAGCCAGAACCAGTAGCCCGGCCCGCACATGTGGTTGGTCGAGCGCCAGCGGTCCGGCGGCGTGCAGCGCTGGATCCACGCCGGGTCTTCCGACCAGAGGTTGGGATCGACGCAACCGTCGACCCGCCACCAGGCGGCGTTGACGTCGTGGTCGTTGGCCTGCGCCAGGCCGAGCTTGCGCTTGAGCAGGCCGGCGCGGCCGCTGGCGTCGACCAGCCAGCGCGCGCGCAGCGTGCGCTCGCCGCCGGGCTGCGTGAAGGTCACCGCGTGCGGCGCATCGCTGCCACTGACGGCCATGCCGATTTCGCGCACGACGGCGCCGTCGTGGAAGCGTACGCCGAGCGCGCGCGCCTGCACGCCGAGGAAGTTCTCGAAACGGCCGCGGTCGATCTGCCAGGACGGCGTCGGCAGCAGCCGGCTGACGCCGACCTCGGTGCAGCGGTCGATGTCCTGGCGCCCGTCCGAGAAGAAGAAGCGGAAGCCGAACTTGCGGATCTGCCTGGTTTCCAGGTGCCCGCGCAGGCCGAGCACGTCGGCGAGATAGTGCGCGCCGATCTCGACCGTCGACTCGCCGACCTTGTGCGCGGCTTCGGGCACCGGATGCGCCTTGCGCTCGAGTACCGCGACCCGCAGCGCCGGGTCGCGCTGGCGCAGCTGGAGGGCGAGTGTCAGCCCCGCAAGTCCACCGCCGATGATCAGAACGTCGATGTCGTTGCCGGGAGCGGCGCCGTCCATATCAACCTGCCTGGTGCGAATCCTGCGGAAGGGAAGCGCCTGCGAACTCGCCGTCGGGATCGTCGATCACCGGCGGCGTGGCGCGCGCGCGGCGATAGGCGTGGAGCATGTCGCCCTGGCGCCAGATTTGTAGCACGACATGCGAGGTGATGTTGTACAGGTCGCGCCACAGGCGGAAATGGCTCTTGCGGAACTGCGCCGGTTCGCCGGGCGTGGCGTAGCGCGACTCCACCGGCAGCGAGACGATGCCGGCACCGGCGCAGCGCGCGGCCGAGATCAGCATCTGCGCCTCGAACACGAAGCCTTCGCCGGGCACGTTCTCGAGCGCGCACACGGCGTCCGGATACAGCCGCTGCCCGCTCTGCGAATCGACGATGCGGAAACCGCAGCCCCAGGCGATGCCCCAGTCGCCGAACTCGTTGCCCAGGCGCCGGTGCCAGGGCTGGCAGCGGCGCTTGCGCAGGCGCGCGCCGATGATCACGCAGCCGGGGTGGCGGTTCGCGCTGTCGAGCAGCCGCGGGATGTCCTCGGCCGAATGTTGGCCGTCGCCGTCCATGGTCAGCACCGCGCGCGCGCCCTGGCGCAGCGCCTCGCGGAAACCGTCGCGCAGGCTGGCGCCCTTGCCCAGCCGCCGTGGATGCCGCAGCAGGGTGACCGGCAGGCCGGCGATGCACTCGGACGTGCCGTCGTCGGAACCGTCGTCGACCACGATCACGCGATCGCACTGTGCCAGCGCGCCCTCGACCACTTCGCGGATGCGCAGCGATTCGTTGAGCGCGGGAATGACCACGGCGACGTTGCCGCGATGCAGGCGGACGGAATTCTCAGGCATGATCGATCTCCACGCGCAGCGCGCGTCCGGGACCGGCATCGAGCAGGACCAGGTGGTCGCGCGCGGCCAGTGCGTCGAACAGGGGCAGCATCGGCGCCATTGCGTTGTCGCGGCGCAGCGATGCCAGCGGGCCGGCGCCCGCCGGGGCCGTGGCGTCGACGAGCGTCGCGCGCAGCCGCGGGCCGGTGTCGCCGCGATCATCATTGGACGCCAGCACCAGGGCGCCGCCGAGCAGGCCGCGGCTGCCGCTCATCGCCGCCAGCGGCCCGACCGCGGTGGTGTCGTAGGCGACCAGCAGCACCGCGTCGGCGCCGTCGTCGAGCTGCACCAGCGCTTCCAGCAGGCCTTCGGCGAAAGTCGCGCGGCCGGCGCTGATCGCGGTGGTGGTCATCATGCAGCCGGTGCCGATGGTCCAGTAGCCGGCGGCGGCGTTGTGCACCGAGTTGTGGAAGCGGGTCGGCGAGATCGCGCGCGGCTCGCTGGCCAGGGTTTCGCACATGTAGTCGGTGATGGCGAAATCGCCGTGGCCCGAGGCGAACACCGACGGCAGCGCCTTCGGGTCGCGCCCGGCCGCCTCGCAGGCGGCGAGTGCGACCTGCAGCGCGACCGCGACCGATTCCGGCGCCCGGCGGCGTTCGTTCGGCGGCAGCAGCCGCGGCGACGGCTTGCGCGCGGCGTCGTCCGACAGCGCGCCGCCGGCGGCGAAATCGCGCGCGGCCGGCCAGTCGGGCAGGCCGTCGCTCCAGAAGCCGACGCCGGCGATGCGTGCGCTGCAGGCCCTCATGCGGCACCGAACAGCAGCGAACAGTTGTTGCCGCCGAAGCCGAAGGAGTTGTTCATCGCGTAGCGGATCCGGTTGCGCGCGTTGTCGAAGCGGATCTGCGCACCGCAGGCCGGATCGCGGTCGCGGCTGTTGAGCGTGCCGGGCAGCAGCCCGTCCTCCAGCGCGAGCAACGCGAATACCGACTCGATGATCCCCGCGGCGCCCAGCGTGTGCCCGGTCCAGCCCTTGGTCGAGCCGGCGTGCAGAGCGTCGTCGAACACCGCGGCCACCGCCTGCGCCTCGATCGCGTCGTTGGCCGGGGTGGCGGTGCCGTGCAGGTTGAGATAACCGACCGCGCCGGCGGCGATCCCGGCGCGCTGCAACGCATCCTGCATCGCCATCCGCGCGCCGAGTCCCTGCGGGTGTGGCGCCGACATGTGGTGCGCGTCGCTGGATTCGCCGTAGCCGCGCAACAGCAGCGGGGCATCGTCGCCGCGCTCGAGCACGGCGAAGCCGCCGGCCTCGCCCAGCGACAGGCCGTCGCGGGCCAGGTCGAAAGGCCGCGCCGGCTGCGCCGACACCAGCCCCAGCGCGTTGAAGCCGAACAGCACGCTGCCGCACAGCGTGTCGACGCCGCCGACCAGGGCGGCGTCGACGATGCCGGCACGGATCAGCCGCGCCGCCTGCGCGAACACCTTGGCGCTGGACGAGCAGGCGGTGGCGACGGTGACGCAGGGCCCGCGCAGGCCGGTGGCGTGGCGGACGAAATCGCCCAGCGAGTGCGGCTGGTGCACGACCGGGCGGGTGAGGTCGGCGGGAAAGCGGCGGTTGCCGGCGGTCTCTCCGTCGTCCTCGAGGCGCGCGTAGGCTTCCTCGGTGGCGCCGATGCTGGAGGTGGACGTGCCCAGCACCACGGCGACCCGGTCGGGGCCGTGGCGCTCGCGCACGGCGGCGACGGCGTCGGGCAACCCGTCCTGCTGCAATGCGAGCCAGGCGAGCCGGTTGTTGCGGCATTCCCAGTCGGCAAATTCCGGCGGCAGCGGCGCGTCCTCGAGCCCGTCGACGCGGCCGATCCAGGTGTCGAGCGGATCCGGGCCGAAGTCGTTGCGGCGCAGCCCGCCACGACGTTCCGCCATCGCCGTCGCCTGTGCGGCGCGGCCGTGGCCGAGCGCCGTGGTGGCGGTGTAGGCGCGGATCGCCAGCGCCGGAATCGGGGACAACGACATCGACTGGGCGGCGCTCCGTTCCTGACTGGCCGGCAGTATACGAGCGGCGGCGGGCTAGACTGTGAACCGCCCGACGCCGAGCCCCGCCGCCGATGGCCAGCCGCCTCGCCCACTGCATCCGCCTGTTCATCGACCGCGACGCCCTGCATGCGCTGACGGTGGCGGCCGCGGCGTGCACGCTCAGCCTGGGCCTGGTGTACGTGGTCTATTTCGTCCACGTGCTGCGGATCGCGCGCAACGCATCGTGCCTGCCGGCGCGCGGCGAGTGCGTGCTGCTGTTCGGCAAGCATGCGCCCCGCGGCCGCATTGACGCCGACTTCGAGGCGCGCCTGGCCCGCGCCGTCGCCTTGTGGCAGCAGCGCCCGCCGCGCCACCTGGTGCTGCTGGGCGGTGGACCGCCCGGCGCGATCAGCGAGGCCGAGCTCGCGCAGGCGGCGTTGTTCGCGCGCGGCCTCGCCGCCGACGTCCCGCTGCAGCTGGAATCGAGTTCGCGCGACACCCTGCAGAACCTGCGCAACGCGCGCGAGCTGCTGCGCGCCGACATCGCCCTCGGCACCGTCACCCTGCTCAGCAGCCGCTACCACCTCGCGCGCTGCGCGCTGCTGGCGCGCCAGCTCGGCTTCGAGCCGGAGCTGTGCGCAGCCGAGCCGCACTGGCGCTGGCGCCCGCTCGCGTTGTGGCGCGTCGCGGGCGAGGCCGTCTACGTGTGCTGGGCCGACATCGGCATGCGCTGGGCGCGGCTGATCCGGCACCGCAGGATGCTGGCGCGGCTCGGCTGAGCGCGCGCCCGCAGCCGATCAGCGCTGCGCGGGAATGAACCGGGGTAGGCGCCGGCCCGGCAATCGGCCGCAGGTCGGGTGGCGGGCAGGCCTTGGCGATCGTCGCGAATCCGCAGGCGGCCCTTGCCCGCCGGTGCGGGCGCCGGAAGCCGAGCTTGCTCGGCCATGCGGGCTCCGGAGCCGGGAGCAGCGGAGCGAGCTCCGCTCTACGGGTCCGGGTTCGGTTCGGTTGTGCGGGCCTGGAGCCGCAATCCGTAGAGCCGAGCTTGCTCGGCTATGCGGGCTCCGGAGCCGGGAGCAGCGGAGCAAGCTCCGCTCTACGCAGGCGGGAGCCGGCGCGCGATGTTCAGTGTAGGCAGCGGTCGAAGAACGATGCGCTCAACCGATAGCGGTGCAGCGCGTCCTTGCCGCGCAGGCCGTGCTTGGCGCCGGGATAGGTCATCAGTTCGAACGGCACGCCGGCCTGCTGCAGGGTACTCATCAGCCTGGTCGAGTTGGTGAACAGCACGTTGTCGTCGGCCATGCCGTGGATCAGCAGCAGGCTGTCCGGGCGGATGTCGCCGGCATGGGTGAACACGCTGGCCTCGCGGTAGCCGTCGACGTTGGCATCCGGCAGGTGCATGTAGCGCTCGGTGTAATGGGTGTCGTACAGCGCCCAGTCGGTGACCGGCGCGCCGGCCACGCCACAGGCGTAGGCGTCGGGCGCCTTGCCGAGCAGCATCAGGGTCATGTAGCCGCCGTTGGACCAGCCGTGCACGCCGATGCGTTCGCCGTCGATCCACGGCTGCGCGCGCAGCCATTCGACGCCCGCCACCTGGTCCTCGACTTCCACCGTGCCCTGCTTCTCGTACAGCGAGCCGCCGAAGGCGGCGCCGCGGCGCGGCGTGCCGCGATTGTCGAGCGAGAACCCCACGTAGCCCTGTTGCGCCAGGTACTGGTTGAAGAACGCGTCGGCGCGTCCGGGCCAGGAATCGATCACGGTCTGCCCCGCCGGGCCGCCGTAGACGTACACCACCACGGGGTGGCGCCGCGCCGGATCGAACCCGGCCGGCCGGATCAGGTTGTAGTGCAACCGGGTGCGGCCGTCGGCGGCGGTCAGGGTGCCGAACTCGGTCGGCAGGTGCGCCTCGCGGAACGGTGCGTAGGGGTGTTCCGGATCGTCCAGGTCGTTGTCGACGAGCGCGGCGACGCGGCTGCCGTCGGCGCGGAACAGCTCGACCTGCGGCGGCGTGCGCGTGTTCGACCAGCTGTCGACGTAGACGCTGGCGTTCTTGGCGAAGCTGGCGTCGTGCAGGCCGGGCGCCTGCGACAGCCGCTCGATCTCGCCGCCGGCCAGCGGCACTGCGTAGATCTGTTTTTCGGTCGGCGATTCGCGCCCGGCGCTGAAGTACACGCGGCCCGCGTCCTGGTCCACCGCCAGCAGCTCGTCGACCGGCCAGTCGCCGACGGTCAGGGCGGTCAGTTCGCTGCCGTCCTCCGACGCCAGGTACAGGTGCTCGAAGCCGCTGCGTTCCGAGCTCCACAGGAAACGGCCGTCCTCGAGGAAGCGCAGGCTGTCGTGCAGCGGCACCCAGGTCGTCGAGGTTTCGGTGACCAGGATCCGCTGCGCGCCGGTCGCGAACGTGGTCTCGACCAGTTCCAGCGTGCGCTGGTCGCGCGATTGCCGCTGGAAGGTCAGCCGCTGCGGATCGCGCCAGTCCACGCGCGCCAGGTAGATGTCCGGATCGTCGCCGAGATCGACGCGCAACGGCGCCGCCGGGCCCATGCGCGTCTGCACCCGCACCGTACGCGGGCCGTCGGCGGTATCGATGCTGCCCTCGCGCGTCGGCGGCGGGCCGGCATCGGCCAGCCGCATCACCCGCAGCTCGATCCGCACGTTGGGATCGCCGGCGGCGGGGTAGCGCTGTTCGACCACTTCGGTGCGGTCGGCGTAGACCTCGTAGCGCTTCTGCACCGGCACCGACGATTCGTCGATGCGGGCGTAGGCGATCGCCGAGTCGTCCGGCGCCCACCAGTAGCCGGTATGGCGGCCCATTTCCTCGTCGGCGACGAACTCGGCGACACCGTTGCCGATGGTGTCGGATCCATCCTCCGTCAGGCGGAGTTCTTCGCCGCTGGCCAGGTCGATCACCCACAGGTCGCGCTCACGGATGAAGCTGACGTAGCCGCCTTCGGGCGAGAGCTTCGGGTCGGTGGCGAAACCGCCGCCGTCGGTGAGCCTGCGCACCGCATCGGCGCCGGACTTCGACAGGTCGTACAGGTACAGCTCGCCGCCGAGCGGGAACAGCAGCCGCCGCGCGTCCGGTGCCCATTGGTAGTCGACGATCCCGGAAAAGCCGGCGATGCGCTGGCGCTCGCGGCGGGCCTTTTCCTCGTCGCTGAGCGTTTCCTCGCCCGGCAGCAGCATCTGCGAATCGACCAGCATGCGGGTCTGGCCGCTGTCGACGTGGTACTCCCACAGGTCGAGCCGGTTGCGGTCCTCGTCCTTGCCGCGCAGGAAGGTCACGCGCGAGCCGTCGGGCGCGATTTTCGGCTTGGTCAGGGTGGGCCCGGACAGCGCCGCATCGCCGGTGATGGCCTCGAGGGTGAGCTTGCGATCGTCGGCGAGGGCGGTGGTGGCGAGCATCAGGACGGCGGTGGTGAGCAGGGGACGCATGGTCTCTCCCGGCGGGCGGAAGCGCCAAGTCTACCGGCACGCTCCAGCCAGCCGCCCCTCGTAGGAGCGCGCCATGCGCGCGATGCCGCGCCAGGCAGTCCTTTCCGCTACGACGAAGCAAGCCCCGTCGCCACGGGCGGTGTCAGTGAATCGCCCGCACCTCAAGCCAAAGAAGATGAAGGGTTGGTCCATCGTGATGGGCTTGGCTATTGATTGGCACCGCCCGTGGCGACGGGGCTTGTCTCACCGCAACAGAGAAGACTGCCTGGCGCGGCATCGCGCGCATGGCGCGCTCCTACGACAGTGGATTCCGGGGTCTGCGCCGCGCCCGCGGGAACGCCGCCGCGCCGGCTCAGGCCCGCGCCGGCGCCTTGCCGAACAACTTTTCGCGCTCCTCGTCGCCCAGCGGCTTGCCCGCATCCGGATTGACCTGCCGTGTCAGCGCATACGCGCGCTGCGTGGCGGGACGCGCGGCGATGGCCTCGTGCCAGCGCCGCACCTCGGGAAACGGCGTCAGGTCGAGCGGTGCCTTGTCGTACGGGTCGGTCCAGGGATAGCTGGCCATGTCGGCGATGGTGTAGTCGTCGCCTGCGATGAAGGCACGGCCCTGCAGCCGCTTGTCCAGCACGCCGAGCAGGCGCGTGGCCTCGTTGCGGTAGCGCTCCATCGCATAGGGGATCTGCTCCGGCGCGTAGACGTGGAAATGTCCGTACTGCCCGGTCATCGGGCCGAGCCCGCCCATCTGCCAGAACAGCCATTCCAGCGTCTCGATGCGGCCGCGCGCATCACCGGGCAGGAAGCGCCCGGTCTTCTCCGCCAGGTACAGCAGGATCGCGCCGGACTCGAACACGCTGACCGGTTCGCCGCCGTCGGCGGGTGCATGGTCGACGATCGCCGGCATCTTGTTGTTCGGCGAGATGGCGAGGAACTCCGGCGCGAACTGGTCGCCCTTGCCGATGTTGACCGGCTTGATGGCGTAGTCGAGCCCGGTCTCCTCGAGAAAGAGGGTGATCTTGTGGCCGTTGGGGGTGGGCCAGTAGTACAGGTCGATCATCGTGCCAGCTCCGCTGGGGGGGAGTGGGCGAGTGTAGCCAGAGGAAGTGAGCCGGCCGTGGCGACGGATGCAACGGAGCGTCGCGGGAGCAGCCGTAGAGCCGAGCTTGCTCGGCTGTGCGGGCTCCGGAGCCGGGAGCAGCGGAGCAAGCTCCGCTCTACGGAGCCCGGAGCCGGCTCGCATGTGCGTGGCCCCCCGTAGAGCCGAGCTTGCTCGGCTGTGCGGGCTCCGGAGCCGGGAGCAGCGGAGCAAGCTCCGCTCTACGGAGCCCGAAGCCGGCTCGCATGTGCGTGGCCCCCCGCATAGCCGAGCTTGCTCGGCTATGCGGGCTCCGGAGCCGGGAGGGCAGCGGAGCAAGCTCCGCTCTACGGGTCCGGTCAGTTGGTGGCGCAGTCGAGCCGGTGGTCGGGGTCGGTGCCGGCGGCGATCTCGGACAGCGCCAGGGTCAGCCCCGCGCCCGAACGGATCGCGAACGGCATGTCGATCCTCGACATGTCGGCGCCGGCCACGCGCAGGCACTTCAGCGGCACGCCGGCGCGGACCCATTCGCCGCGCGGCAGTGAGGCCAGCCACTCGCGCACCGGCAGTTCGCCGGCGCAGCCCTCGCCGCAGCCGGCGACCAGGGTCACCTCGCCCTGCGGCACTTCGTCCACGCGCAGCAGCATCGTCAGCAGCACGTCGCCGTTGGTCTGGCGGTTGAGGTCCAGCGGCTGCGCCGCGGCCAGTTCGACCCGCGCGTCGCCGGACCATTGCAGCAGGCGCGCGTCCTCCTGCGCGCTGCGGTCGATGCCGGCCATGGACAGGCTGCCGTCGCCGGTGGCCACGCGCGAGCGCGTCGCCTCCACGGCGTCGCCGTCGGCGCCCACCAGGCGCAGCTGCAGGCCGTCGGCCGCCTCGCCGCGGAGGAAGTACACGTTGGCGGCGGTCTGCGCGCCGTCGACGCCGGATTCCTCCGGCAGCGACGCCAGGTCGCCGTCGTCGCCGTAGCCCAGGCCGAAGCCGAATGCGAACAGCGGGTCGTAGTCCGCCTGGCCGACGTTGTTGACGTACTGCGTGGCGGTGCGCGGCCAGGAGAAGCTGAGCTTGCCCTTGAAGTCGTGCTGCACCTCGCCGTCGGCGCCGCGCAGCAGCACGTCGGCGATGCCGCCGCCCGCCGAACCCGGCAGCCAGGCGGCGACGAAGGCATCGGCGGCGTTGATCTCGCGGTTCATCCACAGCGGCCGCCCGCTCAGGAACACCGCCACCACCGGGATGCCGTCGGCCTTGAGCTTGCGGATCAGCTCGAGGTCGGCGTCGTTGCCGGGCTTGTACAGCAGGTGCGGGATGTCGCCCTGGAACTCGGCATAGGGATCCTCGCCGAACACCACTACCGCCGCGTCCGGCTTCTGCGTGTAGCTGCCGTCGACGGACAGTTCGGCGTTGCCGCCGGCCGTCTCGACCTGCGCCTGCAGCCCGTCCCAGATCGAATCGGCATTGGGGAAGTCGGCACGCGTGGTGCCGGTACCCTGCCAGTTGAGCGTCCAGCCGCCGGACTGCTTGCCGAGATCATCGGCGCCGTCGCCGGCCACCAGCAGCCGTTGTTTCGGGTGCAGCGGCAGCACGCCGCCCTGGTTCTTCAGCAGCACCAGCGATTCGCGCACCGCCTGGCGCGCGACCGCGCGGTGCTCCGGCGCGCCGAGCAGTTCGAACTTGCCGCCGAGCGCGCGCTCCGACGGCTTGCCGGCCTCGAACAGGCCAAGCCGGAACTTGACCCGCAGGATGCGCCGCACCGCCTCGTCCAGGCGCGCCATCGGGATCTCGCCCGACTCGACGTGTTTGAGCGCGCTCTCGTAATAGCCGCGCCAGCTGTCCGGCGCCATCAGCATGTCGACGCCGGCGTTGAACGAGGCCGGGCAGTCGGTGCTGCTGCAGCCGGCGACCTGGCCGTGGCCGTTCCAGTCGCCGACCACGAAGCCGCCGAAGTTCATCCGCCCCTTCAGCACGTCGGTCAGCAGTCCCTTGTGGCCGTGCATCTTGACGCCGTTGAAGCTGTTGTACGAAGCCATCACCGCCTGCGCGCCGGCGGCGATCGCCGGCGGATAGCCGGCGCCGTGCACGTCGCGCAGGATCGCCTCGCTGACCTGGGTATCGCCCTGGTCGACGCCGCCGGTGGTGCCGCCGTCGCCGAGGTAGTGCTTGACCGAGACCATCACCCGCGATTCGCCGAGGAAGTCGTCGTCGCCGACGCGGCCCTGCAGGCCTTCCACCACCGCCGGCGAGAACTCGGCCACGATCTCCGGCGATTCCGAGTACCCCTCGTAGCTGCGGCCCCAGCGATCGTCCTGCGGCACCGCCACGGTCGGCGCGAACGCCCATTCCATGCCGGTGGCGCGGGTCTCGATCGCGGTGATGCGGCCGATCTCGCGCATCAGTTCGGCGTTGCGCGTGGCGCCCAGGCCAATGTTGTGCGGGAACAGCGTGGCGCCGACGATGTTGCTCTGCCCGTGCACCGCATCGATGCCGAAGATCACCGGAATTGCCTTGCCGCCGCCGCTGGTGTCCATCGAGGCCTCGTACATCGCATCGGCCAGCGCCAGCCATTCGGCCGGGCTGGCGTTGTAGCGGCCGTCCGGATCGGAATTGCCGCCGGCCAGGATCGAGCCGAGCCGGTACTTGCGCACGTCATCGGGAGTGATGCTGGCGATGTCGCCCTGCACGATCTGGCCGACCTTCTCCTCCACCGTCATCGTCGCCAGCAGCGCATCGATCCGGTTCTCCAGTTCCGGATCCTCCGGCAACGGCCAGGCCACGTCCGGCCATTGCGCCGGGGTGACCTCGGAGCTCAGCGGCTGGCCGTCGGCTGCCGGAGACGGCGGTGCGGAGGCCGTGTCGGTGTCGTTGCCGGATTGCGTGCAGCCGGCCAGCGCCAGGGCCAGTACGCCGATGCACAGGGGCTGGGTCCAGATCGTCGTCATCAATTGTGTTCTCCGCAGTCGTTCGCTGGCTGTTCCGGTGGCATGGATGACAGCGTTGTCAAGATCTGTGCAGAATAGCGCAAGCAGCCGGCGGTGCTTGTTGCACCACGGAAAAGCGCCGGTGGCCCGCGTCGATCATGGCGTTGGCGATGCCCGCATGGAGGATGCGCCCCCATGAATCCACTCCCGCCGCCGCCGCGCGTGCGCTGAGATGCCCGTGCGCGTGCATCTGGCAAACTCGCAGCCGGTGGTCGGGACCGACCAGGGACCAGGCAACATGCGAATCCGCATCGAGGACGTGGCCGCCGCCGCCGGCGTGTCGATGAAGACCGTCTCGCGCGTGCTCAACCACGAGCCGAACGTCGCCGACGCGACCCGGCAGCGGGTCGAGGCGATCGTCGAGAAACTGCGCTACCGCCCGCATCCGTCGGCGCGCACGCTGGCCGGGCGGCGCTCGTACCTGGTGGCGATGCTGTACGACAACCCGTCCAGCAACTACCTGATGGAGGTCGAGCTGGGCGTGCTCGACGCCTGCCAGGCGCACCTCTACAACCTGATGCTGGCGCCGCTGGTCTACGACGCGCGCGACATCGTCGCCAAGGTCGAGGCGCTGATCGACCAGTCGCGGCTGGACGGCGTGGTGCTGACCCCGCCGATCACCGACGACCCGGCGCTGCTGCGGCGGCTCGACGAACTGGACGTGCCGTACGCCAGCATCTCGCCGATGGAGGCGCACCGGCGCATCGGCGTGACCGTCGACGAGCAGAACGCGGTGTCGGAAATGATCGCGCACCTGGTGCAGTTGGGACACCGGCGCATCGCCCACATCAAGGGCCATCCCGCGCACGGCGCCAGCGGCTGGCGGCTGGCAGGCTACCGCGAGGGCCTGAAGCGCGCCGGCATCCGCTTCGACCCCGCGCTGGTGGCCGACGGCGAGTTCTACTACGACTCCGGCTTCGCAGCGACCAATCGCCTGCTCGACCTCGAGCGCCCGCCGACCGCGATCTTCGCCGCCAACGACGACATGGCCGCCGGCGCGATCTGCGCGATCTGCGAACGCGGCCTGTCGGTGCCGGGCGACGTGTCGGTCTGCGGCTTCGACGACACCCCGATCGCGCGGCACATCTATCCCGCGCTGACCACGGTGCGCCAGCCGACCCGCGAAATGGGACGCCTGGCCGGCGTCGAACTGCTCAAGGCGATCCGCGACCGCGCCGCGGGTGCGATGGTGGTCGTGCCCTACGCCCTGCAGCTGCGGCGTTCGACAGGGCCTGCACCTGCGCGTTGATTGCACCGTTCGCTCAGGTCCGCCCCGGTGCGGCGACGAGTGCGTCGTTCGTCCGACGCTCCCCCACGTAGGAGCGCGCCATGCGCGCGAAGCCCGCGTACACCCAGTCGCATGCGTATCGTGTGCACATGATCATCATCTAGGTTGCTGCAGAGGGGCGGGAAGTTCGGCCTGCAAACGCATCAAAGGCCTTCGAGCAGTTACTCAAGGGTGGGGTCGGCCAGCGCTTCCTACGATCCAACAACATCCCTATTGCCGTCCCGCGATAAAGCTGATATATCACGCGACAGCGCTATGAGGATGCCGGCCGTCAATCTGATGCCGGAAACATGGGGGGTTCGGCCCGCAGCGGGCTGAAGATGGAGCGGGAGAGCGTTAATAATGACCCGATTGACTTGTCTTGTGCGGCCAATTCCTGCGCTGCGCGCTCACTGTTGCGCAACAATCCCGTGAGCTCTCGAGAATAGGTTAATGATCCTCTCTCGATCTTTCGGCGCGGCTCGCCTGCTAAGTTGGAGAGGTAGGCGGCAAAGAATAACTCGTATCGAGTGAATTCCGTTGAACGCATTGGCTTCGAAAGGGGTTTTTCGTGTGAGGGGCAGCCGGGAATAAGGATAAGGCGGATGTTATCGTTACCGCTAAATATAAGGAGCAGGGGATAGATATGAAGAACATGAAGGGGATTTTTGCATTTTTCTTCCTTATTTCATGCACTGCAGTTGCGCCAACTGCAGCGCATGCAGTGGGTGTGTCGGTCGAGGATCTGTATGCGCACACAACCAAGGGCGTGACCTCGGTTGAGTCGCTTAGTGCAGATTTGTTTGGGGATAAAACAACGCTATCGGACGGCTCGACGACCTTTCATGTTACTGATATCACTATCGCCACGAATAGCGGCCTTCCAATGACCCTCGGGCGAAAGCTGGTTGTTAACACCGACAACGCGGGAAGTGCGACAGAGGGTGGCCCAGGTTTCTATACAACGATATTTGGAAGATATTGGGAGCTAGATACGCCCTACATGATGGGGACGTACTCGCGAAATGGTTGGTTAGGTTCTAGCGGTAACGAAAATCGCTGTAGCGAAGGCCTCCGTCCCCCTAACGCCCTGAGTGAAGGGGGCTCGTCATCGGCCAGGACCAATTTCCCGCCCGAGGATTACTGGAGCGGAGTTCACATCAATATTCCTGGGCAAGGTGAAGAGTTATTGTTTCCAGGCTCTGGAGATGGTCCTCGCCCGAGCGCCTCATACAGTAAAGTCACCCGATCCAATTGGCGTGCAGCATGCACTCCCCTTAGCAATGGGGCTGGCGAAGGATTCCTTGTCGTTCTTCCGGATGGGACAAAATACACATTCAACTGGATGACAAGTCGGGCGGCAAGAAATATACATGGCACGTTATGCAACGTAGGTGCTGGTTGTTGGACTGGGACGCTACTTTATAGGCGTAAGTTCTTCATTTACGCAACCAAAGTCGAGGACAGGTTTGGAAACTGGGTTGCTTACAACTACGACAGTAACCCGCACCGACTGCTTTCCGTTACCTCAAGTGATGGTGCGAGAATCGATCTGAACTATCATTCAGATGGCAGTGGCAGACTGATAAGCGCGGTCAGTGGGCCGAGAACGTGGGCCTATGAGTATGACTCCGCCGGGCTTAAGTCTGTGGTCTTGCCTGATAATTCACGTTGGACGTATGCCTATGACAACTTGGTTGGCTTATCCTGGCCCGGAAGACCGGTTATACAGGGCTGCCAGATTGATGTTGCTGGAAGAACTTCCTCTCAGGCGCCGCCGCAGGCACAAACTGGATCTTTAACTATCACTCATCCATCGGGAGCGGTAGGAAGCTTCCGAGTCAGGCCTCTTATCCACGGCACAAACAGAACGCCTAATAGTTGCCAGGGTAGTCAAGGCTCAGAATATTGGATCTCCGGGGTCCCCAAGGCCTATCAAGCTGTCTCACTTTATTCGAAAGAGATATCTGGCCCTGGTGTTCCGGTGCGGCAGTGGAGCTACTTCTATCAGCCCAGCTGGAGCTGGAAAGAGGAGTGCCAGTCAACGAGTTGCGGCAGCACCTCGCAAACATTGGTGACAGGCCCGGACGATATAGTCACACGGTATATTATTGGCAACGATTATGAAGTAAACGCCGGACAGGTTCTGGAGGTAAGAACTGAGAAGGCGGGTGTTGTCGTTAACCGCGTTGTGTCGAGCTATGTTCCCAATGCGCAAGGGCAGCCGTTTCCTGATTCATTCGGCTCCAACATACACCAGAAGCAAAATTTCTTTGCCAATAAGCTGCGGCCGTTACGATCTACCACAATCGTCCGGGATGGAGTGACATTCGTTTCAACTGTCAACGCTTTTGACGCCTTCGCCCGCCCATTGAGCGTTACCAAATCCAGCACGGTCGCAGGAAATCCCAGCAAGACGGAAATCACCGCTTATCACGACAACCTGCCCAAGTGGATCCTGGGCCAGCCGGCCAAGATGACCGTCAACGGCATCGTCGCCTCGCAGACCGACTATGACGCCACCTATGCGTTGCCGATCAGGTTTTATAGCTTCACCCAGCTCAAGCAAACGCTGACCTACGACACGACCGCCTCGCTGGCCAGCGGCCAGCGCGGAACGATCAGGACGGTCGTCGACGGCGGCAACAACACCACTACGCTTGGCAGCTGGTACCGCGGCATTCCGCGCGCGATCACCTATGCGGATGGGAGGTCGCAATCAGCAGCGGTCAATGCCTCCGGCTGGATCACCCGCGTCACCGACGAGAACGGCTTCGCCACCAACTACGCCTACGACCCCATGGGCCGGCTAAGCCGGATCACCTATCCGACGAGCGATACGGTGGCATGGAACCCAACGACAATCAGTTTCGCGAAGTCAGCAACAGGCGTCTATGGGATTCCGGCGGGTCATTGGCGGCAAATCATCGCAAACGGCGACAGCCGCAAGGTGACGTACTTCGATGCGCTATGGCGGCCGCTGGTCGTGCGCGAATACGACAATGCCAACAGCGCCAGCATTGCCGCGACGGAACGATTCATCCGCTATGCCTACGACCATGAGGGTCGGGTCACCTTTGCTTCCTATCCCAGCGCGAGCTACAACCCGACTGCGGGCACCAGGACCGTGTACGACGCGCTGGGCCGGCAGACGTCGGTGACGCAAAGCAGCGAACTAGGGCTCTTGAAAACGACGACAGAGTATCTCGCCGGCTTTCAGGCTCGTGTCACGGATCCACGGGGCAATCAAACGCATTACCGCTACTTGGCTTGGGATCAGCCCACGACTGACTTCATCACCCGAATCATTCAGCCGGAAGGGGCCTATACCTACTTCGGACGCGACGCGTTCGGCAAACCCCTCTACATCACCCGGCGCACCGCCGACGGAAGTGTCAGCCTGGCTCGGCGCTATGTCTACGGCGGCGCAGAGCGGCTCTGCATCGTCACCGAGCCGGAGACCGGCTCGACGGTCTACGGCTTCAACGGGGCCGACTTGCTGGTCCAAACCGCGGCGGGGCTGACGCTCCCCAGCGGCATCAGTTGCCGTGACGCCAAGACCCAGGCCTGGTCGTCGGGCCGGCGCGTGGACCGGAGCTACGACAAGCGCAATCGCCTCACGTCCGTGACCTACCCGGACAACCTGGGCAATACGAGCTACAGCTATACCCCGGACGGCCTATTGGCGCAGGTGCTTATCGACAATGTCGGCAGCGGTCTGGTCTATAACAACTACATCTACAACAAGCGCCGGCTGCTGACCGGTGAGTCGATGGACTGGAACAACATCAGCTACGGCATCGGCTATGGTTACAACGCCAATGGACACCTGGCCTCGCATGCCTATCCGGGAGCCGTGACGGTGGCCTACGCGCCCAATGCGCTGGGCCAGCCCACCCGGGCCGGCGGATGGGCCACCGATGTGAGCTATCACCCCAACGGATCGATCAAGCAGTTCACCTACGGCAACAGCATCGTCCACAAGACGACCCAGAATGCCCGCGGCCTGCCGGCTCGCATCGTCGACTTCTACGGCGCCTCATCCGTGTACATGGATGATAGATACGTCTACGACGGCAACGGCAACGTGGAAGCGATTGGCGACGCGCGCAGCGGGAACCGCGGCGACCGTGTCATGGCGTACGATGGCCTGAACCGGCTGACCCGGGTGGACTCGAACATGTTCGGGACGGCCCGCTATGCCTACGATGTGCTGGATAACCTGCGCCGGGTTCAGGTCGGCGCCACCGCTATGCGCGCGGCACGCGACCACACCTACGAGTACGATGCACGGAACCGGCTCAGCCGCATCGTCAACACCACGGGCGGGGCGACGGTGACCAGCCTGGGCTACGACCTGCAAGGCAACATCACCAGCCGCACCGGCGCCAGCTACGACTTCGACTTCGGCAACCGGCTGCGCAGCGCCAGTCAGGACGGCACGAGCAGTAGCTATGTGTACGATGGCCACGGGCGCCGGGTGCGCGATTACATAGGCGGCTCCAAGTACACCCAGTACAGCCGCGACGGC
Source organism: Luteimonas salinilitoris (assembly GCF_041300785.1). Taxonomy (NCBI): domain Bacteria; kingdom Pseudomonadati; phylum Pseudomonadota; class Gammaproteobacteria; order Lysobacterales; family Lysobacteraceae; genus Luteimonas; species Luteimonas salinilitoris. The sequence continues at coordinate 58,248 of NZ_JBFWIB010000018.1, forward strand.
ACGCTGATGTTCGCGCGCAACCTCCGCGGCACCAATGCCAACGAGCAGTACATCCACCTGGGCGGCCGCCTGATCGCCATCCGCTCCCACAACCGCGACACCGATTCGGTCGTGACCCAGTACCAGCACACCGACGCACTGGGCAGCGTGGTCGCCCGAAGCAGCCATTCGCGTGGCAGCGTCATCTACAGCGAATACGAGCCCTATGGGGCATTGAGCAACCGGCCCAACCATGATCGGCCGGCGTATACCGGACACGTGCAGGATGCCGCGACCGGGCTGACGTACATGCAGCAGCGCTATTACGATCCGGTGATCGGGCGGTTCCTCAGCATGGATCCAGTGACGGCATATGAAACTAGCGACTACAGGTACTTCAATCGTTACGCTTACGCATTCAATAATCCATACAAGTTTACAGATTCGGATGGACGTTGCCCTACTTGCACTTTCAACCCCAAATCCATTGCTGCAATGGCGTCGCAGGCGCGAGTTTCTCAGGCGCAGAAATCCGGAATAGAGCAAGCCAGGGCAAAATCAGCATTCATCCAGGTCGAGGGTGTAGCTCGAGGTGGATCGCCCATAGTTAATGGGAACGTGCAGACTGGCGTTGGCGTATTGATTTCTCCGAAAGGAGTTGATGTCTACCAAACAAAGTCGGCGACAGTTGGAGCTATGGGAGATTCGGTGTCTTTGATTGATGGATCGGGGACGCCTGGCTTTGTTTTGGGCGCTGTCGTCGGCGGTTCTTTGACGGGTGGCATTACAAACGCCGACGGAATCCAAGCATTCAGCGGCGCAACTACGGAAGGAGACCTTTCGGCAGGGCCGGTAACAGTCAGTGCAACATCTAATGGAACTGGCATTTGGTCGTTGAGCGGAGGGCTTGGTGCGGGACCTGCGGCAAGTGTCAGCCAGCAACAGATTGAGACGACGAGCGTGGATCTTAGCCGTGATAGGAGATAGTGGCATACTCTGCGCTATATCATTGAAGGTTCTTTATGATTAATCGCTATTTACGGGCTAGTTCGATGAGGTTGGGGGGGCTGTCGATTGCATTGTGGGTCATATTTTCCGGATTTCCCTTCTCGCAGAATGCTGTCGCTCAAACCAGCGGCATTGATCGAATATCAGGGAGATATGAGTATGTCCGGTACGTATTTTTGACGCCTGACGGTTTTCAGGGAAATCTTTCGGATCTAGGTGCGAGTGAAGCCGTGCTGGAAATTTCCCCCGACATGAGCATGAAGCTATTGCTAAAGATGGCGAACGGAAGTACGAAGGTGGAGCGCGCTCATATCTCTTACTTGCAAGTCATGGGCGATCATGGGTACTGGTTAGCGAAATGGAAAGATGTTTCTGGCTTTGTTCGCGGTGAATTCGAGCTAGGCGATGACACGATCGACTACGTGGTCGATTTTACGGATCAGAACGGCCTTGACCGGGTTGGGATGCAAGAGCGTGCAACGCTTAAGCGAATCATGGATTGATCAAGCGAGCCGATGAGTACTAATGGGAAAATTGTGCTAGCGCTGATGGTGGTGCTGACCGTCAGCGTTCTTATTGCTGTCGTCGGGCGAATTATCGTATTTATGATTCTGCGCCATAAAGGTGTGCCCGCCTCCTTCTTCTGCATACATCTACCTGGATATCTCGCCAGTGTCTGCTTAGACTTTGACTCTAAGGTTAGTGCAAGTCTCCTTAGGTTGGCCAGAGTGGCAGATATTGCGCTTGTGGCGGTGCTTATTTGTGCTGCCGCGCTTCTTGCGTTAGAAATATTCAAATAATCTGATCGTCCATGAAGCACAAGGCCCGGGCTGGCGGCTGGCGGGCTACCGCGAGGGCCTGAAGCGCGCCGGCATCCGCTTCGATCCCGCGCTGGTGGCCGACGGCGAGTTCTCCTACGAGTCGGGCTTCGCCGCCACCGACCGCCTGCTGGACCTGAAGCGCTCGCCGACCGCGATCTTCGCCGCCAACGACGACATGGCCGCCGGCGCGATCTGCGCGATCTGCGAACGCGGCCTGTCGGTGCCGGGCGACGTGTCGGTCTGCGGCTTCGACGACACCCCGATCGCGCGGCACATCTATCCGGCGCTGACCACGGTGCGCCAGCCGACCCGCGAGATGGGACGCCTGGCCGGCGTCGAACTGCTCAAGGCGATCCGCGACCGCGCCGCGGGCGCGATGGTGGTCGTGCCCTACGCCCTGCAGCTGCGGCGTTCGACAGGGCCTGCACCTGCGCGGTGACATCCGCGCCGGTATCCGCTGCGGACACGCGCGGTGAATCGCCGCGGATGTGCGCGATCGGCGGTGCACAGCGGCCAGCGTGGCGCGCGCCGGGCGTTCAGGCGAGGCCACAGCGGCGGGCCAGCAGGGACAGGCCGTCGGCCGCCAGCTGCTCGGAGTGACGGTGGGTCTCGATGTCGAGCGCGGCGAGGGCGCGAGTATAGGCATCGAGTAGCGCGTCGTTGCCGATCAGGTGCACCGGAGAGCCGGCGGCCTTCACCGAGGCGGGCAACAGCGAGCGGACTTCGTGTCCGATCAGCAGGCCGGAGAGATAATCCGACAGGTGCTCGGCGGGTAGGCTGTCGAACAGTACATGCGCGCGCGCGCCGAACAGATGGTGCAGCAGGCCGCCGTCGGCGGCGCTGTCGTGCAGGCCGCGGTCGAATGCCTCGGCCTCGGCGGTGCCGGTATCTGTACCGGTGTGGCCTGCGCCTGCGGGCGCCAGCTCGGCCAGCGTGCCGTGCCGGCACAACAGGTCGAACAGCTCGCCGGTCATCGCGGTCGCGATCGAGACGATGCGGCCGTCGTTCGCCTCCACCCATTTGCTGTGGGTGCCGGGCAGGCAGATGACATGGCGGCCGCGGCCGAGCCGCTCGAGCAATGCCAGCACCTGGGTTTCCTCGCCGCGCATCGCGTCGCCGGCGCCGGTGTGGTCGGCCATGCCGGGCACGAACCAGAGCCGGCGGCCCGGCAATTCGGGTGCATCGCAGGATCGCAGCGCCGCCGCAAGTTCATT
>NZ_JBFWIB010000019.1:0-52028 GCF_041300785.1 Luteimonas salinilitoris
CTCGATCGCCGGCCTGATGATCACCACCGAGGCCATGGTGGCCGAGCTGCCGAAGAAGGAAGAGCCGGCCGGCGGCGGCGGTGGCATGGGCGGCATGGGCGGCATGGGCGGCATGGATTTCTGATCCAAGCTCCCGTCGCGTCACCGCAACACGAAAAACCCCGCCGCGAGGCGGGGTTTTTCTTTGCCTGTCAGGCAGCGGGCTTCAACATTGAAGTATCGAGCCCGGCTTCAGTCCGGTTCGTCCAGCCGCCACAGCGCAGGCTCGCCGTCGTGCTCGAGCACCCACCAGCGGCCGTCGGGCGAGACGGCCATCGGGCGGCCGGGCAGTGCGATCGCGGTTGCGTCGTCGAGACGGATCCGGTCGCCGTCGATGCGTCCGGGCAATGCTTCCGGCAGCGCGTGCACGGGACGCAGGGTCTCGCGCCACGGCGCGGCGCCGGGATCGTCCCCGGCGTTGCGCACGCCGGCGGGCAGCGGTGCGGTGGTTTCGTGTTCGAGCCGGCAATCGTTGTCGATCCAGACCTGGCGCCGGAGCGGGCCGATGCCGTCGCCGTGCGTGTAGCTTGCCGCGGTGACGCCCGCGGCGTCGACGCCGAGCAGGCGGTCCAGCGCGTACGGTTCGCTGCGGCAGGCTGCGGTGCCGTCGCGCCAGCGCTGCGCGCTGTCCGCAGCCAGCCACAGGTCGCCCTGCGGCGAGAACGCGAGATCGGCGATCCAGTGGCCGACCGGCGTCGCCTCGGAGGTGCCGTTGTCGAGGTCGAGCGTGCGCAGCGTTTCGCCGTCGGCCCAGGCCAGCAGCGGACGCGCAGGATGGAAGGCGACGGCCACGGCGCCGGGCAGCGGCTGCGGTTCGGCCAGCGCGAGCCGGCCGTCGGCATGCGGCAAGGTGGTGGGTGGGAAAGGCCACGCATTGTCCGTCGTCGGCACCGCGGCGTCCGCCGGTTGCGGCGCCGGCGCGGGTTCGGCGCGGCATCCCATGATGCACAGCGCCGCCGTGATCGCGGTCAGGAGCAGGGGAATCCGCATGCCGAACACTCCGGAGGTCGATCCCGGCCGAGTCTACGTCATCGAGGCGCGATCGAAAGTGGTGGCCCGGATGCCGCGCAGAGAGATGCTCCACGACCGCCGAAGGCCGGTCATCCAGGATCCGCCTGGTCCCGCATTGCGGCGCTTCGCGCCTCCATCCGGGCGACGCCCGCTACTGCCCGATGCCCATGCGTTGCCAGACCGCATCGAGCCCGCCTTCGCGGTAGGTGTTGAGCAGGTTGCGTGCCTCGCCGGCGCCGAAGCCCGGGTGGAATTCGATGTGCGGACGGTCGGGGAAGCGCTGCCAGTTGCCGCCCCACTCGAGCCCCTGGTCGACGGCGATCTCGCCGTAGCGGGTCCAGTTCCCGTCCTCCGGCCAGGCCGGCTGGCCGCGGACATCGTTGAAGGCGATGTCGACCGCCAGGCCGTAGTTGTGCCAGGAGCTGCCGCCGCGCGCGTTGGTCACGATCTCGCCCGGCGTGGTGCGTCCCTGCGCGTAGAGCCGGTCCTGCTCCTCCACGCTGCGGAAGTCGCTGACCACGCGCATGTCCAGGCCCTCGCGGCGCGCCTGTCCCAGCACCGCCTCGGCGCGTTCGACGATCTGCGGGTTGAGGTTGGCGTTGTCGAGCCGGCCGTTGGGGTCGGCGGGATGCAGGCTGAGCAGGTCGACGGTCTCGTTGCCGACCTGTTCGCGCAGCTGCACGCGTGCGTTGATGTCGTCGTAGACGCTCTGCGCCTCCTGGCCGGTGAGCTGGAAGCTGCCGTCGTTGCCGATGGTGCCGGCCGGCTGGCCCTGTGCGTCCAGCAGCTGGCCATGCTCGATGGCGTAGGTCTGGCCACCGATGGTCAGCATGCCGGCGTCGGGCGCGAGCAGCGAGCTGTCGGTGCCGGGGTTGAGGGCGACCGCCGCCTGGCCCCGCTGGTGGGCAGCCGTGGCCGCGTTCGGCGTGGCGGCGAACGCCTCCAGCGCCTGCAGCTTCTGCGCCTCGTCCAGCTGCGCGTAGTTGTCGTCGCCGACCAGGCCGTCGAGCGCTTCGAGTGCGGGCGGGTTGTTGGTCAGCGTCGTGCGGATCTCCTGTTCGCGGACTTGGTCGGCGGTGGGCGTCTGCGGCGTGTCGAGCGTGGCCGCCTGGAGATCGGAGGTGCCGGAGATGCCATCCAGACTCATGACTGCTTCCCTTTGTCGGAATACGGAGACAGCCGCGTGCGCGGCAGGCTCCCATTGCATCGCAACGCGACGGGGCTGCCTACCCGGGAACGTCCCTAGGTCGGCGCGCCTGCGCACCCCGGTGCAACGGAATTTTCGTGATGACCGTCATAATTCTTGCCTTCTCCCCTCGGAAGGTTTCACGACAGAAAAAAGAACAACAAGCGGGCAAGCTGCGGGATATGGCCGTAGAGCCGAGCTTGCCCGGCTGCTCCCGGACTGCGGAGCCGAGAGCAGCGGAGCAAGCTCCGCTCTACGCCGCAAGCCGTGGGGCCCGGAAGGGAAACGGGCCGGCTCTACCCGCTCGTCTCTCACTCCTCTCCACTCGTTTCTCGCTCACGGCCGCACGGCGGGCGTCTCGATCGGCAGGCCTTCGGCGCGTTGCATCAGGTAGAGCTCCAGGTCGATCATCTCCGGCGCGCCGAACGGGTAGGGCTCGGCGCGCACGCCGACCATGCAGTTGCGCAGGCGCCGCTGCAGCGAGCCGAGCGACTGCCACTCCAGCCGGTACAGCGGATAGCCGGTGGGGTGCGCCTGCGGGATCGGATTGCCGCCCAGGCGCTCGCCCCAGTTGTCGTCGTGGCAGGCGGAGCAGGCGAGATCGAGCTGCCCGATGCGGCGTTCGAACAACTGCCGGCCGTGCTCTCGGAACGGCGCCAGGCGCGGGTCCGGCGGCGGCGCGGCCGGCATGCCGCGCGACTGGTGCGCGACGTAGGCGGTGAGGGCGAGCAGTTCGCGGCTCTCGTGCTCCAGCGGCCGGGCCTGCTGGTGCGTGCTCCGGCATCGGTTGACCCGGGTAGCGAGGTCCACCGGCCGTTCCAGCGCCTCGTCGAAGGCGGGATGGCGTGCGGCCACGCCGCGCATGCTGTCGGCTGCCTCGCCGTGGCAGCCGCTGCAGGCGACACCCGTCGCACCCTGCGGCGTGTCCCAGGCCTGCTCGCCCTCGAGCACCCAGAGCATGCCCGGGTTGCCGCTGTCGTCGTCCTGCATCGCCCGCGTCTCGGGCGACATGAAGTCGGCGCCGGACCGGCGTTGGTCGCGCGGGATGTCCGCCGCCATCGCCGCGGCGACCGCCAGCGCGGCACAGATGCCGATCACGCGCCGCGTGCGCCGCGCCATCAGCTCACCGCGATCTCGGCCGACTCGGTGTATGCCTGTCCGGCATCGTCGGTCCAGGTGAAGGTCAGCGTGCCGCTGGCGGTGGCGACGGTGCTGAACGACAGGAACGGGTTGGCGGAGATCGCGGGAAACAGCTCCGCCGCGAAGATCTCCTCGTCGTCGTAGCGGCAGCTGAAACGATGGAGGATGTCGCGCGGGATGGCGACGCCGTTCGGTCCCATCCGGTGGCCGGTTTCCATCGGATGCGAGATCATCGCCTTGATCTCGATGATCTCGCCGCGACGCGCCGTCTTCGGGACGTTGATCAGGGCGCGGGTCATGACAGGTCCTCGATGCAGGCGGCCAGGGTCACGATCACGTTCGTTTCGCTGGAGCGGAAGCTGCCGTCGCTCATCTCCGCCACGGCGACGACCGTCTGCGCGGTCGCCAGGCGGATCCGGGTCGCGATCCGCGCCCGCCCGGCGCGTGGCCCCAGGTGGAACACGGCGATGTCCGCCTGCGGATTCTTCTCGTTGAACAGCGCGATGCGGCGCACGTGGTCGTCCGCGTTCATCGCGCTGTCCACGGTCACCGTGACGCCGACGGCGTTGCCGTTCTCGACCAGCGGCGGAATCTCCAGCCGCATCCCGCCGCCGGGCGCCTCGGCGCCGCCGGTGAAGCCGCGGATCGCCTCGTCCAGGGACGGCCGTGCCGCCGCGCGCGCGGGCAGCGCCAGGACGACCAGTCCCGCCGCGGCGGCGACGAGGAAGTCGCGCCGCCCGTAGGCACCCGGTTTCGTGGGAACCGTTGCCGGCGCAACCGCCGGGAGCAGGCGGCCTCGAAGCGCCGCCGTCATCCCGGCGAATGCCGGGATCCGCCCGCCACGGGTGAATGAAGCCGAAGCCGATGGATTCCGGCATTCGCCGGAACGGCGGGAAGCAGCGGTTTCCTCCGGCTTGTTGCGGCGCATGCTCATTCCTCCAGCGTGGCCAGATAGGCGACGAGATCCTCGATCTCGTCGTCCTCCAGCACCGGCTTGCCACGCCAGGCGGCGGCGATGCGCCTGCCATCGCCGTCATCGGCGTCGTGCTCCGCATCGTCCTCGGTGCGGCGATAGGTCGGCATGATGCTGGCCGGATTGAGCGCCTTCATGTCGGCGATGCGCAGGCGCAGCTGGCCTTCCGAGAACCGGCTTCCGATCCCGGCCAGGTTCGGCGCGAGCGTGCCGTGCAGGTGCGGCTCGGGGAAGGGCCCGGCGTGGCACAGCAGGCACAGGCTCCGGTGGCGGTCGCCCATCAGCGCCGCGCCGCGCGCCGCATCGCCGGCACGTACGCCCGGCGGCCGGGGAAGCGCATCGTCTTCGACGGCAGCGTGCACCGGCGCGCCCTGGGCCCCGGCCGCGCATGCGGCCGCACTCGCAAGGCCAAGGCACAGTGCCAGTCGCCGCGCGCCTTTCATTCCCTTCCGCACCGGTACGCCGCCGGCACCGTAGAGCGGAGCTTGCTCCGCTGCTCCCGGCTCCGGAGCCCGAAAGCAGCCGAGCAAGCTCGGCTCTACGCGTTCCGATACCGCGTGGCTGTTCATCCGAACACTTCGCGGGTGATCGTCCGGAACCAGCTTTCCGCGTACATCGCCTCCAGCGCGCGCGTCGCCCGCGGCGCATCGGGCGCGCTGACGCCGCCCGCGCCCTCGATCTCGGTCAGCAGCTCGTCGCCGGGGCGGTAGACGCCGGCGATCGAGATGCCGTAGTCGGGCGCGACCAGGCTGTAGCAGGTGTTGATGAGCCGGGGCTCGGCTGGCGTGCGCTCGCGGACCAGGTCGACCACCGCCGCCGCGCAGACCTTGGCCTGCGCGTTGGCGGCGAAGGCGGACTTGGGCATGGCGCCGGCGATGATGGCATCGCCGATCACGTGGATGCCCGGCTGCAGCCGGGATTCGAACGTGACCGGATCGACCGGGCACCAGCCGGTGCGGTCGGCCACGCCCGCCACTGCCGCGATCGCGCCGGCGCGCTGTGGCGGGATGACGTTGGCGACGTCGGCGCGATGGCGATCGAAATCGGTGACCAGGGTCATGGCGCCGGGATCGACCTCGATGACCTGTCCGCCCATCGACAGCGGCACCCATTCGAGCAGGTCCGGGTACAGCTCGCGCCAGGCGGCCTCGAACAGCGACTGCTTGGAGAACTGGTCCTTGGCGTCCAGCACGATGAGCTTGGAGCGCGGCTTGTGCGTCTTCAGGTAGTGCGCGATCAGGCTCGCGCGTTCGTAGGGACCGGGCGGGCAGCGGTACGGATTGGCCGGGACCGAGAGCACCACCAGCCCGCCGTCCTCCATCGCCTCGAGCTGGCGGCGCAGCCGCAGTGTCTGCTCGCCGGCCTTCCAGGCGTGCGGCATCACGTCGGCGGCGGCGCGGTCGTAGCCGGGCAGGGCGTCGAAGCGCAGTTCGATGCCGGGCGCCAGTACCAGGCGCGCATAGTCCAGCGCGGTGCCGTCGTCGAGGCGCACGCGGCGCCGGTCGGCATCGACCGCGCTGGCGCTGCTGCGGGCCAGGCGCACGCCGGCGCGTTCGACGCCGTCGTAGCCGAAGACCTGGGCATCGGGGTCGCGCAGGCCGGCGATCACCGCGTTGCTGAAGGGGCAGGCGGTGTAGCGCGCCGCCGGCTCGACCAGGACCACGTCGAGGCCGGGATCCAGCCGCTTCAACGCACGCGCGCAGCTGGCGCCGGCGAAGCCGCCGCCCACCACCACCACGCGCGGTGGCGCGCCGGCACGAAGCCTCGGCGACGTACCCAGCGCCGCCACGGCGGCGCCGGCGGCGAGGCCCTGCAGGACATGTCTACGGCTCGGCATCCTGCGCTCCTGCATCGTCTTTCCCGGCATCGTGTCGTTCGCCGGAGGCGAGCCATTCGGCGATGGCGCGGGTCTCGTCCTCGGTGAAGCCCCGGGCGATGCGGTCCATCACCGTCGCCTCGCGCGCGCCGGTGCGGAACGCGCGCATGTCGGCGACGATGCGATCGGCATCGAGGCCTTCCAGCCCCGGAATCCCATCGCCCGCGCCGGTCGGTGCATGGCAGCCCGAGCAGCTGCTAGCTCCCGGCGGCGCAGGCTGCGCGGCCTGCACCGGGAAAACGGTCAGGACAGCGAGCAACAGGACGATGTGGCGTTTCGCCGCGGCCATTGTCAGTCAGGAACGAGGAGCGGGTACGAGACCATAGGATGGAACCGCTGTGGGAGCGACGGAAGTCGCGACTTCCCGGCGACGGCATGCCGCCGCCACTCCCACAAGAGCAAAGTCGCCGGAACCGCCCACAGCGGTTCCGGCCTATGGTCCCATGCTCGTTTCTCATTCCTCTCCACTCGTTCCTCTGCTTCAACTCAAATCGTGTTGCTTCAGCGGCAACGTCCGGATCCGCTTGCCGGTCGCCGCGAAGATCGCGTTGAGCACGGCCGGCATGGCCACCGCGATGGTCGGCTCGCCGACGCCGCCCCAGAAGCCGCCGGACGGCACGATCACCGTTTCCACCGCCGGCATGTCCGCCATCAGCATCACCTGGTAGGTGTCGAAGTTCTCCTGCACCATGCGGCCGCCGTCGACGACGCATTCGCCGTACAGGCCTGCGGAAAGACCATAGACGAACGAACCCTCCACTTGTCGCTCGACCTGGGCCGGGTTGACCACGTGTCCGGGATCGGTGGCGGCGACGATGCGGTGGATCCTGAGCCGGCCGTCGGTGACGGAGACCTCCGCCGCCGCGGCCACGTAGCTGGCGAAGCCCATGATCTGCGCCAGGCCGCGGTGCACGCCCGGCGGCGGCGCGCTGTCCCAGCCGACCCGTTCGGCGACCGCGTCCAGCACCGCCAGGTGCTTGGGATGGTTCGCCATCAGCCTGCGGCGGAATGCCAGCGGATCGACGCCGGCCGCGTGCGCCAGCTCGTCCATGAAGCATTCGACGTAGATCGCGTTCTGGTTGAGGTTGACCCCGCGCCAGAAGCCGGGCGGCACCGCCGGGTTGCGCATCGCGTGGTCGATCAGCAGGTGTTCGACGTCGTAGGCGAAGCTGCCTTCCGGGTTGTCGAGGACCAGTCCCTGGAACACCACCGGGTCCATGCCGCCCTGCATGCCCTCGGGGCGCACCGAGGCCAGGATCGACTGGCCCGAGATGCGCATGTGCAGCGCGGCGAGGTTGCCGTCGTCGTCGAGCGCGCCGGTCAGCTTGCACTGCGTGGTCGGGTGATAGACGCCGTGCAGCATGTCCTCCTCGCGCGACCAGATCAGCTTCACCGGCGTGCCGGGGACCTGCCTGGCGATGCGCACCGCCTGCTGCACGTAGTCCTGGAAGCCGCGCCGGCCGAAGCCGCCGCCCAGGTGCAGCTTGTAGACCTCGCAGCGTTCCACCGGCAGTTCGGCGGCTTCGGCCGCCGCCGCCAGGCTGGCCTCGCCGTTCTGCGTCGGCACCCATACCTCGCACTTCTCCGGCGTGTACAGCGCCGTCGCGTTCATCGGCTCCATGGTCGCGTGGTGCTGGTAGGGGACGGCGTAGACCGCGGAGACGGTCCTGCCGGTGTGCGCGGCCAACGTGTTGCGCGCATCGCCCGCCTGGGTGCCGACGAAGGCCTCGCCTGCATCCAGGCCCTCGGCCAGCATGTCGGCGATCGCCGCGCTGGTCAGCGCCCGGTTCGGGCCTTCGTCCCAGACCACGGGAAGCGCGTCGAGCGCGGTCTTGGCGCGCCACCAGGTATCGGCCACCACCGCGACCGCGGTGTCGTCCACCCGCACCACGTGGCGGACGCCAGGCATTTTCGCGACCGCCGCGGCGTCGAAGCTTTCAAGTTTGCCGCCGAAGTACGGGCAGGCGCGGATGGCGGCGTTGAGCATGCCCGGCAGCTGTACGTCGGTGCCGTAGACCTGCTTGCCGGTGAGCTTGTCGGCCGTGTCCAGCCGCGGCAGCGGCTGGCCGGCGATGGTCCAGTCCTGCGGATCCTTGAGCGGGATATCGGTCGGCGGGGTTAGCTGCGCGGCGGCGGTCGCCACCTTGCCGTAGGTCGTGCTGCGGCCGCTGCGGCCGTGGGTGATCACGCCCTTGGCCACCGCGCATTCGCCGGCAGGCACGCCCCATGCGTTCGCGGCGGCGGCGATCAGCATCTCGCGCGCAGCGGCGCCGCCCTGGCGCATGTAGTCGTGCGATTCGCGCACGCCGCGGCTGCCGCCGGTGGAGAAGTTGCCCCAGACACGGTCGCGCGCCACGCTCTGGCCGGGCGTCGGGTATTCGGTGGTCACGTTCGCCCAGTCGCATTCGAGTTCCTCGGCGACCAGCTGCGCGAGGCCCGTGAGCGTGCCCTGGCCCATCTCGGAGCGGGCGATGCGGACCACCACGGTCTCGTCCGGCTGGATCACGACCCAGGCGTTGACCTCGCGCGCCGTCGCGCCGGACTCCGCCGCCGCCGCGCTGCCGATCAGGGGAAGGTGGAACCCGAGCGACAGGCCGCCGAGCGCCGTGGCCGAACCGATCAGGAAGCGGCGGCGCGAGAGGCCGACGTCGGCAAGCCCGCCGCGGTCGCGGGCGGCGCCACGGGGTTTGGTGTCGGTGATCGTCATGTCCGCCTCCTCAACCCTGTGCCGGCTGGCCGCCGCCGCCGGCGGCGCGCTTGATCGCGGCGCGGACCCGGTTGTACGTGCCGCAGCGGCAGATATTGGTCATCTCCGCGTCGATGTCGGCATCGCTCGGGTTCGGGTTCTGCGCCAGCAGACTCGCCGCGGCCATGATCATGCCGGTCTGGCAGTAGCCGCACTGCGGCACGTCGAGCGCCAGCCAGGCCTGCTGCACCGGGTGCGAGCCGTCGGGCGACAGGCCCTCGATGGTGACGATCCGCTGTTCCGGGTCGACGGCGTCCACCGGCAGCGCGCAGGCGCGTACCGGCATGTCGTCGATGTGGACGGTGCAGGAACCGCACTGGGCGATGCCGCAGCCGTACTTGGCGCCGGTCAGGCCGAGCTGTTCCCGGAGCACCCAGAGCAGCGGGGTGCCGGGATCGGCGTCGACGTCGTGGGTCGTGCCATTGACGTTAAGTCGGGCCATGCTGGGCTCCTTGGTGTGTGATTCGGAAGGCGACCGTCTTGCGGCTGTTCCTCCCCCTTTGAAAAAGGGGGCTTGAGCGCCCTCGCGCGCTGCGCGAGGGCCGGGAATCGCGCAGCGATTTGCTTTTGGCTTTGGCTTCGCCGGGCGCCGAGCAACCCCCCCCGGCTCCCCTTTTTCAAAGAGGGGAAGAGCATCATTCCGCCGCAGATCGATCCCGCAGGAAGGCGATGATGGCCTTCCTCTGCGCGGCATCGGGCAGCACGAACATCATGCTGGTGCCCGGCACCCGCTGGCGCGGATTGGCCAGGTAGACATCCAGCGTTTCGGCATCCCAGACGATGCCGGACTCGCGCATCGCATCCGTGTAGCGTCCGCCCTCGACGCTGCCCGCGGCGCGTCCGACCACGCCGGCCAGGGGCGGGCCGATGCGGTTCTGCCCTGGATCGAGGGCATGGCAGGCGGCGCAGCGCGTGCGGTAGATCTGTTCGCCGTCGGCGGCGGTGTCCTGCGCGCGGGCAGTGCCTGCCAGCGCCAGCAGCGGCAGCAGGGCGAGTACGGGGGAGAGGGCGCGGTGCATGGGGTCTCCTGTCTGGGGTCACCTGATGGCCGATCCTACGCGTAGCGGCCGGGCAGTGCCGGGCAACCTGTCTCGTCTTGCCGGTCGCGCTCTTGAACCGCCGCCGCCCGATCGCCGTCCCCGACAACATCGCCCGGTCGGACGCTTCGATCATCGCAAGATGTCGCGCCACGGCCCGGTGACATACTTTGATACAGATCGGCTGCGGACATCGTCCACGATGTGACCCGCATCGCGCCGCGCCGCGGCCAGCCCGTATCGAAGCATGCCACCGCGTGATGGAGCGCCCATGGAGCCCGCACCGCACATCGCCATCGTCGACGACCACCGCGACATCCGCAACCTGGTCGGCAAATACCTGGACCGGCACGGTTACCGCATCAGCGTCGCGGAGAACGGCACCGCCCTGCGCAGGCTGCTCGAACGCAACGCGCCGGACCTGATCATCCTCGACGTGATGATGCCCGGCGAGGACGGACTCAGCCTCTGCCGGCAACTGCGCGGCACCATCGATATTCCGATCATCTTCCTGACCGCCATGGCCGAGGAGCTCGACCGGATCATCGGCCTGGAGCTGGGCGCGGACGATTACCTGACCAAGCCGTTCAATCCCAGGGAGCTGCTGGCGCGGATCAAGGCGGTGCTGCGACGGGTCAACAGCCTGCCGCCGCAGCGCGGCGGCGTGAAGGCGAAGGCGCTGCGGTTCGACCGGTGGGTGCTCAACGTCGGCCGCCGCGAGCTGCTCGACGCCGACGGCGTCGCCGTGGCGTTGAGCACGGCGGAGTTCCGCCTGCTCAGCGCCTTCCTCGATCACGCCGGGCTGGTCCTGAGCCGCGATCAGCTGCTCGATCTGACCGTCGGTCGCGCCGCCGACTGCTTCGACCGCAGCATCGACAACCAGGTGAGCCGGTTGCGGAAGAAGATCGAAGCCGATCCGCGCAATCCCATGCTGATCAAGACCCACTGGGGCGGCGGCTACAGCTTCACCGCCGAGGTCGAGCGGGCATGATGCGCATCTGGCGACGCAGCCTGGCGGCGCGCTTCATCGCGTTCCTGCTGCTGGCGCTCGCGCTGTCGCAGGCGATCGGGTTCCTGGTTTCCTGGGACGAACGCGGGCATGCGCTGCGCCTGGCCGCCAAGAGCGAGTTCTTCAGCCGCACGGCATCGCTGGCGATGCTGCTGGAGACCACCCCGCAGGCGTTCCAGAGCGAGATCCTGCAGGTGAGCGGCACCGCCTACACGCGGTTCTGGATCACGCCCGAAGAGCCGGTCGACGCCGCGTGCTGGCGGGATGACGCCTGGGTGCACCTGGCGACGCCGTTGCCGAGCCTCAAGCCGTCGGAGGCGCGCGATCCGGCGATCGCGGCGCCCGCCGCATCGGCCAGCGCCGGTGTCCCGGGCGTCGTCTCCGCCACCGTGCATCGGCCGCAATGGGCGGAACTGTCCTCGCATGCATGGCCGCTGTCGCGGCCGGCCAAGTTCATGTATCTCGGCGCGTCGAACGGCATGGGACTGGCGGTGCGCCTGGACAACGGCGCCTGGCTCAACGCCGCCTACGCCAAATCCACCGTCAATGCCGCCTGGACCAGGCAGTCGATCCTGTCGCTGCTCATCACCGCGATCGCGCTCTCGGCGATCGCGGTGATGGTGGCGCGCGGCATCACCCGGCCGATGCGGCGCCTGGCCGCGGCCGCGGAACTGCTCGGCCGCGGCGAGTCGGTGCAGCCGCTGCCCGAGTCCGGCCCCGACGACATCCGCCAGACCGCCGAGGCCTTCAACCGCATGCAGGCGCGCCTGCAGCGCTTCGTCGACGATCGCACCCGCATGCTCGCGGCGATCGGCCACGACCTGCGCACGCCGCTGACCTCGCTGCGCTTGCGGGCCGAGTTCGTGTCCGATCCGGAAGTGCAGGAGAAGATGCTGGCGACCATCGAGGAGATCCAGACCATGACCGAGGCGGCGCTGGCTTTCGCGCGCGAGGAGGCCACCGTCGAAGACACCCGCACGGTGGACCTTTCCGCACTGGTCGAAAGCCTGTGCGACGACCTGGCGGAACTGGGCCAGCAGGTGGTCTTCCTGGACGGGCCCAGGCTCAACTACCGCTGCCGGCCGGATGCCCTGCGGCGGGCGATCCGCAATCTGGTCGAAAACGCCGTGCGCTACGGCGAGCGCGCCCGGGTCCGCCTGGCCAGGACCGCGGAGAGCATCGACATCGTCATCGAGGACGACGGCCCCGGCGTTCCGGACGGGGACAGGGAGCAGGTGTTCGCGCCTTTCTTCCGCCTGGAGCATTCCCGCAACCGGGAGACCGGCGGCGTGGGCCTGGGCCTGTCCATCGCGCGCACGATCGCGCGCCACCACGGCGGCGACGTGGTGCTGCGCAACTTGGACCGGGGCATGCGGGCGTCGATCATCCTGCCGCTTGAAGCGAGGAACGAGAAACGAGGAACGAGGAACGAGTGAGGGCGTCGGCTCGTTTCTCCCACTCGTTTCTCGTTTCTCCCCACTCGTTCCTCGCTTATAGTCGCGTCTCGTTTTTACGGAACACGACGATGCAGCACCCGGCGAGGCCTGCCGCCACCATCGCGCTCGCCGCCGGGGGCACCGGCGGTCACCTGTTCCCGGCCGAGGCGCTGGCGCGCGAACTGATGGCACGCGGACACGCTGCGGTGATCTACACCGAGCGCCGCGGCGCCGCCTACACGCAGGCGCTGCAAGGCCTGCCGCACGTGGTGCTGCCGGCGCGCAGCCTGGCCGGCGGGATCGGCGGCAAGCTGGCGGCGATGGCGACGATCGCCCGCGCCGCCTGGCAGGCGCGCGGCGACCTGAAGCAACGCGGCGCCGCGCTGATGGTCGGCTTCGGTGGCTATCCCAGTTTCGCGCCGGCGCTGGCGGCCAAGAGCCTCGGCCTGCCGCTGCTGTTGCACGAGCAGGCCACGCGCCTGAGCGTGGCCAATCGCCAGCTGCTGCGCTTCGCCGATGGCCTGGCGACCTCGTTCCCGGCGATCGCCGGCGCCGGCGGCTTCGATCCGGCGCGCATCGTCGAGACCGGCAATCCGGTGCGGCGCGCGATCCTCGATGCGCGCGCGTCGTATCCCGTCATCGCGCCCGACGCGCCACTGCGGCTGCTGGTGGTCGGCGGCAGCCAGAGTGCGCGGGTGTTCGGCGAGGTGGTACCGCCGGCGCTGCTGCGGCTCCCGGAAGCGGTGCGCCGGCACGTCAGTCTCGCGCTGCAGTACAAGGGCGAGGATGCGGACGCCATCGCCGCGCGGCTGCGCGGGGTCGGCGTCGACGCCGAGGTCCGTCCGTTCTTCGACGACATGGGCACGCGCCTGCGCGATGCGCACCTGGTGATCGCGCGCGCTGGCGCGACCACCGCGGCCGACCTGCTCGTGGTCGGGCGCCCGGCGATCTTCGTGCCGATCCCGTACGGCGGCTCGCGCGAGGAGCAGCGCCGCAACGCCGAGACGCTGGCGCAGGCCGGCGTCGGCTGGTGCGTGCCGGAGCCGGAGCTGACGCCGGAGTCGCTGTCGGCGCTGCTGGCAGAGCTGTTCGCCTCGCCGACGGCGTTGCCGCAGGCGGCGGCCGCGGCGGCGGCGCTGGGCCGGCCGCAGGCGGCGGCGAACCTGGCCGATGCGGTCGAACGGCTGCTGCCGTAGGAGCGCGCCATGCGCGCGATGCCGCGGGCATTTCGCCGCCTGCAAACTCCGCTGACCGGCGCGCCTGCCGGTACAGAATCGCGGCATCCACCGGATCCGGCCGGCATCCGCGGCATCGCGCGCATGACGCGCTCCTACAAACGGGGCGCTCCGTGCTTTCGTAGGAGCGCCTCATAGGCGCGATGCCCGCGTGGTGTTGGTTCGCGGTGCGTCCGGCCACGCCGGCATCGCGCGCATGGCGCGCTCCTACGGACGGGTCGGGTTGTGGTCGCACTTGCCGGGTGACGGGCTTTCGGGCGCAATGGCGACTCGACATGCGGCGGCGGACGCCATCATTCAGGAGCGGCATGGCAGGCAACGACAGCGATATCCTGGTCATCGGCGGGGGCCACAACGGCCTGGTCTGCGCGGCTTATCTCGCCGGCGCCGGATTGAAGGTGACGATGCTGGAGCGGCGCGGGGTAGTCGGCGGTGCGGCGGTGACCGAGGAGTTCCATCCCGGCTTCCGCAATTCCACCGCCAGCTACACCGTCAGCCTGCTCAATCCGGCGGTGATCCGCGACCTGCGCCTGGCCGGGCACGGCCTGCGCGTGGTCGAACGCCCGTACGCCAACTTCCTGCCGCTGCCGGACGGGCGCGCGTTCCGGCTCGGCGGCGAACACACGCAGGCCGAGGTGGCGCGCTGGTCGCGACGCGACGCCGAGCGCCTGCCGGACTACACCGCGATGCTCGGGCGCGTGGTCGCGGTGCTGCGCGAACTGATGCTGCGCACGCCGCCGAACGTCTCCGACCGCTTCGTGCTCGCCGACTGGCTGGCGTCGTACGCGACCGCCAGGCAGCTGCGGCGGCTGGACATGCGCGGCCGGCGCGACCTGCTCGACCTGTTCACCAAGTCCGCCGGCGACCTGCTCGACGGCTGGTTCGAGTCCGAACCGCTGAAGGCGGCGCTGGGCTGGGACTCGATCGTCGGCAACTTCGCCAGTCCGTACACGCCCGGCTCGGCCTACGTGCTGCTGCACCACGTGTTCGGCGAGGTCAACGGCAAGTCCGGGGCATGGGGCCATGCCGTCGGCGGCATGGGCGCGATCACGCAGGCGATGGCGGCCGAGTGCGAGGCGCGCGGCGTCCGCATCGAAACCGGCGCCGAGGTCGCGCAGGTGCTGGTCGAACCTGCAGCCACCGGCCGCGGCCGCGCGATCGGGGTCGCGCTCGCCGACGGCCGCGAACTGCGTGCCAAGACGGTGGTCTCCAACCTCAACCCGAAGCTGCTGTACCAGCGCCTGGTGCCCCGCGCGCAACTCGACGACGACACCGCGCAACGCATCGCCGGCTACCGCTGCGGCTCGGGCACGTTCCGCATGAACGTGGCGCTGGCCGAACTGCCGGACTTCAGCGCCGCGCCGGGAACGCAGCTGCAGCCGCATCACCAGAGCGGCATCCTGGTCGGCCCGTCGCTCGGCTATTTCGAGCAGGCGTACTTCGACGCCAAGTCGAAGGCCCACAACGCCGGCTGGTCGCGCGCGCCGGTGGTGGAGCTGGTGATCTCCTCCACGCTGGACGACAGCCTCGCCCCGCCCGGGCAGCATGTCGCCAGCCTGTTCTGCCAGCATGTGCACCCGGACGTCGACGGCGGCTGGGATGCGCACCGCGACACCGTCGCCGAACTGATGATCGACACCGTCGACGCCGTCGCGCCCAACTTCAGGCGCAGCGTGCTCGGCTACCGGGCGCTGTCGCCGCTGGACCTGGAACGCGAGTTCGGCCTGGTCGGCGGCGATATCTTCCACGGCGCGCTCGGGCTCGACCAGCTGTTCTCGGCGCGGCCGCTGCTGGGGCAGGGCGACTATCGCGGCGCCCTCGACGGGCTGTACCTGTGCGGTTCCGGTACCCATCCCGGCGGCGGCGTCACCGGCCTGCCCGGCCGCAACGCCGCGCGCGAGATCCTGCGCGACCTGCGCCGCGGTCCGCGCCCGGACTGACCGTCGCCGGCGCATCCAGCGCGATGTCCTGCGCTGTCATCATGTCGGCGACGCACGGCGACTTCCGGAGCGCCCAATCGGCCGCGAACCCGTCTGAATGCGCTGGAAGCGCTTTGAGGCGGGTTCGCGCATGGCGAAGGTTTTTGTACTTCGAAGTATCGTTTTGCACTGCAGCGTGCAAGTTGGATAACACTTCATTCACGATTGGCTCGCACCCGACGTGGGGGAGGGAGCAAAGCCCGCGACCGGTTCTCCGGTTGCGGGCTTTTTTATGCGCGCATGGCGCGCTCCTACGAGGCAGACGGTGGGAGGCGCGCGGGCCTCGGAACCCACGAAGAACGTTCTTCAAGGGATTACGCACGTCCGGACCTGCCGGAATCCGACGGGTCGGGCGTCCCGCATGGGATGCCACAATTGCCGCATGGACCCCCCCGAATGCCTGGAGCCGATCGTGCAACGCGCACTGTCGCGGCTGCGCGCCGCGCTCGGCGACGATGCTGGCGTGCTCGACGCGGATGCCTCGGCCGGCAGGCTGCGGCGGATCGCGATCGCCAGCGACTTCGCCATCGACACGCTGGCGCGGCAGCCCGACCTGCTCCCGCGCCTGCTCGGCGACGACGGCGCCGAGCCGTTGCCGCCACCCGTCCTGCACCAGGACAACCGCGCCGAATGGCCGCGGCTGCTGCGTCGCCATCGCGCCGCCGAATCCACCCGGCTGGTCTGGCGCGACGTGCTCGGGCTCGACGATGTCGACGACACCCTCGCCGGCACCACCCGCCTGGCCGATGCCTGCCTGCAGACGGCGCTGGCCGCGCTCGAGGCCGAGTTCGTCCAGCGCCACGGCAGCGTGCGCGACGCCGACGCCGACGCCGACGGCGACGCGGTGCGGCTGGTGGTGTTCGGGCTCGGCAAGCTCGGCGGCGAGGAGCTCAACTTCAGCTCCGACGTCGATCTCGTCTACGGCTATGCGCGCGACGGCCAAAGCGACGGCGCAAGGCCGCTGGCGGCCGAGCAGTACTTCGCGCGCCTCGGCCAGGCACTGGCGAAGCTGCTCGATGAGGTCACCGCCGACGGGTTCTGCCACCGCGTCGACCTGCGCCTGCGTCCGTTCGGCGGCGCCGGCCGCGTCGCCCTGAGCTTCGCGGCGATGGAACAGTACTTCCAACGCGAAGGCCGCGACTGGGAGCGCTACGCCTGGCAGAAGGCGCGGGTGGTCGCCGGCGATTCCGGGGCCGGGGCGCGGCTGATCGAGACGCTGCGGCCGTTCGTCTACCGCCGCTATCTCGACTACGGCGCGCTCGACGGGCTGCGCGGCATGAAGGCGGCGATCGCCGCCGAGGTCGCGCGCAAGGAGCTCGACGACGACATCAAGCGCGGCGCCGGCGGCATCCGCGAGATCGAGTTCCTGGCCCAGGTGCTGCAGCTGATCCGCGGCGGCCGCGAGCCGGCGCTGCGCGAACGGCGCCTGCAGCCGGCATTGCGCGCGTTGCGCGACGCGCGCCAGATCCCGCCCGGGAGCGCCGAGGCGCTGGTCGCGGCCTACCGTTTCCTGCGCCGGCTGGAGAACCGGCTGCAGATGCTGCGCGACGCGCAGACCCATGTGTTGCCGACCGACCTGCTCGAGCGCGCGCGCATCGCCGCCGGCTTCGACTACGCCGATTGGGAGGCGCTGCTGGAAGTGCTCGACGGCCATCGCGCCCGCGTGGCGCAGGAGTTCGAAGCGCTGCTCGCCCAACGCCGGCAGCAGCCGACCGTCGACAGCGACATCGCCGGCTACTGGCGCGCGCTGCCCGACGACGGCGATGCGGCGGTGCTGGTCGCCGCCGGATTCGCGGGGATGGAGGCCGACGCCATCGACGCCACGCTGCGCGATTTCGTGCGCTCGCCGAACGTGCGCGAGCTGGCGGACGGCGCGCGTGCGCGGCTGGACCGGGTGATGCCGGTGCTGCTGCAGGCCAGCGCGCCCGCCGACCGGCCGCTGTTGGCGGTGCGCCGGCTGCTGGCACTGGTGCAGAACATCCTGCGCAGGACCAGCTATCTCGCCCTGCTCGACGAGCAGCCGCCGGCGCTGGCGCGGCTGATCGACCTGGTCACCCGCAGCGCCTTCCTGGCCGAACGCGTGGCCGCGCATCCGCTGCTGCTGGACGAACTGCTCGATGCCCGCGCCGAAGGGCCGCTGCCCTCGCGCGAGCAGCTCGCCGCCGCCTGCCGCGCGGCGCTCGAGCGCCGTGACCTGGAAGCGGTCCTGTTCGCGCTCAACGAGACCCGGCAGACGCTGAGCTTCCGCATTGCCCTGGCCACGCTCGACGACCGCCAGCAGGCGCAGGACAGCACCCGCCAGCTGGCCTGGCTGGCCGACGCCGCGGTCGCGGTGGTGCTGGAACTGGCGCAGCGCGAGATGCGTGCCGCGCATGGCGCGATCGACGGTGCGCGCTTCGCCGTGCTCGGCTACGGCAGCCTCGGCGGCGAGGAACTCGGCATCGGCTCCGATCTCGATCTGGTGTTCCTCTACGACGCCCCGGCCGATGCGCAGTCCGACGGCGCGCGTGCGCTCGACGCCACCCGCTGGTTCGCGCGGCTGGCGCAGAAGGTCGTCGCCCTGCTCGGCACCGTCACCGGCGCCGGGCAGCTGTACGAGGTCGACATCCGCCTGCGCCCGGACGGCGCCAGCGGCCTGCTGGTGTCGTCGCTGGCCAGCTACGGCGAGTACCAGCGCACGCGCGCCTGGACCTGGGAGCACCAGGCCCTGGTGCGTGCGCGCTGCGTCGCCGGCGACGCCGGCCTGTGCGCCGATTTCGAGCGCGTGCGCGCGCGCGCGCTGGCGCGCCCGCGCGACGCCGGCAAGCTGCGCAACGACATCGTCGGCATGCGCGCGAAGATGCGCGCCGAACTCGACCGCACCGGCAAGGCCGGCTTCGACCTCAAGCAGGGCGAGGGCGGCCTGGTGGATCTCGAGTTCCTGCTGCAGTACCTGGTGCTGCGCGAGGCGCATGCGCATCCGGCGCTGCTGCGGCCGCGCGCCACGCCGGCACTGCTGGAGGCCGTGCACGACGCCGGATTGATGGATGCCGATACCACCACTGCGCTGACGCAGTCGCATGCAACTTTCCTGGCGAGGAGCCTGGCATGCACCTTGGACCGTCGTCCGCGGCTGGTGGCGGAGGACGACACCGTGACCTCGGCGCGCGCAACAGTGAATACTGCCGCGAATGCCTGCGGGCTCGAGTTCGGTCGGCGATAGCGGCCAATCCCTCCCCCTGCGAAAGCAGGGGCGATATGCGCGGAGCGTTGTCGGGTCGGGCAGTGGCCTGATCCCGCGCGATCTCCGTACCATCCTCCGCCGTTCGCAGGCCGACGTTCAGGTCACGGCTTCGGCGGCGGCGGCGGCGGGGGCGGGGGCGGCGGCGCGTGAATGATTCCTCCGGAATGCGGTCTTTGCACGGCCGGAAGCAATGCGTTCGGATCGTTGTCGCATTCCTCGCCCGTGCACTGGGCGCCGCCGCCGAGATTGACCAGATGCTGCGGTTTGCCCTTGAGCGCGCGCGTGGAGGTGGGTTCGACCGCAACCGAAGAGGGCGGGTCCGGGGGCAGCTTGGGCGGGGGCGGGCGGATGCCGGTCGTGGTCGGATCGGCTACGGCCTGCGAAGGCGCCGGTTGCTGCTGTGCGTGGGCAGGGGCCGTCAGCTGCAGCGCGATGAGCAGGACCGGAGTGGCGGCCCAGATGGCGGGCGAGGGGTTCATGCGATGTCTCCTGTGCGATCGAATTGGCGAGGCCGGCGTCGCCGGGTGGCGAAGGGGGCCGGTCCGGTGGGCTGTCCAGAGGAAACGGTGGGCCCACACCCTGCTTACCGTGGAATGGCGGTCATTCCCATCGCGCCGGTCGCACGGGCGGGGCTTGCATCGGGTGCGCGTGCCGGATAGGTTCGGACGGGCATCGATCGACATGCCGCGCAATCGGCTGAACCGGAGGAATCGTGACGATCTGGTTTCCGCTTCCATTTTCCGTCCCCTCGCGCCGGATGCTTCCGGCGCTCGCCGCCGTCCTGGTGTGCCTGGTCATGGCCGCCTGCGGACGAGCGCCGCAGGATGAACCGGCGCCGGCCGCCGATCCCGGCCCGTCCCCGGAAACCGACGTGGTCGCCTTCGTCGGCGTCAACGTGATCCCGATGGACCGCGAGACGGTGCTGGAGGACCACACCGTGGTCGTCGAAGACGGTCGCATCACCGCGGTTGCGCCGGCGGACGAGGTGGAGATTCCCGAAGGCGCGCAGCGCGTCGACGGCGCCGGCCGGTATCTGATGCCCGGGCTGGCCGAGATGCACGGCCATGTGCCGGGGCCGGACGATCCGGCCTATGCGGAGGACGTGCTGTTCCTGTACGTCTCCAACGGCGTGACCACGGTGCGCAACATGGCCGGGCATGCGTATCACCTGGAGTTGCGCGAGCGCATCGCCGACGGCGACCTGCTCGGGCCGACGCTGTTCACCGCCAGTCCCTGGCTCGGCCCGGACAAGGCGGGCACGCCGGAAGCGGCGGAGCAGGCGGTGCGGGAATACGAGGCGGCGGGGTTCGACCTGGTCAAGCTCGGGAGCATTCCGCCGGAGGCCTACGGGCCGATGGCCGAGACCGCGCACGCGATCGGCATGCCGTTCGGCGGGCACATCCCGGAGGGCGTCGGGCTGGTCCGCGCGCTGGAGGCGCGGCAGGCCTCGATCGACCATCTCGACCGCTACGCCGAGTTCCTGGTGCCGGACGACACCGACACCGGCGACCGCGATCCCGGCTTCTTCGGCAGCGGATGGGCCGACCTGGTCGACACCGGCCGCATTCCCGAGGCCGTGCGGCGCACGCTGGAGGCCGGCACCTGGAACGTGCCGACGCTGAGCCTGGTCGAGCACATGGCGTCGCCGGAACCGGCAGAGGAGATGATCGCCTGGCCGGAGATGCGCTACATGCCGCAGGCGGTGCGCGACGGCTGGGTGCGCTCGAAGCACGAGTACGCGGCGCGCGAGGATTTCCAGCCCGAGGCGACGCGGCGGCTCGTCGAGGTGCGGCAGCAGCTGCTCAAGGCCCTGCACGACGGCGGCGCGCCGATCGCGCTCGGCTCGGACGCGCCGCAGTTCTTCAACGTGCCCGGCTTCTCGATCCACCACGAGATGGCGATGATGGTGGCCGCGGGCCTCACGCCGTACGAGGTGCTGGTCACCGGCACGCGCAATCCCGCAGCCTACTTCGGCACGCCCGACGCGTTCGGTGCGGTCGAGCCCGGCCGTCGCGCCGACTTGATCCTACTCGAGGCCAATCCGTTGGAGGACGTGGCCAACGTGCAGCGCCGCGTCGGCGTGATGGTGCGCGGGCAATGGCTGTCGGAGGAGATGATCCAGGCGCGACTGGAGGAGATCGCCGCGGAGATCGTTGCGGATGTCACAGGGCCGTAGCACCGCCCTTCCTGTCTATGGCTGCCCCTGGGGTTTTCCCACTGCGCAGCGGCGCGACGGCTGCCTGGTGGTCGCACGGATGCAACGAATGCCGGCGGAACCACGTCCCCCGTAGGAGCGCGCCGTGCGCGCGATGCCGCGGGTGTCGGCAGGATCCGGTGGATGCCGCGATTCCGGACCGGCAACCACGCCGGTCATCGGAGTCGTCGGCGGCGATGCGCCCGCGGCATCGCGCGCATGGCGCGCTCCTACGACCAGATCGCCGCCGGGGTTGCCCCACCGTAGGAGCGCCCCACGGGCGCGATACCGCGGGTGTCGGCAGGATCCGGCGGATGCCGCGATTCTGGCCGGGCAAACACACCGGTTATCGGGGTCGCCGGCGGCGATGTGCCCGCGGCATCGCGCCCATGGGGCGCTCCTACGGGAGTGCCAGCCTCGCCCGCACTTCGGTGGCGACGCGTGCGGTTTCGCGCAGCGGTTCCGCTTCGAACGGGGTGAGCGAGGCGTCCATCGCGCGGATCCTGCCGCGCGCCAGCAGCGCGTCGAGGAACCGCCGCGGCCGTCCGGTGACGCGCGCGGGATCGAACACGAACACCGGCGCGCGCGTGGCGCAGGCTTCGGAAATCATGTTGACCGAATCCGGCGAGCAGACGATGCGGTCGGCCCAGGCCAGCAGCCCGGGGTACGGGTTCGGCCCGTTGTCGGCATCGAGCCAGGCGATGCCGGGCGTCTTCGCAAAGTGGACGCGCAGCGCCTGGCGCAGCTCCGGCGGCGTTCGCCGCGAAGCGGTCAGCAGCACGCTGCCGCCGTCGCGCGCCAGCGCGGCGTCCAGTTGCGAGGCCAGCGCCTCGAAGCCGGTGCGGTCGAAGCGCGCATGCCGGCTGCTGCCGCCGAGCAGCAGCGCGGTGCGCGGGCCCGGCAGTTCGGCGAAGGTCGCGAAGTCGGCGCGCGCGCGCGCCAGCCAGGCGTCATCGACCGGGTGCAGGCTGCCCAGCACGGGGACGACGTTGTCGCCGCACACACCGTCGTGCTCGGGCACGACCAGCAGGTCCCAGTGCGCCGGATCGAGCCGCGGATCGAGGATCTGCACCGCCTTCGCCCCGTGCGCGCGCAACAGGCGCGTGGCCAGGGCCGCCTGGCGCCCGCAGCCGATGGCGAGCGCGGGCGGCGCCTGGAGCGCCGCGGCGAAGTCAGGACCGAACGCGCGCGCGCTGCCCGGCAGCCGTCGCGGCGCGGCCCAGCACCAGGGCACGCGCGGCGCCAGCCGCCAGTCGCGCACGGCGGCCGGCGCCAGCGCATGCGCCAGCGCCTCGGCCTGGCGCAGGTTCCCGGCACGGCCGTCGCTCAAGGTCCAGCATTGCATCGACGGCAACGATGGCGCGGATGCGTCGGCGGTTCGTTCCACGAATGTGACCATCCGTTCCGGGATCCAGGGTGCGGCTTCACCGGCGGAACTCTACACTGCGGTTCGATTTCACGAGCGGCCAAGCCGCGCCAGGAGAGAGTTCCCCGATGTCCGACGTCCTCGACGCCAAAGCCCTCGACCGCCTCTTCCGCAGTGCGCGGACCTACAACCGGTTCTCGGGCGAGGTGAGCGACGACACCCTCCACCAGCTGTACGAACTGCTGAAATGGGGGCCGACCAGCGCCAACCAGTCGCCGGCGCGCTTCGTCTTCGTGCGTTCCGCCGAAGCCAAGGCGAAGCTGGAGCCGGCGTTGGACGAGGGCAACCGCAAGAAGACCATGGAGGCGCCGGTAGTGGCGATCGTCGGCTACGACCTCGACTTCCACGAGAAGCTGCCGTTCCTGTTCCCGCACACCGATGCCAAGAGCTGGTTCGAGGGCCCGCGCGAGAACCGCCGCGACCACGCCTTCCGCAACGGCTCGCTGCAGGGCGCCTACCTGATCCTCGCCGCGCGCGCGCTCGGCCTCGACACCGGGCCGATGACCGGCTTCGACGCCGCCAAGGTCGACGAGGCCTTCTTCAAGGGCACCGCGATCCGTTCCAACTTCCTCGTCAACCTCGGCAAGGGCGACCCGGCCAGCATCTTCGGGCGCTCGCCGCGGCTGTCGTTCGACGAGGCCTGCCGCATCGCGTGATCTCCGTCGGGCGATCCAGAGTCTCCCGGCGGCTGCCGCGGCAGCCGCCTCCTTCCACCGGTCGTACCTCCCCAACGGAGCCATCCAGCCATGAAGATCGTCCCCTTCAAGCACGCCCTCCTCGCCGCCGCCCTGTCGCTGGCCGCCGCCTCGGCCGTCGCCGCGCCGGTGACCTACGAGATCGATCCCAACCACACCGACGTGGTGGCGCAGTGGAGCCACTTCGGCTACTCCAACCCGATCGCGCATTTCGGCGATGCCGACGGCGCGATCGTCTACGACGCCGACGACGTGTCCGCCTCCAGCGTCGAGGTGACCTTGCCGCTGTCCGGGCTGGACTCGCACGTGGAGAAGTTCGACCAGCACCTGCGCAGCGACGACTTCTTCGACGCCGCCAACCATCCGGAGGCCACCTTCCGCAGCACCGCGGTCGAGTCGGCGGGCGAGGGCAAGCTCAAGGTCACCGGCGATCTCACCATCAAGGGCATCAGCAAGCCGGTGGTGCTCGACGCGACCCTCAACGAGGCGGGCCCGCACCCGATGACCAAGCGCGAGGCGATCGGCTTCGACGCCACCACCACCATCAAGCGCAGCGATTTCGACCTGGGCATGTACGCGCCCAACGTCAGCGACGAGGTGCAGCTGCGCATCACCACCGAGGCTATTGTGCCGGCGGCCGAGGCATCCGAGTAGCCGGCGGCGCAGCGGTGCGCCGCCATCGTGCGGCGGCGTGCCGTCATCCACCGCGGGTCCGCGGCCGCTGCCGTTGCGGGCGGTCCCGCGCACCGAACCCGCGCCGCCGGCCGACGCGCCGGATCCATAGAGTCGCATTTGCTCCGCTGTTCGCCGGAGCAGCGCAACGGGCAAGGCGGGATCGGTCGTGCAGGCCTCACTTCGCCCCATCGTCTTCCACCAGGGAGATTCCCATGCAGATCTTTCGCCCGGCCAGCGCACGCGGCCACGTCGAGGCCGGATGGCTCGACAGCCATCACACGTTTTCCTTCGGCCACTACCACGATCCGGAGTGGATGGGCTGGGGACCGTTGCGGGTCATCAACGAGGACCGGGTGGCGCCTCGCTCCGGGTTCCCGTCGCACGGCCACGCCAACATGGAGATCCTCAGCTACGTGCTGTCGGGTGCGCTCGCGCACCGCGACGACGGCGGCGGCGAGGGCGTGCTGCGCCCGGGCGAGCTGCAGTGGATGAGCGCCGGCACCGGCATCGAGCACAGCGAGTTCAACGCGTCCGACAGCGAGCCGGTGCATTTCCTGCAGATCTGGATCCAGCCCGACCGGCTCAACGTGCCGCCGGACTACGCGCAACGCGCCTTCGACCCCGCCGCACGCCGCGGGCGCTGGGCGCTGCTCGCCTCACCCGACGGCGCCGATGGCAGCCTCGCCATCCGCCAGCAGGCCTGGCTGCGTGGCGTGCAGCTGGGCGCCGGCGAGCCGGCGACCTGGACGCTCGATCCCTCGCGCCGTTACTGGCTGCACCTGGCGCAGGGCAGGGCCGAGGTCGACGGCCAGGGCCTCGAGGCCGGCGACGCGCTCGGCATCGTCGGCACGTCCGGCGAACTGCGCATCGCCGGAACCGCTGGCGACACCCTCGCCGACGTGCTGCTGTTCGACCTGCCGGCCTAATACGTCAAGCGTGCTGCGCTGGGATGGCGCAGTGCGCCGCGAATCGCCGCCATCCGGCATCGTGCCAGGCGCTCCTGCCACCCGTAGGAGCGCGCCATGCGCGCGATACCCGCGCGGTTGGACGTGCAGTGATCTGTCGCCACGCCGGCATCGCGCCTATGAGGCGCTCCTACGCGTAGGAGCGTGCCATGCGCGCGATACCCGCGCGGTTGGACGTGCAGTGATCTGTCGCCACGCCGGCATCGCGCCTATGAGGCGCTCCTACGAACAGCAAGGCAGCGTGCCTGCAGCCAGGCCAGAACCGCCGCTCAGCCGTAGCGCTGCTTCAACATCGCCCAGGCCGCGCGCAGGCCCTGCGCCTCGCCGCCGGCGGGGCGGCCGGGGCGGTCGTTGTCGTTCCACGCGAACACGTCGACGTGCGCCCAGGTCCGGCCCGCGGGCACGAAGCGCTCGAGATACAGCGCCGCGGTGATCGAGCCGGCCATGCGCGACCCGGCGTTGGCCATGTCGGCGATGCGGCTGGTCAGGTAGCGCAGGTACGGGCGCCACAGCGGCATTCGCCACAGCGGGTCGTGCTGCTGCAGGCCGGCCTCGAGCCAGGCGTCGGCCAGCGCGTCGTCGTTGCTGTACAGCGCCGGCAGGTCCGGGCCGAGCGCGATGCGCGCCGCGCCGGTCAGGGTGGCGAAGTCGATCAGCAGGTCCGGATCCTGCTCGCCGGCATAGGCCAGCGCATCGCCCAGCACCACCCGTCCCTCGGCGTCGGTGTTGTCGATCTCCACGCTGATGCCCTTGCGCGTGGCGATCACCTCGCCGGGGCGGTAGGCGTCGGGGCCGAGCGCGTTCTCCACCGCCGGGATCAGCAGCGTCAGCCGCACCGGCAGCTTGCGCGCCATCACCAGTCCGGCCAGCGCCAGCGCGTGCGCGGCGCCGCCCATGTCCTTCTTCATGTTGCGCATGCCGTCGGCCGGCTTCACGTCCAGGCCGCCGGTGTCGAAGCACACGCCCTTGCCGACCAGCGCCAGGTGCGGGGCCGCGGCGTCGCCCCACTGCAGCTGCAGCAGCCGCGGCGCGCGGTGCGAGGCGCGGCCGACGGCGTGGATCGCCGGGAAGTTCCGCTCCAGCAGCGCATCGCCCTTGATGCTCTCGAACTGCGCGCCGTGCGCCTGCGCGATCTCGCGCGTGGCGGCCTCCAGCTCCTCCGGGCCCATGTGCTCGGTCGGGGTGTTGACCAGGTCGCGCACGCGGCGGCAGGCGGCGAGGATGTCGAAGCGTTCGGCGTCCGGCTCGGCCACCACCAGCCGTGCCGGTTCCCGCGGCGCCTGCTTGTAGCGGTCGAAGCGGTAGCTGCCCAGGCCCCAGCCGAGCAGCAGCGCCGCGTGCGCGTCGGCGTCCAAGGTGTCCGCGAGCTGCCAGTCGCCCGCCGGCAGCGCCATCGGCGCGTGCGCGTAGGTGAACGGATCGAGCCGGTCGCCGATGCCGAGCGCGGCGCCGGCGAGCGCACCGTCCGCGCCCGGCAGCAGCAGCACGCTGCCCGGCGACGCGTCCCAGCCCTGCGCCTGCAGCCAGCGCGCGGTCGCCGCGCCCTGGCGCTCGCACCAGGCGGGCAGGGCGTCGCGATCGAGCAGGTGCAGCGCGCGCGGCTGCGCGGCGGCGTCGGGCGAAACGAATCCGGTCGGCAAGCTCATGCGGCATCGGTCCTGTCGTGGTCGTGGGCGGCCTGCGCGTCGAGCCAGTCGGCCAGCGCGGCGAGGGTGTCGAACTGCAGGTCGGGGGTGACCTCGGGATGCGCCCAGGTGCGGCCTTCGCGATTGATCCAGCAGCTGCGCAGCCCGGCGCGCGCGGCGCCGGCGACGTCCATCTCGATGTGGTCGCCGACGTGCAGCACGTCGCCGTGGTCGCAGTCCAGGCGTGCGCAGGCGGCATGGAAGATGCACGGCGACGGCTTGGCCTTGCCGTGGTCGCGCGAGGTCAGCCGGAACGCGAAATGCTCCGACAGCCCGATGCGTTCCAGGTCGGCGTTGCCGTTGGTCAGCGCCGCCACCGGCACCCGCGCGGCGATGCGCCGCAGCGCGTCGATGCTGTCGGGGTAGCACTCCACCTCGTTGCGCGCGGCGTAGAACACCTCCCACGCCGGTTCGGCCAGCGCCGCGTCGTCGCCGCTCTCGCGCAGCGCCCGCTCCAGGGTCATGCGCCGCAGCGCGGTCAGGTCGTGCAGCAGGTGCGCGTTCTCGTCGAACACGCGCTCGCGCAACGTCCGCATCGCCTCGGCCGGAAAACGCGCGGCGGTGCGCGGCGCATGCGCGTGCAGCCAGTCGTCGAGCACCTGCTCGATGCGCGCGGCGATCGGCGCGAACGGCCAGAGGGTGTCGTCGAGATCGAGGGTGATGGCGCGGACGGGAAAACTCACCCGCCAATTCTACCGCTGCCGGCGCGCGGAGAACGTCGGCGTGGCAGCAGCGGCAGCCGTCCTGTCGGACGCTGCGACCATTCGCCGCCGCCGGGCATCCTTGTCAGTCAGGGCCGGGCATGCCGTCCACCGGCGCCATGTGCCGTCTCAGCTCCCGCCTTTTCCGACTCGAGGTCCTCGATGCGCCAGTCACGCCTGTTCGCACTGTTCCTGATCCTGGCTCCCATGCTGTGCGCCGTGGCATGGGCGGCGACGCCCGGGCCCGACTCCCCAGCGCGGGTGGTGATCCTGGGCGTCGATCACGCCGTGCAGCTCGTGTCGAAGGAGGACCAGCCCGGAATGCTGGCGGCGTTCATCGAGCGCGTGGCGCCGGATGCGATCTGCATCGAGCGGCCGCCGGAACAGTACGCGCGCGACGACCATTACGAGTTCACCTACGAGATCCAGGACGTTGCGCTGCCGTACGCGCGCGAACACGGCATCGAGGTCTGCCCGTTCGATTGGATCCCGTCGCAAGAGGACCAGATGCTCGGCTGGAGCCTGGACCTGTCGGTCCCGCCCGAGGTGCGGGCGCCGGACGGGTTCCAGGGCTTCCTCTCGTTCCCGGAGCCGCACAGGCTGCGCCGCACCCTGTTCGCCGCGGACGATCCCGCGACGCTCGGCGACGCGCACGCGTGGGTCCGCGGATGGCCGGAGCGGATGTCACGGGACCTGCCACGGCGCATGTTTCTCTATCGCACGTTCATGCAGGCGCGCCGCATTGCGGCGGCAGCCAAGGCCCGCCCGGGCCGCACGGTGCTGGTGGTGGTCGGCGAGCTCCACAAGCACGACATCGAGGCGATCCTCGCCGACGAGCCCGCAGTCGAGATCATGCAGCCCTCGCGCTACGGGGCGCCGGCCGCGGAAGCGGTCGCGCGCTTGACCACCCGCGCGCACCGTATCGCGATCGCCAGCTTCAACATCCTCGGACGCCAAGCCTCCACCGGCAACGTCGACTGGGACTGGGTGGGCAACGTGCTCGATGCGCTCGAGGCCGAACGGCGCGACGCGGAGACGGACCTGCTGCGGACGCGCCATGACGTGCTGACCGGGCGCATCGACGCCGCGGCCGCGATCGCGCGCTACCGGCGGATCGCCGCCGACCCCGCGGCGCGGCGCGGCGCGACCTGGGACGGCGTGCTCGATCGCGGCCGCGTGGATTCCTACTTCGACCCGTTCGGCAATCTGCGCATCGACCAGCGCGCCCGGGTGGAACTGGCGCGGGAGCTCCGGCGACTCGGCGAAACGGAAGAGGTCGCAGGCCTGCTGGCGGCGCTGCGCCGGGAACTGACGCCGCGCAAGGCGCGCCAGCTGGAGGCCTACTGGCAGCGCGAAGCGGCGCCGGGCTAACAGGCGCCAGTCACTCCAGCAGCCGCGCCCAGCCCTCGAAGCCCCCGATCCGCGCCAGCACCAGCTTGACGCAGACCAGCAGCGGCACCGCCAGCAGCAGCCCGACGATGCCCCACAGGAAGCCGAACAGCATCAGCGTCAGGATCAACACCAAGGGCGACAGCGCCATGCGCCGGCCGAGCACGATCGGCGTGATCAGCTGGCCTTCCAGCGTCTGCAGCGCGACGTATGCGATCACCGGCAACAACGACGGCCCCACCTCGTCCCAGGTCACGAAGCCCATCAGCAGCATCAGCACGGCACCGATCGCCGGCCCCACGTACGGCGCGAAGTTGAGCAGCGCGGTGATCGTGCCCCACAGCAGCGCTTCCTGCAGGCCGATGCCCAGCCACATCAGCACCCCGGCCACGGCGGCGCCGAGCAGGGTGTTGATCAGGACGATGGTCAGCACGTAGCGCGAGATCTCCGCCTCGATCGACTGCAGGATGCCCACCGTCAGCCGCTTCTGGTGCCGGTGCGGCAGCAGCGCGATCGCGTGCCGCTGCAGGTTCTCGCCGTAGACCATGAAGAAGAACGTCAGCAGCACCA
Organism: Luteimonas salinilitoris; assembly: GCF_041300785.1. Classification (NCBI taxonomy): domain Bacteria; kingdom Pseudomonadati; phylum Pseudomonadota; class Gammaproteobacteria; order Lysobacterales; family Lysobacteraceae; genus Luteimonas; species Luteimonas salinilitoris. Next base: position 29,191 of record NZ_JBFWIB010000019.1, read on the forward strand.
CCGCCAGCACCGCGCCCAGCAGCCGGGGCGTGGCCGACAGCCGCTCCCACGGGTCGTTCTCGCGCACGGTCACCACCTGCACGCGGTGCGCCTCGCCGCCGTCGGTGGCCTGGGCGAAGGAGCGCGCCGCCTCGTTGGCGCGCTGCATCGGCCGCGCCATCTGCTGCAGCTTGGGCGTGAGCACCTGCAACTCCTTCGGCACCTGCTGCATCCACTCGCTGGCCGGGACCACCAGCTGGCGGCCGAGCAGGAAGGTGGCGGTGATGCCGATCGCGAGCACCAGCAGCGCGCCGACGAAGCGCGGGATCCACACCCGCCGCAGCGCGCGCAGGATCGGGTTGCCGACCAGGGCGAAGAACATCGCCAGCAAGACCGGGACCACCACCGCCTGCGCCGCCCACAACGTGTAGACGGTGGCGAGCATCGCCAGCACCACCACCGACGCCGGCGCGCGCGGCCGCGGCGGTGCCGGCGGTTCGTCGTCCCGGGCGGGTGGCGCCAGCGGACTGCTCACATCGGTGTGCTCAAGTCGACCCGTTCAATCCGGCATGCTCGAATCGGTCTGTTCGAGTGCCTGGTCCGGCCGCCACGCTCAGCGCTCGGACATCTCGGTCGCCGCTTCGGCGGGCGAGGGTTGCGTGTCCCAGCGCTGGTCCGGCTTGCGGCGGTCGGAAGGCGGTACCGCCTCGGGTTCGGCGCTGGCGGCCGGGGCGTCCGCACCTGCCGGCGCGCCGCCACTGCCACTGCCGCCGGGCGGCGGCGCGGTGCCGCCCGCGCCGGCGTCTTCGGCCGTCTCCGCGGCCTCTTCGGCGGCGGTGTCCGCAGTTTCCGCGGCCTTCCTGGCGGTCGCCGTGGCGACCATCGCCTGGATCGAGCCCAGCAATCCGGCCACCGAGCTGATCAGCCGCAGCCAGCGCGGATCGCCCACGACCTTCCCGAGCTTGCCGAGCCGCCGCAGTGCCTGCTTCGGCTGCGAGCTGCCGGCGACGAAGCCGCTGACCACGCCGGCCACCAGGATGCGCGTGGGCGTCCACGCCTCGCGCCACTGCGAGCGCAGCGCGCCGTATTCGTCGCGCGTCTGCTGCAGCCGTCCCTCGACCAGCTGCTCGCCGCGCTCGACGCGGCGCTTGAGCACCGCCAATTTCATGCCGCCTCCTTGCGGGCGGACGCGTCGTCCCCGTCGTCGTCTTCGTCCTCGTCGATCACGCCCAGGCGGGTCAGCTGCCGGCGCGTGGCGTGCAGGGCGCCGAGGTGGAAGTACACCCACATCCGCCAACCGGCCAGTGCGGTGCACGCCAGGCTGAGCACCGCGGTGATCGAGGTCGCCGCCAGCCACGACAGCCCCAGTGCCTGCAGCAGGGCGATCGCCGCCCCCATCAGCAGCAGCCATGCCGAGGCGCCGAAGATGATCGCCACCGCGCACCACACCAGCGCCTGCGGCAGGGCGCTGCGCGCCAGTGCCAGATCGGCCAGCACCAGCTTGCGCAGGGCGCGCCCGGTGTCGATGCCCGAGGCGAGCGTGGCGCGTCCCGCCTTGCCGATGCGGCGGACGCTCTCGTCCAGGTGCGGCGCTTTCCCGGCGCCGTCGTCGCCTGTGCCGGTGCCGTCGCCGGATCCGTTGCGGAGGTCCTCGTTCACTGCCTGTCCCGTGCCGTGCGGACCGCCAGCTTACTTGCCGCCGCTGCGGGCGAGCTTGGCGATGATCCAGCCGGCGGCGAAGGCGACGCCGAACGAGGCCAGCGGCCGCTCGCGGATCAGGTCGGCGGCGCTGTCCACCAGGTCGCGGCCCTTGTCGAGCACCTGGTCCATCTGCTCGCGGCCGGCATCGCCCATGCCTTCCAGTGCGGACAGGCCGGACAGGGCGCTGTCGGCCAGGTCGGCCTTCACGTTCGCCCGGCCGAGCTTGAGTTCGTCGCCGGCCACGTGCGCGGCGCCCTTGATGGCATCGCCGGCGTCGTGCGCGGCCTGCTTGAGGCGGCTGCCGGCGTCGCCGAGGTTCTGCTTGACGTTGTCGCTGGAGGTCGGGCTCATCGTGGTGTCTCCTGTGGGTGGGTGGGAGGAACGGAAGGGGCATGCTGCGTCATTCGAGCGGGACCTGGTAGCGGCCGCGGCCGCGCTGGACCAGCAGCACCAGGTCGTCCGGGGCACCGGCCAGCGCCGCGCGGAACCCCGCCAGGTCATGGAACTGGCCGCCGGTGGTGGCGAGGATCGCATCGCCGGCGCGCAGGCCGTTGCGCGCGGCGCGGCTGCCCGGCTCCACGTCCTCCACCAGCACGCCGCTGATGCGGTCGCTCTGGCGGCGCAGCGCCTCGGGCAGGTCGGCCAGGGTGGCGCCGGCCAGGCGCGGGTCGTAGCTGGCGCCCTCGCGCGGGATCTCGCGCAGCCGCGCGCTCACCTGCAGCCGCTCGCCGTCGCGCAGCAGTTCCAGGGCGATCGGCGTGTCGATCGCCTGCAGGCCCTGGATGTTGCGCAGGGTCTCGCTGTTGTCCACCCGCTGGCCGTTGGCGGCCACGATCACGTCGCCGGTGCGGATGCCGGCCTCGGCGCCGGCCGAGCCGGCGTGCACCCGGGTCACCACCGCGCCGCGCGGCGCCGGCAGGCCCAGGCCTTCGGCGATGCGCGCATCGACCGTCTGCGTGTCCACGCCCAGGGTGCCGCGGCGCACCTCGCCGGTGGTCACCAGCTGGCGCATCACGCTGCCGGCCAGGTTGGAGGGAATGGCGAAGCCCAGGCCGATGTTGCCGGCCTCGCTGCCGCGCGGGTTGAAGCTGGCGGTGTTGATGCCGACCAGTTCGCCGCGCAGGTTGACCAGGGCGCCACCGGAGTTGCCCGGGTTGATGCTGGCGTCGGTCTGGATGAAGTTCTGGAAGCCGACGCCGGGGATGTTGCTGCGCCCCACCGCCGAGACGATGCCCGAGGTCACGGTCTGGCCGACGCCGAACGGATTGCCCACCGCGACCACGAAATCGCCGACGTTCAACGTGCCGCTGTCGGCCAGCGGCACCTCGGTCAGGTCCTCGGCCGGCACCCGCATCAGCGCCACGTCGGTCTCGGCGTCGGACCCCATGAACTCGGCCTCCAGGGTGCGGCCGTCGGCCAGGGTGACGGCGACCTCGTCGGCGCCCTCGATCACGTGATGGTTGGTCAGCACGTAGCCGTTGCGCGCGTCCACGATCACCCCCGAGCCCAGCGACTGCGCGATCCGCTCCTGGCTCAGCTCCGGGAACATGCGGCGGAAGAACGGATCGTTGCCGAACGGGCTCACCCGCACCCGCTGCTTGGTCTGCACGCTGACCACCGCCGGCGTGACCCGCTGCAGCATCGGCGCCAGCGACGGCACCGGCTGGCCCTCGACCGCCACCGGCAGCGCCGCGCTGCCGGCGATCCCGGTCGGGATCTCGCTGGAAGACACCGGGGCCGGCGCGTCGGCGGAGGCCGCGGCAGGCACCGGCTGCGCCAATGCCGGGCGCTGCAGGCCGTCCTGGATCGCGACCGCGGCCAGGCCGCCGAACGCGGCAGCGGCGACGAGGGCGAGGAGTGTGGGCAGTGGACGCATGAAAGTCTGTTTATCCCGTAGAGGCGGTGGCAGAAACGTGAAATGCGGCCGTCGCCGGACCCGATCAAGGCGGCCGCGCGAAGCGTCCCCGGACCCCTGCATCGTGCCTGCGCAGGGCGCAACCGGAGCCGAATCGCCGACGTGCGATCCGGCCCCGCCGAGTGTTGACTTCCATCGACACCGGGCGTAGCTTGAATGCCGCTCGCCACTACATCTTGGGGTTGCCGAAGTGGATATAGCCCAAGTTATGGGGATTCGCTCGGAAAACTCCAATCGCCGCAGGGCGCGTCCCTGATGGCAAGGATGTGAACGGCAGCACGAAAAGCCAGGAACGCCGCGGCGCGTGAGCCACACCGTCGCGGCTTCGCCGTCGGCGCTCACCCCGCGTGACGGCACCGACAACAATAATAGGCGGGCACGACCCGCACCGGAACCAAGGAGAAAGCAGCAGTCATGAGCACGGTACGCCTGGAGGCGGTGAAACACGACAAGGCGCTCGAGATCCCGATGCAGCCGGCATCGATGGACATCTGGGACAAGAAGTACCGCCTCAAGACCAAGCAGGGCGACCCGGTCGATGCCGACATCGACGGCACCTACCAGCGCGTCGCCCACGCCCTGGCCGACGCCGAGCCCAACGCCGAGAAGCGCCAGTACTGGTACGAGCGCTTCCTGTGGGCGCTGCGCCGCGGCGCGATCCCCGCCGGCCGCATCACCTCCAACGCCGGGGCGCTCGAGCACAAGCCGGCCACCAGCACCATCAACTGCACCGTGTCCGGCACCATCGGCGACTCGATGGACGGCATCCTGGAGAAGGTGCACGAGGCCGGGCTGACGCTGAAGGCCGGCTGCGTGGCGCCGGGCACCTGGGTCTACACCGACCGGGGCCTGGTGACCGCCGACGAAGCCGTCGCCGGCCGCCACGCGCAGATCCTGTGCTATGACCGCGACGCGCGCCGCTTCGAGATGCGCGCCATCCAGCAGCATCTGACCACCCACGTCGCACGCGAGGACAACCTGCGCATCCGCGCCAACGGCGTCGAGCTGACCACCTCGGTGCGCCACCCGGTGCTGGTGTACCGCGACGGCGGCCTGCGCTACGTGCGCGCCGACGAGGTGCGCAGCGACGACGCCCTGGTGCAGCACAGCTTCCCGTGGACCGCCGACGAGGACGGCAAGCGCGACGCATGGTTCGCCGGCGCGCACCTGGGCGACGGCAGCGCCTACCCGAAGCAGCACCAGTACCGTCCCACCCGCCAGGCATGGCAGCAGCGCGCACAGGCGCTGGGCCAGCGCCTGGTGTTCAAGATCCGCGCCGCTGAGCGCGAGGTGGTCGAGCGCTATGCCGCCTTCTTTGCAGCCTTCTGCGGTTCGCGCGCGCAGGTGGTCGGTGCGACCACGCCGAACGGCACCCCGGTCTGGGACTTCAACGTGTCCAGCTTCGCCGCCTCGCGGGCCGCCGAGCTGATCGACGACCAGATCGGCGCCAAGACCGCGCACCTGCATGTGCCGGCCTGGATCGCGCAGCACCCCGAGCGGCATTTCCTGCCGTTCCTGGCGGGCCTGATCGACACCGACGGCACCGTCTCGCGCGAGCACGGCAGCGTCATCATCGCCACCGCCAGCCACGCCTTCGCCGGACAGCTCAAGGCGCTGCTGGGCCTGTTCGGCGTCCACGGCGCACTGACCGTGCGCAAGCCTCGCAATCACGACTATCGCGGCCACGAAGTGCGCGATGCCGGCGGCGCGATGCTGAAGATCTCCGACTCGGCGTTCCTGGCCGAAGTGGCGCGCTACATGGCCGACAGCGGCAAGCGCGGCCGCATCGCCGCGCACGCCAGCAAGGCGGGGCAGTACGACCATTACACGGTGCCGGCCGAGCTGCGCGATGCGCTGGACGCGCTAGCGTCCGGGCTGGGCCACCAAGAGCGCCAGCAGCTGGGCTTCTATCACGGCTATCACCGCAAGCCCGCGGTCAGCCGCATCTGGCTCGACCGCTGGGCGCAGCGCTTCCCGCAGCTGGCGGCGCCGATCGCGTTCGCCCGCACCCTGCGCCCGGTCGAGGCGATCGAGCGCGCGCTGGACCTGCCGGAGACGTTCTTCGACTTCACCGTCGAGAAGCACAACAACTATCTCGCCGGCAATGCCGGCCTGCTGGTGATCCACAACTGCGGCATCGGCTACGAGTTCAGCACGCTGCGGCCCAAGGGCGCGTTCGTGGCCGGCGCCGGCGCGTACACCTCCGGGCCGATGTCGTTCATGGATATCTACGACAAGATGTGCTTCACCGTGTCCTCGGCCGGCGGCCGCCGCGGCGCGCAGATGGGCACCTTCGACATCAGCCACCCCGACGCCAAGGACTTCATCCGCGCCAAGCGCGAGGACGGCCGCCTGCGCCAGTTCAACCTGTCGCTGCTGATCACCGACGGCTTCATGGAGGCGGTGGAGAACGACACCGACTGGCCGCTGGTGTTCCCGATCAACGAGACGGAGGCCGGCGACGTCGACCTGGCCGATCCCGAGCAGGTGGTCTGGCGCGAGTGGCCGCAGCACGCCGGCTACGTGACCCGCGACGACGGCCTGGTCGCCTGCCGCGTCTACGGCAAGATCCGCGCCCACCACCTGTGGGACATGATCATGGTCTCGACGTACGACTACGCCGAGCCGGGCTTCATCCTGATCGACCGTGTCAACGAGATGAACAACAACTGGTGGTGCGAGAACATCCGTGCGACCAACCCGTGCGGTGAGCAACCACTCCCGCCGTACGGCGCCTGCCTGCTCGGCTCGATCAACCTCACCAATTTCGTGCGCAACCCGTTCACCGACCGGGCCGCGTTCGACTGGGAGGAATACAAGGAAGTCGTGCGCGTGTTCACCCGCATGCTCGACAACGTGGTCGAGATCAACGGGCTGCCCCTGCAGCAGCAGCGCGACGAGATCATGCGCAAGCGCCGCCACGGCATGGGCTTCCTGGGGCTGGGCTCCACCGGCACCATGCTGAGGATGCGGTACGGCTCGAAGGAGAGCTGCGAGTTCACCGAGCGCGTGGCCCGCGAGATGGCCGTGGCCGGCTGGGAGATGGGCCTGTCGCTGGCGCAGGAGAAGGGCCCGGCGCCGATCATGGAGGAGCGCTTCGCCGTCACCGCCGAGATGCTGCGCAAGCGCCCGGAGATGGCCGCCGACGGCTGGAAGATCGGCCAGGAGATCCCCGGCAAGGTGCTGCACGCCAAGTACTCGCGCTACATGCAGCAGGTGGCCACCGTGGCCCCCGAACTGGTGGACGCGCTGGCCGACACCGGCGCGCGCTTCACCCACCACAGCTCGATCGCCCCCACCGGCACCATCAGCCTGTCGCTGGCCAACAACGCCAGCAACGGCATCGAGCCGTCGTTCGCCCACCACTACAGCCGCAACGTGATCCGCGAGGGCAAGAAGTCCAAGGAGAAGGTGGACGTGTTCTCCTTCGAGCTGCTGGCCTACCGCCACCTGGTCAACGCCAAGGCGATGCCGTTCTCCGACGCGCCCGACGCGCAGCTGCCCGAGTACTTCGTCTCTGCCGACGACATCAGCCCCAAGGAACACGTGGACGTGCAGGCCGCGGCGCAGAAGTGGGTGGACAGCTCCATCTCCAAGACCGCCAACGTGCCCACGGACTACCCGTACGAGGACTTCAAGAGCATCTACACCTACGCCTACCACCAGGGCCTGAAGGGCTGCACCACCTTCCGCTTCAACCCGGCCGCCTTCCAGGGCGTGCTGGTCAAGGAGAAGGACCTGGAGAACACCACCTACCGCTTCGAGCTCGAGGACGGCGAGGTGGTGGAAGTGAAGGGCAACGAGCAGATCGAATACGACGGCGAGGTGCACAGCGCCGCCAACCTGTTCGACGCCCTGAAGGAAGGCTACTACGGCAAGTTCTAGTCGCTCTTGGCCCCTCTCCCGCCTGCGGGGTGAGCGGATGCGGCTTGCGAACCACGGGTTCGCGCATCCGCGAACGCCGGAGGCGAGGGCCGGGGCGCGGAGCGGGGGTTGGGGTGAGGGCACCCCGCCCCGCCCCGGTGACCTGCTCCGCCGCACTTGCATACACCGCCCAACGTTCGCGCTACATTCCGCTCCACGGGCAAAGGTGCCCGGACCATGACGAGGAAACACCGATGAGCAACGGTAATGGAGTGGCGGCGACGATCGCAGGTGCGGCCGAGGCGGTCGCCGGCAAGGCACAGGCCGTCGGCAACACGGTCGCCCAACGCGCCCGCAAGGCGATGGCCGAGGCGAAGAAGACCGCCACCAAGGCGCGCAAGACGGTGAGCAAGCGTGCCGACAAGGCCGGCAAGGCCGTCAGCAAGCGCGTCGGCAAGGCCAAGAAGTCGCTCGCCGCCGCCAAGGCCAGCGCCACGGCCGAAGTGGCCGCGCTGAAGAAGAAGGGCGCGGGCCAGGCCACCGCCAAGGCGGCCAAGAAGAGCACCAGCAAGCAGGTCGTCGCCAGCAAGGCCCCGGCGAAGAAAGCCGCGGCGAAGAAGGCGACCGCCAGGCCCGCCGCCAGCAAGTCCGCCAAGCCGGCCGCACGCAAGGCCCCGGCCGGCAAGACCGCCGCGGGCAAGGCCACCAAGAAGACCACCGCGCCAAGCAAGACCGCAAAGAAAGCCGCCCCGCGCAAGGCAGCGAAACCCGCCGCCCCGCGCAAGTCGGCCGCCAAGACCGCCCGCAAGCCGGCATCCAAACGGTAACGCCGCCATAGCCCCTCTCCCGCTTGCGGGAGAGGGGTTGGGGTGAGGGGCAACCCGCAACACCTCCAACCCCAACCCTCCACACCCACCCACCGCACCACCGCAACGCAAGAGATCAGCAATGGCCGTCAGGATCGAAAAGAAAATCAAGGGCTACGCCGTCGTCACCCCCGAGGACAAGACCCGCGAGGTGCCCGCCGCCGCCGTCGAGCGCGAGACTGCCGAGGCCGAACTGCCCAGGGCCGACGTCATCCAGATGCACGAGCGCATCGAGCGCCCGGAAGTGCTGATCGGCAGCACCTACAAGATCAAGTCGCCGCTGGTGGAACACGCCATGTACGTGACCATCAACGACATCGTGCTCAACGCCGGCACCGAGCACGAGCAGCGCCGTCCCTTCGAGATCTTCATCAACTCCAAGTCGATGGAGCACTTCCAGTGGATCGTCGCGCTCACCCGCATCCTCTCCGCCGTGTTCCGCAAGGGCGGCGACGTCACCTTCATCGTCGACGAGATGAAGGCCGTGTTCGACCCCAAGGGCGGCTACTTCAAGGCCGGCGGCGTGTACATGCCCTCGCTGGTCGCCGAACTCGGCAACATCGTCGAGGACCACCTCAAGTCGATCGGCATGATGCACGACCCCGAGATGAGCGACACCACCCGCGCCCTCATCGCCGAGAAGCGCAAGCAGTTCGAAGCGCGCTCAAAAAAAAACTCTGACATAAGCCCCGGTTCTCCTTCTCCCGCCAAAGCGGGAGAAGGTGCCCGAAGGGCGGATGAGGGCGCTCTCCGTTCCGACGTAGACGACTCCTCCGAAGACCACCCCGAAGACATCGCCATCACCGGCGAGGGAGCCTCGTTCCCGCCGTCCGCCACCATGTGCCACAAGTGCAGCACCAAGGCCGTGGTGCTGATGGATGGGTGTGCGACTTGTTTGAACTGCGGCTACTCCAAATGTGGATGAGATGAGTGCGGCGAACTCAAATCCGTCGGTGGTAGCGGCACCGCAAAGATTCGAGTCCCACCTTTCTATATGGCAGCAAAAACAACGACTTAGCCAGAGCCGCGCCTGTTCTTTGTGGCCGAAGAGGCCATGGACACCAGCGCTAATACGATCAGCCAGGACGACCGTTTGGCCATTGACGCGTCCGTTCTGGACGTGATAACGTCCGTTCAGTCCAGCTGAGCACGATGAATGCACGCGTACACGTTCTGGAACAACAAAGGCGGAACCGGCAAGACAAGCCTCGCCTTTCAGACCATTTGCCGTTTCGCGCAACAGAATCCGGACCGATCAGTACTCGTCATAGATGTATGTCCTCAGGCGAACTTGTCCGAACTATTTCTTGGTGGTCTTGGCGTCGGTAATCAGCGGCTTCTGGAATTTTATGGACAGACGCTTCGTCAGAGCATTGGAGGCTACTTTCAAAGGCGAATCCCTGCTCCGTTCTCACCTCCAGCATTTAATGCGGCAGACTTCATCGTTCGGCCGTATGAAAGCAATGCGTCCATTCCTCCAAACATCTTTCTTGTATGTGGTGACCCATTGCTCGAGCTGCAAGGTACGGCGATAAGCTCTCTTGCAAACCAGAGTTTACCGGGAACCAATGCGTGGCTAGGTGTAGTTAGCTGGCTGAAGGATTTCATTGACCCTCTTGAATTCGACTACGACGTCGTATTTATGGACGCGAATCCCAGCTTCTCCTTCTATACCCAGATTTGTTTAGCAGCGACTACTAGACTGATTTTGCCGGTGATGGCTGACGATTCATCGCGACGAGCTATTCAGAACGCATTCTCTCTTACATACGGCCTTAGGCTGCCTTCCGAGATCTATGCGGAGTATGCGTTTTCCACAAGGCTCGCAGCAGCGGGACGAGAGCTGCCACAGGTTCACGTCATAGCTAAGAACAGACTCACCCAATACATGGGGCCCGCATCCGCTTATTCAGCTGTGCTGCAGTCGATCGATACGGATGTGACTTCGCTCATCGAGCATAACTCCGAGATCTTTAGTTTTGAAAACCTACAGGATGGCGTCGTTGAAATTAGAGATTTCCAAACCACAGGTGTAGTCGCCTTTGCCAAGGGAATGCCTTTTTACAACCTTAGTGCGGGTCGCATGAATGTGGGAGGACAACGTGTCAGAGTCAATCGCGAGCAAATCGACCATTGCATGAGTGCCGTAGATGACTTGGTGGCAAAGATCGCCTTATAGAAAGTGGGGCTGGCCACATCGCTAGTAGAAGGTGGTCCGGAATTGGCAAGGATGAGAGTGAGAAAAGGTATCAGGGACAATTTCCGGGAAATAGGGGAAATATCGTCAGGAGCAGTTTTTTTGTACGACTGAGGTGGTCATGACTTTTGATGGTCGGGCAATAGCGAACTACGTTCTTGATGCGTCTGAGGCAGCTGGCCGGCCCGTGACCAATCTGGGTCTTCAGAAGCTCGTCTATTTTTGCCATGCATGGTCCTTGACTATTCTTGGCGGACCGCTGATCAGGCACCAGTTTGAAGCATGGCAGTTTGGGCCGGTTCTTCAGTATCTCTATCGAGATTTCAAAATTTTTGATCGTAAGCCGATCACTACAAGGGCACAGAAACTTAACCCCGGCACCGGATTTACCGACACGGTTGGTTATGTCCTGGACGAAGAAACCGCGGGTCTCTTAGAGAAGGTGGTCGGCTTTTACGGAAGACTTAGCGCTGGAACACTAGTCGAGTTGAGTCATGCAGAGGGAAGCCCTTGGGATCATGTTTGGCGCCACGAAGGAAGGGTAAATCCTGGAATGAGGATTAGCGACGAGCTAATCCGCCAGTATTACTCTCGAACCCCTCCGCCGTTCTGAAGAACAGAGGTCGTCATGCGTAAGCTAAAAGTTCCTTCCCTCCAGCACTTGGCTCGAACATGGCATGAAGATCCGAAACGGATCACGCGTGAATTTGTCGCCTTGGCGAAAGGTGGGCCAACTTTTAGTTACGAGCCACTTTTTGAGTCCGTGCGTGATCTGCTCGTTTTCAGCATTCCGTACTTGCAGATCGTTGAGGGTGTCAAGAGGGGTGTTAAGAGGCAGGACGTTAGGGATAACTTTCTTGGGCTCCTGCCGCTAATTAAAGACCACTTCGATGGTGTTTCCGCGAATTTCGTTCACGATGTTGCTCCTCGATTCTATTCGGTAGGTCGCGACCTGATGATCCCGTTCAATCCGCCGCTGATTTATGGTGCAAATGACCAGATCTATTTCCCATGGTTCAGTTTCTGGCGTAGCAATCCGCTTTCGGGAGAACGGCTATCTCTTTTCGTTAGTATCGTGGAGGAGGTTCTGCTCCAAGACTCCGACCTTGAAGATGCCAAATTCTCGATTTTGGACTTTAGCGCTCCTGCTGCGCGGCTTCCGCGCGAATTGACTGTTGTTGACACCAGTAGTATCCCTCGCGTTTCAGAAAGTCGAAAAGCTGAAATGCTTTCGGTTTTTGCGGACGGATTCATTGCGGCGAGAGACGCTGTCTCGAACATGGCGCGCCATGAGGTCGCGGAGGACGATGAGGATGATTCGTCCGTCGGTCAGTTCTTGCTTGATCTTTGACTTAGGTGTCGGAAATGGTCAGGGACGATTATCTGGCAGGCGCAAATTGCCGGAGCCATGGCGCCTACTACGCCTTCTCCAAAAAACGGGGTCAGGTTTACTTTTGCTAGTCCCGCATCTTGCGAGCGTATTGTTCATTGGCACATGAAAGAGTGGGGTCGGTTTCACTTAGACGCGTCGTGCCAGATCATCGGTAACGCTTGTTGCCACCAGACGTGATGCAGTATCGCCCGCCGCGAGGCCCATAGCAGTTGGTCGAACCCGAACAAGGGCAACTGGAACCAAAGCTCTGCGGCACCGATCGTGCCGGTCGCACCGATGTGGGCACACTACGCTGCCAGCAGCCGAGAGGCGCGCAGGTGTACCGCTCTGCGATCCAGCCGGTCGGAGCGCCTCCCAACGAGACCCGTAGCCAAGTTCCTTTGCGTTCCTCTACAGAGACTTTCTGGCCCCGGGGAAGGCGCCCAATGACCGTACCGTTGGGAGAGCCCCGGAGGTTGAGAGAGGAGGCGTCGATGTAGCGGAGTTCTCTAGCATCCAACTCATCTTCCCGAATTGGCTCCGGCAGCGCAGAGACCGACGATTTTTCAACTGCAGGCTGGTGCGATGGTGATTCGTAGCTACTCCGAGGCGGATCGTCAGCGCCCCCAGAGCAGTGGCCAAGCATCCAGGCCAAAAAGACCAAGATTACGACCGCGCCCCAGGAAGACCCCCGAGACTTGCTTGCTCCCCGTGCCATAGCTTTGCCCCCGATACGGCCCCGCCGGAGAAGTTGTGATCCGCCGGCTCCCTTCTCATCTAGACGGGAAATCTCTACGAAGTCGGCCAAGGAATGGGGTTAGGCGCACTTGAGCAGGAACGGAGTCAGGTTCACTTCCCAAATGCTGTTGCTGAGCCGGGGGTGGCGAGATTAAGCAGTGTCTGTCCTCCGCCACCCGAAGTGACCGAGCAGCGCCAGACGAAACGCCATCTGCTCCAGGTCTTGGAGAGGAACGAGAAGACGCCGTCATGCAGTTCTCCGCTTTGGCTCGGGAAGTGCATCTGACCCCGTTACTCTCGGCGTGGTCAGCGCTGGTTGAGTACGCAAAGGGGCGACCGGAACTTTTCAAATCATCCGTCGACTACTTGAGCAAGGGATTGGGATTTGTATTCGCTGAGCTTCGAGCCAAGCATAAGTTCTCTCCGGAAACCATGAAAGCGTTCTTGAAGCTTGAGCATCTGGTGGAAAAGAATGATGTCAGTAACAAGTAGCTGGAAGAGTTGAAAAAGGCGTCAGGGGTGAATGGCGCTTACTTAAGCGATAACGCGCTGTTTCCAGACGGAAAAGGGGGGCGGAGGCTGAGGTATCCGAGCGAATCAATCGAAAAGTAGATTTAGCGGGCTACTCAAGCATGGCACGGTTGAAGTCTAGCTCGCCGATTGGGGTTCTTCCTTGGAGAACTTGGCATCAAGATACTGGATCACTGTCCGCGTAGCATTGATTGCGAGAACGGCTTCATCGTGAGTGGCGAGGCGGCTATTCGGATGCGCCAAGCTGCCTTGGTTGCGCAAAGGGTTCAGAGAGTCCACGACATTGCTTAGGGATTGCAAGATGCGCGCAACCGCTTCGTTGTGTCGTCCGTCATCGTGAAAGCAGGGATGTTGTTGCCGGAGCTGCTTGAGCAAGTTCGTCATCGTGGCTTGATCAGCTGCCTCGATGCCACATCGAGCGCATGCTGCCTTCAAGTAGGCATGTAGCGCGGTATGCACTCGGTCGAGCGCGCTTACCGGACCGCGCTGCTCCAGTAGGGTGGCGGCATCTTGGAGGGCGTGATGGACGAGCTCGCTAGCTAGCGCCGGTGTTGGAGCGTCAACAGCGGCTGACTCAGTGCAGCGCTTGGCCAGCCTAAGGAGCGCTTTGTAGCTGTCCTGCGTCCGGTGTTCATCGCTGCCAGCTGGATACTTATGGGCGACCCCTCGCAGGATCGCCGCTTGGTCGCGGGGCTGAGCCGAGCCCAAGATCGCTAGGAACTTCTCACGAGTGGTCTTCCCAGGGAAGCTGTCCGGGTCGATCTCCAAGTCGCAGTGAGCGGGATAGAACTCCCGGTGTGTCCGGTAGCTGAAGTCTCCAAGGTAGCCCTCGGAAACGCCGATGTAGGAGTTGACTACCCAGTGGATCTCGCTGGTCTTGAGCCCCTTCATCCCGTATCCCGCCTGGCGGCGGCCCCCTGGCCTGGTTGGAATCCGACGACCGTTGGCTGCACTATACTGCCCGGGGCGGCGCGCGAGCCAAGCCCGGGCTGCGAGGAAGCGCCCAAGGGGGTGAGAAATGCCGGAGGCTACATTCGCGGCGACGTCAGAAGCGTCGCCTTTCCGCGTTGCAGGTTCACTGCAGGACAAGATCGAGCAGGCCAGGCTTGAGCTGCTGGATCTCTCCACGCGAAATCGGCTCCTGCATACGCCACGCTCTGGCCGGGCCAAGATCGTTGAGGTGGCCGACGAGCTCGCGAAGGCCATCTACCAGACGCTGGTCATAGATGGAAAGCGATTCACCTTCGCCCCAGGCCGGGCTGACCCAGCGGAATCGGCGCCGCCTCCCGATGCGCCCCTTGCAGGACTTGAAGGCGATCAAGGGGAAGCGCCTGATCCCGAGCTGGTGGATCAGCCAGAAATCGAGCTAGATGAGAGGGGGCGTGTTGCCACTCACTGGGATGGTCACCTCCAAACCCGCATGACCTCGGCTGGCCTGCAGAAGCGCCTGCTCGACTTGTATATCGACTCCAAGACCTTGGAAGAAGAGCAGGGTGTCAACGTGCTCTTTTTGGCCGTGGGCTTTCTGAAGTGGCGAGCTCCGACGACCCCTAACGATGATCGCTTCGCGCCGCTAGTGCTCGTGCCCGTCCGTTTGGAGCGTAGCAACGCTGGAGAGAAGTTTCACCTGCGATGGTCGGGCGACGATATCGAGTCGAACCTGTCGCTTCAGCTCTACCTACATCGTCAGTTCGGGATGAAGCTCCCCGAAATTGGTGACTTCGAAGCACTCGATGTCGACAGCTACTTTGCGCAAGTAGGCGAGCTTGTCCGCGAGCGCCCCAACTGGGGTGTCGTGGCGGATCATGCGGTGCTGGGGTTGTTCTCGTTCGCAAAGTTCATGATGTATCGCGACTTGGATCCCGAGCAGTGGCAAGCATTCGGCGGGTTCGAATCTATTCCCACGCTGCGAGGGGTGGTTTCCGACGGCTTCCCGGGAGCCTCACTGTCCAATGATGAAGTGAACATTGACAGCATCATCTCTCCCAAGCAGATGATGCATGTTGTCGATTGCGACAGTTCTCAATCGCTCGTTGTCTATGACGTGCAGGCTGGCAACAGCATCCTTGTTCAAGGTCCGCCGGGGACAGGTAAATCACAGACGATCGCCAACATCATCGCAACCGCGATTGCAGACAAGAAGCGAGTGCTGTTCGTCGCCGAGAAGATGGCTGCCCTGGAAGTCGTCAAGCGGCGGCTGGACAACATCGGTATCGGTGACGCGTGTCTGGAGCTCCATAGCAACAAGGCGAATAAGCGCATCCTCCTGGAGGAACTGCGCAGGACCTGGGAGCTGGGTCGACCTGCTGTGCAGGATGGGCATCCAGTCGTTGAGCAGCTAACCGACGCTCGAGACGAGCTCAACGCACATGCCGAGCGCCTGCATCGAGAGCTCGGCAATACCGGACTGACCCCCTACCAGGTGTTTGGGCATCTAGTTCGATTGCGACGAGAAGGTCATACGACGCGCCAGGTGAAATTGGACCGCCCCACCAAGTGGGCGCCGCATGAGGTCACTAGCAGAGAAGATTTGCTTCGTGATCTTACGGCGCGCATCGAAGGAATGGGGCTCCCGTCGCAGCATCCGTGGACTGGCGTCGGCGTTCGAGGGATGACGCCCAATGATCGGACTCGCGTGCTGCAATCGGTGGCCGCTCTGTCCGAAGAACTGGGCGCGTGGCGGGATAGCGCAGAACACGTGATGGCGGAGCTCGATCTTCCGGCGCCCGAGCACTTCGACGATATTGGTCGTGCCATCTCGCGCGCCGAAGCGCTGATGGGCACTCCTCCAATCGGGCGTGAAGTGCTCGTCGCCCCTATCTGGGGTCAGCTAGGCGCAGTAGATGAGCTGATTGAGCACCTCGGCGTTGCTCAGGATCAGCGCTCGCAAGCGCTCGAAGTAGCAGACCCATCGGCGCTTGACGGTGACTGGAAGGAAAACCGCGACACGCTAGAAGGGCTGGCCCCGAGCTTCAAGCTTGCGGACGAGGTCGCCAGGCTGGCGGCCCTACAACCCATCCTGGATCGTCTGTTGCCCGACGCGACGCGTCTAGCCCAGTTGCTGGGCGAACGAGAGAAGCTCACACTCGATAGCGTCATCCGCCTGACTGCTCTCGGCGAGCGGGCGTCAACCGTTCCGGAGATTGGGCGGGATGCGTTGATCGCGAGCATCTGGGACCGAGGCGTCGACACAATCGAAGAGCTAATTGAGTCTGTCGAGCAGGTCCAGCGAGCGAAAGCCAGCCTTTTTGGGGTCTTCCGTGATGCCGCTTGGGATCAGGAGCTCGACGATGCGCGGGCGCACCTAGCAGCGCTAAGTGGAAGTTGGCTGCGGTTCTTCAATGGCAAGTGGCGCCAAGCAAATCGACAGGTGCGCGCACAGCTTGTTTCTCCCAAGATGCCGGCTGATGAGGTGCTCTCCCGGCTAGACGAACTCACGAGCGCCCAGGCCGCCCAGCGCAAGATCGCTTTCCGTGACCGCGAAGGTGCGGAGGCCTTTGGCAGCGGATGGCAGCGCGAACGGTCTGAGACTACCTTCCTCATGGCGGTGGCCTCCTGGATGCGTTCTCTCCGCCCGTTGGGAACTGGCGTGCGGGAGCGCCTGGCGGATGTTGCCGATCGATCCCTCGCCACTGAGCTGGCAAAGCGAGTTCGTCCGTTGATTGATGAGCTCAAGGCGGATCTGCTCCCTCTCAGCGAACTCCTGATCACGGCGGGTCATCGGCCTTGGGGCGAGGAGACTATTGCCAAGCGGGTGCCCCTGACCGAGGTGCAGACGAAGGCAGCAACTTGGGGTGCCGCATCTGGTCAATGTGCGCTCCTGCTGGGTCGCGCTGAACTGGACGTGCAGGGGGCCCTGGACCACGTCTCTCGTATCACTCGGGCGCAAAAGGCGTTGCGCCAGTTTGAGTTGAGCCAATCGCAGGGCTTAGGCGCTTTTGGACCCCTGTGGCGCGGCATCGACACGGATATCAAGACGGTCAACGCCACCGCAGCCTGGATGCGTGAGAACGACGATCTCAGGGTCTTGGCAGCCACCGTCGAGAACCCGGAAAACTGGCGTGATGAAGCTAAGGGGCTTGAGGAGGCAGGTAAGCAATTGGCGCGCAGCCTGGCTGGCGTCTTCGATAGCTTGCATTTTGAGGGTAACCGTGAAGTCCCTGCGCGCCCGGCGGATGCGAGCCTGGCCGGACTGGCCACGCTCTTCGAGCGGTGGAGGGCAAATCCGGAGGGCTTGCCACAGTGGGTAGCCTACGTTGGCAGAGCCAAGCAAGCGGAAGAAAAGAGCCTGCCGGACCTGGTCAGTCGGCTGGCCACAGGGGAAGTTCCTGCTGCAGAAGCCATCGGCACGTTCCAGCTTGCCTACTATGAAGCCGTGCTAGCGGCGATGACAGAGCGCGATCCAGAGCTGTCGAGGTTCGATGGCGACCAGCACTCTCAGACCGTAGAGCGCTTCGCTCAGTTTGATTGGAAGCGCATGCAGCTCGCGCGCCACCAAGTGCTGGCAGCTCATCATGCCAAGATCCCGCAGCGTGGAGGCGCGACCGGACCAACAGCGGTTCTAATGGGCGAGATGGTCAAGCGCCGCAAGCACATGCCTATCCGCGAACTGATGGGGCGGTGTGCCCCGGTGATCCAAGCGCTCAAGCCGGTGTTCATGATGAGCCCGCTTTCAGTCGCCCAGTTCCTACCACCAGGGGCATTGGATTTCGACATGCTCGTGGTCGATGAGGCGAGCCAGGTGCAGCCCGTTGATGCTCTGGGCTCGGTTGCTCGGGCCAAGCAGCTTGTCATTGTCGGTGACGAGAAGCAGCTTCCCCCGACCCGCTTCTTCGCGAAGGTCCTAGGCGACGACGAGGGCAAGGAAGAAGATGGTGCCAGTGCTGCCGACATCGAGAGTGTGTTGGGTCTTTGCCGTGCCCGTGGCCTGCCTGAACGGATGCTGCGCTGGCACTATCGCAGTCGCCACGAGTCTCTAATCGCTGTATCGAACAGCCAGTTCTACGAGAACAAGCTGGTTATCGTGCCCAGCCCCTACACGAGCGAAGCGGGGATTGGGTTGCGTTTCAACCATCTTCCGAATGCGGTCTACGACCGCGGCAACACTAGAACAAATCCCGAGGAAGCGAGGGTGGTGGCTCTGGCGGTCATCGAACACGCTAGCCAGACCCCGAAACTGTCTCTTGGCGTTGCGACGTTCTCAGCGCAGCAGCGGCGCGCGATCATCGATCAGCTGGAACTTCTGAGGCGCCAACACCCGGAGACGGAAGGGTTCTTCAGTGGGCCTGCCGAGGAACCGTTCTTCGTCAAGAGTTTGGAGAACATCCAAGGTGACGAGCGCGACGTCATCTTCATCTCGGTTGGATACGGGCGCGACATCCATCGCCATATGACGATGAATTTCGGGCCGCTCAATAAGGATGGCGGCGAGCGGCGTTTGAACGTGCTGATCAGCCGCGCCAAGAGCCGGTGCGAGATCTTCTCATCAATCACCGACGACGACATCGACGTCGAGCGGGCCAAGGGTCGCGGCACAGCTGCGTTCAAGCTGTTTCTTCACTACGCAAGAACAGGGAACTTGATGATCGCGCGGGAGACGAGCTCGCAGCGTCAAGGAGTATTCAAGGAAGAGGTCGCAGCAGCTCTTCGGTCCCGGGGAATAGATGTGCATACCGATGTCGGTATCGCAGGTCTGTTCGTCGACATCGCCATTGCAGACTCAAAGCGGCCTGGGCGCTATGTGCTTGGCGTCGAGTGCGATGGCGAGTGGTATCGAGACGCCCGTAGCGCGCGCGATCGTGACCGGCTGCGTGAAGCTGCATTACGCGACAAGGGCTGGACGATGTATCGAATCTGGAGCGCCGATTGGTTCCAGCGCCCTCAAGCCGAGTTGGAGAAGCTGCTGGAAGCGATCGAGAACGCGATCGAGCATTCGGAGGATGATGGCATCTCCTCTCCGGCGCGGCGCGCGGTCCCTATCGACATCTATGCGGTTGAACGCGGCGAGTTTGTCGAGGTCGGCTTGACGGAGGCCGGTGATGAGCCTGACGCCGTCTTCTATGAAGAAGCATTGATCAAGGTGCCCAGAAGCAGGTATGAGCTTCATATGGTGCCCGCCGACGCCATGGCCGACATCGTCCGCGACATTGTCGAGGTGGAAGGGCCAGTCCACCGCGACGAGGTGGTGGCTCGCGTTAGGACCTTGTGGGGCCTGCAACGCGCTGGAGGCCGGATCCAGGCAGCAGTCGATGCTGGCATCGCAACGGCACTTGGACGGCGCCTCATCGAGCGGTCGCACTCGTTCTTCTTGTCCCTTCTCAATCAGGAGGTCAAGGTGCGCGATCGTACGGAGGTGGCATCGCTCACTCTCAGGCGCCCCGACTATCTGCCGCCACAGGAGATCGACAGGGCAATCGTAACCATAGTTCAGAAGAACCTTGGCGCCACGGTTGAAGAGTTAGTGCTCCACGTCTCGCGACAGCTTGGCTACCGCAGCACGAGCGGGCAGCTTCGTGCGCTTATCGAGGACCGAGTGGGCGGGCTTCTGGAGGACGGATCCCTGGCCGCCAGCAAAGACTTCGTCACCTTGGCGGATGGTAGCGGCGCAAGAAGCGGGGCATAGGCAGTGCGGAGCAGGAACGGGGTCAGGTTCACTTCCCAATGCTGTTGCTGAGCCGGGGGCGGCAAGATTGGGCAGTGTCTGTCCTCTGCCACTCCGAAATTGTCGAGCAACGCCAGGCGAGCGCCACCTCCTCCAAGCGCTGGTGGGGAACGAGAAAGCGCGGTCGTGCAGTTCACCGCTTGAGCATGGAAAGTGCATCTGACCCCGTTACTACGGAAGAAGGCAGGCCGGACGAGCTGGTCGAACAGGATGCCTTGTTTGCCCGCCTGTGGAAACGTCAGACAGGCGGCTTTATTCTTGAAGAAATTAGCTAGCTGCGCTTTCGTCGCGAGATTGCTGATTTTGATACGTCGCATAAGTCAGCGTATAAGCTGATGCAGAACTTGGGATATTTCCATGGATAGATTGATCAGCCCTGTCGGCGAGAAATGGGAGACAGGAGAAGCCTTGGCCTCGGCGATCTCTGGTTGGGAACAGAGGGCCGGCTATGCGTTGCCGGGCGACTATCGCGCCTTCTTGATCAGCTATAACGGTGGCCGACCATATCCCAACATGTTCAGACATACCGCGCTGGCCCCCGAGGAATGGTGCGAGAATCCGACCGAGCATTTTGTCGACCCTTTCTATGCTTGGGATCGGGTCGTGGCCTGGAACCATGAACTGGGCAACCGGCTGCCCACCGGGTGTCTCGCAATCGGGGCTGATCCGGGTCTGCTCGAAATCGTTCTCTCGTTACGCACAGAGGACTTTGGGGCGATCTATAGCTGGGTGCGAAGCTGGTCGATGTGGGGGAGCGACGAAAACAACTATCTTTGCCCTCAGGCGTCGTCCTTCGGTGCGTTTGTCGCCTCGCTTTTCGATGACGACGAGCAAAATGGCTATGATTATTGGCACACGCCCCGCCGAGAGAGTTTGAAGCGCCGGCTCAATGTTTAGCTTAGGAATTCTCGACGAGCTGTCGCGCAACTCCTGACGAACCTCAGGGTCAGGTTCATTTTCTCGATGATCAGCGCCCAGGCCATAACGGCGTGTGCTCGAAATGCTCGCGGTAGATCTCGCGCCCGTGGGAGGTGATCTCGTCCCATTCGGCGGGAGTGCGGTTGCCGTACCTTTCCGGTCCTTGCCGCCATAACTGGTCGAAATCCCCGACCCGTCGGCTTCGCACCAGATCGAGCGCGTAGGCATGGGCCATGGAAGCCGGCTCGTCCCTTGCGTATAGCGCGTAGCGGCCGTCCAGTGCGTCCACATAGTAGTGCAGCGCTTGTTCGTTGCCGTCCTGGACCAACTGCTCCAGCCATTCGCGCGCGAGCTTCTGGCGTCGGCCCGCTTCCTCGATGTCGGCGATCAGCGCGCCACGCGTTGCGTACTCTTCCAGTGCATGCGTGACAAAGGCCAGCCGCGCCGATGCCTCGCCGGAACGGCCCGCCCGTTCGAGCCAGTCGGCTCCGGCTGAAGCCCGCTCCTGGCCGAGCACGGCGCAGTCCTCGTACTGGCTCAATTTCTCCTGCAGCTCCTTTTCCCGGTTTTCGCGGTGCGGCCGGCTATCGCCGGGACCGCTGTATAGGATCTTGCGATCCCGGTACTCATGGATCAACGACTCCGGGCTGTCGCGGCGCAGTACCGTCCTGCACTGGGCCGAGCGCACGCCGAGGATGTAGGCGCCGTCCATGTCGCCTGCGGCGGCCGCTTCCTGCAGCGCGTCGAAGACTTCCGGGAGCGGGTTCCGCCACCAGCGCAGACGTTGCGACGGCGCCTCGCCCGCGGGCGCTGGTTGGCGGCCGTGCGTCGGTTGCTCCGGGGCATGGGCTGGCGGCGCGGGGGGCGGGGCGGGCGTGTCCGTATCCGCGCCGGCGTCCTCCGGCAATTCCGGTGGGGGTGCCGATACCCTGAAACAGCCGCCGCCCATCGCCGCCAGCAGGACGGTGACCAGCGCCAGACCCGGTGATACCCGGCTTGTCCACGACGCCATTCTCATCGTCCTTCGCCCGAGCGGTGGAACGTACCGAGGATGCGCGGTGACATGCGTTCGGCCTCCTGAATTTGCGTGGGGCTCAACCGCTCGCGTATCGCCGCGTCGCCGAGTCTGCCCATGGCGTCGGAGGTGGTGGTGACCTGCCGGTAGGCGTTCCAGTAGGCGAGTACGCGCACCGGATCTTCCTCCAGCATCCCGTCGGGACCGTGCGCTGTCGCGTAGGCGTACAGCGCTTCGGGGTCGCCGGCCCTGAACGCGCGTTCGATCAGCACCCTGGCGCGGTCGCGTCGGCGCGCGACCTCGTCGGCGTTGTCGAGCAGGTCGGCATGGGTCTTGAACTCGGCGAATGCATGGTCCGGGTAGCGGGCCATCGCAGTGGTGTGGCCCAGGGCGACGGCACGCAGTATCCAGGCGTGCGCGTCCGCCGCGTCTGCCGTCTCCGTCAGGTCTTCGGTGCCTTTGCAGAGCTCGTCCAGTTCCTGCTTGCGTTCGAGCAGCGCATCGACATTGATGTCGCTGTCGATCGGGCGCCCGGCGAGCTGGAAGGTGTCTCCGAAGTAGGCGGCGGCCTGCGCGATGATCGCAATGAATGCGCCCATCGGCATGCGTTCGTACGTCAGGCACTGCCCGATCACGTTTCCCAGCCGATAGGCGGCTTCGGCATCGCCCGCGCGGGCGCGGGAGTCGAGCTCGGCGCGCACGGCATGGAACGGGCCCTCAGGAAGCGGCGCACGCGGTCGTCGGTGCCCGTCCTGGCCGGGCGCAGTCCCGGCCGCCTCGTTCGGCTTGGCGTTGCTCTCCGCGCGCCGGCCCGGCAGCTCCGTGTCGCGGGTGAGCAGCCAGATCCCGCCGATGATCGCGATGCCTGCAATGGCCGCCAGCAAGCGCTTCATGCGCATGGTGTCACCGGTGCCGGTCTCCAGATGGGTCGACCCGTCGAGAATATAACGTTCAGGACCGGGAAATGGTGTCAGGGATGTCAGGACGATTTTTCTAAGAGTCCGCAGGGGCGTACGTCGGGCAAAAGGGCAGGGCGGGAATCTCTGACGCGATGAGCAGAAGCAAGGAACGGGGTCAGGTT